>NZ_JBMRFS010000002.1:0-739191 GCF_049384825.1 Stenotrophomonas sp. CASM106
GCGCGTCGCCCCACACGTTGCTGCGCAACGCGTGGGCCCCTCCCTTTGCCGGCCTCTCCCCGCCCCTGTCGGGGCAGCCCCTCAACAGAGGGGCTTGGTCCTCCAGATGCATCACTGAGATCCGCGCGGTGCGTGGATGCGCGGCGGGAATCACGCCGTAGTGACCCTGTACTGATCTGGCGCGGGACGCGACGCGCTCTGCGCGTCGCCCCACACGTTGCTGCGCAACGCGTGGGCCCCTCCCTTTGCCGGCCTCTCCCCGCCCCTGTCGGGGCAGCCCCTCAACAGAGGGGCTTGGTCCTCCAGATGCATCACTGAGATCCGCGCGGTGCGTGGACGCTGTTCCTGCTGGCAGGCTCATCCACGCATGGCGTGGATCTACCGGGGATATCCGTGCGGACGCTGCGGGTTACCATGTACGCATCACCTGCTGGAGCTTTTCCCCATGACCGCTGAAATCCTCGTTCCCGTTTCTTTCGGCGAGCTGCTGGACAAGATTTCGATCCTGCAGATCAAGTCCGAGCGCATCAGCGACGAGGGCAAGCTGGCCAACGTGCGCAGGGAGCTGTCGGCGCTGGAGCAGACCTGGATGGCACACCCGGCGGCCGTGAAGGACATCGCCAGGCTGCGTGCCGAGCTGAAGGTGGTCAACGAGCAGCTGTGGGAAATCGAGGACGACATCCGGCTGAAGGAGAAGGCGCAGGCGTTCGACCAGGGCTTCATCGACCTGGCGCGCAGCGTGTACCTGCGCAATGACGAACGCGCGCGCATCAAGAAGGCGATCAACCTGGCGCTGGGCTCGGCGTACGTGGAGGAGAAGTCCTATCAGGATTACGCGCAGCGCGTGTAATCCCGGGCGGCCTGCCGCTCACCCCAGGTGGTCGGCGACGTAGCGTTCGAAGGCAGCGATACCGTCTTCCACGGTGATCAGTTCCATCACATCGTCGAACTCGATCTTGGTGCCCCACTTCAGATCGGTGGCCTGCTTGGCGAGGTACTTGCGTGCCGCATCGTCGTAGCGGTCCACGCAATAGCGACGATCCGAGTACGGGCCGCTGCGGTTCGGATTGCTGGCCGCATGCAGGCCCAGCACCTTGGCGCCCATCGCGTTGGCGATGTGCATCGGGCCGGAATCGGGCGTCATCACCAGGTTGGCGCGGGCCAGCAGGGCGGGCAGCTGCTTCAGCGTGTCCTTGCCTACCAGGTCCAGCGCCGGCGTGTGCAGCTGTGCCTGGATGGCGTCGGCCATGCTGCGCTCAAGTTCGCTGCGGCCGCCGCACAGCACCACCTGCCAGCCGCGCGTGACCGCGTGGTTGGCCACGGCGGCGTAGCGGTCGGCGTACCAGTTGCGGCGCACGTGGCTGGAGCAGGGCGAGATCATCAGCACCGGGCGACCATCGTCGCGCCACTGCGCGGCGGCCCACTCATATGCGGACTGCGGCACGGCCAGGTCCCAGCTGACCTCGGTCTGGCGCAGGCCCAGCGGTTCGCAGAAGCTGCCGATGGCATCGAGCACATGGATGCCGGGACGGTCGGGAATGCGTTCGTTGATGAAAAGCCCATGCAGGTCCTTCGAGCGGCTGCGGTCGTAGCCGATGCGGCGCTCGGCCGGAATGAAGGCCGACAGCAGGTTGGCGCGGAACGCGACCTGCATCTGCAGCAGCGCTTCGAAGCGCCCCGGCGGCAGCTGCCTGCGCAGTTCCTTGACCCCGGCCATGCCGCTCTTCTTGTCGTAGGCATGGAAGGTGACGCCGGGCAGGCCGTCGAGCAGCTTGTGGCCGACCTTGTCGATGATCCAGTGGATCGGCGTGTCCGGGCGCGCGGCCTGCAGGGTACGCACCAGGGGCACCACGTGGGTGACATCGCCAAGTGCGGACAGGCGCAGGAGGCACAAGGAGGAGGACGCTGATGCCATGTGTTGTTAGACTCAATGAAATGGTCGCATTCGACGCCAATGAAGCGCTGACGCCATGCCGCGAGGGTCGCGGCATCGGGGCCATTCTGTTCGACCGCGAGCGGCTGCGGCAAGCCGAGATCGGCCTGTTCTCGCCCCAGCACTGGGGCAGCAGGGCCCGGCCGGTGGGCGAGGGCGGCCGCGGCAGCGCCTGGTTCGTCGATGCGCCGTTCGGTGCCAGCGTGCTGCGCCACTACCTGCGCGGCGGCATGGCGGCCCGTATCAGCCATGACCAGTACCTCTGGCGCGGCTCGGACCGGACCCGCAGCTTCGCCGAATTCCGGCTGATGCGCGCCCTGCGCGAGAAAAAGCTGCCGGTGCCACGGCCGATCGCCGCGTTCTACATGCGCGAGGGCCTGCGCTACCGGGCGGCGATCCTGATGGAGCGGATCGAGGGCGTGCGCTCGCTGGCCGACCGCGCACTGGTGGCCGGCCGGGGGGCACCCTGGGAGGAGACCGGGCGCCTGATTGCCCGTTTCCATCGTGCCGGCCTGGACCATGCCGATCTCAACGCGCACAACATCCTGTTCGATGGCAGCGGCCATGGCTGGCTGATCGATTTCGACCGCGGCGTGATCCGCATCCCGGCGACCGCCTGGCGCGAGCGCAACCTCAAGCGCCTGCTGCGCTCGCTGATCAAGCTGCGCGGCGAGCGCAGCGTGGAAGACGTGCAGAAGGACTACGCGCGGCTGCGCCGTGCCTATGACATGGCCTGGAACCGGGGCACCTGATGGACTGGTCGCTGCGTTTCCTCGGCGTCGGCAATGCGTCGGCGGTCGAGCTGGGGTCGCCGATGTCGGTGATTGAACGGGAGGGGCGCCCATGGCTGACCATCGATTGTGGTGGCGAAGGCCTGACCGCGTTCAAGGCGCACTACGGGCAGATGCCGCAGGCGCTGTTCGTCACCCATGTGCACCTGGACCACGTGGCCGGCTTCGAGCGCCTGTTCGTGGATACCTTCTTCAATGCGCACCGGCGCGGCAAGGTGCGCCTGTACGTGCCCGCCACGGTGGTGCCGCTGCTGCACAAGCGCATCGGGGATTACCCGAACGTGCTGGCCGAGGGCGGTGCGAACTTCTGGGATGCCTTCCAGCTGATCGTGGTGGGCGAGGCGTTCTGGCACGAGGGCGTGCGCCTGGAAGTGTTTCCGGTGCGCCACCACTGGCCGGAGACGGCCTATGGCCTGCGCCTGCAGGGCGCGCTGACCTGGAGCGGCGATACCCGGCCGATTCCGGAGATGCTGGCACGCTTTGCCAGTGACAACGAACTGATCGCTCACGATTGCGGCCTGCACGGCAATCCCTCCCATACCGGCGTGGACGATCTGGAGCGTGAGTACAGCGCCGAACTGCAGGCGCGGATGATGCTGTACCACTACGCCAGCGCGGCCGATGGTCTGGCGCTGGCTGCGCGTGGGCACCGCGTGGCGCAGCCGGGGCAGTGCGTGCCGCTGGCGAGCCCGACCGCCCCGCACGTGCTGGCGCAGGACCCGCCGTGAGCGGTACCGGCCAGCCCGCAGGTGCGGCGTTGGCTGCCGGGCTGGAGGCGCTGGAGCGTGCACTGCATGCGCCGCAGGTGCGTGCCGACCGCGAGCAACTGGCCGCATTGCTGGATGAGGATTTCAGCGAGATCGGCAGCTCCGGCCAGTGCTACGACCGTGCGGCCGCGCTGGTGGAGATTCCGCTGGAGCGTGCCCAGGTGCAGATCGAATCGGAGCAGTACGCCGTCTGGCTGCTGTCGCAGGACCTGGCCCAGGTGCGCTACCGCAGCCGCCATCACCTTGATGGGCAGCTGCAGCACTGGGTGCTGCGCAGTTCGCTGTGGCGCCGGCACGGGGACAGATGGCGCATGGTGTTCCACCAGGGCACGCCCGAGGCAGGGTAGCGCGGCGCCATGCCGGGCCAAGAATGCGAAGCCGGGGTCAGATCCCTTTGCCATGCAAAGGGAACTGACCCCAGTGCGGAAAAGGCGGTGGCCCCGCCGGCTGACCTCGGCGCCCGCGTCGATCGATACCGTTGCTGCCTTCCGGCCCTGGCGGGGTTTTCGACCTAGCGTCGCGAGGGGCCGACGGGGCCACCATAGAGACGTTGGCCGCCCGATGGGCGGCCAGTTCACGGATCAGGGGAAACAGCGCGCGGCGCGCCGGAGACCACAGCCGGACTGCACATCGGGCTGGCCGATGGCAGACGCGCATTCTAGCGCAGGCAGGCCCATCGACGCCAGCTTCATGCACTGAATCGGCTGTAACCCGCTCCCGGCGGCGGCGGCCTGGGGCTGCCGCCGTTGCTAGAATGCCGGCCAGGAGGAACGACCTCCCCCACATCGGGAATCAAAGACCAGGACGGCCTGGCCCTACCAAGAGGAGGGCCGTCATGGCCTGGATCTATCTGTTGTTTGCCGGCCTGCTGGAAATCGTCTGGGCCGTGTCCATGAAGCAGTCCGAAGGCTTCACCCGGCTCACCCCCACCGTGGTCACCATCATCGGCATGATCGCCAGCTTCTGGTTGCTGGCGGTGGCCATGCGCAGCCTGCCGCTGGGAACCGCCTATACGATCTGGACCGGCATCGGCGCGGTCGGGGCGTTCGTGGTTGGCATTGTGTTCCTGGGCGAGCAGGTCAGCCCGATGCGGATCGGTGCGGCGGTGTTGATCGTTTCCGGCCTGGTGCTGATGAAACTCTCCAGCAGCTGAATTTATTTACTCATGGCGGGGAATGGATTCTCCGCCACATGCAGCAATATGCATTTTCGGCAAAACCATTTTGTCCGCCCCTGTTATTTGACGCACGTCATAAAAATAGCGCGCGTGATTCACATGCCGCTGGCACCGTCGGTCGCACAGTGCCGCCATTCGTCGGGCGAAATCGGGGAGTTTTCGGCTTGACGGACGCGCTGGCGCACCTGTCCCCGGGTGCGATCGCGTGAAGATGTGAAGATTTTCAGGAGTTAATGCCTTCAGGCCTTGTTCCCGTTCGGGGAGCCGGGGTGGGCCGCATTGTCTCCAAAAAACCTGCCAGCTGTGCCATCCGGTCTTTTCATGGAGATTTACCGATGAACCGCATTTACCGTCTGGTTTTCAATCGTGCCCTTGGGGTAATGCAGGTTGCTTCGGAGGTCGCCCAGAACCCCGGCGGAAGCGCGGTCAGCGCAGGGCGGGTGCCGCGATTGCGGGCGCACCAGCTGGCGGCGGCTTTGGCCGCCACACTGGCCAGCGGATCGGCATTCGCAGCGTGCACCGGCACCACAACCGTAAACTGCGACAGCACCACCAGCATCAACAACTACTCCAACGCGACCAACGGCCTCACGCTGAACATCGACGCGGGTGCATTGCTGCGTACGCCGCCGATCGTAGGCGGCGGCAACGCAGCAACGCTGACCGGCGACAACGTGACGGTCAACAACAATGGCACGATCGATCCGAGCTCGATCATCCTCGCCTCGCCCGGCCTGGTCATCGGCAATGGTTCTGCCAACAACAGCGCGATCGTCGTCAACAACAACGCCAGCGGACAGATCAAGGGTGTCGTCAACATCGCAACGCTGCTGGGCTTCGGTGGACAGGCGCTGGTGGCACAGAATGTCAACGGCACCACCACCATCAACAACGCCGGCCTGATCAGCACGTCGCTGATCGGTGCAGGCAGCGTTTCCGACGCGACCACGGTAGTGACCTATGGTGGTGCAGCCGCCAATGTGACCAACACAGGCACCATCGACGGACGCGTCGGCCTGGGTGCTTCTGGCGGTAACACGTTCCTCAATGCGGGGGCGGTCAGTGGCAGCGTTCACCTGGGTGATTCAACCGGTGGCAACACCTTCACCGCAGTGTCGGGTTCCAGCGTTGTGAGCGGCGGCGGCAGCGCTCTTGCCGGCGTGATTACCGGTGTCACCGGGGTAAAGGTTGCGGCTGCGGGATCGGTCGACGCCGGTACCGGCAGTGGTGCGGCCAACAACACGCTGGTGTTGCAGAACGTCGTCAGCGGTCCGGGGTCCGGCACCGGCGGAGCGGTGACCACGCTGGGCTGGAACCAGTACCTCAACTTCCAGAAGCTCACCGTCAACAGCGGCACCTGGAACCTGCAGGGTGCGTGGGCGGGTGCGGGTACGACCACGCTCAATGATGGCCTGGTCAATTTCAACAATGCCGGTTCCTTCGGCACAGGGCTGTTCACCGCCAACGGCGGTGCCATCGCCTCCGCCACGGCCGGTCTGAACCTGGCCAACGCTTTCAGCCTTGGTGGAAATCTGTCCCTGGCAGGGACCAATGCGTTCAGCCTGGGGGGCTTGCTGTCCGGTACTGGCGGGCTGACGGTCAACAACACCGGCATCGTTACTCTCGGCGGCGCAAACCTGTTCTCCGGCGGCGTCAACCTCAATGCCGGCGGCCTGGTACTGGGCAATGCCGGTGCACTGGGCAGCGGCAACCTGACCGTGGGTGGCAGCGCTTCACTGGATACGACGGCGGGCTTCACCCTGGGCAACAATCTAGTGATCAATGGCGGGGGCTCGCTGAACCTGCTGGGCAGCAATGCGTTGTCATTGAACGGTTCGATCTCCGGTGCCGGCAACCTGACCAAGAGCGGCGCCGGCACCCTCACCTTGAACGGCGCCAATGCGCTGACCGGCAGTTTCAACCTGGCCGGAGGCGCGTTGGCGCTGGGCGCGGGCGGCAGCCTGTCACCCACCGGCGCGATCACGGTCGGCGTCGGTACCACCCTGGACCTGTCGGCGGCCGCCAACCAGACCATCGGTTCGCTGGCGGGCCTCGGCGGTTCGGTCAACCTGGGCAGCCACACGCTCACCCTCGCGGGGCTGGGCGATACCAGCTACAGCGGTACGTTCGCCGCAGGCACGGGTGGCCTGGTCAAGCTGGGCACCGGCGTGCAGACCTTGTCGGGCGTGAACAACCTCAGTGGCGGCGTGGCACTCAACGGCGGTGGCCTGCTGCTGGGCAATGCTGCTGCGCTGGGCAGCGGTGCACTCAGTGTCGGCGGCAACGTGACGCTCGATGGAACCACGGGGGCGCTTGCACTGGCCAACGCGGTCAACCTCGGTTCGGGTGCCAGCCTCAATCTGCTCGGCAACCAGGCGTTGACGTTCAACGGCGTGATCGGTGGCACCGGTGGCCTGGTCAAGAGCGGTGCGTCGTCGCTGACGCTCAATGGCGCCAACACCTTCGGCGGCGGCGTGGCGTTCAATGCCGGCAGCCTGGTGCTGGGCAACGGTGGAGCACTGGGAACCGGTGCGCTGAATGTTGGTGGCGTGGTGTCGCTCGACACCAGCGCGACGCTTGCGGTCGGCAATGGCATCACGCTGGGCGCGGGTGGCTCGCTCAATGTGCTGGGCTCGAACGCATTGACGCTGGGCGGCGCCATCGGTGGCACCGGCAGCCTGGTCAAGAACGGTGCAGCCACGCTTACGCTGGGTGGCGCGAATACCTTCACCGGCGGCCTGGCGATCAATGCCGGCAAGGTTGCGGTGGGCAGCGGCGGAAGCTTGGCTGCCGGCGGTGCGGTCAGCCTGACCGGCGTTGGCGCGGACCTGGACATCTCGCTCGGCGGCAACCAGACCATCGGCGCGCTGTCCGGTATTGCCGGCAGCACGGTGACGCTGGGCAGCAGCACGCTCACCTTCGGTGATGCCACCAACCAGACGTTCGCGGGCGTGATCGGTGGTACCGGCGGCCTGGTCAAGCAGGGCACCGGCGTGCAGACGCTGACCGGCGCCAATACCTTCAGTGGTGGCCTGGACCTTACGGCCGGTGGCCTGGTGCTGGGCAATGCCGGTGCGCTGGGAAGCGGCGCGCTGACGGTCAGCGGCAACGGTTCGCTGGATACCACGGCAGCGTTGAACCTGGGCAATGCGATCAACCTCGGCGCGGCCCTGACCCTGCCGGGCAGCCAGAACCTGGCCCTGGCCGGCAACATCACGGGCACCGGCAGCCTGGTCAAGAACGGCGCGGCGACACTGACCTTGAACGGTACCAACACCTTCAGTGGTGGACTGAACGCAAACGCTGGCGCCCTGCTGCTGGGCAACAGCGGCGCACTCGGCACCGGGACGCTGGGCATCGGTGGCAACGTCTCGCTCGACGGCAGTGCGCCGCTGAACCTGGGCAACAACGTGGCACTGGGTGCAGGCGCCGCGTTGTCGCTGCCGGGTTCGCAGTCGATCACGCTGGGTGGGGTGGTGTCCGGTGCGGGCAGGCTGGTGAAGAACGGTGCCACCACCTTGACCCTCAATGGCGCCAACAGCTTCGGTGGCGGGCTGACCGTCAACGGCGGCGGCCTGCTGCTGGGCAATGCCGGCGCGCTGGGCACCGGTGCATTGTCGGTGGGGGCCAACACCACGCTGGACAGTTCGGTGGCGCTGGACCTGGCCAACAGCGTCAACCTCGGCGCCGGTGCGGTGCTGGATCTGCTGGGCAGCCAGAACGTGTCGCTGGGGGGCGTCATCAGCGGCACCGGCGGGCTGGTCAAGAACGGTGCGGCGACACTGGCGTTGAACGGCGCCAATACGTTCAGCGGGGGCGTCGGGCTCAACGCGGGCGTACTGCAGCTTGGCAACGCACAGGCGCTGGGTACCGGCCAGCTGGACGTGGGCGGCAACGCTTCGCTGGATGCCACTGCGGCGCTTTCGGTGGGCAACACCCTCGGCCTCGCCGCCGGCGCCAACCTCACCGTGCTGGGCAGCAATGACCTGACGCTGACCGGTCCGGTGTTCGGCGCCGGCGGGCTGATCAAGGATGGCGCGGCGCGCCTCACGCTGTCTGGCGCCAACACGTTCGGGGGTGGCACCACCGTCAACGCCGGCACGCTGGCGCTGGGGGCCGGTGGCAGCCTTGCCGCGGCCGGTGCGGTGGATCTTGCCGGTGCCGGTGCGACGCTGGACATCTCCGCAGCCGGTGCCGCGCAGACCATTGGCGCACTCAACGGCGTCGCAGGCAGCCAGCTGGCGCTGGGCGCGCAGTCGCTGACCTTTGGCGGCGCCGGCAACGGCAGCTTTGCCGGCGTGATCGGTGGCACTGGCGGCCTGGTCAAGACGGGTACCGGCGTGCAGACGCTGTCCGGTGCCAACACCTTCAGTGGCGGTGTTGCACTCAACGCGGGTGGCCTGATCCTCGGCAATGCCAGCGCGCTCGGCACCGGTGCGCTGGGCATCGGTGGCACCACCACGCTGGACAGCACGGTGGCGTTGAACCTGGCCAATGCAGTGAACTTCGGTGCGGGCACGCAGCTGACGCTGAGCGGCAGCAACGATGTCACGCTCGGTGGCGTGGTGGCCGGCAATGGCAGCCTGGTCAAGAACGGTACGGGCCTGCTGACCCTCAACAACACCAACACCTTCGCTGGCGGCCTGACCCTGAACGGTGGTGGCCTGGTCGTCGGTGCGGATGGTGCGCTTGGTACCGGCGCGCTGGCGGTGAATACCAGCACCACGCTGGATGCGGGCGCGGCAGTGACGCTCGGCAATGCGGTCACGCTGGGCTCGGGCGTTGCACTGACGGTGCCGGGCAGCAATGCGCTGACGCTGTCGGGCGTGGTCGGCGGCAATGGCAGCCTGATCAAGAACGGCGCTACCACGCTGACGCTGTCCGGTGCCAACACCTACACCGGCGGTACCACCATCAATGCCGGCACGCTGGCGCTGGGCACGGGCGGCAGCCTGGCCGCGGCGGGTGACGTCACGTTGGGGGCGGGCGCCGGCTTCGATATCTCCGGTGCCGGCAGCAGCCAGACCATCGGCGCACTCAATGGTCTGGGCGGCAGCACGCTGGCGCTGGGCGGAAACTCATTGACGTTCGGTACGGCCGGCAACGCCGCGTTCGACGGCGTGATCAGTGGCGGCGGGGGGCTGATCAAGGTGGGCGCGGGCGTACAGACGCTGTCCGGTGCCAACACCTTTGGCGGCGGCGTGACCCTCAATGCAGGCGGGCTGGTACTCGGCAATGACGCGGCGCTGGGCACCGGTGCATTGACGGTCGGCGGTGCTGCCACGCTGGATACCACCGGCCTGGCAACGCTGGCCAACAACATCGCGCTCAACGCCGGGCTGACCGTGCTCGGGACCAACGCACTGACGCTCAACGGCGTCCTTTCCGGTGCCGGCAGCCTGACCAAGAACGGCAGCGCGACGCTGACCTTGAATGGCATCAACACCTATACCGGTGGCACCAACATCAACGCCGGCACGCTGGCGCTGGGGGCCGGTGCCAGCCTGGCGGCGAGCGGTACCGTGAACCTCGCCACAGGTGCCACGCTGGATCTGTCTGCCGGCAGCGGCACGCAGGTGTTCGGAACCCTGGTCGGCAACGGTACGGTGAACCTCGGCGCCAACTCGATCGAAGTCGGCGGCGCCACCAATGGCACCTTCAGTGGCTCGATCGCAGGCACGGGTGGCCTGACCAAGGTCGGTACGGGCATCGAGACGCTGACCGGTGCCAACACCTACACCGGCGGCACCTTCATCACTGCCGGTACGCTGGCGATTGGTCCGGGCGGCAGCCTTGCAGCCACCGGCGCGGTGACGCTGAGCGCTGCAGGCACCGGCTTCGATATCTCCACCGCAGGGGCCAACCAGAGCATCGGCTCGTTGAACGGCGTGGCGGGCTCGACGGTGAGCCTGGGTGCACAGACGCTGACACTCGGTGGTGTGGGCAACAGCCTCTTCGATGGCGCGATTTCCGGCACCGGTGGCCTGGTCAAGAATGGCGCCGGCGTCCTCATACTGGGAGGCGCCAATCTGTTCAGTGGTGGCGTCGCACTCAACGGTGGTGGCCTGGTGGTCGGCAACAACGCTGCGCTCGGCAGCGGTGCGCTGGCAGTGGGCGGCAACGCGACGCTGGATGCATCGACAGGCGTCAACCTGGCCAACAACATCGGGCTCGCAGCGGGCGCGAACCTCGACCTGCTTGGCAGCCAGGCGCTGACACTGGGCGGTGTGATTTCCGGTACCGGCGGCCTGGTCAAGGACGGTGCGGCCACCGTGACCCTGAGCGGTGCCAACACCTACACCGGTGGTACCACCATCAACAACGGCACGCTGGCGATCGGCGCGGGTGGCAGCCTCGCCGCGACCGGCGCGGTGAACCTGGCCGGTGCCGGCACGTTCGACATTTCGGCGGGCAACCAGGCCATCGGCTCGCTGGCCGGCGTCGCCGGCAGTACGGTGGCGCTGGGTGGCAGCACGCTGACCCTGGGCGGCACCGTGGACAGCACCTTCAGCGGTGCGATCAGTGGCAACGGCGGCCTGGTCAAGAACGGCGCAGGCGTGCAGACGCTCAACGGCGGCAGCACCTTCAGCGGCGGCGTAACGCTCAACGCCGGCGGCCTGGTGGTCGGCAACAATGCTGCGCTGGGCACCGGTGCGGTGACGGTCGCAGGCGCTGCGACGCTCGATTCGAACACAGCGGTCACCCTCGCCAACAACTTCACCCTCAACAACGCGTTGACCGTCCTCGGCAGCAACAACCTCACCCTCAACGGCAACCTGAGCGGCACCGGCAGCCTGACCAAGGAGGGAGCCGCAACGCTGACCCTGAACGGCACCAACACCTACACCGGTGGCACCAACATCAACGCCGGTACATTGGCACTGGGTGCTGGCGCGAGCCTGCACGCCAGTGGCATCGTCAACCTGGCCTCGGGTGCGACCTTCGATCTGTCGGCGGGCAGCGGCACGCAGCAGTTCGGCACACTGGTCGGCAACGGTACGGTGAACCTGGGGGCCAACACGCTGACGATCGGTGATGCCAGCAATGGCACGTTCAGTGGTTCGTTGGCCGGCTCGGGTGGCCTGATCAAGGAAGGCTCGGGGACCCAGACGCTGACCGGCACCAACACCTTCACCGGGGGTACCACCATCAACGCCGGCACGCTGGCGATCGGCGCCGGTGGCAGCCTGGCGGCGACCGGTGCGGTGAACCTGGCCAATGCCGGTACCACCTTCGACATCAGCGCGGGTGGTGCGCAGGCGATCGGTTCGCTGGCAGGCGTGGCGGGTTCGACCGTTGCGCTGGGCGGCAGCACGCTGACCCTCAATGGCGTGGGCAATACCACGTTCGCCGGCACCATCGGAGGGGCCGGTGGCCTGGTAAAGAACGGCGCAGGCATCCAGGGCTTGACTGGCGTCAACGTCTTCACGGGCGGCGTGACCCTCAATGCCGGTGGCCTGCTGCTGGGCAACGACGGTTCGCTGGGCACCGGCGCGCTGACCGTGGGCGGCAACGCCAGCCTGGACGGCACCAGCGCGCTGACCCTGGCCAACACCGTGCAGCTGGCCAATGGCACGCTGACCCTGGCGGGCAGCAACGCGCTGACCTTGAATGGCCCGATCAGCGGCGCTGGCGGCCTGCTGAAAGATGGCGCGGCACCCGTCACCCTGGGCGGCGCCAGCACCTACACCGGTACCACCACCATCAACAGCGGCACGCTGGCGGTGGCGGCCGGTGGCAGCCTGTCCGGTGCCAGCACGGTGAACCTGTCCGGTGCCGGCACGTTGGACATCAGTGCCGGTGGCAGCCAGAGCATCGGTGGCCTGGCCGGCGTGACCGGATCCAGCGTGGTGCTGGGCGGTGCGACCCTGACCACCGGCGGCAACAACGGCAGCACCACCTTCGGCGGTGTGCTCAGTGGCACTGGTGGCCTGGTGCAGAGCGGCACCGGCACGCTGACCTTGAGCGGCGACAACGTCTATACCGGCGGCACCACCATCAATGGTGGCAGCACGCTGCAGATCGGCAACGGCGGCAGCACCGGCTCGGTGCTGGGCGACATCACCAACAATGGCAGCCTGGTCTACAACCTGGGCACGACGGCAACCGTGGGCGCGGTGGTCAGTGGCAGCGGCGGCCTGACCCAGGCCGGTAGTGGCACGCTGGTGCTGACCGGCAACAACACCTACACCGGCGGTACCACCATCAATGCCGGCGGCACGCTGCAGGTGGGCAATGGCGGTGCGACCGGCGCGATCGTCGGTGACATCACCAACAACGGTGCGCTGGTGTCCAACGTGGCCGGCAACACCTTGCTGGGCGGCACCATCAGCGGCACCGGTGGCCTGACCCAGGCCGGTGCCGGTACGCTGACCCTGACCGGCAACAACACCTATACCGGCGGTACCACCATCAATGCCGGTGGCACGCTGCAGGTGGGCAATGGCGGTGCCACCGGTGCGATCACCGGCAATGTCGCCAACAACGGCAGCCTGGTCTTCGACGTCGCGGGCAACACCACCGTCGGCGGCGCGATCAGTGGCAGTGGTGGCCTGACCCAGGCCGGCAGCGGGGTGCTGACCCTGGTCGGCAACAACACCTACAGCGGCGGTACCACCATCAATGCCGGCGGCACGCTGCAGGTGGGCAATGGCGGTACAACCGGCGCCATCGCCGGCGACATCACCAACAACGGTGCGTTGATCTCCAACGTTGCCGGCAACACCGCGCTGGGCGGCACCATCAGCGGCAGTGGCGGCCTGACCCAGGCCGGCAGCGGTACGCTGCTGCTGACAGGCACCAACACCTACACCGGCGGTACCACCATCAATGCCGGTGGCACGCTGCAGCTGGGCAATGGCGGTGCGACCGGTTCGATCGTCGGTGATGTCACCAACAATGGCACGCTGCTGTCCAACGTGGCCGGCAACACCACGCTGGGCGGCACCATCAGCGGCAGTGGCGGCCTGACCCAGGCCGGCAGCGGCACGCTGACCCTGACCGGCAACAACACCTATACCGGCCCGACCACCATCAACGCCGGTGGCACGCTGCAGGTTGGCAATGGCGGTGCGACCGGTGCGATCGGCGGCAGTGTCGTCAACAACGGCAGCCTGGTGTTCAACGTGGGTGGCAACACCACCGTCGGCGGGGCCATCAGCGGCAGCGGCGGCCTGACCCAGGCCGGCACCGGCACCGTGGTCCTGGCCGGCAACAACACCTATACCGGCGGCACCACCATCAACACCGGCGGCACGCTGCAGGTCGGCAACGGTGGCGCGAGCGGTGCGATCACCGGCAACGTCAGCAACAACGGCAGCCTGGTGTTCAACGTGGGCGGCAACACCACCGTCGGCGGCACCATCAGCGGCAGCGGCGGCCTGACCCAGGCCGGCACCGGCACCGTGATCCTGACCGGCAACAACACCTATACCGGTGGCACCACCATCAACGCCGGTGGCACGGTGCAGGTCGGCAACGGTGGGGCCAGCGGCGCGATCACCGGCAACATCACCAACAACGGTGGCCTGGTGATCAACACCGGTGGCACCACCACGCTGGGCGGCAGCATCAGCGGCGGCGGCAGCATCGTGCAGGCCGGCCCCGGTGGCCTGAACCTCGGCGGCAACAGTGGTGGCTTCAACGGTACCGGCCAGGTCACCGGCGGCGGCCTGAATGTCACCGGCACCATCGGCGGCCAGTGGACCATCGGCAGCGGCACCACGCTGTCCGGCACCGGCACCATCGGTGGCACCGGCGGTGGCGTGACGGTGTCCAGTGGTGGCGTGCTGTCGCCGGGCAATGGCCCGGGCAACGGCAGCGGCACAGGCAATGGCACCGGCACGATCACTGTGGGTGGCAACCTGACCCTGTCGCCGGGCAGCACGCTGGGCATCGATCTGGGTGCCAGCGGCAGCGATACGGTACAGGTGGGCGGCAGCGCCAACGTGGGTGGCAGCACCGTAAAGGTGAACACCATCTCGCCGAGCACCAGCTACCAGCAGGGCCAGCAGTACACGGTGATCAATGCGGGCGGTGGGGTGAGCGGGCAGTTCGCCTCGGCGAACTCGCCGTCGGCCTTCCTGACCATCACCCCGGTCTACACCGCCAACACCGCCAACCTGCAGATCGACGTGGCGCAGACGGCGGCGTTCACCACCGTGGCCAACACGCGCAACCAGTACAACACCGCTGCGGCGCTGGACAGCCTGCCGCAGAGTGGCGCGGCGCTGGGCCTGTACAACACGGTGCTGCTGTATGACGCCAGCACTGCGCGCAGCGCATTCGACCAGCTCTCCGGCGAAGTGCACGCGGCCAGCCGCGCGGTGCTGCTGTACGACAACTACCTGGAAGAGGGCATCCGCCAGCGCCTGGGCAGTGAGCTGCCGACCGTGCGTGGTGAGCGTGCCTCGGCCTGGCTGGCCGGTAGCGGCAAGGTGTTCAAGCAGGATGGCGATGGCAATGGCGATGAGATCCGTTCCAACCGCAATGCGGTGATGGCGGGTGTGGACTGGCAGCTGGGTGAACACGTGGTGCTGGGTGCGGCGGCCGGCAACGAACGGCTGGATACGCGCCTGTACGATCGCAGTTCGCGCGCCCGCCTGCGCGGCAACACGTTCGGCCTGTATGCACAGGGACAGTGGAACAACGGCTTTGCGGTCGGTGGCAGCGTGTCGCGCGGTGACTACCGCACGCGCACCACGCGTGAAGTGCCTCTGCTGGGCCAGACCCTGTACAGCCGCCAGGATTCGGACGTGACCATCGCCCAGGTCGAAGGCAGCTGGACCTGGACCCATGGCAGGACCCAACTGCAGCCGTACGTGCAGTTCACCCGGCACTGGGTCGACAGTGATCGTGCGCTGGAGCAGGGTGGCAGTGCCGCACTGGTGCTGGAAGGCGGCAAGGACACGCTCAACGTCAGCACGGTGGGCGTGCGGGGTCGCTGGGACGTGGGTAGCGGCGCGCGCTTCCCGGCGCAGCTGACCGTCGGCCTGGGCTGGCAGCATGCATCGGGTGACACCGATGTGGCCAGCCGCAACCGCTTCGCGGTCGGTGGCGATGCCTTCGATGTCTACAGCGCGGTGATGGCACGCAATGCGCTGGTCAGCCAGCTCGGCGTGGCGGTCGGCCTGGGTCGCAACAGCCAGCTGTCGATGTTCGTGCAGGGCCAGCACGGTGATGGCCGCCGCGATGTCGGCGGGCAGATCAACCTGCGGGTAGGCTTCTAAGGGGGGCGGGCCAGCGGTAGATCCACGCGCTGCGTGGATCTACCGGCGCGGAGGGAGTGAGACCCCCGCGCCACGGTGTCGGCGCTGCAACCACCTCGCTCAGTTCGCCGCATCCTGCGTGCGTCGACGCAATCCGGCGGGCGGGTCGAACAGGCTCGACGGCACCTCATCGAAAGTGACCTCGGTAACCCGCAAGCCGCGTTCGGTACGCTGGTTGCCGGTGCGTCCGCGGTAACCCAGCAGCAGGCCCGTGCGGGTATCGATCCACAACGTGCCGGAGGTGGTGCCATCAGGGCCATGCGCACTGTCATAGCGCCAGCCGGCAGCGAGGCGACCCAGGATGAACTCGCCGGGTGCGGGAGAGCAGCGCCCTCCGATCGTGTGGCATGGGGCGGCAGGATCGTACCAGTAGGGACCACTGGCGTCGGCGACCGGCAGCGTGTAGTTGCCGCGCTCGCTCACCAGCCATGCCCGGCCGCGCTGGCCCTGGGTGGTCAGCCATGCATCGGGCGCATTGTCGCCGCGGAAATCAATACGGATGGCAGGCCCGCGCAAACGGATCTCGACCTCGACCTCACCACCAGGCGAGCTTGGACCGAGTGGGCCCAGGCCATAGGCGCGTGCCAGCAATCGCGCCTGTGGAGGTTCGTTGTCAGCAGCGTCCGTGGATTGCGCGGCGGCGGCCCAGGTTGCTGCCATCAACAGGCTGGCCAGCAGCACCTGCATGTCAGCGCGCCAGGTTGTTGCTGTCATGCACGGGGCTCTGCATGCGGACGATCGCGTAGGACTCGATCGGCATGCGGCGATGGCCGGTGATCGGGTCCTCGATCAGCATCGAGGCCGGGCGGAAGCTGTCGCCTTCGCTGACCAGGTCTGAAAGACCAGCAATCACCCGGTCGGCAAAGGGAACGATCAGGGGCATCGGATAGGTGACCTTGATCTTGAGGATGTTGGCGTCCTGCACGCTGACGCGGCTGCTGCCGACACGTGCATCGCGGAAGGCAAGATTGTCGTTCGGCAGCGCATAGCGCCCATCGAACTGGCGCTCGCGGAACTCGTTGTACGCCGCGCGGCTGGGTGAAATGACCTCGATCTTCGGTGACAGCAACGGGTTCTTCCACAGCAGGGCGACCTTGGCGCGGGCGGCGACGGCACCGGCGGCATCCGGCGAGGTCGCGTACAGGGGAGCCATCGCCATTTCCAGTGCGCTGCGCATCTCGGAATGATTGACGCCACTGACCGCGCCGGCACGCGCGGCCTGCAGCGTGGCGAAATCCAGCAGCGACTTGGCGCGATAGATCAGGACGAACTGGAAGATGACCAGGATGAGGAAGACGAAGGCCGGAACCACGATGCAGAATTCAATCAGCGATTGCCCCCGCTGCTGGCGGATGGATGTGCGGATGTGCTTCATTGCAACGCCCTCGTGGATGGCGGTGCCGCAGGCGGAGAAGGGCACCATTGGAACGTCTCGCCCAGCACCGGAGCAATATGCCTGAGGCTGTCCACCGGCATTTCCAGCGTCGAGTAGGCGCCGCGGCACCAGGCGCCGCGCCATGGGCGCACGGCCTCGCGCCAGCCAACGGCGCGCTGATCGCGGTCCAGGAACAACAGGTCGAGTGGATACCCCATGGCCAGGGTGTGCACGCTCGAGCAGGGGGTTATCAGCAGGCCTTGCCCAGGCTGGAGTGGCGCGCGCAACAGCAGGCCGCGCAGCCGCTGGTGCCAGCGATCGGCATGCCAGACGCAGCTGAGCAACTGCTGGTGGTCGCGGATCAGGGCGCCGGTTCTCATGTGCGGGGACTCACAGGATGCCCTGCTGCTTCATCTGCAGGAAGATGAAGTAGGCCAGGACGACGAAGATCAGCGGGAAGAAGAACAGCACCAGCGGCAGCATCATCTTCACCGGCGCTTCCAGGGCCAGCTTCTCGGCGCGAAGGAAGCGCTCTTCGCGGCGCTGCATGGCCTGCGAGCGCAGTGTGTCACTCAGGCTGGCACCCACCCGGTCCGCCTGGATCAAAGCGCTGGTGAAGCTGGTCACCTGGGAAATGTCGGCGCGATCGGACATGCGCCGCAGCGCTTCGGCACGCGGAAGGCCGGCGCGCAGATCACGCAACATGCGCGAGAACTCCTGTGACAGCGGACCGGGTGGACCCTTGTCGACGGACTGTTCGATCGCACCGGTGATGTTCAGGCCCGCTTCGACGGCCATGGTGATGAAGTCGAGGAAGATAGGCAGGTCGCGGATCACATGCTTGGAGCGCGCTTTCCGCCGTTCGCCCAGCCACAGCGTGGGATACATCCACCCGAACGGTGCGCCGAATGCCAGGGCCATCAGCACGGAGCCGACTCCGAACCGGCCCAGCAGGATGATGGTGAGCAACAGGAAGCTACTGGCCACGGCGGCGGAGACGATGCGTGCGCCATACAGTTCTTCCGGTGACAGCACGAAGTCCTGGCCGGCCGACTGCAGGCTGCGATGCGCGCGCTCCAGCTGTGCCGAGGACAGGCGCGGCCCGGCCAGGCGCGTAGCGACCGTAATCAGCGGCCACAGGATGCGCAGCAGCAGCGGCAGCGGATCCTGGTAGTTGCGCTGGTCCACCTCGACCGACTGCACCAGTCCGCGCAGCGCGAATGCAAGCAGCCCAACAGCGGCAGCGGCAAGCAGTGCGACCAGGATGAGCAGGGCGTTCATATATCGATCGTCATGATTTTGCGGCACATGCGGTAGCCGAGGTATTCCAGTACCCCGATCAGGGCCATGACGCACCAGCCGATGAAGGTGTGGAACATGGGGTTCATCGTTTCTGGATAGAACAGCACGAGGAAGCCGACAAGGCCGGCTGGCAGCATCGCCATGACGATGCCCTGCAGGCGCCCCTGCGCGGTAAGTGCCTTGACCTTGCCTTCCATGATGAGCTTGCGCCGCAGCGTTTCGGCGAGCGTGGAGAGGCTCTCGGCGAGATTGCCACCAACCTCGCGCGAAATGCTGACGGCGGCCACGAACAGCTTCACGTCGGCAATGGGCACGCGGGCGGCGAAGTTGTCCAGCGCCTCCTCCGTGCGCACGCCCATGTGCTGCTCGCGCAGTACCAGTGCCAGCTCCTGGGCCAGCGGAGGCAGGCCGTCATGGGCCAGTGCTTCCAGCGCAGGATTGAAGCCGACGCCGGCCTTGAGGCTGCCGGCCAGCATCAGCAGCCCGTCGGGCAACTGCTGCTGGATCTGGTCGAGGCGGCGCTGCTTCAGCCACAGGTAGATCTTGCGTGGCGCTATGGCCAGCAGGATCAGGGCCAGGATCGGCAGCAGCAGGTTGCCGCCGGTGACGATCCACAGCAGCACGGGAATCGCCAGCAGCATCAGGACATTGGTCCTGAACAGCACGCGCGGGTCGACGAACAGGAACATGTCGGCCAGATTGACCCGCGCCTGGTCCATGAAGTTGGCGCGGTAACGGTCCATGAAGCCGGAGCTGGCACGCGCCAGCAACAGCACCGAGCCCGTCACGCAGGCAAAACACAGCAGGGCGATCAGCAGGATGTCACTCATTCCGCCGTCCCCCGGTACGGAAAATGTCCAGGTCAACGGCGACGCCGCGCTCGGCAAGCTCTTCATAGAACTCCGGCACTGCACCGGTCGCGACGAACTCGCCCACCACCTTGCCATCGCGTCCGGCAGTGGAGCGTGCCTTGAACAGGAACACATCCTGCAGCTGGATGGTTCCGCTTTCCATGCCCGTCAACTCAGTGATGTGGCTGACCTTGCGCGAACCGCAGGGGAAGCGCTTCTGGTGCACGATCAGGTCCACTGCCGACGAGATCTGTTCGCGCACCACCGTCATCGGCAGCTCCATGCCGGACATCATGACCATCACTTCCAGGCGCGACAGCGCCTCGCGCGGATTGTTGGCATGGGCGGTTGTCAGCGATCCTTCGTGGCCGGTGTTCATGGCCTGCAGCATGTCAAGTGCTTCGCCGCCGCGGCACTCGCCGACCACGATGCGGTCCGGGCGCATGCGCAGCGCGTTGCGCACCAGGTCGCGGATGGAAATATGGCCCTTGCCTTCCATGTTGGGAGGACGCGCTTCCAGGGCAACCAGGTTGGGCTGGACGAGCTTCAGTTCGGCCGCGTCCTCGATGGTGACGATGCGATCGGTATCGGGAATGAAGTTGGAAAGGATGTTGAGCAGGGTGGTCTTGCCGGAGCCGGTGCCGCCGGTGACGACGATGTTGCGCCGTTCGCGCACCGCAACGATCAGGAATTCCAGCATCGGCTGGCTGAGCGAACCGAAGGTGAGCAGGTCCTTTCCTTCCAGCTTGCGCTTGGCGAACTTTCGGATGCTGATGCTCGGGCCGCGCAGCGCCACCGGCGGAATGATGGCGTTGACGCGGGAGCCATCCTTCAGCCGCGCGTCGACCATCGGCGAGCTTTCGTCGATGCGGCGACCGAGGGGCGTCACGATGCGCTCGATGGCTGACAGCACCGCGCGGTCACTGGTGAAGACAATGGGGGACCGTTCGATCCGGCCCGCACGTTCAATGAAGATCTGGTCGTGCGCGTTGACCATGATTTCCGTCACCGTCGCATCGTCGATCAGGTCTTCCAGCGGGCCCAGGCCGATGGCCTCATCGAGCACCTCCTTGGCCAGCCTGCGTGGGTTGATCGTCTTGGGCAGCTCGGAGAACTCCCGTTGCATCACTTCATCGATCAGCTTGATCGTGGCGTTGCGCAGCGACTCATCGTCCATGCTGCGCACGTCGAGCCGGCGCAGGTCCATCTGCTTGACCAGCGAGGCATGCAGCTTTGCACGATAGACCGCCATGTCCGGTGGCAGCTGCTCCGGCCGCGCCAGCTGGCGTTCGCTGGATGGCTGCGCCGGTGCGGGTGCCGGTGCGGGCGTGGCGTCCACCGGCACATCGTTGGCCGCGCCCGCATTGAAACTTCCAGCATCGGCGGTGGGTTCGGCTGGCGGGTCGTCGTCCACCACCTGCAGCAGGTAATCGCCGATCTGCACCCGGTCACGGCTGGTGAGCGGGCCACGGCTGCCTTTGACCTGTTCGCCATTCACCAGTACCGGCGAGCGGCCTCCCAGGCTCTCGATGAAGATGCCCTGGTCCTCGCGCTTCAGCGCCGCATGGCGTTGGGCGATGCTCCAGCCCTGCAGCACCACCAGGTTGCCGTCGCCACGGCCGATCCCGCATTCACGGTGCAGGCAGCGGACACGTCGCTGGTCGCGGTTGGGTGTGTCGATGAGGATGTTGAACATGCGACGGCTCCGGTCACTGCACGAAATCTTTGTTCCGGCGCGGCATGGCCTGCTGGCCGCGCTCCTGGATCTGTCGCGCACGCTCCAGGCCATCGAGGTTTTCCTGCGAGCCCGGCGTCACCACGCGCGGAGTAACGAACATCACCAGCTCGGTACGGTTGCCACGGAAGCCATCGGAGCGGAACAGCTTTCCGAGGATCGGGATATCGCCCAGCAGCGGCAGGCGCTTGGCATCCTGCTGCGCGCTGGAGTCGATCAGCCCGGAGATGACGATGGTTTCCCCTGCGTGGACGTTGATTTCCGACTCGGTGCGGCGGGTGGTGAAGCCAGGCACGCCCTGCACGGTCACCGTCGGATCGACGCGGCTGACCTCAGCCAGGATGCGGGTGGAGATGTCCTGGTTGAAGTTGACCAGGGGCTCGATGTCGAGCTTGATGCCGTATTCCTTGTAGTCGACGGTGACCTGGCCGAAGCCCTGCGGAACCGGGATCGGCACTTCGCCGCCGGCCAGGAACTTGGCCTGCCCGCCGCTGCGGGCGCTGAGTTGGGGCGAGGCCAGCAGGAACGCCTTGCCCTTGTTCATCATCAGGTTGATCGCCGAGCCGATCTGCGTGGCGATGCCAAAGAAGGCCTGGGTTCCCTGCAGCTTGTTCGGCAGCAGCACGCCGTTGGCCGGGCTCTGCTCGGGGTTGATGCGGTAGTAGTTGTTGTTGGTGAAATCCTTGACGATGCCCGCCACCGGGCCACGGATGACGTTGTCCCACTGGATGCCGAGTTCTTCCAGCGCATTGGTGTCGAATTCCATGATCTTCACGTCCATCTGCACCATCGGGCGCATGCCCACCGGGTCGGCAGTAGTGAAATTCAACACCGTCGGGTAGATCTTCTGGATCGCATCAATGCGGCTGCCGATGCCCGGGTTGATGTCCTGGCCGGTAATGACCACACGGTCGGCGACCGCATGCACATTGATCTTTTCCACGTCGGCCAGCAGGGTACGGATGGTCTCGGCCAGGCTGACGGCATCGTTCTCGGAGATGTCCACCTGCACCTGCAGCTGCTTGCCGTTCTGCAGCCACAGGTGAACCGTGGTGGAGCCGGGCTTCATGCCCATCATGATCAGGTCGCGCGGGCCGACGTTGGTGACCTCGAGCATCTCGCCACTACCGACGGCCACGCGCTTGAGCCCGCTGGGCAGCGTGTAGACGGCGGCCTGGCCGGCATAGATCCGGGCGCGGGTGGGCAGTGGCACCGCGGGCATGGCCGACGCGCTGGTGCGATAGGCGGGATCGGGAACCGGCGCCGGGAAGGCGCTCTGCCCACCGGGTACCGGTGCATGGTTGGTGTTGGGCTGCGGTTGCGCCTGGACAGCAGGGCGCGGTGCGGCCATGACCGGTACCGGGGTCAGCTGGGTGCCGGTGGTCTGTGCCACGGCCAGCAGTGGCGAGGTGACAACAGCGATGGCCGCAGTGGCGGCAATGAGGCTGCGGATTCCATTATTGCTGCGCATTCGTCGACCCTTTGCCCCCAATGATGAATTGCACGCCAGCACGACCCTGCGTGCCGTTGCCGAGCAGTTCCCTCTGCGTCATGCCACTGAGGCCGAACGCACCACGATCCTCCACCTGGCGAAGCATCACCCGCATCGAACCGGCCTTGGCGGCGACCGTGAGTCGCTGCGCCTGTGCCGGTGTCAGTTCCAGAGTGATGTTCGAATAGCCCTGCTGGTCTTCCGAGGCCGGCGTTTCGCCGACGCGGTTGCCGGTTGCCAGAACGTTGATGTCCTCAAGCAGCGGCAGCACCCGGGCACCGGTCTGTTCCTGCTCGACGGTGAGCAGGATGTCGACGTGATCCCCGGGGGCAATCATGCCGGAGATCGAGTTCGTCTCGTCCACCTGGAGGGTGTAGCCCACGTTGCCCTTGGCAATCACGCGCGAGAACTGGTCGTACAGCGGTACCAGTGCACTGGCACCCAGCGGTGCACCTTCGCGGATCGGCGCGCGCAGCATGCGGCCGCTGTATTCGGACACATTGTCCGGCGTGATCGCATCGGCAGGCGGCAGGTCGGCGGGGACTTCGCGCACTGCAAGGTCGGCAACGGTGACAATGCTGCCCGGCTCCATGTCGGTCTTGGGCACGGCTACCGGCACCATTTCCACCGGCGGAGCGGCACGCTCGTTCACTGCCTTCTGCACGTAGCGCACGGCGACCAGGGCCGCGAACAGGCCGAGCGCGAGGGCGATGATGATGAAGACGACGTTGCGGTTGGCTTTCAGCGGGAGCGCCTTCATACGACTCCCATCGACAGCATATAGGTGAACCCCTGGTACGCCTTGCGCAGTGAATCGATCAGCTCGAGCACGATGTTCGGCTCGGCGACCAGGACCAGGACACCGACGGAAGCGACCACGGCGTACTCGATCAGTGCGGCCCCGCGCTGGCGGCGTAGGGACGGGGGAATGCGTTTTCTCATGGCGGTGGTCTCAGTGCTGCGACTGGTTGACGACAATCGAGGTTCCCTGCTCGTGCCGGTTGAAGGTCATGGTCATTTCCTGGCTGCCCTTGCTGTAGCGGACAACGCACTGCAGCGCGATCATCGAACACCCCGCAGGGCCGGAACTTCGGCTCCAGCCGTCCGCAGGGAGGCGGCTGGCATAGAAGGCATCGGTCTGGAACGGAGACAGCGTGCTTTCCATGGACAGGCTGCGCCCGGGCGTGTCCAGGTAGGTGATGTCATTGATCACCTGCGTCCCGGACGGTTTCGGGAAATCGGCGCCGGCCGCGGCATCGGGCTTGCGCTTGAGCAGGCGTGTAATGCCGATCTGTGACTGGCTGCCACTGCCCTTGGCCGATACCTCGATGGTCACGTAGTACTCGCCGTGTGCGTGGCCGATCACGGTCTTGCCGCCGACCTCGTTGATCACGGTCTGCCCGGGCCATTCGCGGTTGTAGTAGCTGACGATGGACGACACCGGCAATGCGGACGTGAAGCGCGAGATGCGCATGGGCAGGCCGTTGTAGAGCATGTCCTTGGCCACCCACTCGCTCTGCGCGCCCTCGGGCTCGGGAATGTCCGGCCAGGACGCGGCCAGCGCAGGCCAGGCGAACAGCAGCGCGGCCAGTGCCGCCAGCAGGTCAACGCGACGGCGCATAGGCAGGCAACTTGTCGACAGGCACCACGTCGGGCGCGATGTAACCGGGATCAAGCCTGCTCAGCGTCCCGATCATCGGGATGCCGGAGAGGCCGTCAAACGCCTTGGCGATGCCCGCCATGTGCTGGGATGGCACCAGTGGCTTGACCTGCGCGATCACCGAGCGTGACGAGTTGACCTTGAGCCCGGAACCGGCTGCATTCCAGGGGTCGGCCAGCACCACATGGGTGGCCTGCAGCTTCAGGCCCAGCGAATCGAAGGGTTCCAGATAGGCGGCAGCACTGCCGTTGGCACTTTTCAGATCCTGCACATCCAACTGCAGCTGGGCCTGGGTCAGGCCGTTGCGGTTGGGCGGGAACGAACCGAACATCGAGGTCACGTCGGCGATCTTCTTCATCATGCCGCCTGCCGACGTGCTGGTGTAGGAGACCAGGGCGAGGTCACCGCGCCGCACCAGCGGCTGGTTGGAGAAGGTATTCATCAGGACGTCGCCGACGGCGGCATCGCGTGCGCCGGTCTGCGCCTGGCTGACGATGGGATCGTTGGCACGCCCGAAATAGCGGTCGACGGCAAGATCGCGCTGGCGGCCGCCGGCCGGCAGCTTGTAGTCCGGCGATACGGTGGCTTCCCAGGCGATCGCGCGCGCGGCCTGCTGGGTGGCCTGGCGGGCGTGGATGTACTTGGC
Source organism: Stenotrophomonas sp. CASM106 (assembly GCF_049384825.1). Lineage (NCBI taxonomy): Bacteria > Pseudomonadati > Pseudomonadota > Gammaproteobacteria > Lysobacterales > Lysobacteraceae > Stenotrophomonas > Stenotrophomonas sp. CASM106. The sequence goes on from NZ_JBMRFS010000002.1 coordinate 24,997, forward strand.
CAGGATCGGGATCAGCAGGAAGATCGGCACCAGCACGGCGCAGAGCACGGCGACTTCGGTAAGACTCTGGCCGCGCTGGCGACGCGCGCCGCGGAATGGGCGTTCCCTGTCCATGGCTACCTCAGCAGGTCATCGTTGGGAGGACGGTTCGCGCGGTACCTCGAGGTCGCCGCGTTCAAAGGGTTGGCCCACCGTCATGCGCTGCGTGGTCAGGCGGGTGCCATTGCCGTCGAGGGGTTCCTGCTCCAGGACAATGGCGTAGCGGCTCGGCCGGTAGTCGTTCAGTGCACCGGGGGTGAAGCCCCAGCTGGCACCAGCCGACCACACGCACTGGCTGAACCGTCCGTTCTCGTCCTTCCACACGTTGCACGGCTGGCCAGCGACCCTGCGGTTGCCCGCGCGCTGGAAGCCCGGCGAGGCGCTGCCTTCGTCGGCTTCGGCGGCAAAGCGGGTGAGCCCGTCGCTGTCGGCGGGGGACTGGCTACGCTCTCCCGTTGCCAGATCGACCTGCTCCACGCCGGAGGCGCTCTGGGTCTCCTGCAGGCCGGTGGCCTCCAGCCGGAACTGGCAGCTGGTCGCAGGGCCATCGTTGAGCAGGCGCCATTCGCGGGTACGGAACACTTCCTCTTTGCTGGAAAGCCAGGCTTCGTAACGGACGGTTCCCAGGCGGGCGACATCGGCGTCATCCAGTGCGCGGGTCGGCAATCCTGCCGCCTGGCAGTCGCTCAGTGCCTGCTGGTAGCTGGTGCGCGCCGCGTTGCGTCCATCCACCAGGGTTTCGGCAATCTGGTCAAGATGGATGCCCGGCATGTTCCTGGCAGCGGCGGGCTCGCCGTTGTCCGCCGCGCTGCCACAGCCGCTGATCAGCAGTGTGGCGATCGACAGGTGCAGGCGATTGAAAACAGCAAACGTCATGGCATCAAGGCTCCGGCTGCCGCCAGGGCAGCCTTGGTGGTGGCATCGGTCTTGACCAGTCGTGCCTGCCAGTAAGGACTGAACAGGTTTCCGGTTTCACGCTTGCGGTCATCGCGGCTGAACATGCGCAGCTGCACCGGGCGGTCGAAGAACACCTGCGCGGAGGAAAGTGCGGCGATCTTGTTGTTGGCCATCCTGTCCGGCAGTTCCATCTGCGAGCCGGCCGGGGCGCCGATGCCGGCGCCGGACGTGGTGCGCGCGCTGGTGCCGGCGGTCTCGGCATAGATGGTGAAGACCGGGCCGACCTTGTCGCGGTCACGATCATTCTCGGCGTAAGGCTGCAGTGCCTGCCCGGCCTTGACGTCGTGATAGTCGCGCAGGCCGTTGTAGCCGGTGAAGAAGGCCTTGCGATGCTGGCCATTGGCGAAGCGCACGTTGGCATCCTGGCTGCGGTCGACAATCCACGCCGCGCCGCGATTGCGGCGCACCGCTTCGCCATACGGGCGGTAGCGGCGGCGGTCCCAGTCCGAGTACCAGCCGTTGCCGTTGCCGAAGCCGTTGAGGAAGCGCTGGTTGCGATAGCTTTCCACGGCTTGCGCACCGCCCCAGCCGACCGGAATATCGATATCGGAAAGCGGCCATGGCAGCGGAAGCTCGACGGCCATGGTGTCCAGCGCTGCCCATCGGTTGTAGTCGACCATGTCGGTGCCGCCGGACTGCACCAGGAAGCCGAGGAAATCATCGCTGCGGCTCTTGCTGAAGCCATCACGCGACTGCATCACCACATTGCGGAAGCGGTCGGCGCCCTGGCGCTGCGTGGCCGAGCCACCGTTGGCGGTACGGGGAATGCTGTAGCGCTGCAGCAGCCGGTTCTCGGCCGTGGCCAGTTGCGTGCCGAGCACCGCGGTTCCGATGGTGCCCAGTTGTGCCTGCGGTGAGTTCCGCTGCAGCACATCCTTGGCGATGGTGTAGCTGTCCAGCCGCGATACGCCCTCGATGACGAGCTGCACCGAGGCGGCGAACATCATGTTGAGCTTGTCGATGGCGATGATGGCCGCCTGCGCGACAGGCTGGAACGTCTGGCGGGTGACCTTGAGAATGCGTTCGGCGACCTTGAAGGCGGTTGCCAATGCCTTGAACACCACGCCGATGTAGGGAATGGCGGAGAGCACATCCAGCGTGGTGCGGATGACGATGGAGGTGGTGTGCATCTGGTTCAGCCACGAATAGAGGCTGATCGTCTGTGCCACGGCCACTTCGTTGGCAACGCGGGCACGGTTCATGTAGGCCGCGTAGTTCAGTGCGCGTGCCTGCTGGATCGCAACGCTGTAGGCGGCGGCGTCGGCCGCATTGACCAGCTCCACCTTCTTGTTCACCACCTGCCCTGTGTTGAACAGCAGGACAATCCCGATGCATAGAACCAGAATGAGTGCCAGCCCGAGAACCATTGCTTGGCCGGCGACCGTTCGGTGGCTGGAAACGCCCCGGGCCGCACGGCTTCGTGCCAAAGCCAATGCGCTGCGCATAACGAATTCCTGGGCCGGAGGCCATGGCTGCCCGTCGCGCGCCGCGTGCGGTGCGCGCAGGGAGATTATGCTGGGAGGGCCCTGGCGGCTTCATGCCGCCAGGGCTGGGGTATTACTTGTTCTTGTACGCGTCCATGCCCTTGGTCTTGTCAGCTTCCTGCTGGGCGCTGTTGGCCTGGTTCTTGGCGCGGTTGATCGACTGCGTCGCGCTCTGGCCGGAAAGTTCCTTCGACATGCCTGCCACCTGGCTGCGAACCGTGCCTCCGAAGAAGGTGACGGCTCCGATCGCGGCGATGGCGATCAGCGCGGTGATGATGATGTACTCGGTCATGCCCTGACCGGCCTGCTTACGGGAAAAACGGATGTGACGACGGCTGCGTTCCATGTATTTCCTCCTTGATGGCAGGAATCCTCCCGGGTGTGCGGGATATTCGGCGTGTCCGCTGGGGGATCCTGATTAATGGCAGGGCGAGGTAAAGACAGGAAGCTCACACCCTGGTTCGTCGAAAATTTGTCGCTTGTTCGAGAACGGGGCCAAGCCTATCGACAGAAAATTGACGATACAAGTCAGGTTTTTCCGATATGCAATGAAATATTTGAAAATGTGATGCGCATTGCAGATTAACAATTGTCTGCACATAATCACGTCAAATTTGAGCTAGATGCACCGCTTTTCGTTAAGGAAATTAACACTTAACTGACATATTTGTGTCACGCAGGCGGCTTGTGGTGCCGGAATATTGGCGCGCCACAGAGGGCGCGTGCACGGCCTGCTGCTTGTTCGAACGGGATGAAAGATCCGCGTGTTTTTATCTCGTTGCATCCGCGGCAAAACAAATGACCGTGCGGCGCGGAAAAGAAAAAAAGCACATGCAGGGCATGTGCTTTTTCCGGAGTGCTTCAACGCAGTAACGTCGTGGTGATATCAGCGCTTGACCAGTTCCACGCGACGATTGGCGCGACGCCCTTCTTCGGTTGCGTTGTCGGCGACCGGCTGGCTCTGCCCATAGCCTTTCGCGCTCAGGCGTTCGGCTGCGATTCCACCGCCGACAAGACGCGTGCGCACCGACTCCGCACGCGCCTGCGAGAGCGTCTGGTTGTGCGATTGGCTGCCGCTGTTGTCGGTGTGTCCTTCAACGGAAAGGCGAAGCTGTGGGTCGGCCTTCAACAGCTGGGTGACCTGTGCGATCTGCGGTTCCGAATCGGGAAGGATCTCGGCAGCGTCGGTTGCGAAGTTCACCTGGATGGATACCTTGCCACTGCTGTCCAGTGCCTGTTTCAGCGTGTCCGCTTCAATGACCTTGGCCGTGATCTGCACCGGTTTTGTCTCTGCGACGAGCAGGCCGCCGGAGTTTCCACCCGAGCCCAGGTGAATCCAGATATCGCGATCTTCGCGATGGATGACATAGGTTTCTGCGGGTTCGTTGTAGATGTCGCCGATGCCGCCGACATAGGTGGTCGCCGCCTTGCTGTTGCCGATGTCACGCGATGCATCGGCCGGTATGGTGCCGGAGAAAATGCGCTTGCCCCCCAGGGCCTCGACCAGGCTCTGTACATTGCGGCTGAGCTCCAGCTGCGAATAAGGGTGATCGCTGCTGCTCTGCAGGACCGAAGAATGAACCTTGCCTTCAATCCATTCCACGCGATCGCCGGTCCAGAACGGTACGCGATCGAATTCGCTGTCTACGACGTCCTGGCTGGTGTAGCCCTGCGGCAGTCCGAGATAAGGGAAGCTGCCGATCGTTGCCTGCGATACGGGCAGCTCGGCAACATTGAACGCTGCGGCCTTCTGGCTTCCATCCGTGGCCGCAGCCGCCTGCGGTGATGGTTCGGCTGCGGTGCTGGAAGGTGCGGGCGAGGAAGCGCCACCCTCTGCAGGCGCTTCGCCAGCGCGCTTGCAGGCACCCAGTGCCAGTACCAGGCTGGCGGCCAACAGGCTCGCGCGCACTGCGGACATCGTCGATCCGTGCTTCTGCGTCATGAACGCACCTGCTTCATCAGTTCGTTGCAGACTTCGCTGGTGGGCTTGTACTGGCCCTTCTTCCAGGCATCGGTGATCTTCTTCTGTGTCTGCGCTTCGGCCGTGTCATAGGCCTGGTCGAAGCCTGCTTCGGCGCCGAACACGGTTTTTGCCTGTGCCTTGTGGCTTGCGCGCAGCTTGGCGGCCTGTTCCGGGGTTGCGCCGCACGCCAGGGCATTGCCTGCATGCGTGCCTCCCAGTGCGCCGAACTGCGCCGCACCGCCGCCCTGTGCGACTGCGGTGCCGCTGCCGATCAGCAAGGCGGAGGTGATCACTAGCTTCGTCATGAAATACCGCATGTTGATGTTCCTCATCCGGCCCGATAGCGGGCATCAATCCCCTGTGGCCCGAGCATAGCAACAGGCAGTGAGTGCCAGCGTGTCGTTGCATCGCCACGGCACGGCCAGTGGTCAGGGCGTGGACAGGAAGCGCGGGGTGCCACGACGTGGGGCAGATCCTGTCGTTGGACGGCCATCGAACGTGGAAGCGGGACGGTCGACCAGGCATCCCCGCACGGCGGAAACCCATTGATGGATCTGGAGCAACAAGCCCCTCTGTTGAGGGCTGCCCCGATAGGGGCGGGGAGAGGCCGGCAAGGGGAGGGGCCCGAACGTTGCGCAGCAACGTTTGGGGCGAAGCGCGCGCAGCGCACTTCGCATCTCCCGCCAGTGGCTTCTGCGAGGTACAGCCGACCAGGCATCCCCGCACGGCGGAAACCCATTGATGGCTCTGGAGCAACAAGCCCCTCTGTTGGGGGGCTGCCCCGACAGGGGCGGGGAGAGGCCTGCAAGGGGAGGGGCCCGAACGTTGCGCAGCAACGTTTGGGGCGAAGCGCACGCAGCGCACTTCGCATCCCCCGCCAGTGGCTTCTGCGAGGTACAGCCGACCAGGCATCCCCGCACGGCGGAAACCCATTGATGGATCTGGAGCAACAAGCCCCTCTGTTGAGGGGCTGCCCCGACAGGGGCGGGGAGAGGCCGGCAAGGGGAGGGGCCCGAACGTTGCGCAGCAACGTTTGGGGCGAAGCGCGCGCAGCGCACTTCGCATCCCCCGCCAGATAACTGAAAAAGGCTGCCCGAAGGCAGCCTTTTTCAGTTATCTGGCGGAGAGAGGGGGATCGGATCGACTCGAACCTAACCTCTTGATCCTGCAGCAGATCGCAAACCGGACATGTGTCCTGTGTTGTGTCCTGCCCATCATAGCCGTCTACTGGCCAGCATTGTGCAAGGGTGATAGCCGTTGATGCCTACACGGTGTTACTCGCCTAATTTAGCGAGCCATTTGGAAATGAGTTGGTGAGAGACACCGTCCGGATCTCTCAGGATGGAGATGGTGTCGGTCATAGTGGTCTTCTCCCACTTTGCAGGATGGGTGACGATATCCGCGTAGTAGCCCAGCACTTCGATCTTTCGGAAGTGGCGGAACCACACACCCAGTTCTACTTCCGGAGCTCTGATGTAGTTGTATGGTCCGGTGACCCGGGCCAATGCGCAGGGATAATGGTGGGCGACGACCAAGATGATGTCGCCAACATCCATGCAGTGCGCGAAATCCCAGTAGTCTCGCTGGCTCTGGTCGATATCTTGTTGCTTCACATCAGTCAGATCGCCTGGTGGATCCGCAAAGTCCAATCCCACGTATCCCAAGCCAAGTGACCGGGTGGTATGGGCGACTGCTCGGGTGCTATCCGAAGGGTGCAACTGCATGCGCCAGAACGTCATACAAAATCCCTTTCCTTGGATGTGTGGTGAGAGCGACGGCTTAGTCGGCCTTCACCTAATCCTACTGGGGATCCAGCCCGGTGCGAGGCAAATTTGGGGCTCGTTGGTTGCTTGGTCCAACGCAGATTCTCGGACGGCCTTGTGTGCCAGGTAAGGCGTATCAATCAAGGTTGGTAAATCATCGGTTTTGATGCCGAACAAGCAGGAGCATCGGCAACCCGCTCAGCATGGCAAATGCCCCCAGTGCGCCCATCAGGCTGAGCACCGTCATGGCCCACCACTGCTACCAGGCAAATCCCTTGTCTCGCGCCTGAGCCATACGGGCCTCGGGCGGATGCCGCGGTGCCGCCTTCCGGCTTGCGCGTCGGGCCATGAGCGGCCCGACGACGAATCCGAAAGGTCCTGGGAAGGGCTGGCGCAGGTTGACGAGGGTCTACCTCAATGCCGTTGACCGGACCAGGCCGTAGACGGTCCCGCCCAAGACAGGCACCACCACGTGCGCCGGCACAAGCGCCAGGACGAGCAGGCTGAAGATCGCCCGGGCTTGCTCAGGATGTGGCAGCAGGTCGGCAAAACCCATTCCCAGGAAAGCTGCCACGTGGGCAGCCACCACGATTGACCAAGTGACGAAGAAGCCCTTCCAGAACCCACCCCGCTTGGGCAAGGACGGGGCGTACGGTTGCCGTTTGGCCTCCTCCTGGCGCCGGTAGGCCCGCGCGTTGATCCAGTAGAGAAACCCCAGCGCGGCCCAGGTGGCCTAGCCGCCCGCGATGGCGAGCCAACCAAGCGGTGTGCCCTGCTGCAGGGCCTCAAGGCCGCCAGCCGTGAACAACAGGCCGGCGCCTCCCAGCAGGACCGTCGCGCAACCGATATGGGCGTAAGAACGCGTGGTCATGGCGGCCTCAAAGCTTGTGGGCGGTCCACTCGCCGGACGCTTTCGAAAAGCGGACCGGCTGAACGAACGGCCGGGCCTGGGCGACGCCGCCGATGTCCAAGACGACCGATCCTCCCACGTCGCAAATCACTCCCTCGGCCGTTTCCGATTTCTTGCAGCCGCTCAGGCTGAAGTCTCGGTATTCCTTCACCCAGACTTGGCTTCCCAGCACGCGCTCAAACTCAGCGGTAATGGCTTTCTTGGCCTGATCGTCGGAGGGTTTGCTGCCGCAGGCCGTCAGCGCGGAGGCAATGGTCAAACTGAGAGCGATGGTCCTGATCGTGTTCATGAAGGTCTCTTCCTGGTCGACGTGGGGTCTTACTTGTCGCGGTTGCCGGCCGGATCAAAGCCGGCGATCCACATGCGGGTGTCGCGGAAGGGCGTGAGCATTCCAGAGGGGCCGGGATACAGGTCATCCGCCCGCAGGAAACCGGAGACCCAAGCGGTGCTCAACGCCACTTTTCGGGCCTGCCACGCCACGCCCTCGCGGGTGGTTCGCACGTTGAACGGTTCCCTGGGTGGGGTAGGGCCAGTGGTTCGATCGTCGCCCGTGTTCGGCTTTCCAGCGCGAACCCTCAGGCCCGCCATCAGGTCGGTGGTGGCTTTGGCTCGAGCATTGCTGTTGAGCTCCGCTTCTTCGCCTAGGTCGTCCCGGATGGTCAACGCCGCATCCGCGCATGCCTGGAAGGTCTCGGTGGTGGAGGCGGTAGCGCTGGTCCAGATCCGGGCTTCGACGGTCCAGCAAGGCAGGGAAGCGCCCCATTCCTTGAAGGTCAGCGCGACCCGGGGCCAGTCCAGCCGGCCCTGCTGCGCGCTCTGGTGGTTCTCGTTCTTGAACAGGCCGTTGATGCGGCCCCCACCACTGATCGGGGTGTAAAGCGGACCGGAGGTGGATGCGCCGCTGGTTGCTGACCTGGCCCCCAGCGCTTGCTGGCCGGCGTCTTTCAGGCTCTTGCCGAGCTGGCGGAAGAAGCCGGGCTTCGTCTCAGCAGGTGCTTGGGCCAAGGCGGTAGCGGTTACAAACAGCGTCGCGGCAAGGCCGGCCGCCACTCCCATGGTGTTCTTCTTCATGAAATCCCCTACGGTTGAGTTGGAGGGTGCTACATTTCATGAAGAGTCTGCCATGCATTGAGGGACCACGTCATGCTGTCCACCCGAAATTTCAACTGCGGTTCACGTGCCTCATCCTTCCCCACGATCATTGTTTGCCGCGCGGCTCAAGCAGGCGCGGGAGCTCCGTGGCATCGCCAGTCAGCGTGCTTTGGGAGTTCTGATGGGGCTCGATAAGAAGCTGGCGAGCAGCCGGGTTAATCGGTATGAGACGGAGGTCAGTGGGATTGACCTGGATGGACTGGGGAAGCTGGCCGACGTGCTGGGCTTGCCGATGGCTTATTTGGTCGCCGAAGATGAGGTCATTGCGGATGCCATTTTGGCTCTGTCCCAGATGAACCGTAAGGAGCGAGTGCGTGCCCTGCGGGCACTGATTGAAGCGGCCCCTCCGTCAACCCAAGACTGAGCTAGAGGCGCAACAAGCTCCCTGGCTGCGGCCAACATGGTTCACGGGAGCGGTCAACATGCACCTTCTCATGAACCATGATGAATGCGCGTTCTTTAACGCTGAGTCCTTAAAGATCAATGTCTTGTGGAGAAATTTTAGCTCTGATAGCGTGTAGCTCTATCTAGATACTGCTGTTGAGGATAGGAAAAACTTCCAGCATCGATCTCCGAGCGGCAAGTTATGGCACTTCTCCAGTCCATCCTCGACTTCTTTGAACGCATGGCCTCCCAGACTGACCCGGTCTTTGCTGCGGCAATGCTCCTCGTCGTAATGGCTCTTTCTCTGGTGGGGATGTCCCTCTATGTAGTCTTGGCCGCAATCAGGAAGCGGAAAGAATGAGCACCAAGTGGGGAAGCTTCCCGAAAGCGGCAGTGGACTCCGGAAAGCTGGCTTCCCTCACCGGGGCCAATGGGGAGGTGGGCACGCACATCGCCTCTCATAAGGTCTATTTGGCGCTCGCGCTAGAGGTGAACTTCCATACTCGTCAGGTCGAGATGGGGATGTCATTCCTGCAAGATCGCACCGCTCTTGCTAGGCCGATGTTGGGCAGAGCCCTGGCGGCCCTGGAGCAGGCTGGCGTGTTGCAGGTAGAGCGTGACGGCTACCGGAACCGCTATACGCAGCTTCTGCACGCGCCGAACGCCTTTAGGCAGGTTCCAAGGATTGCGACTAGCCAAGCGCTGAAGCTCAAGTTCAACAGAGGAGTGACTGTCTTGGCGGCTTGGAAGCTTCTGCCTGTCCTGCTTTTCTTGCGTGATGGCAAAACGGGTGATGCGCTGGCGATGCATGAGACGCTTCAGCGCTACTCACGCGTGCGGCCCGAACATGTCAGTGCAGGGATATCGCAGTTGGTGGAGTGGGGGCTAGTTAGGCACCGTCCCACAGAGAGTAACCGCAACGGTCATCCAAGCTTCGTCTATCGACTGACGGGGGAGTTCGGAGGCGGGGCACCTGAGAGCAGTAGCTCGAACACTCCGGTGCTGAAACCGAACACTGTCCCCTTCTGAGAATCGGATATCGGTCGGGTGAAGGTCCGTGTCTGCGAGATGGCGTGCACGCGGCGGTGCAGAGACGATTGCCATGAGTGAAGACTATGGCCGCTGCTTTCGAACTGGGGAGAGGGAATGTTCATCTATGTAGATGAGTCCGGCAGCTTCGTTTCTGCGACGAGGGGCGACAGCTGGTGTGTCGTTGCGGGGTATGTCGTCCCAGAGGTGGCCAGGAAGCGGGTAGAGCTGTCGCTAGGACTGCTCAAACGACGCTTGGGGCGCGGTATCCAGGACGAGGTCAAACTGAAAGATCTGTCAGAAGCAAACCTGAAGGACTTCCTAGGCGAGCTTGGTAAGCTCGAAGCAACGCTCTTCATCTCTGCGATTGACCTCGGCCATCAAGACCCCGAAGCGGTCGTATCCCATCAGAAGAAGCAGGTTGCGAGCGTCAGGGCCAACCGTCCAAAGATGCTTTACGAAGAGGGGCGTGCTTCCATCGATGACCTGTCGGGCAGACTTGAGCGCCTGTCTCCACAGCTATACATCCAGATGGTGGCGCAAATAGACCTGCTGGATCAGGTCTTTCGGATGACTACGCTCTACTATGCCCAGCGCGTTCCTGCCGCGCTGAGCAGCTTTAAATGGCGCATGGACGAGAAGAACTCAGCTCGCCCCCTGTTTGAGCAGACGCTCACCCACATGGCACCGGGCCTCATACAAGCCAAGTCTTTGCGAGACCCCGGGATCTTTGTCGAGGGCTTCGATTACTCTCACTTTGAGAAGCACTTCAGGAGTGCCCCCGAAGACATCCCGGCCTACCTCCAAGAGGCGGCAGGCCATGCCATAAAGTCAGCGGTGAACTTGGGGGCTGTCATGCGGGATTCGAAGTTCGTCCGATCGCATGACGTTCCTGGCGTCCAAGTGGCCGACCTATTGGCATCTGCATGGCGTAGGGTCCTGAGAGCGGAGTTCGAGGACAACGACAGCATCGCGCGTCTTCTTGGGCGACTGACAGTTCAGCGGCAGACGCCGAACCCGTCCATCCATCTCATGTCATTGGGGGAAGAACGGTTGGCGGAGGGATCAGTCCATCGTGCAACTTTGATTGCTAAAAATAGCGCAAGACCCATGCTGCGCAGACGTTAAGGCAGCCGCACGTCAGTAGGAAACAGTCGTCTGCCCCATCGGATAGCGACATGAACAAGCAGAACCAGCACTGGGACCTCGACAAGTGGCTCGATCACTGCGGCAAACGCTACCGGGGAGGCGAGTCCAAATGCTCCGATGGCAACCGCAATGGCTAGTTCGAAGTTGTTTCCCGCTGCGGTAAACGCAATGGCCGTTGTTTGTGGGTAGTCCTTGGCAATGAACCTCCCATCCAGAAGCTCAACGCGAACTGGATCAGGAAATAGAAGGAGGATGGGGAGACCGTCAGTGGGCCGCCACTGCCGGAAACTTAGCCTTGAGCCGGGCCATCAGGTCTTCGCATTCACGGTCAAACATGGAGGCTGCCGATCCCTCTTTACTGAGCTCGGCATCCTTCAAAAACTGGGGAAAGAGGTAGCCCTTGAATCGGTGGGTGGATTTTTCGGTAAAGATGCGGAGGCCATGCTCACTGATGGAGTCAACCACTTCTGGCAGCGCAGCGTAGCTGACGATGGAAAAGGGGTAACGCTCTTGGAGGCCAGTATCCATCCCTCGTGCCTCCAGCTCCTTCTCCACGAGGCTGGTGAGCGCATCAACGGACTTATGGCTAAAGAGGATCCAGTCCTCCAAGGTCACTATCAGGGAGTAGATAGGCCCATCCGGCAGCTTGATGCCGGCACGTCCTGATGTTGCATCCAAAATATTGCGATAGTTCTGAACAACCGCCTTTGCCAGGCGCGTCAGTCCGGACTCCAAATCGCCGGGACCGGCTGCGAGTCGTGCTGGGACGGGAATGCGCATGGTCTTGCACTCCACAAAAAGACTTGTGGATGAGTCCCTCAGCAGCCAGTCGCTTCCGTGGTGCTGCGACTTGCCTACAAAATACGGGGCAGGACGCTCAGCTTTCGTCTGACCGGTTAGGTGGCTAAAGCAATCGCCTACCAGTTCCTCAAAGGCATCGCCATACGCCTGAGCGAATCCATCGGCATCTGCTAAGTCATAGAAGAGCCCAGCCAGAAGGCGCTTCCCCAGTAAGGAGGGCCGTGGACATGCCAGGCGTTCGGGAGCGTCAGAGCGCAGCTGGATCAGGGGCTTCACGGCGATGGGATTCGGGGTGTAGTCCCAAGATGAGTCGTAACGAGCATCCAGGGCGCAGCGGTTCCGCAGTAGCTTGGGCGTTCCGCTGATGGCTGCCACTCTTGCAGCCACCGCGGAAGAATCCAGGCCAAGCGTCGCCAGTTGCGGCATCAGCGACACCTCATAGTTCTGCATGAACAGCGCTTGGGTTGCCCCAGCCACGAGGAAGTAGTCTTCAGAGGTCAGCCCTAGAGTTCTGAATACAATGTTTGAAAGGCGGCCGCGCTTGTAGAGCGACCAGTAGCGTCCGAAGTAGGCAGCGTCAAAGCGATCGAAGTGCGGCAGCTGCTGGTGCCCAATTCGATGCATCGTTGTCCAAATGTCGAGGTCGCACTTTGCCTTGAACTCGCTGTAGCCTCGAATGGCATTGTGCAAGGCACCGAGGTCGTTCCAGTTGCGTAGCGAGCGGCGTGCCCCTTTTGAAGGACCCGCATGTTGGAGGATTTCTCTTACGTAGAGGTCCAAATAGAACTCAAAGACATGCGGCCTGATCTGATCGGCCAAGCCTGGGCGAGAGTGGGCATATTCCATGGGCAGGTCATACCCATGGCCAATATGCAGGCTGTAGGCCCAGATATGAACGATGGAGTCTCGCAAACCAAAGTTGGCAGCGATCTTTGCGAGTTGTTCGTAGGTCACGTCGAGGCCTCTTCCGATGAGGAGGACCATTATCAACCCTAACGCAGGCCTGGTGGACGCCCGTGCCGACATGTCGACCGGCCCCACTGCTGCGCGAAGCTATCAAGGGTAGAACCTTCGAGGGTCCGACAACGCACTCTTGAACTGACCCGCCTGATAGGCCGGCAGCGCCACGTCGGGCCGATACCTCTCCACAACTGCAATCTGCTTCGTCCTCGCTAATGCTGGCTTCTTGTGGAAGTAGGCCTCATGCAGCACGGGGACCCGCTTGCTGATGGAGTGCCGGTGACCAAGGCGATGTCTTCATCGGCCACCCCCATGTGATGCAGCTCCGTGGCAAGGGTGTGCCGGAAGGCGTGGAACCCGACGCCTTTAGGAAAGCCGAGATCCTTCATGTATCTGCTGAACTGGTTGAGGATGCCTTGGCTGTAACGGGCGTTGGTCTCGCCAGTGTCGCGTCGCACACCGGCAGACAGGTGGGGGAAGAGGCGAGGATGGCCGCAAGCTCGGATGTCCTCCACGAACGCCAGGAAACCAGCATCGAGCAGCGGTTGGGGAATGGGGAGCGTTCGGACGGCTGCTTTGCCTTTTAGGCTTTGGCGGCTCCGGTTGCGATCCTTATGACTGAGGTCGCTATCGACGGTCTTCTGAATCCGGATGCACCACACGCCAGCCTCTTGGACGATGTCATTCAATTTCAGCTGAGCGACTTCATTGATACGCGCTCCCGTATGGAGTCCAATCATCGGCACCCACCACCGGTGAGGTGCTTTCATGGCCCAGGGGATGAATGTGTTGGGCGCGAAAATGCGACGCAAATCTTCTTCGTCAAACAAGCGCTCCGCCCTGTCGGGGTCAATGACCAGATCCTTCTTCGCCTCAGGGAAAAAGTGCATGGGAGAGCCCGCAATGGCTTTTGCTTTTTCCAGTCGGCCAAAGAAGGTGACCAGGAATCGTCGGTGCTTCTCTACGGTGGCCGGTGCGGGCGGCTGGACACAGAGTGCCTTCCCCTGAGCTACCGCTTGCTCGTATGTGTAGCTCCTATACTGCGGGTCCGACTGGAGAAGAGGAGGAGCCCAACGCATGAGCTCCCAGAGTCGGTAGATGTGAACGTGGTCGATCCGAGACACCGGAATATCCCCGCAGGCCATCTGAAGCATCTTCAGTGACCGCGCTGTGGCCTCGATGGTGTTGCGTGTCAGGCCCATGCGCTCCCGGTCAGCCACGTAGTCGCGGATCTCAATCGACAGTAGGCGGGCAGGGGCGGCCAGGGGGAGCGGCTCTGGGTAGCGCGTGCCGCCCTTTCCAAGGTGCGCCCGACGGGTCCGCTCACAGGCATCGTTGATGATCTCTTGAGCATGGATCGCTGCTTCTCGACCAGTGACGATCATTTCACCGATGCGGACACGGCCAATGCGAACGTCTGTCAGTTTCAGCGTGCCGGTTGGGTCGGCCAAGTAAGAGTTGAGGTGTTGCGAGGTGGGGGAGGTCACTGCGTTGCTTCCATCTGAAGGATGGAAGTACAGATATTGCGGGCCCAAAAATCGTCAACGAAAAATCGGAGTCTTGTTCACGGCCTTAGGCATTGCCAGATAGGTGCCGATTTGCGCCTCGGCCCGGCCAATCGTACCGCCTGGAAATCCTGTGGCATTTACATTTAAATCAATGGCTTGTATCCGGAGGGGTGGCCAATATTCGGAGTCATTACCGTACTGTTTAATATGTATAAGCTAACAAAACACGTTCAGGCTCCCATCTTTTGCTGAACATTGGTTAAATGAAAATTTCTCGTTGTTAGGGTTTTGAGTTTGGTTTCTCGTTCTTCGCATCCTAAATCGGGCCAGTTTGACGGAGGCGTGGCATGAGGAAGTCGATGTTAGAGGAAGTTTGGCCGGCATCTGTCCGCTTCGTCCCTTACGTGGGTGAGCGCTTTTCCCAAGGCTTCGATGGGCAGCGGCTGTTGCTGCTTGGGGAGTCTCACTATCGGACGGAAGGAGTCAGCGATGCCGTAGAGGTGACCCGGCCATACACCAAGAACATCTTTCAAGGGATGGCTACTCGGGTTCGGGATTCCAGTGATGGTCCATTCTTTCGTGCCTTGGACCTGGTGCTTACCGGGGACAGTCAGCATTCGATAGCGGAGGCGGCAGAGGTCTGGCGGCGCATTGCCTTCATCAACCTATCCCAGGCTTTCGCTGGCACCAAAGCAAATCATCGGCCGCGCAGCCAGGCGCTGCGGGATGGTGGCAACGTTTTGGTCAACGATATCCTGCCAGTCCTAAACCCGGATGTGGTGCTGGTTCTGGGTCGCACCGCTTGGCGGTTCTTTAGTCATGGTGAACCACAACCTGGCTTAGAGCCCTTCATTGCCCAACAGGTGAATCGAGGAGCGAGCAAGCCACGCTACATCGAATCCAGGGAAGTCTGGTCACTGGACTACGAGGGAGGGTCAGCCCTGATGACGTGGGTCTACCATCCATCGTGGAACGTCGACACATGGAAGGACCGGGCGGGAGCGCTGCGTCACCTGATGGCGCTTGCGAAGCAGAGCTGAGACTATCCGGGCACCGTGGCCCAAGGAAGAGATGCAATGAGCGAGGCAGGGGATTTGGCTAAAGTCGTTCGGAAGACGGCGAGCAGCGGAAAGCTCGACTATGTGCCCGTCGTGGTCCTCAATGAGACGACGCGGACCAAGCTGCATGTGGTTGGATGGCTGATTCCTCATAGCGACCATACAGAGTTCTCCATAAAGCTTGAGGGATTCAAGAAGACCAAGGCTTCGCCCTGGCAGGAGGACCCGGTCAAGAGCATCACCTTGACCGAGGCCTCCACGCTCAAGCTCTTCAAATACCTTCAGACGCATCTTCCATTGGCGCAGCAATCGGAAGCCGGTGAGTTCATCCTGATCAAGGTGGCTAACGGGGCGGCGGATCTAAGCGGGCACGATCCGCAGACCCTGGTCGGCGCGCTTACTAAGGTGCTCTCGCATTCGGACCTGGTCCAGCACTTGGCTAGCACGGAGCTCACTCACGAACTGACCACCGCGCTACGCGGATCTATCCGCCTCAGCGAAATGCGCTCGGCAGTCGCTGAGCTGCGCTCGAGCTTGGGGCGTGGGGAGGCGGCAGAGCAGGTCTACCAGTCATGGTGCGAAAAGCACTGCTGGGCCTTCGGTAATGCTTACGTGGTTCGGGACGAGGTGCGTGCAATCACCACTGGGGACAACATCGATCTGATGTTGCCTAACGTCATTGCGGGCTATCGAGACATCGTTGAGCTGAAACGGCCCGACATGGAAGTTCTGCTCTATGACAAAGCTCACAAGAACCACTACTTTTCCGCCGAGGTATCGAAAGCCATCGGTCAGTGCCACCGCTACCTCGACATGCTCCACGACTTCGCTGACAAGGGCTTGCTCGACCACAAGGAAGTGGTGGCTTACCACCCGCGCGCCACTATCGTCATCGGTCGCTCCCATGAGTGGACAGACGAGCAGCAGCGCGCTCTCCACGGTCTCAATCGGCGCATGCATGGAATCACGGTCATGACCTACGACCATCTATTGGCGCAAGGAGAGCGGCTGATCGAGATGATGGTGCCCGAGTCCCATCCCGAACTGGCCTCAGTTTTCGCTGAGCGGCCAGACGACGAAACTCCGTGGTAGCTTGTCTTTGGCACGCGGCGCCCGCAAGCTTCTGGGGCGATGGATTGCCCTCAACCAATCCGTTACGCTCGACTGTTCAGGATGGTAAGGCGAATTCAGCCCCACAGCCACGGTAGGAGCATGCTGGGCTGTGGTGTATACATGGAACTGTTGTTGCGTTAGGCTGCATCAGCCAACTACAGTTCGGCATGCTCTGCTCGATCATCCTGGGCTTTGCGCGCGTTAAATTCACGATTGTGAATGAAAGGGGGCGTCCTTGTTGACAGGTTGGCCAGCTTCTACTAGGATGTGCCCATCAAGGTGATTCGCCACCTTGAATGAGAAGTTGAAATCAGGTGATACGCTACCTTGAGTGCGAAGTTGAAATCAGGTGATACGCTACCTTGAGTGCGAAGTTGAAATCAGGTGATACGCTACCTCGAGTGCGAAGTTGAAATCAGGTGATACGCTACCTCGAGTGCGAAGTTGAAATCAGGTGATACGCTACCTTGAGTGCGAAGTTGAAATCAGGTGATACGCTACCTTGAGTGCGAAGTTGAAATCAGGTGATACGCTACCTTGAGTGCGAAGTTGAAATCAGGTGATACGCTACCTTGAGTGCGAAGTTGAAATCAGGTGATACGCTACCTTGAGTGCGAAGTTGAAATCAGGTGATACGCTCACCTAGCTATACAAAAAAGTGGCTTCGGCCACTTTTTTTTTGGAAAAATGGAATTTCTGAATACTTAGGGAGGGTTTGCGATGCATTTCTACACGGTCAAGGAAGAGTATCTCGATCTACTTAGGGCGGTGGATTCAAAGGTCCCCAATAGCTCGGGTGATAACTACAAAGGTAAGAAGCCCTTCATCGGCGTTGTACTGCAGATAGGAGGGCATAACTTTTTCGCGCCACTGACTTCGTATAAGGCATCTCAGGAAAAAATAAAATCTTCTTCTTGCACTGCTTTTAAGTTGCATGAAAGAGGTAATCCTGACAACAAGCTTGGCCTCATCTCTCTCAACTACATGCTTCCTGTTCCTGAAAATGCACTGGAACGCTTCGATCTTGAAGGTCAAGAGGAGAAGTACAAGAGGATGATGTATCTCCAGTATGAATTCATAAAAGCTAATGACGTTGAGATATTGGAGCGTGCATTGAAGTTATATGAGTCGGTGGTGGTGAAGAGAGTGCCTTTTTTGGTCAATATTTCCTGCAAATTTTCTGCGCTCATTGATAAGAGTAGGGAATATTCAGTTCGCTAGAATGCGACGCCTGGTAGTCTTAGATGCGTAGTGAGTCTGTTCGCGTCCTTATGGCGAACCGGCTGCCCTTTAGAGGCTGCGATGCGTCAAGGTGTCGTCATTCGCTATTTGGCAATCTGACCGTAGCAGGCGCTCTCTTTGGACGATAAGCAAGAGCGCACTTAGGCGTTCCTGCGGAACGCGTGCGCCAAGGGCTTCGCCCCTGGGACCCCAAGCCTCTGCGAGGCTTGCCAAAAGCAAAAGCTGATCCATAAATACTCCTGTTTTCAGGAGTTTCTATGGCTATCTTCCACACCTCAATCAAAACCTTCAGCCGAGGCAAAGGCCAATCAGCCGTCGCGGCAGCCGCCTACCGGGGAGGGCTGCTGCTCACGGACTTGCTAACCGGGCAGCTTCATGACTACCGCCGCCGTAGTGGTGTCGTCGAGAGCTTCTGTCTTGCGCCGCCAGACGCTCCCCAATGGGCCTTGGATCCCCGGGAGCTCTGGGCAGTCGCAGAGGCCGCGGAGCGGCGGAAAGACTCGACTGTGGCGAGGGAGTTTGAAGTCTCCTTACCCCATGAGCTATCCGAAGAGCAGCGGGCGCACTTGGCGTTTGTCATCGCCGACGCGCTGGTCGATCGTTACGGGTTCGCTGTCCAGGCCAGCATCCATTCGCCTGGGACGCCTGATGGGCTCAACCACCATGTCCACATCCTGGCCACCACGCGCCGCCTCGGACCTGAGGGCTTTGGGGACAAAACCCGGGAGCTGGACGTGGGGCCGTCTGGCAAGGTCCAGGTGCAGTGGATTCGGGAGATGGTCGCGGCGACTACAAATGCCCACTTGGAGGCGGCCGGCCTTACCAGCACCATCGACCACCGAAGTCTGGCCGAACAAGCACGGTCTGCGATGGAGCGAGGCGACGACTTGGCGGCAGCGGCGCTCTCCCGTGAACCGACTCAGCACCTAGGCAAGCATGCTGCGGCCCTAGCTGGGAAGGGTGTGGCGACGGACAAGGCAAGCACGAATGACCAGATCGCCGAAAACAATCGGGGGCACTATGACTTCCTCGTGCGCAAAGCAGGGCTGGAAGGAAAGCCCGTCCCAGTGCCTGGCCAAGAGGCCGCAAAGCGAACTGGACGAGTGCTCAATGCAGAAACCGCGGGGCTACTTGGGGGGCTGGAGATGCGAGGCGTATCCGGGATCCGGCTGCAGAACCTGCTCCTCTCGTCTCACGGGCATACGCCGGAACCGACGCCCATCAGCCTTGTCGAAAAGATTCTCGATGCACTGCGCGACGTGGACGAGATTTCCTGGGCTAGGGCAGACTTGGCCATGGAGAAGGTTCGCGATGCCTTGAGGTGGGCTCAGCGGCAGCTTTCCTCTCAAGGAGAAACCAGCGAGCTTCGGCAGTGGGTCACCAGTGCTTCGCTCCAGGTTCGTGCCCTTAAGTCCCTCATCATCAGCCGGGCTCGCAGGCTGCTTAACGTGAAGAGTGCAACCAGGCTGCGTCACATGGCCGAGCAGGAGTGGGAACGGTTCAACGCCGATTGTCCGCCGGGGTCGACCAGATACTCGAGGTCGGAGTGGACCCTGCGCCGAGGGCGGCGGCTTTCGGTTCTCGAGAAACATACAGCCGAGCTGAAGGCGGCTCAGGAGCGGGCATCGGAGGGAGAGCTGAATGCCATCGATGCTGAGATCCTTACCAAGGCTGAACTGCTTGCAGCGTTGCCCCATCCCTCACAGGCTGTCGCTCCTACGCTCGCTGAGCCGAAGCAGGTGGCCTCGAGCGTCTTGGGTTCCGTCCCGTCGGTCCCCCGAGGGCCAACGTTCCACTGACCCTGTAAAAAACAAGCCCCGCGAATGCGGGGCTATTGTTCAATGGGGGCCGGTGCCCACCGATGGTTTTCGAGCCGGCAGCGGTTTCGCTGGCGGAAGGCCGCGAGACGCACGCCAAGCATCGGGTGAAGGGAAGCTCATCGGCACTTGGCTGCGGTCCACGCTCGCCGCTTGCGATACAGTGCTTCTCGTAGGAGCGTAGGTAAGGGGCTGACCTCCATGGCCTCCCTGCGATTCGGCGAATCGACGCAACAGTAATCTTGCGACATCCAGCGCATGTTGAACATCCAACTCACGCTCAGCAGCGTTGCGGGTGTTGTTTTCAGGCAACAAGGCTTGAAGAACCTGGCTGGCGATACGAAGTTCGACGTTTGCTGGCATTTGTAATTCATCTGGTGAAGGTTCTTCACATCGAAGCACCCAGACGGAAATGCGCAAGCGGATGATGACGCACCGCGTCACACATTTGCTGTTTGTATGCCTTGCCTTAAGCGTCGAGAGTTGCTGCGTTTCAGTCTTGTCTTGCTGGGCTGCTTTCCGGCGCGAGACTGACGGTCCACTGGCCTCCTTCCTGCCGGCGTAGGGTCAGCAGGTCATAGGTCTTCAGCATGCTGAGTAGGCCCGAATGCCCATAGGCATTGGGAGAGAAGGACGGGTCTGTTCGTTTGAGGTATTGGCCCAACGGCCCCAGTCCTACCTCGCCTTCTGAGGTGTCTCCAGCCAGCAGCGTGACCGCTTCCACCACGAACTTGGGACGGCGCTTGGGAAGCGGCTTGGTGTCGACTGCCGCGGGCTCAACTTTGTTGCCCTCCGCTTTGGCCGGTGATGCATTGGGTCGGTCTTCGCAGGGCTCGGCGACTGCTTTGCGCTCCCATTCGAAGAACTGATCGCAAGCGTTTCGCAGGGCCGCTGGCGTCTTGGGCTCGCCGACGATACAGACAGTCGCTCCGCGCTCCCGCAGCTTTCGGCATAGGTAAGCGAAGTCGGAGTCACTGGTCACCAGGCAGAAGGTGTCGGCACGATGATCGAACAACGCCTCTTGAGCATCGAGAGCCAGGGCAATGTCGGAAGTGTTTTTTCCAGAGGCGTATTGGTATTGGAGGCAAGGTGTAAACGCCTGTTGGACGAGCACTTCCTGCCAGCGGTTCGCCAACGTGGCGTGGTTTCCATACCCGCGGCGCAGCACCACGCGCCCGAACTGGGCCACCATCAGCAGGGCGTGCTCCACGATCTCGGGACTGACGTTGTCGCAATCGACCAAAACGGCCACTTTGGTGTCGTGAGGGACTGATCCGTTAGCCATGTTCTTATCCTTAAGCTGCGATGCGTGCATCCAAGCCGGCGTGTTCCCTCAGCAAGTAGAGCAGACCACCCCCGTCGATCAGCTCAATGGGCTTGTCTTTGGCAAAGTTGAAGGCTTCGGTGCCGTAGCCGCTGGTGCAAACCAAGATGCCCTTGCTGGCGCCTTCGTTGAGCATGGTCCCGTAAAGATCGCGAACCGCGCTGACCCCTACGGTGTCCCGATAGCGCTTGGCCTGTATGACGACCTTCCCGCCCAAGACGGGCCGGGTGTCAAAGGCCACCGCATCCACTCCGCCATCGCGGGAGCTCCGGGTCAGTTTCGTGTCCAGCCCCATCCGACTGAACAGGTTGGAGACGAGTGATTCGAACTCGCTGGGGGTCAGATCCAGAAGGTTGGGGCGCGATTCAAGTCCTGAGAGCACGTCCGATTGCGCGATGAAGCGCTTGTCGACCATGTTGAATTCGACGATTGGTTTGATGGCCTGCAATTCATCGGGCCTGTTTGACACTTGAGCACCCAGGCTGCGCAGGCATGCGACTTTCTCCACGCGTTCGAGCCGCAGCTGAAGGAAGGCGGCCTTCGTTGCGCGGACGGACACCACCGGCACCCGAACCTCTTGGCCGGTGGTGGGATCGTGGGTGTCCACCACGCCATTGAAGGTGACCAGCGCCAATGCGTTTGCTTGATCGGCCTCAAAGGCTTCGTGCAAGGTCCTCAGCGCGATTGAGGCAATGATGTCTTGGTAGAGCGATTTGATGTCGCTGGCCTTGCGCGCCTTGGAGTCGATCGCATCGCGTGTTTTGACGTAGCGATAATCGGCTTCGGTGGGAACGACGCCCACCTCGGGGAGGTCATACTCAATGACCAGTTCTTTGGATGCCTCGGCATAGGCCAGCTTGAACGCCTGAGGGAAGCCCTCGGAGGGGTATTCGGAGCGCGTGAGCACCATGTCGTTGTAGGCCACGGCGGCATCAGGCTCGTGAGCCAGGTAGGCGCTCTGAAACTCATCCACTTCAGCGTTTCGGCGACCAACGTCAGCCTCATAGAGCGTGCGTTCGGTCTCGTGTTGGGCCCGTAGATCGGCCAGCCGTTGCTTCTTTTGCGCTTCCGCTCGATGGAACTGTTCGAGAACCTGCTGGTGGGCTTGATGGGCCGCCGCCTGGGCTGCCAAGTGCCGCTTTGCAGCCCCGGGCCAAAAGCGCGCGAAGCCGGTGGGACCCGGAACCTCGACCTCGACCGGCGCCAACCCCGGAACCAAGTCCTTGGGCACCTTGAAGCCGGGATAGGGATCGGTGTGACGCAGGCTGTCGAAGCTGATGGTGTCGTTCACCGACAGGGTGTGAAGAAGCAGGCCCTCCAGTTCCTCCAGCCGGTCTTTGAGCTCGGCGTTGAGGTCGTCTGCTTCCGCCTGTCGGTCTTGGAGATATTCGGCTTTGGCCAAGCGCGCAGCTTCCTTCTCCTGCTTCTCCAGGGCGCGCAGCTCCCGCATCTGTTGCGCAGCAGCCATACGCTCATGGCGCTCCAACTGCCTCAGTTGCGTCGCTTGCATTCGCTGCTGGCGCTTGTTTTCGCGCTGCGCTGCCGCCGCTGCCCGGCCGGCTGCCCGCAGAAACCCTTCTAGGCCGCTCCGTCGTCCCATACATCCCCCTGATGTCGAATATCTAAAGACTAACCTGTCGACGTCCTTCTAACGCGCTTTCTGGGCGTTTGGTCGTTCAAAAGGGCGCGCAGCGCAGGCAGGTTCAAGCCAAAATCCAGCACCGCCAATCCCGGGGTGTTCTTTCCAGGCCCATGCAGCTTCTCGTGGGCGGTGAATTCGCGGCTATACGTCGCGTGGTGCTCGTCGTCCAACTCGTGTCCCACCACCTGGGCTCGGAGCTCGGACGGTACGCCCGCTCCTTGAAGCGACTGAATGACGGTTTTCCGGAGCGAATGGAAGCCGCGCTTGCCGGGCGTCCAGTTCTTGCCCACGGCTTCCAGGTGGCGGCCGAACGCCTTAGTGATCCAATTGCCGGCGCCGTTCTTGGCATCCGGTTTGGCGGCCGGGAACAACCGTTTTGCATCTGCCGCCCGTAATCCCTCAACCCATTCCTTAAACCCGAGGGCCAGCAGATCAGGGTGAACAGGGACGGTTCGGATGCTGGCATCGGATTTGAGCTTCTGATGCTCCCCTTCGTCGGACATGTGGATGCAGAGCAATCCCGCCTGCTCGGTGACATCGCTGGGAAGCAGTTGGCCCACCTCGGCGGCGCGAGCGCCGGTGTAAAGACCGATGACCGCGGCCCATCGGGCGGAAAGCGCCAGTCGCTCGAAGGCGGCTGGCGCAAAGAGGGCTTGGACTTGGTGGGTGTCGTAAGGCTTGAAGCCGAACTTTCGCCGAGCTCGCTTCTCTCGGATGGAGTAGCTGACATGCCCAGCGGCAACATTGTCGCCCCTCGGGTAGTAGCCCGAGGCCATGGCCCACTCGAAGAAGCCGCCCTTGCCGCCAATGTAAGACTGCTTGTTGGTCAGGGTGGGGGTTGAGGCGCCCTCTTCGCGCATGTGCTGATACCAGCGGGCCAAGTCCGTGCGCATCAGCGTGTGGAGCTTGGTCTTGCTCCCGCGGAAGCCGACCAGGGAAACGATGGCCGTGCGCTTGATCGTCCAAGTCTTGGGCAGCGTGTTGCCCTTGAGCGTGGCCAGCCAAGCGTCGCAGGCGTCTTCGAGGGTGATGGGGGTCAGTTTGGACTTCGGGACTGGTGCCGGGGCGGGGGAGGGGGCGCCGTTGACGGCGTCCAGCAACGGGTCTGCGCCCTGGCGTTGCATCTTCTGGAAAAGCCGCAGGTCTTCCTCGTTGTCGATCTGCCAGCGCTCGGTGACCGTGCCATCGGCGGCGCGGGACCGGTGAAGGATCAATTCCTTCAGGTTGTCGGATTGGGTCAGGCGGGCGATCAGTTCATCGGCCTCGCGCTTGCTCAGCTTGTCCACGCGTTGGTCCCTCAACACATCGAAGGCCTGAGCATAGCCCGCAGCCAGGGCCAGTGCGCGCAGTCTGGCCGTGGGCAGGTCGCGGGTGCGCAACGTGCGCTTGAAGACGCGTCGGCCAACCAGGCCTTGGAGGTCGGTAGGCACGCGTTGCCGGAAAGCCCAAAGGCCGGTGGGAGAGCAGGTGAGGTGATGGGGGATGCGCATCGAGAGATGTGTCCCGATTTGTGTCCCGCCGAAGGTCACCCCAGAAAAGCAAAAACCCCTGCGTAAACAGGGGTTTGCGTAATCTGGCGGAGAGAGGGGGATTCGAACCCCCGAAGCGCGGTTTAGACGCTTACACACTTTCCAGGCGTGCTCCTTCAACCACTCGGACACCTCTCCGGATCCCTGCCATCGGCAAACGCCTCAGCAGGGGCGCAGATTCTAGCGGGCGGCGCGGCCGGACACAAGCACCCCGATCAGGGGCGCATCCAGCGGCATTGTTGGCGAGGGGGCTGGACAGGCATGGCACAATGGAACATCCGATGGAAAACGGTGGCCTGATGTCCTATCTCGTCCTTGCCCGCAAGTGGCGTCCGAAGCGTTTCGCCGAGCTGGTGGGCCAGGAACACGTGGTCCGTGCGCTCAGCAATGCGCTGGACAGCGGCCGGGTCCACCATGCGTTCCTGTTCACCGGTACGCGTGGCGTGGGCAAGACCACCATCGCGCGCATCTTCGCCAAGTCGCTGAACTGCGAGCAGGGCACCAGCGCCGACCCGTGCGGCCAGTGCGCGGCCTGCCTGGACATCGACGCCGGCCGCTACATCGACCTGCTGGAAATCGACGCCGCGTCCAACACCGGTGTGGATGACGTGCGCGAGGTGATCGAGAACGCGCAGTACATGCCCTCGCGCGGCAAGTACAAGGTCTACCTGATCGACGAAGTGCACATGCTGTCCAAGGCGGCGTTCAACGCGCTGCTGAAGACGCTGGAAGAACCGCCGGAACATGTGAAGTTCCTGCTGGCCACCACCGATCCGCAGAAGCTGCCGGTCACCGTGCTCAGCCGCTGCCTGCAGTTCAACCTCAAGCGCCTGGATGAAGACCAGATCCAGGGCCAGATGACCCGCATCCTGGCGGCGGAAGCGATCGAGGCCGATGGAAGCGCCATCGTGCAGCTGGCCAAGGCCGCTGACGGCAGCCTGCGCGATGGCCTGTCACTGCTGGACCAGGCGATCGCCTATGCCGGCGGCGCGCTGCGTGAGGACGTGGTGCGCACCATGCTGGGTACCGTGGACCGCACCCAGGTGGCGGCGATGCTCGATGCGCTGGCCGACGGCGATGGCCCGCGCCTGCTGCAGGTGGTAGCCGCGCTGGCAGAGTTCTCGCCGGACTGGAGTGGTGTGCTGGAAGCGCTGGCCGAAGGGCTGCACCGCATCCAGGTGCAGCAGCTGGTGCCGGGCGCTGCCGCGGCGGAAGGCCTGGATGTCGCCGCATTCGCCGAGCGCCTGCGCCCGGAAGTGGTGCAGCTCTGGTACCAGATGGCCTTGAATGGCCGCCGCGACCTGCCGCTGGCACCCAGCCCGCGCGCGGGCTTTGAAATGGCCGTGCTGCGCATGCTGGCGTTCCGTCCGGCCGCAGCGGTACCGCCGGTGCCGAAGGCCGTCGACGGTGCGTTGGGCGGCACGCCGGGTGGCAACGCTGCCGGTGGTGGCGCCGGTACCGGTAGCCGCGATGCGACGCCGGCCGCCGCTGCCGCTTCGGGCAGCCCGGCGGTAGCGGCGCAGGCAGCCGCGCCGGTGCAGGCCGCGCCGCGCGAACCTGAACCCGAGCCCGAACCGGCCCCGCAACCGGAACCAGATCCGACGCCGGAGCCCGAGCCGGTTCCGGTGGAAGAGCCCGTGTCGCCGCCGCCGGTGAAGGCTGAGCCACAGGTGCCGGCGCCTGCCGTCACTGCAGAGGCAGGCGACGACCTGCCGCCGTGGGCCACTGACGAAGCCGAGGCGCGTGACGAGGCATTGGCGGCCGAGATGTCCGGCCCGGACGCCGCCATGGCTGCGCCCTGGCACGAACCGCCGGCTCCCGTCGCGGCTCCCAGCGAGCCTGCGCCGCCCGAGCGCCCGTTCCGCGCCGAAGGCATTGCCATTGCGCCGGCCGAACATGCCAAGCCGGCCCCGGCGCATGCCGCCGCGCCGCAGGAAGGTGTCAGCGAGCTGGCCACGGCCGAAGACTGGCTGGACCTGGTCGCCAACAGCGGCCTCAGCGGCCCCTCGCGGCAGCTGGCCGCCAACGCCGCGTTCATCAGCTGCCAGCACGGGACCTTGAAACTGGGCCTTTCGCCCGGATTTGAATACCTGCGCTCGGAGCGCGCGCTGGCTGCCCTGGGCGAGATGCTGCAGAAGGCCCTCGGCCAGGCGCCGAAGATCGTGGTCGAGACCGTGGAAACCGAACACGTTCCGGCCGAGACCCTGCATCAGCGGGCCGACCGCCAGCGTGGCGAGCGGCAGCAGGTGGCAGAGGCCGTTTTCATGGACGACCCGGAAGTGCAGGTGCTGATCCAGCAGCACGGTGCCCGGGTTGTTTCCGATTCCATCCGTTCTTTTGACGAGTAAGACACCATGCGCGGAAACATCGCCCAACTGATGCAGCAGGCCCAGAAGATGCAGGAAAACCTGCAGAAGGCCCAGGAAGAAATCGCCAAGATCGAAGTGACCGGCAGTGCCGGCGGCGGCATGGTCAGCGTGACCCTGACCGGTGCCAAGGAATGCCGCAAGGTGCGCATCGACCCGTCGCTGACCAGCGACCCGGAGATGCTGGAAGACCTGATCGCCGCCGCCTTCAACGACGCTTCGAACAAGATCGACGCCGAGTCGAAGTCGAAGATGGGTTCGGCCACCGCCGGCATGCAGCTGCCGCCGGGCATGAAGCTGCCGTTCTGATTGCCAGCGTGGCACCCGTGCAAGCGGGTGCCACAGAATCTGTAGCTGTCGAGCCTGCTCGACGCCATGAAAGCATGCCGCCGTGTCCGCACCCCTGCTTGAACAATTGATCGACGCACTGCGGGTGCTGCCTGGCGTGGGCCAGAAGACCGCACAGCGCATGGCCTACCACCTGCTCGAGCGCGAGCGCGAAGGTGGCCAGCGACTGGCCGAAGCCCTGGCGCTGGCGGTGGAGCGCATCGGCCACTGCGCGCAGTGCCGCGACTTCAGCGAAACCGAGCTGTGCCCGACCTGTGCCAACAGCAGCCGCGAGCGCAGCCAGCTGTGCGTGGTCGAATCGCCGGCCGACCGCCTGGCCATCGAAAACGCCACCGGCTTCCGCGGTGTCTACTTCGTGCTGCAGGGCCGGCTGTCGCCGCTCGATGGCATCGGCCCGCGCGAGCTGGGCCTGGAGCAGCTGGAGCAGCGTCTGGCCGACGGTGAGGTGCAGGAGCTGATCATCGCCACCAGTGCCACCGTCGAAGGCGAAGCCACCGCGCACTACCTGGCGCAGCTGGCGCGCGCGCGCAAGGTGCAGCCCAGCCGGCTGGCACAGGGCCTGCCGCTCGGTGGCGAGCTTGAATACGTTGACCGCGGCACGCTGTCGCACGCGTTCGGAACGCGCAGCGAATTCCGCGATTGAGCGCCACCCGGGCATCGCCCGGCGCGGCCGGCCTACAATGCGGAAGATACTCCCGCCGAGGCCGACCATGAGCAACGAAACCCTCTTCAGCAAGATCATCCGTCGCGAGATCCCGGCCACCATCGTCTACGAGGACGACGAGGTGCTGGGCTTCAAGGACATCGCACCGCAGGCGCCGGTGCACGTACTGTTCATTCCGAAGAACGAGATCATCCCGACCCTGGACGACCTGCAGCCGTCGCAGGCGCACCTGATCGGGAAGCTTGCCCTGGCTGCCGCCGAATATGCGCGCCGCGAAGGGTTCGCGCAGGACGGCTACCGCATCGTGATGAACTGCCGCGAGGATGCCGGGCAGACCGTGTTCCACATCCACATGCACCTGCTGGCCGGTGCGCCGCTGGGGCATTTCGGTACGCCGGGGCGCTGAGCGCCCGGCATCCACCATTGCCCGCAGTGGATCCATGCGATGCGTGGATGAAAAAAAGGCCGCCCGAAGGCGGCCTTTTTCGATCACGCATGGCCGGTGGCGATCACCACCAGCCCCAACGGCCGTAACCACCCCAGTACGGGCCATACGGGCCCGGGCCCCACGGGCCATAGGGGTAGGGCACCACATCGACCTGGCGCTGTTCCGGCCACAGGTAGATCACATCGGCCGACAGCTTCGGCAGGCGATAGTCGTACTCCCCGATGCGGGTGTTCTGGTAGCCGTCGATCTTGCCGATGAAGGTCACGTCGCGGCCGGCTTCAAACACGGCCGGGTCGTAGAAGCCGGCGCGGCAGGCAATGAAGCGGCCGTCGCTGGCGTCCGACGAGGTGGTGTTCGGGCGGCCACTGGCGTTGAGGGGGCGCGAGATCATCTGGAAGCAGGTCTCGCCCTGGCCGGGCTTGGTCTCAATGATGCGACCACCCCATCGGACCGGCGTGCCGACCTGCTGGGTGGCGACCGAGTCGCGCGGGGAGACCAGGCTGAACTGTCCCTGCAGCGGCTTGGGGGCCGTGGCGCAGGCCGACAGGGCCAGCGTGGCCACAGCGGTGAGGAGGAACTTGGTGTTCATGGGGAGGCTCCGGAAGTCGGGCGATGCCTGCGCAGGTCCCGCAATAATGAAGCGAGGTCGGTGCAAGTTCCAGCGTAACGCGCGTCGGCGAAACGCTGGCTGAGTGCCAGCAGGGCGGGGTCGGGGCGCACGGCGTGTACCCGTCGTGACCAGTCGCATGCCGTCTCGTGGGGGGCGCGGGCCAGGCCAAGGCGCGCATAGCGCCGCCCCAGCCGGTGCCAGGCGCGCAGCAGCGGGTCGCGCTCGCGCTCGCCGCGGGCCAGCAGCCAGGCCATCCATGCCAATGCCAGCAGTGCGGCGACCACGAAGCCGGCCACCAGCTGCGCCGGCCCGAGATCATCCAGCCCGAACGGCCTGAGCAGCTGCTGCTGACGGCGTGCGTCGAAGGAAAGCACCAGGTCGTTCCAGCCACGGCGCAGCCAGTCACCCATCTGCCCCAGCTGCAGCCAGCGCTGCTGCAGCGGGGTGTCCGTGCCGGCCTGCAAGCGGTCGTCCAGCGTGTCCAGGATGCGTTCCGGTGCCACGGCCGCAGTCGGGTCCACCCGGACCCAGCCGCGCTGGGGCAGCCAGACTTCGGCCCAGGCGTGGGCGTCCATGCGCCGCACTACCCAGTAGTCCCCGATGCGGTTGCGGGTGCCACCTGCGAAGCCGGTCACCACCCGGGCCGGAATGCCGGCGTTGCGCATCAGCACCACGAAGGCCGAGCTGAAGTGCTGGCAGAAGCCGGCCTTGTAGTTGAACAGGAAATCGTCGACCGGATCGCGCCCGGCCACCGGGGTATCGAGCGTGTAGGAGAAGTCGCGGGTGATCCACTGCAGCGCTCGGCGGACGATGGCTTCGTCATCGTTGCCGGCCTCCTGCCGCCATTGCCGTGCCAGCTGGGCGGTGCGCGGATTGAAGCCGGGGGGAAGCTGCAGCGCGGCACGGCGCAGGTAGGGCGACAGATCGGTGTCGAACCGTTGCGGAGGCGCCGAATGCAACCGCCAGCGGCTGAGCGCGGACAGCGTGCGGTCGCTGCGCAGGCTCATGTCCGCATCGAAACTGCTGCCTTCCGGTGCGCGGCTGGGCAGGTCCAGGGCCACCAGCAGGCGACGGTCGGTGGGTTCGTAGTCGATCTGGTAGTCCCATCCCCGTGCGGCGGCTTCGACCACGGGGGCGGGGCGCCGGGCCGTCGCGCGATCGCGGCTCCAGCGGTGGCCATCGAAGGAAGTCAGCACCGGGCCGCGCCAATAGCGCTGCGCGGGCTCGGGCACGGCGCCGAAGAACTGCACGCGCAGCGCCGGGGTGTCGTCGGCCATCAGGTCCAGCCATTGGTCCGGCGCCATGCTGTCAGCCAGGCCGGGTGTACCCACCGCTCGTTCGGGTACGCCCCACAACGGCGTGGACAAGCGCGGGAACAGCCAGAAGCAGGCCAGTGCCAGCGGCAGGCCGATGCCAAGCAGGCGGCCGACGCCGCGCAGTTGACCGTGCAGTGGCAGGCGTGGGCTGCGGCCCTCGTCCTGGGCCAGGCGTTGCAGGGCCAGCAGTGCGGCAACCGCGGCCAGCGCAGCCAGTCCCGTGGTCAGCGGGCCCTGGTCGAGCAGGAAGGCCGCGAACGGCGAGAACAGCGCGAAACCGAGCAGGCTGCGCGCATCACGCAGGTTGCGCAGTTCGCTGGATTTGATGGCCAGCATCGCCGCCAGCAGCGCACAGCCGGTATCACGCCCCGGCCGCACCATGCCCATCTGCCAGACGATGGTGGCGAGCATGGCCAGCACCAGCAGCAGGCGCACCGGCATCGGCAGCACCCGCCGCCAGGAAAGCGCAGCGGTCAGCACGGCGGTGATCGCGATCACGATGGCCAGCACCGGCGGCAGCTGCAGCAGCAGTGGCAGCAGCGCCAGCGCTGCGCTGGCCAGGGTCCAGCTGCGGGCGTTGCGATCGAGCAGGACGGCAGGCTCAGTCATGGGGCATCAGCGCCAGTGCGCGCAGGCACAGGTGGTGGTGGCTGGCGCCCTGGCCGGGCCCGAACGGGGGATGGGCTGGAAGCAGCAGCGTGTAGCGCCGGCCTTCGCGCTCGGCCATGTCGACCCAGCGTGCCAACCGCGCGATGCGTGCTTCATGGCCCAGCGGCGCCAGCGTGCGCCAGTCCAGCACCACTTCGATGCCGATCGGCTTCTCGTATTCGCGTACCAGCAGGCTGTCGCGGCGCGCCGAGTGTTTCCAGGCAATGCTGCGCGGGGCGTCGCCGGCACGATAGGGTCGCAGCTGGTGCAGCTCTTCGCCACTGGCATGGGCGCGGGTGTGCAGTGGATCGCTGCCACTTTCCGGAAGGGGTGGTGCCAGTGCCTCGGCCAGTGGATAAACCAGCAGCGGCTGCTCCGGCCACACCCACGACCATGCCCGCACCAGCCCCAGCGGCTGCGTGCTGGACAGGCGGATGCGCGGCAGTTCCAGCCAGCCGCGGCGCTCGCTGGGGACATCCAGCTCCACTTCGCCGCGACCGTGTGCAGGCAGTGCGACCCACGCCTCGCTTGCGCCCAGCTGCAGGTGCAGCCCGTGGCGCGCGCGCGGGTCGCGCAACGACAGGTCCACGCGCAGGCGCAGGGGGTGCCCGGCCGGAACCGGCTCGGCGGAGATTGCATCGATCTGTATGCCGGACAGCTGCAGGTGCGCGGCAATGGCGCTGGCGATCGCTGCTGCGGCCAGCAACAGTGCCAGCAGCAGGGCCGGGTTGTTGTTGTAGTTCAATGCGCCCAGCAGCATCGCCGACAGCAGGGTGGCGACGAACAGGCCGAAGCGCGTCGGCAGTACATAGATGCGGCGGCGATCCAGTCGCTGCGGCAGGGCTTCGGGCCTGCGTGGGCGTGCCAGCAGCTGCATGCGTGCCCAGCGTGTGGCCACCTTCAGTCCACCGCGACGGTCTGCAGGATCGCCCGCGCCAATGCCGGCCCGGAGCTGGATTCGGCCTCCGCCACCAGGCGATGGCCGGCCACTGCCACGAACAGGGTCTGCACGTCTTCGGGCACCACATGCCCGCGGCCGAGCAGCAGTGCATGCGCCCTGGCGGCACGCAGCAGGGCCAGCCCGGCGCGCGGTGACAGGCCCACGCGTACGCCGGCATGCTGGCGGCTGCGGGTCAACAGTGCCTGCACGTAGTCGATCAGCGCGTCGCTGGCGTGTACCTGGCCAACGGCTTCACGCAGCGCACGCACCTGGGTGTCATCCAGCTTCGGCACCGCGCGGGCGATCAGGTCGCGGCGATCGCTGCCACGCAGCAGCTCGCGCTCGGCCTGCACGCTCGGGTAGCCCATCGCCAGCCGCAGCAGGAAACGATCGAGCTGCGAATCCGGCAACGGGAAGGTGCCGGACAGGTCGACCGGGTTCTGCGTGGCGATCACGAAGAATGGATCGGGCAGTGGATGCGTCTGTCCATCCAGGGTGACCTGCTGCTCGGCCATCGCCTCCAGCAACGCACTCTGCGTGCGCGGCGGTGCGCGGTTGATCTCATCGGCCAGCAGCACGTGGGTGAACACCGGGCCGGGGTGGAACTGGAACTGGCGGCTGCCGGCCTCGTACACCGATACGCCCAGTACGTCCGCCGGCAACAGGTCGGAAGTGAACTGCACGCGCTGGAAGCTGAGGCCGAGGCTGCTGGCCAATGCATGCGCCAGCGTGGTCTTGCCCAGCCCGGGCAGATCTTCGATGAGCAGGTGGCCGCCGGAAAGCAGGGCGACAAAGGCCAGCCTGACTTCCGGCACCTTGCCCAGTACCAGTGCGTTCACCTGATCCTGTGCCTCCCGCAGGGCCTGGCGCAGTTGATCGGTTAGCATGCTGGGATTGGGGGACGAGGCTGGCATGATCGTCTCAGGTCTGGAATCCACTCGATTATCCATAGAGCAATGCAAGGCGAACAGCGCGCGCGGGCAATATTTCTCTGGTTATGGACGCTGATCACAGCGGCCAAGCTGGTGGTGGCTGCACGCCTGCCGCTGTTCGTCGATGAGGCGTTCTATTGGCAGGAAGGCCAGCACCTGGCCGCCGCCTATTCCGACCTGCCGGGGTTGACAGCATGGCTTGCACGCCTGGGCGTGGAAATCGGTGGCCATCACGTGCTCGCATTGCGCCTGCCGTTCCTGGCCATCGGTGCGTTGCTGCCGTTGCTGGTGGTGCGCATCGCCACGCGCTGGTTTGGCAACGTCGCAGGGTGGCAGGCGGGCAGCCTGACCCTGCTGATGCCGCTGTCGGCCACGCTGGGCCTGCTGGCCGTGCCGGATGTGCCGATGGCGCTGGCGGCGGTGATCTGCCTGCACGCCGGTGCGCGCCTTCTGCACAACGTGGATGCGTCGTCGGCGATGAAGCTGGCGCTGGGCCTGCTGATCGGTGCGCTCAGCCACTACCGTTTCATTGGCGTCATCGGTGTCGGCTTCATTGCGCTGCTGGCGCTGCCGCAGGGCCGCCGCATGCTGGCCGACCCGCGCGTATGGGTGGCGCTGGCGGTGGGTGTACTGGCCTGGCTGCCGTTGCTGGCGTGGAATGCGGACAACCATGATGCCGGCCTGAAGTTCCAGGTGGTCGAGCGCCACCCGTGGACGTTCGAGTGGGAAGGGCTGTGGTTCCTGGTGATCCAGCCGATGCTGGTGACGCCGATCCTGTGCATCGCGATGTGGAAGGTCGCCCTGGCGGGTACCCGCAGTGGTGGTGGTGTGCGGGTGCAATGGCGCTATTTCGGCCTGGTGGGCGGGGTGTCGACGCTGGGCATCTTCCTGCTGGGCTTCTTCACCGATGTCGAGCGGATCAGTTTCCATTGGCCGTTGCCGGGCTACCTGGCGCTGCTGGTGGCCGTGCCGGTGGTCCTCAACGGCTGGCCACGCTGGCTGCGCCGCACCGGCTGGTGGCTGGCAGCTGCAGGCACCGTACTGGCTTTCGGCTACTACCTGATGGCGTCCACGCCGGCGCTGCGCGAGCAGATGGCCGGCAGCAAGTACTACCCGCGCAACTTTGCCGGCTGGCAGCCGCTGGCCGTGGCGGTGCGCGACGAACTGCGGCAGATGCCGCCGGGCACGCGTGTGCTGGCGGGCAACTTCAAGGTCGGTGCCGAACTGGGCTTCCAGCTGGGCAACGGTGATATCGAGGTGTTGCCGCATCCGCTCAACGACAAGCATGGGCGGACCGCACAGCTGGCACAGTGGGGCCTGCTGCACGAAGGCCCGCGCAGTGCGCCGATGCTGCTGGTGCTGTCACCCAGCGACCAGCGCTACCGCGATCTGCTGGCGCGCTATCACGCGATCTGCGAGCAGGTGGGGCCGTTGCCGGCGCCGCGCGTGGTCAGCAGCGATCATGGTTTCCAGCGCTTCCTGCTGTTCCGGCTGCCGGTGCAGCGCGCGCAGGGGCCCTGCGTGACGCCGGCAATGGCCTGGCTGGATGCACCGTCCAACGGTGAGAAGGTCTCCGGAACGCTCGCCATCAAGGGCTGGGCATTCAAGGATGGCGTGGGGTTGGCGCGCGTCGAAGTGCTGGTCGATGGCCATTCGATTGGCGATGCGCGCTACGGGCGCATGTTCGACATCCGCCACACCTGGCCGGACAGCACCGATCCGCAGCATCCGGCGGTGGGCTTCGACGCATCGCTGGATACCACCACGCTGGCGCCGGGGCGGCATTGGCTTGGCCTGCGCCTGCACGGCCGCGACGGCAGTGTGGAGGCGTGGCAGGAGCAGCCGTTCGAAGTTCGTTGAGGTCCCTTGGTCCTGTAGAGCCGAGCCGATGCTCGGCTGCTTCTGCTACAGATGGCGGGCAGCCTCGAAAAAAACGGCCGAGCAAGGGCTCGGCTCCACCGTTCACGGCACCGCGAATCCAGCCCTGCGCAGCAGGCCGCACAGCGCGATCAGTGGCAGGCCGACCAGCGCGGTCGGGTCGCGGTTGTCGATTGCCTCGAACAGGCTGATGCCCAGGCCCTCGCACTTGAAGCTGCCGGCGCAGTCCAGCGGCTGCTCGGCGGCGACGTAGCGGATGATTTCCTGCGGGTCCAGCACGCGGAAGCGTACTTCGGTCAGATCCAGGGTGGCGAGGGATTCTCCATCCCGCCTGAGACTGATTGCCGTGTGAAAGCGCACCGTCTGTCCGGACATTGCCGCCAGCTGCGCACAGGCCGCCTCGACCGTGCCCGGCTTGCCCAGCGGCTGACCGTTCAGGTCGGCCACCTGGTCCGAGCCGATCACCCAGGCGCCCGGATGGCGGGCGGCCACGTCGGCGGCCTTGGCGGCGGCCAGGCGCGTGGCCAGGGCCAGCGGGGTCTCGGCGCCCAGAGGGGTTTCATCCACGTCCGGGCGTGCGCAGTCGAAGGGCAGGCCCAGCCGTTCCAGCAGTTCGCGACGGTAGCGGGAGGTGGAGGCCAGGACCAGTGACATGTGACAATACCGGGGCAGGGCGCGGCAGTCTGGCCCCTCCACGGCGCCAGCGGCAAGTGCTGCAGGGCGGGCATTTGACAGCGGGCGGTGCGATCCTTAGTATTCAGCGGCTTATGTCCGCGAACGTGCCCGAAACGCTGGATGCCTGGCGGATGGTTGTAGCGCGAAGGCGCTTCGACGGTCAGGTCTCCCTGGCTGAATTGACCCGCCTGCAGGGGTTGGTCGCAGATACCGACGGCGAGTGTGTCTACTCGCTTGAATTCGGTCGCGACGACGTCTTGCGGGTATCCTATGTGGAACTGACCATCGACACCGCGCTGCCGCTGACCTGTCAGCGCAGCATGCAGCGATTCCTGTTGCCGGTGAAGGTGACCCAGAGGCTTGGCCTGATCCGCGACGAGGACGAGGAATCGTCCCTGCCGGAGGAATACGAGGCGTTGCTGGTGCCGGAAGACGGCCAGCTGCGTCCGCTGGATCTGGTCGAGGACGAATTGGTGCTGGCGGTGCCCGTGGTGCCGCTGTCGCCCGACGGTGAAGCAGTCGACAAGGACTGGGCACCGAGCGAAGAAGAAACGAAGAAGGCCAACCCGTTTGCGGCGTTGGCAGCACTGAAGAAACAATAGCAGCCGGATTGTCGTCGGCGGCTGCGGCGAAAGCGAAAGTGTGCTGGGCGCTGGCGTCCTGCGCGACGATACGACGAAGCAAATCGAACCGAGTTTGGAGCAATCCCATGGCTGTGCAGAAATCCCGTGTCACCCCGTCCCGCCGCGGCATGCGTCGTGCCCACGACGCCCTGAGCGCCAAGCAGCTGTCGACCGACCCGACCACCGGCGAAGTGCACCTGCGTCACCACATCACTGCCGACGGTTTCTACCGCGGCAAGAAGGTCATCCAGACCAAGACCTCGGCCGTCGAAGAAGATTGATGTGCCGGGAAGGCCGCTGCCTCCGGGCAGCGGCCTTTGCCTTCTTTCCCGGGCGTGCCGGTGATCGGCGGCCCGCGCAACAGGAAACATGATGAGCAAGCGGATCTATTCGAGGATCGCGGGCACCGGTAGCTATTTGCCGGAAAAAGTCCTGACCAACGCCGACCTGGAAAAAATGGTCGAAACCTCGGATGAGTGGATCCAGTCGCGCACCGGTATTCGTGAACGGCACATCGCGGCCGAAGGCGAAACCACCAGCGACCTTGGCTACAACGCCGCCCTGCGCGCGCTTGAAGCCGCAGGCATCGATGCCTCGCAGCTCGACATGATCGTGGTCGGCACGACCACCCCTGATCTCATTTTCCCGTCCACCGCGTGCCTGATCCAGGCCAAGCTCGGTGTGGCCGGGTGCCCCGCCTTCGACGTCAACGCAGCCTGTTCCGGCTTCGTGTTCGCGCTGGGTGTGGCCGACAAGTTCATCCGCTCCGGCGACTGCAAGCACGTGCTGGTGATCGGCACCGAAACGCTGACCCGCATGGTCGACTGGAACGATCGCACCACCTGCGTGCTGTTCGGCGATGGCGCCGGCGCTGTCGTGCTCAAGGCCGACGAAGACACCGGCATCCTCAGCACCCACCTGCATGCCGATGGCAGCAAGAAGGAACTGCTGTGGAACCCGGTCGGCGTTTCGACCGGCTTCAAGGACGGCGCCAATGGTGGTGGCACCATCAACATGAAGGGCAACGACGTGTTCAAGTACGCCGTCAAGGCGCTGGACTCGGTCGTGGACGAGACCCTGGCCGCCAACGGCCTGGACAAGTCCGACCTGGACTGGCTGATCCCGCACCAGGCCAACCTGCGCATCATCGAAGCCACCGCCAAGCGGCTGGAGATGTCGATGGACCAGGTCGTGGTGACCGTCGACAAGCACGGCAACACCTCCTCCGGCTCGGTGCCGCTGGCGCTGGATGCCGCGGTGCGTTCGGGCAAGGTCGAGCGTGGCCAGTTGCTGCTGCTGGAGGCCTTCGGCGGCGGCTTCACCTGGGGTTCGGCCCTGCTGCGCTATTGATAGTGCAAGTTACGACAATGTGAAGTCTTGTCGTTACGGCCCCTCCGGGGCCGTAACGCGTTTAAGGAGGACCTGTCATGGTTGAGCCCATCGTCATCGAAGGGCAACGTGCCTGGCTGAAGCAGTACGGCAAGGGAAGCCGGGCAATGGCCCTGGGCCTGCTCAATTTTGTTGCGCGCCGTTTCCATCTGGATGCGCTGCGCCCGCCGCCGCACCGCGGTGGCGACGCCGCACGCGAAACCGAGGCCCGCCGCCTCGCGGAACTGCAGGCGCAGGGTGTGAACGTGCCGGACGTACTGGGCACCGGTCATGCCGCGCTGGTGATCGGCGACAACGGCAGCTCGTTCAATACCTGCCTGCGCGAAGCCGACGAAGCCGGTCGCGATCAGCTGGTGATGGCGGCGATGCTGGCCATTGCTGAAGCTCATGCCCGCGGCGCCTATTTCGGGCAGCCATTGCCGCGCAACCTCACATGGGATGGCGAGAAGGTCGGCTTCATCGATTTCGAGGAAGATCCGCTGGAAGTGATGGATCTGTCCGAAGCGCAGGCCCGCGACTGGCTGATGTTCGGTTACGGCGTGGCCAAGTACTACGCCGACCGCCCCGGGCACCTGCAGGCGATGATGGCCGAGGCGATGGGTGACGTTCAGGCGCCGGTGCGCGAGCACGTGCATGCGGTCAGCGGCCGCCTGCGCAGCCTGGCCCGGGTCTGCATGAAGCTGGGCCGTTCGGCGCGCGCGCTGGCCCATTCCATCTTCATCGCCCACGGCGCCAGCACCGCCGGCGTGTTGATGCTGGTGGGCCTGTGCGTGGATTTCCTCGCCGACGGCGACCTGGACGTCCTGCAGCTGTTCTGCTGAGGCTGATAGGGGTCAGATCCCTTTTCCGCAGGAAAAGGGATCTGACCCCGTTGCGCTTGCCCGGCCATTCACCATACGCGTGCATACGCGCACGTACAGACGACACGGCATGTTCCCCCTTATCATGGGCCGCTTCGATTGCAACAAGCGGATGACCGCGTGACCGTATCCACCCTCGCTTTTGTCTTCCCCGGCCAGGGCTCGCAGTCTGTGGGCATGGTGGCCGAGCTGGCCGAACTGCACCCACAGGTGCGTGAAGCCTTCACCGAGGCATCCGATGGTGCCGGCGTCGACCTGTGGGCGCTGTCCCAGGGCGGCCCGGAGGAAATGCTCAACCGTACCGAATACACCCAGCCGGCCCTGCTGGCCGCGAGCATCGGCGTGTGGCGCGCCTGGAACGCCGTGGGCGGTCCGCGCCCGTCGGTATTGGCCGGCCACAGCCTGGGCGAGTACACCGCCCTGGTTGCCGCAGGCGCACTGAGCCTGCATGACGGTGCGCACCTGGTGCGCCTGCGCGGCCAGCTGATGCAGGAAGCCGCACCGGCCGGTGTCGGCGCCATGGCCGCCGTGCTCGGCGCTGAAGACCAGCTAGTGCTGGACGTCTGCGCCGAAGCGGCAGGCAGCCAGGTGGTGGTGCCGGCCAACTTCAATTCGCCGGGCCAGATCGTGATCGGTGGCGACGCCGACGCGGTCGACCGTGCGCTGGCGCTGCTGGCCGAGAAGGGCGTGCGCAAGGCGGTCAAGCTGGCCGTCAGCGTGCCCTCGCACACCCCGCTCATGCGCGAAGCCGCCAACCGCCTGGCCGAAGTGATGGCCGGCCTGTCCTGGCACGCGCCGCAGCTGCCGGTGGTGCAGAACGTCGACGCCCAGGTGCACAGCGGCATCGACGCGATCCGCACCGCGCTGGTCCAGCAGCTGTACCAGCCGGTACAGTGGACCGGGTGCGTGCAGGCGCTGGCTGCCCGTGGCGTCACCCGGATCGCCGAGTGCGGCCCGGGCAAGGTGCTGACCGGCCTGGTCAAGCGCATCGACAAGGCCATCGACGGCCGTTCGCTGGCCACGCCGGGCGACTTCGAAGCCGCCCGCGAGGCATGGTCGGCCTGATCCCCCCTGTTCCTGCCGACCGTACCGGTGGCCGCGGCAAGCGGCACGGGTGCGGCGGTCGCCCCAGCCTGAGGAAAACATCATGAGCAAGCCCCTGCAGGGTGAAATCGCACTGGTCACCGGCGCCAGCCGTGGCATCGGTGCCGCCATCGCCGATCTGCTGGCCGCCCAGGGCGCCACCGTCATCGGTACCGCCACCACCGAATCCGGCGCTGCCGCGATCGGCGAACGCCTGGCCGCCCACGGTGGTCACGGCCGCGCGCTGAACGTCACCGATGCCGCCGCGCTGGACAGCGTGCTCGATGGCATCGCCAAGGAATTCGGCCCGATCTCGATCCTGGTCAACAATGCCGGCATCACCCGCGACAACCTGCTCATGCGCATGAAGGACGAGGACTGGGCGTCGATCATCGACACCAACCTGACCAGCGTGTTCCGCACCAGCAAGGCGGTGATGCGCGGCATGATGAAGGCGCGCAAGGGCCGCATCATCAACATCGCATCGGTGGTGGGCGTGACCGGCAATGCCGGCCAGGCCAACTACGCCGCGGCCAAGGCGGGCATCATCGGCTTCAGCAAGTCGCTGGCCAAGGAAATCGGTTCGCGCGGCGTCACCGTCAATGTTGTCGCACCTGGCTTCATCGACACCGACATGACCAAGGCGTTGCCGGAAGAAGCGCGCACCGCGCTGATCAACGACATCGCCCTCGAACGCCTGGGGTCGCCGGAAGACATCGCCCATGCGGTGGCCTTCCTGGCCAGCCCGGCTGCCGGTTACATCACCGGCGAAACCCTCCATGTGAACGGCGGCATGTACATGCCGTAAGCAAGGGGCGCAGGGATTGCGCCGCAAGTGGTTGATCTGCGGAGGTTTTTGCTGCAATGCAAGGCCGCGCCGGTTTCCACTACACTATCCCACGGCCATCGCCTTTGATGGCGACCACTTTTGAACCACAACTCCATCTGGAGCGAGATCCCATGAGCACCATCGAAGAACGCGTCAAGAAAATCGTCGTCGAACAGCTTGGCGTCAAGGAAGAAGAAGTCACCAACAGCGCATCGTTCGTCGATGACCTGGGCGCTGACTCGCTGGACACCGTCGAGCTGGTGATGGCCCTGGAAGAAGAATTCGAGTGCGAGATCCCGGACGAAGAAGCCGAGAAGATCAGCACCGTGCAGGCCGCCATCGACTACATCAAGGCCCACGTCAAGGCCTGATGTCAGACGGCAGTGCGCGCGCGGGCCCACGCTCGCCGCGCACCGCACCCCATGGGGCCGCAGTTGCGGCCCCGTGTGTTTGAGCATCACACCGAAGCAAACCGCGTTGCCCGTTGAAATCAGCCGGGCCAGGAGAATCAGCAATGAAGCGTCGCGTCGTCGTAACCGGCCTGGGTATCGTCTCGCCGTTGGGCAATGATCTGGCCAGCAGCTGGGAAGGCATCACCCACGGTCGTTCGGGCATCGGTCCGCTGACCAACGTTTCTGATGCCTATCTGGATCGGTTCACCACCAAGATTGCCGGTGAGGTCAAGGGATTCGACATCACCGCCGACAATGAACTGTTCGGCAAGTTCCGGGTCAGCGGCAAGGATGCCAAGAAGATGGACCCGTTCATCCATTACGGCCTCGGTGCCTCGTTCATGGCCCTGCACGACTCGGGCCTGGAGATCACCGACGCCAATGCCGAGCGCATCGGCGCCATCGTCGGCGCCGGCATCGGCGGCCTGCTCGGTATCGAAGAGCAGACCATCGAGTTCCACGAGGGCAAGAAGATCTCGCCCTTCTACGTGCCCAAGACCATCATCAACATGCTGCCGGGCCAGCTGAGCATCATCACCGGCCTGAAGGGCCCGTCGTTCTCGGCGGTGTCGGCCTGCGCGACCTCGAACCATTCGATCGGTACCGCGATGCGCATGATCCAGTACGGCGACGCCGACGTGATGGTGGTTGGCGGTGCCGAGCGTGGCTCGTCGCCGACCGCGCTGGGCGGCTTCTGCGCGATGAAGGCCATGAGCACCCGCAACGATGCCCCGGAACAGGCCTCGCGCCCGTGGGACAAGGACCGTGACGGCTTCGTGCTGGGCGACGGCGCCGGCATCCTGATCCTGGAAGAGTACGAGCACGCCAAGGCGCGTGGCGCGAAGATCTACTGTGAACTGGCCGGCTTCGGCGCCAGCTCCGACGCGTACCACATGACCGCACCGAGCGAGAACGGCGAAGGCGCCGCGCGCTGCATGGCCATGGCCATGAAGGACGCGGGCGTGACCCCGGAACAGGTGGGCTACCTCAACGCGCACGGCACCTCCACGCCGCTGGGCGACCTGGGCGAGACGATGGCGATGAAGACCGCCTTCGGCGACCACGCCTACAAGATGATGGTCAGCTCCACCAAGTCGATGACCGGCCACCTGCTGGGTGCTGCCGGCGGCGTGGAAGCGATCTTCTCGGTGATGGCACTGCAGGACAACGTCATCCCGCCGACCATCAACCTGCAGCAGCCGGGCGAAGGCTGCGACCTGGACTACGTGCCCAACGAAGCACGCCAGGCCAAGGTCGACGTGGTGATGTCCAATGGTTTCGGCTTCGGCGGCACCAACGGCACGCTGGTCTTCAAGCGCGTCTGACCGAGTTGTAGCGTCGGGCCATGCTCGACGCCGCGTTCTACGGAGCCGCCGCAAGGCGGCTTCCGTGCATCTGAACCCCCGAACTGGCCGCCATGACCCACGCACCGCTGATCCACCCGCTGCCGCACCCGATCGATCTGCTGGCCCTGCAGCAGCATGACCCGGCGCGCTTTCCGCTGCTGATGGAATCCACTGCCTCGGGCACCGCGCAGGGCCGCTGGAGCCTGCTGCTGGCCGCGCAGGGCGATCGCCTGCGACTGGATGCGGATGGCCAGGTGCGCGACCAGCACGACGCGGTGCACGCCGGCAGCTTCCTGCAGGTGCTGGACCGTGCCTGGCAGCGCGAACGCCTGCCGCATGACGGCAGCCACAGCCTGCCGTTCCGCGGCGGCTGGGCGTTGATGCTCGATTACGAAGTGGCCAGCCAGATCGAACCGGTGCTGCCGGCGCGCGCACGCGAGGATGGCCGCCCGACCGCGCTGGCGCTGCGCTGCCCGGCCGCGGTGCTGCACGACCACCACAACGATGCCAGCTTCGTCATCGCCGAGGCCGGCGAGCAGGCGTTGCTGGATGCGCTGGTGGCACTGGCCTCGGCCGCGCTGCCCGAAGCCGGGCAGGGCTGGCAGCCGCCGCAGGCGGTGGGCGAGGATGCGCCGCAGCGCTTCACCGACGGTGTGCGCCGGGTGATCGAGTACCTGCGTGCCGGCGATGTGTTCCAGGTGAACCTGTCGCGGCGCTGGAGCGCGCAGTTTGCCGCGCCGGTCAGCCCGCAGGCGCTGTACGCGCAGCTGCGCCGTGCCAATCCGGCACCGTTCGCCGGCCTGTTCAGCGCCCACGGCCGCCATGTGGTCAGTTCCTCGCCGGAGCGGCTGGTGTCGGTGCATGCCGGCCACGCGCAGACCCGTCCGATTGCCGGTACGCGTCCGCGCTTCGAGGGGGACGATGATGCCGCACGCATCCAGGAGCTGGTCGGCCACCCCAAGGAGCGTGCCGAGCACGTGATGCTGATCGACCTGGAGCGCAATGACCTGGGCCGCATCTGCCTGCCCGGCACCGTGGTGGTCGATGAGCTGATGACGGTGGAGAGCTACGCGCATGTGCACCACATCGTCAGCAACGTCAGCGGCCACCTGCGCCCCGATGTGACCCCGGGCGAGGTGATCGCCGCCACGTTCCCGGGCGGCACCATCACCGGCTGCCCCAAGGTGCGCTGCATGCAGATCATCAGCGAGCTGGAGCAGGTGCCGCGTGGTGCCTACACCGGCGCGTTCGGCTGGCTGAACCGCGATGGCGACCTGGACCTGAACATCCTGATCCGCACCGCCGAAGTGGATGGCCACCAGGTCAGCTTCCGCACCGGCGCCGGCATCGTGGTCGATTCGGACCCGGACAAGGAACTGGACGAGACCCGCGCCAAGGCCCGCGGCCTGCTGCGCGCGCTCGGCCAGCAGGGCTGATCCGGTCGGGGTCGGATCCCTTGCGCACCGCGCGAGGGCTCTGACCCCCGCAGTCATGCCGCCGGGCGTTCATCCACGCATGGCGTGGATCTACTGATCGACCGTTGGCCGGCACGCAGGCGCCACCCCGGTCATGACCCCAATCCACCGGCACGGTATCCTGCACGACGGAATCGAGTTCAGAGGTAGTCCATGGCGGGAGCCAAGCGCGGGTGTCTGTTCGTGGTAACGCTGGTGGTGGTGCTGGCCGCCGTCGTGGCCGGCGCGGGCGCGTGGTTCTTCTACCAGCAGACCCGCTTCGCCGACGCCCCGATCACCCCGACCGCCGAGAGCGTGGTCATCGCCAGCGGCGATGGCATGAACAGCGTGCTGCGCAAGCTGCGCGACGCCGGCGTGGACGAGGGCCAGGACACCCAGTGGCAACTGCTGGCGCGCCAGCTCGATGCGGCCGGCAAGCTGAAGGTGGGCGAGTACGCGCTCGGTGGCGAGCTGACCCCGCGCGAGC
Organism: Stenotrophomonas sp. CASM106; assembly: GCF_049384825.1. Lineage (NCBI taxonomy): Bacteria > Pseudomonadati > Pseudomonadota > Gammaproteobacteria > Lysobacterales > Lysobacteraceae > Stenotrophomonas > Stenotrophomonas sp. CASM106. The sequence continues at coordinate 68,169 of NZ_JBMRFS010000002.1, forward strand.
TGCTGCTGCGCATGCGCGCCGGCAAGGTGCTGCAGCACCGCGTCACCATTGTCGAGGGCTGGAACATCCGCCAGCTGCGTGCCGCGCTCAAGCGCGCCGAGCCGCTGCTGCACACCACCGACAACCTGGATGACGCCGCGTTGATGCAGCGCCTTGGCTTCGGTGGCCAGCACCCGGAAGGCCGCTTCCTGCCGGAGACCTACGTTTACCAGCGTGGCGACAGTGATCTGGACGTGCTCAAGCGCGCCCACGCCGCAATGGAAAAGGCGCTGGACGAAGCCTGGGAAAGCCGCGCGCCGGACCTGCCGATCAACACGCCCTACGAACTGCTGACGCTGGCGTCGATCATCGAGAAGGAAACCGCGCTGGCCAGCGAGCGCCCGCAGATCGCCGGCGTGTTCATGCGCCGCCTGAAGATCGGCATGCGCCTGCAGACCGACCCGACCGTGATCTACGGCATCGGTGCCGCGTATGACGGCAACATCCGCCGCCGCGACCTGACCACCGATACGCCGTACAACACCTATACCCGTGCCGGCCTGACCCCGACCCCGATCGCCATGCCCAGTCGCGACGCGCTGATGGCCGCGGCGCAGCCGGCCGCCGGTGATGCGCTGTACTTCGTCGCCGTGGGCGACGGCAGCGGCGCGCACGTGTTCTCGCCCAGCCTGGACCAGCACAACGCCGCCGTAGCCCGCTACCTGCAGCAGCTGCGCCAGCAACGTACCCAGGAGACCCCGGCGCAATGAGTCCCGCGCTGCTTCGCCACCCGCGTTTCGTCAGCCTGGAAGGCGGCGAGGGCGCAGGCAAGACCACCGCCATCAATGCCATCCGTGACTGCCTGCGCCGCCACGGCCACGAGGTGGTACTGACCCGCGAGCCGGGCGGTACGCCGCTGGCCGAGCGCATCCGCGGCCTGGTGCTGAAGCCCGATGCCGAGATCGCCGCCGAACCGCTCAGCGCCGAAGCCGAGCTGCTGCTGGTGTTCGCCGCGCGCGCGCAGCATGTGCGCCAGGTGATCCGGCCGGCGCTGCAGCGCGGTGCCTACGTGCTGAGCGACCGCTTCACCGATTCCAGCTACGCCTACCAGGGCGGTGGCCGTGGCTTGGACCCGCAGTGGATTGCCGACCTGGAGCGCCGCGCGGTCGGCCTGCTGCCGGGCCTGACCCTGCTGCTGGATGTGGACGTGGCCGTGGGCCGCGCCCGTGCCAATGGCCGCGACCTGTGGCCGGACCGCATCGAGAGCGAGCAGGACGATTTCTTCCAGCGCGTGCGCGCCGTGTTCCGCAGCCGCGCACAGCAGGACCCGCAGCGCTTCGCGCTGATCGACGCCGGCCAGGTGCAGGAACGCGTGGCCGCCGATGTGGTTGCACATGTCGAGCGTTGGCTGCAGGAAGGGGAGGGCGCATGAGCACGTTTTCGCCGTGGCAGCAGCGCGCGTTCGACCAGACCGTGGCTGCGCTCGACGCCGGTCGCCTCGGTCATGGCCTGCTGATCTGCGGCCCGGCCGGGCTGGGCAAGCGCGAGGTGGCGCTGGCGCTGGCCGACCACGTGCTGGCGCAGGGTGATGCAACGCACGCCACGCGTACGCGCCAGCTGATCGCCGCCGGCACCCATCCGGACCTGCAGCTGGTCAGCTTCATTCCGAACAAGAGCGGCGACAAGCTGCGTACCGAGATCGTCATCGAGCAGGTGCGCGAGATCACCGAAAAGCTGGCGCTGACCCCGCAGTACGGCGTGGCGCAGGTGGTGATCGTCGACCCGGCCGATGCGATCAACCGCTCGGCGGCCAATGCGCTGCTGAAGACACTGGAAGAGCCGCAGCCCGGCCGCTACCTGTGGTTGATCAGCAGCGACCCGGCACGCCTGCCGCAGACCATCCGCAGCCGTTGCCAGCGCCTGGAATTCAAGCTGCCGCCGCAGCACGAAGCACTGGCTTGGCTGCAGCAGCAGGGCCACAGCGAAGCATCGGCGCGCGAAGCGCTGGACGCGGCGCGCGGCCACCCCGGCCAGGCCGACAACTGGCTGCGCGAAGACGGTCTGAGCCTGCGCCGTGAAGTAGGCCGCGAGCTGGAACAGCTGGCCGCCGGCAAGACCGGCGCGGTGGAGCTGGCGCAGAAGTGGTGCGCCGATGACAACGCGGCGCTGCGCCTGCGCTTCGCTGCCGACCTGGCGCTGGCCCAGGCCAGCACCGATGCCTTGACCACGCCGGAGCGATTGCACAAGCTTGCAGCCTGGTTCGATGCGGCCAACCGCACCCGCGACCTGCTGCGCACCACGGTGCGTGCAGACCTTGCGGTGGTCGAGTTGCTGCTGGCCTGGAACAAGGTGAACGAGCGGCCTGCCGCAAGGGGAAATCGATGAGTGCCAGCAACGCCCGCCAGGGCATCCTGTCCTTGGCTGTGAAGGACAAAGCCGCGCTGTACAGCGCGTACATGCCGTTCGTGAAGAATGGCGGCATCTTCGTGCCCACGCCCAAGCGCTACTTCCTGGGCGACGAGGTGTTCCTGCTGCTGACGCTGCCCGATTCCAGCGAGCGCCTGCCGGTGGCCGGCAAGGTGATCTGGGTGACCCCGGCCGGCGCGCAGGGCAACCGCACCGCCGGCATCGGCGTGCAGCTGGCCGACGGTGCCGAAGGCGAGGGCGTGCGCCACAAGATCGAGACCCTGCTGGCCGGGCTGACCGGTTCGGACAAACCGACCCATACGATGTGATTCCGGTAGCGTCGGGTCATGCCCGGCTGCGTGCCCCGAAATGCCCGTGAACACGACTGTGAAAAACTGTTGACGGCCTCTGAAAAGCCCCTATAATGAGCGGCTCAGCAACACACCGGGCGGTTAGCTCAGCGGTAGAGCATTGCCTTCACACGGCAAGGGTCACAGGTTCGATCCCTGTACCGCCCACCATGTTGCAGAACGAAAAAAGCCTCCAGCAATGGGGGCTTTTTTGTTGCCTGCGATCCAGCAGGATCAGCCGGAAGCGCATACCCTTTCAGCCGTGCCGCTCCAGCAGCTCGCGCGCGATCATCGCCGTGGCATCCAGCAGGTCGTGTCCGCTGCCGGCCTGCGCCACCACCGCCAGCAGACTACGGCCCACCTCGGCATTGCCGCTGGTCAGTTCCATCTCGCCTTCAAAGCACAGATCGGCCAACCATTCGTGGGCCTGTTGCAGCCCGCGCTTGCGGACGCGGCGGAACTCCGCGAGCAGCTTCGCCTGGCCGGCCTCCTGCTCACCCTCGGCAAGCAGGCCGATGGCACCGCCGTGCGCCGCGCGCCAGATCGCCGGTAGCGGGCGACCGTTCGCGTCCACCACGTCCGGCGAGAACTGCGCGCAGTACATTTCGTAGCGCTTGCCCGCCGTGCTGCGGGGCACGATGCCGGCCTTGGCGAGCAGGCGTTCGGCTTCATCCAGTGTGCTGAACTTCAAGCGCAGCAGTGCAGGGCGGCTCAGTTGTTGTGCCAGCGCCTGCTGGTTGGCGGCGAACCAGACGTTCCAGCCCACGCTTGCGCGGCCTTCCAGTGCGGCCTTGAAGTACTCCAGGTGTTCGGCGTCCATCGCTGTCTCCTGCGCTCCCTGCGGGATTGTAGCGGGAGCACATCCGGGCCGGTCAGGCATCGCCGCTGGAGAGGCAATGATGTGCCTCGCGCACCAACTGTCGTGCGGCCACGATCAGTCCGTCGGTATGGAAGGCGCCCAACTGTTCGTCCGGGCCGCCTTCGTTGCGCGCATGGTTGGCGGCCTGCAGCAGATCGAGCAATGCGCCGAGCCCGGATAGCGAGCGGCGCAACGAAGCGTGATTGCTGGCGCCGAGGGTGAGGCTGATGCACGGCTGTCCGTCATCACCGTCGGCATGGTTGATCGCATTGAGACGGGCGAAGAACGTGGCCGACTGCGCCGGAAGGTTCTGTTCGTTCAGGGCGCACTCGATCTCGCGTGCGAGGTCCCCGGGCACGTCGGCGGCGATGTCGCCGATCAAGGCGTGCAGGCGGGGATGGATGGCGGTGCAGTTGGTCATGGCGAAACCCTCACTGGCGTGAAGCCACCTTCCGAAGCGAAGGTGGCGGACGGTGCGGGTTGGCGTACCAAGGCACGAAAGCTCACTGGGAGAAAAAGCCTGGCGGATCTTCCGATCCCCACGCACCGCCCGCCATGGAAGGCAGTGGGTGCATTCTCTTTGCTGCGATCAAGATCGCAACTTCCAGTAGCTTGTTCGTTTATTCGAGACGCCAATCCCGGCCAAGGCTCTTTGCCTCGGCGCGGCGATCTTCAAGCCGGGCAATCACATCGGTCTGTAAGGAAAATTCTCAACTGTCCCTAGGCAGGTCAGACGTTTTCCGATGTGTGTCGTCCAGCACCCGCGAGTAGTGCGGCCCATCACTGATGGCGCACATCGCCGCACCTGCCGACCGTGCACGAGACGACTCCACAGCGGAGCCACCACGGCAATCGCGTCACCCCGCGCGGCGGAGGCGGGACCATGCCACGCATGGAGCCAGACGGTTCCATCCCTGCGCTGTCCCGCCGCCCCGGGCAGGCGTAGTCTCAGCCCGTTGCCGTGCCCATCCACTCTGGAGTGCCGCCATGCCGCTCGCCCGCATCGATCTTCGCAAAGGTAAATCCGCCGACTACCTGCAACGCGTCGGCGAAACCATCTACCAGGCCATGCGCGCGGTGGGTGTGCCGGAAAACGACCGCTTCCAGATCTTCCAGGAACACGCGCCGGGCACATTGATCTACGACCCCGGCTACTTGGGCGTGGATCGCACCGACGACTTCATCTGCATCCAGATCACCTGGAACGAAGGGCGCACGCTGGAGCAGAAGAAGGCGCTGTACGCCGGCATCGCCGATGGACTGCATGCGGCGGTGGGCATCCGCCGCGAGGATGTGTTCATCAACCTGGTGGAGGTGAAGAAGGAGAACTGGTCGTTCGGGAACGGTCAGGCGCAGTACGTGAGTTGATGCGGGAACGGTGCCTGCGCCTGACGCGGTTTGGTCAGGCCATGCGCGGCGACGCCTGCTGTTGTGCCTGTTGCTCGTCCTGCGCCAGCCGGCTTGCGTCGCGGGATTGCTGCTGCACGTTGGCCTGCTGATACAGCGTGTCCGCGTCGCCCTGCTGCGTATCGAGCAGGGACAGGCGCTGGCGATTGGCGGCAGGGTCCGGCGAGGCGGTGTCGCCGCTGCGATGCAGGAATACGTAGCCGGGTGCCTCGGCGATGCTGTTTGAACTGAATGCCACCTGCAGCGTGTCCTTTTCGCTGAAGCCGGCCTGCACCGCCGCGTGGGTCAGATGGCCGGCCAGTCGTTCGTGCTCCTGTCCGGGGGGCAGTCCCTGCTGTTCGCCGGCCTGGGCGAGTGCGGTACGCACTTTCTGGTCCAAGGCATGAAGGCTGTGCCCCGGTGCGCGCGCGTCCGCAGCCAGACGCTCGCCCAAGGGGCCATCAATACCATCGGTTTCGCTGAGCAGACGCTGCTTCAAGCTGCGCTCGGGCAGGGGATGGGTGGTCGTGCGGTTGAGTTCGCTGTTGGGGAAGGGCGGTTCAATGCTGTCCACGCCATGGATGTTGCGCAGGGGGCGATAACCGTCCTTGCCCTGTGACTGGACGCCCAGCGGAATGCGGACGTCTGGCAGCAATTGGCCGACGGGGCCGCCGATGCTGTTCACGTCCAGGCTGTGCTTGCGCTGGATGCCGGCATGATTCAATGCGTCCCAGGTGAAGTCCACGCAGTTGTGGCGCACGTCGGCGTAGTGCTTGCTGAAGCCGTGCGCCACTGGATCGTCGCCGAACGCCTTGAGCTTGTTGTACTGGGCTTCGGTGATTTCGATGGTACGGACATGGGCGGGGTCCTTATAGACTTTCACGTCGTCTCTGACGATGCGCCCGGGACCATTCATGCTGCCATGCTCGACGGGTGCGAAGCCGAAACTCTGCGCCGCTTTACCTGGAGCGTGCAGAACATAGAACATGTGGCCAGGCCCGGAAGTATCAGGAGTGCCATCGGGCGTCAGCTGCTGCTTTCCCGAATCGGGATCGAGCAGTGGGGTGCCGGGTGCGGCAATGACAATGTCCAGGCTGTAGCGGGGCTTGTTCATGGAAACTCCTTCGTTCCTTCGAATGAATGGTGTCACTTCCCTGCAGGACGCGAGGCGTGCACGACTAGCCTTGCCGAATAGTCTTGCAGTCCTGATATGGCATGGACCGTTTGAATCTGCAGCCGGTATCTGCTGTCGAGCTCCAGCGGCAGCGCTGTCACGTTCAGGAGGTAGCTGCCGTCGCTGCCTGATGCGAGCGAGGCATAGCGCCAGCTCTCAGAGTGGTGCCACGAGGGGAGCGGCTCAACACCGTTGCGCGCGCGTGCCTGATAGCTGTCCTGTGTTGCAATCTCCTGCCAGGTAGTGCCTTCCCGACGCTGCAGGGATACTTCGAATGGGATGTTGATACTTGCTATATCGGGCGTGCCCGTTGTAGCTGGACTTCGCCGCTGCAGCTCCAGTTCCACCGCATAAGTGCGGTAGCTGGCAAAATTGCGCGCCGTGGTTTCGAACTCGAACTGCACCTGCTGGCCGGGCGCGTCCACGGCGATGGGCTGTGAGAGTTCCAGCGGCTCTGGCGGTGGGGGCGGCCCGTTGTCGGCGCAGGAGACAAGCAGCAGCCCGGACAGACCAAGCAGGCCGATGCGCAGGCGGGGCTTGATGGGGATGGTCATGCAGGTTCCTCTGGCTCCTTGCCGTGGCCTCTGAACCCTAACGTTCGCGATACGGGCCTGCAAGCACGGGGAGCCCGGGAGCGTCACGCGGCGCGTTCACACGTCGCAGCCAACAGGGACTGCGTCACCGTGTCGCAGGGGGCAAACCCTGAACGGGGTCCAAGGTTGGCCATGGCCCCGTAGAATGGCGGCGTGCGCCGTTCTGCTCTCCATCGTCGGTTCCAGGCCCTGGCATGGCTTGCCATGCTGCTGGTGCTGCTCGCCCCGCTGGTGAGCCGCTGGCTGGCGCACGGTCACGTGGCTGCCGCTGCGCCGGTGGCAGCCATGGACCACGCAATGCACGCAGAGCATGCGCAGCACGCGATGGAAGGGCACCACGACCATCACGCGATGGCGATGCCGCACGGCGAGGCCACGAAGAAGCCGCCCGCCGATCCACACGCCGATCATGAGATGGGCGTGGACTGCGATTACTGCCTGATCGCTGCACGGCTGATCACCCTGCTGGTGGCGGCCGTGCTGCTGTTGGCGCCGATGGCACAGGTGTGCCGCGCACTGCGCGGTGCGGTGCAGGCGTTGCCGCAACGGATCAGCGGCACATTGGGAGCGCGTGGGCCGCCGGCCTTGATGGCCGTCTGAGCCGCACGCGCGCTGCATTGAACGTTCTTCCATGAGGTTGCCGGCCACGGCCGGTGCCCGCACGCGCGTGTCTGTCCCTTTCTGATTGCTGCCCTGCCATTGCGGGGTGGCCTTGCATGCCGTGAAAAAATGAAAACGAACCCCAACCCCGCGCGCCTGCGCCGGGCGACGCTGCCTGTCCTGTGCTCGCTGCTCTTGCATGCCGCGCCCCTGCTTGCCGCCGGCGCGGCACCCCCGACCACGCTGGAGACCGTACGCGTGGTCGATACCCGCAGCGGTGAACTGTCTTCCACCGCCAGCGCCGGCTCTGCGTTGGGCCTGAGCGTGTTGCAGACACCGGCCAGCCTGACGGTCATTTCGCGCGAGCAGCTGGAGCAGCGCGGCGACAGCAACCTCAACGATGCGATCAGCCGAGCGGGTGCGATCAGTGCCGTGCCGCACCCGGGCAATGGCCTGAGTGCGCTGTCCAGCCGCGGCTTCACCGACGGTGCCTCGGTGATGCGGCTGTACGATGGGCTGCGCCAGTACGGCGGCGTGGGCATCACGTTCCCGTTCGATACCTGGTCGATCGAGCGCATCGAAGTGCTGCGCGGCCCGGCCTCGGTGATCCATGGCGACGGGGCGATCGGCGGCGTGATCAACATCGTGCCGAAGAAGCCCACGCGCGGCGCCATCGAGAACCAGATCAGCATGACCGTGGGCAGCGAGGACACCGCGCGGCTGGGCTTCGGCAGTGGTGGCGCGCTGACGCCTGAGCTGGCCTATCGGGTTGATGTGAGCGGCAACTACAGCGGTGGCTGGGTTGATCGTGGACGCAACAGCGACGCGACATTCTCCGGTGCGTTGCTGTGGCAGCCACGTGCGGACCTGCAGCTGATGCTCACCCATGCGCAGGGCTACCAGCAACCCATGCGCTACTTCGGCACGCCGCTGGTCGAGGGCCGCCAGCTGGAGGCGCTGCGCCACCGCAACTACAACGTGGACGACAGCGAGATCCGCTTCCGCGACCGCTGGACCCAGCTCGACGCGCTGTGGACACCGAACGCGAACGTGGAATGGCGAACCCGCGTCTACCAGATCGACAGCCAGCGTGATTGGCGCAATGCCGAGGCCTATGTCTACAACCGCGCTACCGGCTTGATCGATCGCTCGGGCAATACCGAGATCACCCACAACCAGGACCAGACCGGACTGACCTCGACGCTGCGTGTGCAGGGAACGGCGGGTGGCCTGCAGAACAACTTCGTGGTGGGCCTGGACGCCAACCGCGCGCACTTCAAGCACACCAACAACAGCTATGCCGGCAGCTCGGGCCCGGTCGATCCGTTCGATCCTGTCCCGGGCCAGTTCGCCAGCGACGCGCCGAACCTGCCGCGCTACCGCAACCGTGCCGAGCAGTACGCGCTGTTCGTGGAAGACCGGCTGGCGCTGAGCGAGCGCTGGTCGGTGCTGGGTGGCCTGCGCCACGACCGCGCGCGCATTGATCGCACCGATCTGATCAGCGGCCAGAACGCGTTCTCGAAGACCTACAGCAGCACAGGCTGGCGTGCGGGTACGGTACTCGCGCTGCAGCCGACGCTGAGCCTGTATGCGCAGTATTCGCAGGCGGCGGACCCGGTCAGTGGCCTGCTGATGATCAGCCCGGCCAACGGCGCCTTTGACCTGGCCAAGGGCCGGCAGATCGAGGTGGGCCTGAAGCAGGCCTTCGACGGTGGCGAGTGGACGCTGGCGGCGTATCGCATCCGCAAGACCGGGCTGCTCAGCCGCGATCCGCTGGTGCCGGATCGCCGGGTGCAGGTGGGCGCGCAGACCTCGCGCGGTATCGAGGCGTCGTTGAACTGGAACTTCGCGCCGCGCTGGTCGCTCGATGCCAACGCGACGGTGCTGAAGGCCGAATTCGAGGACTTCCTGGAAACCACGGGTTCGCCGGCGGTGCTGGTATCGCGTGATGGCAACGTGCCGCCGAACGTAGCCGAGCGCCTGGCCAGTGTGTGGCTGGGCTGGCAGTTCGCACCGGACTGGAGTGCGGCGGGTGGCGTTCGCTACGTCGGCAAGCGCTACGCCGACAACGCCAATACGCTGGAACTGCCCGGCTACAGCACCACCGACCTGGCACTGACCTGGCAGGCGGCACCGCGCACTCAACTGTCCGCGCGGTTGTTCAACGTGTTCGACAAGGCGTACTACGCCACCGCGTACTACACCAGCACGCAGTGGCTGCTGGGTGCGGACCGGCGCGTCGAATTCACCGTCGACCATCGCTTCTGAGGGCGCGGAATGACGTTGCGTTCCACCGCCAAGCGCTGGACCTACCTGGTGCATCGCTGGCTGGGCATCGGCGGATGCCTGCTGATGCTGCTGTGGTTCGTCAGCGGCATGGTGATGCTGTTCATTGGTTACCCGAAGCTGACACCCGGTGAGCGGCTGGCGGCGTTGCCGGTGCTGGGTGAGGCCCGCGACCTGCAGGGGCTGTCGGTACTGCCGGCTGCCGTGCAGGCCGAGCCGGAGGCTGTGGCGTTGACCACGCTGCGTGGCGAGGCGGCGTATGTGGTGCGCAGTGGCAGCAACGTGGGGGCCTGGTCTGCCGTGACCGGCCAGGCCCTGCTGCCGGTGTCGGCACAGCGCGCTGAAGCATCCGCCGCGCAGTTCGCGGGCGGCCAGGCCTTCGTGGGTGCAATGCGCGTGAATGAGGATCGTTGGACGCATTCGCGTGCACTGGACGCGCATCGGCCGCTGTATCGGGTGGAGGTGGGCGGCGCTCAGCCGGGCGACCTGTATGTGTCCTCGCATACCGGTGAGGTGGTGCTGGACGCCCCGCATGCGCAGCAGCGCTGGAACTATGTGGGCGCCTGGCTGCACTGGCTGTACTTCCTGCGCATGCAGTCGGTCGACCCGGTGTGGACGTGGGGGGTGATCGTGCTGTCCGCACTGTGCACGGTGGCGGCGATCAGCGGCATCGTGGTGGGCGTATGGCGCTGGCGTTTCCGTGGGCATTATCGTTCCGGTGCGAAGACGCCGTACGTCGAGCCGTGGATGCGCTGGCACCATCTGATCGGATTGTGTGCTGCGGCCTTCGTGTTCACCTGGATTTTCAGCGGCCTGATGTCGATGAATCCGCTGCAGGTGTTCAGCAGCCCGGCGGATGCGACGAATGCCGAGCGTTATCGCGGTGCGGTGGTGGCGCTGGATGATGCGCTGGCCCAGCCGCAGGCGTTGCTGGCCTCCGCGGCACGGGCGGGGTTTGCGCCGGTGGAGATCCAGTGGCGGCGTATCGATGGCCAGCTGTTTGCGGTGCTGCTGGACGGGCAGGGCGGTACGCGCATCGTCTCGCGCGTAGATGGGCAGCTGCAGCTTGCGAAGCAACTGCCGGTGGCGTGGCTGCAGCAGCGTGCACCGGTCTTGGGCACCGCACCGCTGCGTGCATTCACGATCCTGCATACACCGGATGCCTGGTTCTATCCCCGCGCGCCTGAGGCGATGAACGGTGCGGCGGTGCGGCGCTTCCCGGTGGCGGTGGCCGACTTCGGCGATGAACACGCCACGCGGGTGTACATCGATCTGGCCACCGGCGATCCGTTGCTGATCCTGGGCCATCGCGAACGCGTCGGCCGCTGGCTGTTCTACTTCCTGCACAGCTGGGACCTGCCGGGCATGCTACGGCAGGAGAACACGCGGCTGGGCGTGCTGTTGCTGCTGAGCGTCGCGGGTACGGGGCTGTGCGCGACTGGCGTGGTGATCGGCTACCGTCGCCTGCGGATGAAATTCGGCCGGCCGCGCCAGCGAAGGGGATGATGGCGGCCGGTCTCGCGTGGTGATACGCCCGTGCGTGATGATCGTTGCCACAGTCATTGTCATCCGCCTTCGCTATGATGGGTCGATCTGAAGTGGGTACGCATATGGAAGTACGACTCACGCGCGAGCAGGTACTCGCGCTTGCGCCGGATGCGGCGTCGGCCAAGGCCGGCGGCGGCCTGGCCATCGATGGCAAATGGGGCCTGCTGGGTGCCGATGACGAGGCGCTGTGGGGCGAATGCCAGGGCAGCGGTTCCAAGCCCTACCAGACCCAGGTGGACCTGGCCGCGCTGGTCAGCCGGTGTTCCTGCCCCAGCCGCAAATTTCCCTGCAAGCACGGGCTGGCCCTGCTGCTGTTGTATGCCGCCGGCAACCCGCGCTGCGTGCCACAGGCGCGACCGGCGTGGGTGGACGAATGGCTGAACGGACGCCGCGACCGCGCCGCGCGCAAGGAGGCTGCCGTGGAGGCGGCCGCTGTTGCGCCGCCCCCGGACCCGCAGGCGCAGGCTGCGGCTACCGCCAAGCGCGAGCAGGTGCGCTGGGGCCGCATCGAAGCCGGTGCAGCCGAGCTGCAGCGCTGGATTGCCGATCAGTTCCGCCAGGGCCTGGCCAACCTGCCCGCCGATTTCCACGCGCAGGGCCAGACCATGGTCGCGCGCATGATTGATGCGCAGGCGCCGGGGCTGGCCAGCCAGCTGGAGGCTGCGCTGGGCGAGGGCATACCGGGCCTGGCTGGCCTGGGCGAACTGGGCGCGCGGCTGGGGCTGCTGCAGCTGCTGACCCAGGCCGTGGCACGCCGTGCGCAGTACGAACCGGCGCGACTGGCCGACCTGCGCGCCGCGCTGGGCTGGCCGGTAGACCGCGAGGCGGTGCAGCGCGATGGCGAGGCGGTGCACGACCGCTGGCACGTGCAGGGGCAATGGCTGCTGGAACAGCCGGGCAACCTGGTCGAGCGCCGCGTCTGGCTGCATGGGCTGGACAGCGGGCGCAGTGCGCTGGTGCAGGATTTCAGCCACGGCGGTCGCGGCTGGCAGGAACAATGGCGCACTGGCAGCGTGCATGCGGCGCGGCTGCATTTCCATGCCGGCAGTGTGCCGCTGCGCGCTTTGGTGAGCGAATTCGAAGCGGCCCGCGCTGAAACCACCACGCCCCGCACCGATACCTTCGACGCGGCCTCGCAGGCGTACGCGCGCAACCCCTGGTTGCCGCAGGTGCCGATGCGCCTGCAGGACGTCCACATCGCCCATGACGGCACGCAGTGCTGGCTGCAGCATGCCGAAGGCGCGCTGCCGCTGCAGCTGCCGGGCCTGCAGGCGTGGGCGTTGATGGCGTTTGCCGGTGGTCATCCGGTGTGCGTGATGGGTGAGTGGGACGGCCAGGTGCTGTTGCCACTGTCGGCATGGAATGCGCGCGACGAGCGCTGGGAAAGGAGTGCCGCATGAACCAGGCCTGGTTGAAGCCGGCGTTGCTGGGCATTGACCGCCCGCAGGTGATTGCCGTGGGTGGCGCGCTGGATGTGCTGCTGCAGGCGGTGGCCGATGCGGACGAACCGGCATTGGCCTACAGCCGCCAAGTGGGCGTGCTCGCCGCCTGCGAGCGCGCCGCCGTGCGCACGGCCGCAGCGGTGAGCGTGCCGCCACCAGTGGCGGATGACCCACTGCAGTTGGCGGCCGACCACCCGTGGGTTGCGTTGCTGGCCACGGTGTTCCAGCCCGGCCAGTTCTCGCCTTGGGGCAAGCGGCTGCGGCTGCAGGCCTGCGCGCAGCTGGCCGCACACGGCCGGCACCTGCCGGTGGCGGTGCTGCCACAGGCGCTGGAGGCAGGCGCGCGCCTGGCCGTGCTGCGCGAGGCGCTGCGTGCGGTGCTGGGGGTGCGCGGTTACTGGCTGGCGGCCTGCAATCCGGAGTGGCGCTATGCGTCTGCACCGCTGGAAGCGCAGGCCAGCGCGGAGGAGGTCGAGCAGGTCTGGAAAGAGGGCAGCAGCGAGGCACGCCTGGCCGTGTTCCAGCAGCAGCGCCTGGAGGATGTAGCGGCGGCGCGTACGCGGTTGCAGGACAGCCTGAAGGAACTGCCCGCACGCGAGCGTGCCGCGTTCGTGGCCGCGCTGCAGGCGGGCCTGGGCGCGGACGATGCGCCGCTGTTGCAGGCCTTGTTGAAGGACCGCAGCCGCGAGGTGCGCGCGCTGGCCGGGCCGATGCTGGCGCGACTGCCCGACTCGGCGCACGCGGCATACCTGCAGGTGCAGATGGCGGCGTTGCTGCAGCAGTCGCGCAGCGGCCTGCTGCGTCGCCTGGCGTGGACGCTGGAGGCGCCGGCCACGCTTGACCCGGGCTGGGCCGAAGCGGCGATCGACGGCAAGCGGCCCAACGGCGAAGTGCTGGGCGAGCGGGCCTGGTGGCTGTACCAGCTGGCGCGCCAGCTGCCGCTGGCCTGGTGGTGCCGGACGCTGGAAAAGCCGGCCGCCGAGGTCGTGGCCTGGGCGCGCGAGGGCGACTGGTACCAGGCGTTGCTGCGCGCGTGGCTGGAGCGCGTGGATGCCAGCGAACCGGAGTGGGTGGAAGCGCTGGTCGCGCTGAAGGAAACCCATGCGCGCAAGAGCGAGCTGCTGGCGTTGCTGCCTGCGGCGCAGCGCGAGCGGTACTGGCCGGCCAAGCTGCAGGACCTGATCGCACAGGGCCTGCTCGATGATGTGCTGGACAGCACCGGCGCGGCGCAGTCGTTGAGTGCGGCCTATTCGCAGGCGCTGGCCCCCAGCGTGGGCGCACTGTTCGGCGATGAACGCCTGCGCTACGACTACCTGCTGCGCGACCGCCTGCTGGAACTGCTGGCGGTGCTGCATCCGTCCACGCTGGCCGGCGTGCAGATCGCCGAGCCGCCGGCCACGGCCACCGACGCGATGCTGCACTGCGCGCAACAGGCGCGTGCGCTGCTGGCCCTGCGCCAGGCCCTGTATTCCCCCTTCTGATCGAACCCCTTACACACGGAGCCACCATGACCACTGCCGTCCTGCGCCAGCACGCCGAACACCAATACGCCGAGGAACTGGAGGAGCTGCGCCGCCAGGACAACCGCCAGCGCCCGGCCAACTGGACGATGTCGCCGTGGGCGGTCGTCACCTATCTGGTGGGTGGCACGCTGGACAACGGCTTCGTGGTCAGCCCCAAGTACATCGGTGACCGCCGGCTGATGGAAATCGCCGTGGCCACCATCGCCACCGACCGCGCGCTGCTGCTGTTCGGCGTGCCGGGCACGGCCAAATCCTGGGTGTCCGAGCACATGACTGCGGCCATCAGCGGTGATTCGACCCTGCTGGTGCAGGGCACCGCTGGCACCAGCGAAGAGCAGATCCGCTACGGCTGGAACTATGCGCAGCTGCTGGCCAACGGCCCCAGCGAAAAGGCCCTGGTGCCCAGCCCGATGATGAACGCGATGCGCCTGGGCAAGATCGCCCGCATCGAGGAACTCACCCGCATTCCTGCCGACGTGCAGGATGCGCTGATCACCGTGCTTTCGGAAAAGACCCTGCCGGTGCCCGAGCTGGGCAGCGAAGTGCAGGCCGTGCGCGGCTTCAGCGTGATCGCCACGGCCAACAACCGCGACAAGGGCGTCAACGAGCTGTCGAGCGCACTCAAGCGCCGCTTCAACACGGTCATCCTGCCGGTGCCGTCCAGCGAGGAAGACGAAGTGGCCATCGTGCTCAAGCGCGTGGGTGAACTGGGTACGGCGCTGGACCTGCCGGCCGAGCCGCCGGCGCTGCAGGAAGTGGCGCGCGTGGTGCGTATCTTCCGCGAGCTGCGCAACGGCGTCACCGAGGATGGCAAGTCGAAGCTGAAGAGCCCGACCGCTACGCTGTCCACCGCCGAGGCCATCTCGGTCATCAACAATGGCATGGCGCTGGCCGGCCACTTCGGCGATGGCGTGCTGCGCCCGGCGGACATGGCCGCTGGCATGATCGGCGCCATCGTCAAGGACCCGGTGCAGGACGCGCTGGTGTGGAAGGAATACCTGGAGACGGTGGTGAAGGAACGCAGTGAGTGGAAGGATCTGTACCGCGCCTTCCGCGAACACGCCTGAGCAGGCCCGCGCCGATGAGTGAAGGGACTTCCCTGTTCGGCATCCGTCACCACGGCCCGGGCTGCGCGCGCAGCCTGCTGGCCGCGCTGGACGCGTTGCAGCCGGACTGCGTGCTGATCGAGGGTCCGGCCGGTACCGAGGACCTGTTGCCGCACGTGCTGGATGCGGCCATGCAGCCCCCCGTGGCCCTGCTGTCCTACAGCGTGGACGACCCGCAGCTGGCGGTGTTCCATCCGTACGCGCTGTACTCGCCGGAATGGCAGGCCCTGCAATGGGCCGCGCGCAATGCGGTCGAGGTGCGCTTCATGGACGTGCCACCGGCGTTGTCGCTGGAGTGGCTGGAGCAGGCGCGGCCGGCGCCGCCGCAGGACGAGGATGCCGAGGATGCCGAGGCAGACGATGCTGCTGAGGCCGCCGCCGAAGAGGCCGCCGAGGAGCGCCCGGCCGATCCGCTGGACTGGCTGGCACGGGTCGCCGGCCACGCCGATGGCGAGGCCTGGTGGAACCACATGGTGGAGGAACGCGGCGATGGCCAGGGGCTGTTCGAGGCGATTGCCGAAGCGATGACCGCGCTGCGCGAACACACCCTGGATTATCCCGGCCGCCGCGGCGAGCAGGAAGCGATGCGCGAGGCGCACATGCGCACGGCACTGCGCGCGGCAAGCAAGAACTTCAGCCGCGTGGCCGTGGTCTGCGGCGCGTGGCACGTGCCGGCGCTGCAGCCGGCGGCGCTGCGCGCCAACAGTGCGGCTGCCGACAACCGCCTGCTGAAGGGCCAGAGCCGGCGCAAAACGCAGAGCACGTGGGTGCCGTGGACCTACCGCCACCTGAGCGCAGGCAGCGGCTACGGCGCCGGTGTCGATGCACCGGGCTGGTACGACCACCTGTGGCGCAATGCCGGGGTGCATGGCCAGCGTGCGGTGGGCTGGTATGCGCGGGTGGGCCGCCTGCTGCGCGAACACGGCCTGGACTGTTCGTCCGCGCATCTGATCGAGGCGACACGCCTGGCCGATACCCTGGCGGCCCTGCGCGGGCGCCCGGCGCCTGGCCTTGAGGAGATCGGCGAGGCCAGCCGCAGCATCATCTGCAATGGCGACGATGCGCCGATGCAGTTGATCCGCGAGCAGCTGCTGATTGGCAATGCGCTGGGCCAGGTGCCTGACGGCGTGCCGGTGGTACCGCTGCAGCGTGACCTGGAAGCGCAGCAGAAGCGCCTGCGGCTGAAGCCCGAGGCACTGGAAAAGACCCTCGACCTGGACCTGCGCAAGGACAACGATCTGGCCCGCAGCCACCTGCTGCACCGCCTGCGCCTACTGGGCATTGAATGGGGCCGGTTGGCGCGCTCCGGCCACGCTGCACGTGGCACCTTCCACGAACTCTGGCAGCTGGCCTGGCAGCCGCATTTCCTGGTGGCGCTGGTGGAAGCCAGCCGCCATGGACAGACGCTGGTGGATGCGGCGTCGAACCTGGCGGTCAGCCAGGCACGCGCAGCGGCTGACCTGCCGGCGTTGTCCGAGCTGGTCGACCAGGTGCTGCTGGCCGATCTGCCGCAGGCCGTGCAGGCCATTGCGGCCGAACTGGAAGCGCGCGCGGCCACCGATGCCGATCCGCTGGCCCTGCTTGGCGCGCTGCCGCCGCTGGCCAACATCCATCGCTATGGCAACGTGCGGCAGACCGAGGGCGTGCAGGTCGCGCACCTGTTTGACAGCATGCTGGAACGCGCGGTGATCGGCCTGTCGCTGGCGCTGACCGGACTGGACGAAGCACGCGCGGAAGCGGCCCGCGAGGTCGTGCTGGCTGCCGAGCGGGCGATCAGCCTGCGCGACGATGCCGACGGCCGCGATGCGTGGCGGCAGGCGCTGCGCCGGGTCGCGCTGTCGCAGGCCAGCACGGCACTGCTGCGTGGTGTCAGCCTGCGCCTGCTGTTCGATACTGGCGCGCTGGACGCCGGCACCGTGCACACCCAGTTGCAGCAGCAACTCTCGCCGGGTGCCGAGCCGCTGCAGGCCGCGCAGTGGCTGGATGGCTTTCTCAACCGCAACGCCACCGTGCTGCTGCATGACGATGCGGTGTGGCGGATGATCGATGACTGGGTGGTGAGCCTGGATGAAACCCAGCTGGTGCGCGTGCTGCCGCTGGTGCGGCGCACCTTTGCCGCGTTCGAGGCGGCTGACCGCCGCGACCTGGGCACCCGGGTTGCGCGGGCCACTGTGACGAAGGCGGTGGCCAGCGAAGCCCCGGACTGGAACCTGGCACGCGCCGAGCGCGCGCTGCCGATGCTGCGCGAACTGTTGGGGATTGCCGGATGAGCACGCCAGACGACCTGTCCAATGACACAGTGGGCCAGCTGCCCACCACGCGCGAACAGCGCTGGCGGCTGATCCTGGGCCAGCAGGCCGATGGCAGCTGCGGCGCACTGCCCAAGCCCCTGCAGGGCATCGACCAGGCGCTCTCCGCGCTATACGAACCGGAGGGCCAGGGCGGCCTCAACCGGCGCGGCGGGCGCGGTGGATCGGCGCCGAACGTGGCGCGCTGGCTGGGCGACATCCGCCGCTACTTCCCTTCCTCGGTGGTGCAGGTGATGCAGCGCGATGCCCTGCAGCGGCTCAACCTGACCCAGATGCTGCTGGAGAAGGAAATGCTGGAGCAGGTGCAGCCGGACGTGCACCTGGTGGCCAACCTGATCGGCCTGGGCCAGGTCATCCCGGCGGAGACCAAGGACACCGCGCGCATGGTGGTGCGCGCGGTGGTCGACGACCTGCTGCGGCGGCTGGAAGAGCCCATGCGTTCGGCGGTGACCGGTGCATTGGACCGTGCCCGCCGCAACCGCCGGCCGCGCCTGGCCGAGATCGATTGGCACCGCACCATCCGCAGTAACCTGCGGCACTGGCAGCCGGAACTGCGCACGGTGGTGCCACAGGAACTGGTGGGTTATGGGCGCAAGGCGCGCAAGCCGCAGCGCGAGGTGCTGCTGTGCATCGACCAGAGCGGCTCGATGGCGGCTTCGGTGGTGTATTCGAGCATCTTCGGTGCGGTGATGGCCTCGCTGCCGGCAGTGTCCACGCGGCTGGTGGTGTTCGACACCGAAGTGGTGGACATGAGCGAGCAGCTGGATGACCCGGTCGATCTGCTGTTTGGCGTGCAGCTCGGCGGCGGCACCGACATCCATCGCGCGGTGAGCTATTGCCAGGGGCTTATCCGCGAACCACATGGCGCGATCCTCGTGCTGATTTCCGATCTTTACGAAGGTGGAGTGGAGGACAAGCTGCTGGCGCGTGCGCACGAGCTGGTGGAGTCGGGCGTGCAGTTCATCGTGCTGCTGGCGCTGAGCGATGAAGGTACGCCGTCCTACGACCAGCAGCTGGCAGGCAAGCTGGCCGCGTTGGGCGTACCCTCGTTCGCCTGCACGCCCGATGCGTTCCCCGGCCTGATGGCCGCTGCCATCCGACGCGATGACATCAACCAGTGGGCCGGCGCCAATGGCCTGCTGGCGACCCGTGGCCGCTGACGCGGCGCAATGACCGAACCCGATTGGATTCCATCGCATGACCCCCGCTGTCCATCACCGCCTGCGTATTGCCGGCGACCAGTACACCGGCCAGAAAGTGGTCGACCAGCAGTTCCATGAGTGCGATTTTTCCGGTGCCGACCTGACCGCCACCGAGTTCATCAACTGCAGCTTCTACGATGCCGACAGCCGCAGCGGCTGCCGCTTCAATGGCGCCACATTGAAGGAGGCCAGCTTCCGCAGCTGCGACATCAGCATGTGCCACTTCAACTTCATCAAGGCGCTGGGCCTGGAGATCAGCGAGTGCCGCGCGCAGGGTGCGGATTTCAGCAACGCCAGCTTCATGAACCAGATCACCACGCGCAGCTGGTTCTGCAGCGCCTTCATCAAGAAGTCGAACCTGCGCTATGCCAATTTCTCGCGGGTCACGCTGGAGAAATGCGAACTGTGGGAGAACCGCTGGGACGGTGCAAACGTCAGCGGCGCCAGCTTTGCCGGCTCGGACCTGTCCGGTGGCCAGTTCGAGGGAATCGACTGGAACAGCGCCAACTTCACCGACTGCGACCTGACCAATTCCGATCTGGGCGAGCTGGACCTGCGCAGCACCAACCTGCGTGGCGCCACGCTGGATGTCCAGCAGGTGGCGCTGTTGATGCAGCGCATCGGCATCACGGTGGTGCCGTAGGCATCAGCCGGCGTACGCCACCCAGCCCTTGAAGCTGAAGCCCGCATAGAACAGCTCCACATCGTCGAAGCCGGCCTCCTGCAGCAGGGCGACCTCCTGTTCGGGGGCCAGCAGCGGCAGCCGCTCGGCAATGGCGTCGATCGCGCGCTGTGCATCGGCGTGGGCAACGCCGGAGGCTTCGGCGAACGCGGCGTAGCGCTGCAACCAGCGCAGCTTGCCGGCCGGATCCTGCGGCACGCTGTGGTGGGCCACCACCAGCGGCGCGCCGGGCTGCAGGCGCCTGTGCAGCTCGCGCAGCGTGTGCAGGCGCTGCGCGGCGTCGAGGAAGTGCAGGGTCATCAGGCAGCTGGCACCATCGAAGCGCACGTCGGGGGCATCGTCGATGTAGCCTTCCAGCAACTGCACGCGCGACATCAGCGGGCCCAGTGTCTGTTCGGCCAGGGCCAGCATCGGTGCAGCCGGGTCCACGCCCAGCAGCTGCCAGCCCGGCTGCGCCTCGGCAAATGCCTTCAGCTCCAGCCCGCCACCGGCGCCCAGCACCAGCACGCGGCCCTGCGCAGGAACGTGTTCGGCCAGCAGCAGGCGACTCATCTGCTGCAACGCGAGGAAGCCCGGCACCTGGCGCAGCGGGCCCTCGGCATAGCGGGCAACGGCCTGCGGATCGGAGAACGAAGACATGCGCGGATTCCTGCGGCGGAGGACATATCACTGTAGCGCGGCGCGCAAGGGGCATTGCGCGCCGCTGCCGCACAGGCAGGGCAGGACTCAGGCCGCCGCGGCCTCAAGCACGTCTTCCAGCCGCACGTCGCCGAGGAAGCCGCCGCTGTTGGTAGCCGGCCGCTGTGCTTCGATGGCGTGGGCGAACTGCACGCCGGCGTCGTCCTGCAAGCGCTCGAACAGCTGCTGCACCCTGGGGAACTCGCGGCGATCGACCACCTGGTGGTAGTCGTTCCAGCGCGCGATGCCGGCGAAGTAGGCGTCGGCGAAGCTGCGCTGCTCGCCCAGCAGCCACGGGCCTGTGATGAGCATCTGCTCCAGCGCCTGATGGGCCTGGCGCACCTTGGTGGTGCCATAGGCACGCAGCGCCTTGCCGTCATCGCCCTCGGCGTGTTCCAGCGCGTGCCAGAGCGGGGCGTAGGCACCGAAGAAGCTGGTGTTGAGATAGGCCAGCCGGTGGTTGAGGCGGTCGAAGCCGGAGGTGCCCTGTGCGAAGCCCAGCCCCTGCGCAACGCCCTTGGCGGCCAGGTGGTTGAGGATGGCCAGGCTCTCGCTGAGCAGTTCGCCCTGCGCGGTGCACAGAGTGGGGGTCTCGCCCAGTGGATTGAGGCGGCGATAGTCTTCGCCCTGCACCTGGCCGGGCATGTCGATACGGCACAGGTGATACGGCTGGCGCAGCCATTCCAGCGCGACGATGGAGCCGAACGAGCAGCCCGAGGGCACGCCGTAGAAGAGAATCGGGGTCATGGCAAGTTTCCGGTTCAAGCCGCGATGCGGCGGGTGAGGAAAGCGTGCCTGCGTGGACATTGCCCCGGAAGCTGTTCGAATGGCATCCTGAAGTTCATACCTGTGGACGTTGTGCATGCTCAACCTCAACGATCTGGCCCTGTTCGTGGCCGCAGTGGAGCAGGGCGGTTTTGCAGCAGGCGGACGCCATCTGGGCCTGCCCCGCTCGACGTTGAGCAAGCGCGTGGCGCTGCTGGAAGAACACCTCGGGGTACGGCTGCTGCAACGCAGTTCGCGGCGCTTCGCGCTGACCGAAGTCGGCCAGGCGTTCTTCGATCGCGCACGCGCGGCGTTGTCCGAGGTGAAGTCCGCCGAGGCCATTGTCCGTGACCGCCAGGCCGAACCGAGTGGCACCGTGCGCATCAGCGCTTCGATTCCGGTGGTGCAGGGCGAGCTCGCAGTGTGCCTGCCCGCGTTGGCCCGCCGCTATCCGCGGCTGCGCATCGAAGTTGAAGTGAGTGATCGTTTCG
The DNA here is from genome assembly GCF_049384825.1 of Stenotrophomonas sp. CASM106. Lineage (NCBI taxonomy): Bacteria > Pseudomonadati > Pseudomonadota > Gammaproteobacteria > Lysobacterales > Lysobacteraceae > Stenotrophomonas > Stenotrophomonas sp. CASM106. The sequence goes on from NZ_JBMRFS010000002.1 coordinate 89,548, forward strand.
TCGACCTGGCGCAGGAAGGCATCGACATTGCCTTGCGCAGCCACTTCGGTCCGCTGCCGGATTCCGGTTTGGTGCAGCGCTCGCTGGGTAGCGAGCGCATCGTGCTGGTGGCGTCCCCTGGCTATCTGGCAGCCGCGCCGGCAGTGGACACGCCCGAGCAACTACGCGCGCATGCCGGCCTGCTGACGGCGCGCCACGCAACGCGCTGGACACTGCACGGCACCGATGCGCGCACCGTGCAGGTGGAACCGCAGGTGGCGCTGGTCGGCAATGAGTCGCAGCTTCTGGTCTCGGCGGCCGAAGCGGGTCTTGGCATCACTGTGTTGCCGCACAGCCTGTGTGCCGCAGCGATTGCGGCCGGCCGCCTGCAGCAGGTCCTGCCGGCGTGGCATGCCGGCGAAGTGACCACCAGCGTGCTGCTGCCGCATCGTCGTGGACAGTTGCCGGGCGTCCGCGTGGTGGTGGATGCGCTGGTCGCGCATTACCAGCTCAACGCAACGCCCGCGCCAGCACCTGCCAGATCCTCGGGTCCTGGCACTGCGAGACGTTGAAGCGCAGATAGTCGGCCGCGCGCTGCGACTGGCTGAACGCGTTGCCCGGCGCCAGCACGATGCCCTCGCGCAGGCATTGCCGCGCCAGTGCGGCGGCGTCGCGGCCGTCGGGCAGCTGGCACCACAGGAACAGGCCGGCTTCCGGCTGCAGCCACGGCGTGATGCCCAGCGCCTGCAGTTTCCGCAGTGTGTGCCGGCGTGCATCGGCCAGGCGCGAACGTATCGACTGCATGTGGCGGCGGTAACCGCTGTCGGTCAGCGCGATGTGCATCAACTGCGCGGCCAGATGGCCGCCGCCAAAGCTGGTCGCCAGCTTCAGGTCGGTCAATGCTTCTATCCAGTCATGGCGTGCAGCGATGTAGCCGCAGCGCGAGGCTGCCGACAGCGTCTTGGAGAAACTGCCGACGTGGATCACCCGTGACAGTCCATCGAGCGCGGCCAGCCGCGGTGCCGGCTGCAGTTCGAAGTCGGCGAAGATGTCGTCCTCGACGATGATCAACTCGCTGCGTTCGGCCAGGCCCAGCAGGCGGTGCGCGGTGTTGGCCGAAAGCACCGCGCCGGTCGGGTTGTGCAGGCCGGAATTGGTGATGTACAGCCGCGGCGAATGCGCCTGCAGGGCTTGCGCGAACGCCTCCAGGTCCGGGCCGCTGTGCGTGTACGGCACGCCGATGGCCTGCACCTGGTGCGCCTTGAGCAGCGCGTGGTAATTGAAGTAGCTCGGGTCATCGACCAGCACGCAGTCGCCGGGCTTGAGCAGGAAACGGCAGAGCAGATCGACCGCGTGCGTACCGGATTCGGTCAGCAGGATCTGCTCCATCGGTGCATCGATGCCAAGCGTGGCGCTTCGCCTTTGCAGCAGCTGGCGCAACGCGGGCAGCCCGAGCGGGCCGGCGTAGTCCACCAGTTGCATGGCATCGGCACGCGCCAGCCGGCGCAGGCCGCGGCGCACGCCATCGTGATACAGCCAGTCACTGGGCATCCAGCCGCACCCTGGCTTGAGATCGCCCGCGGGCGTTTCCAGCGATTGCCGTGACACCCACAGCGGATCCACCGCGCGATCCAGCCGCGGCTCCATTTCAGCCAGCGCCAGCGGTGCGGCCGGGCCACTGACGTAGAAGCCCGAGCCTGCGCGCGCACTGATCAGGCCTTCGGCCGCCAGGCGCTCGTAGGCCTCGACCACGGTGGAGACTGAAACCCCCATGGTCGCCGCCTGCGCACGTACCGAAGGCAGGCGGGAGCCGGGGCCATCCACCCGTGCACTGATGCGGGTGCGGACGGTCTGGATGACCGATTCGATGCGGGTGAGCGGGCGCGGCATGGTGGAACCGTAGTGGAAGTGTGGGCAGTACAGTTACTTGCGGCTGTACTGGATTGTAGCTGGGGTCGTTCCGCGCCGGATGCTTCCATACAGGTGCAGCCGGGCATCGTCCGGCACCTTCAGGAGTACAGGCGTGGAACGGTCGGCGAGTGGTTGGATCAATGGCTTCATCGGTGTGGTGATCTTCGCCGGCTCATTGCCGGCCACCCGCCTGGCGGTGCTGCAGCTGGATGCCGGGTTCGTCACCGCCGCACGCGCCACCATCGCCGCGGTGCTCGGTCTGGGGCTGCTGCTTCTGCTGCGCCAGCCATGGCCGCGGCGCGGCGACCTGCCGGGGCTGGTGGTGGTCAGCCTCGGTGTTGTGGTCGGCTTCCCGCTGCTGACCGCGCTCGCGCTGCGTCACGCGTCGTCGGCGCACACCATCGTGTTCCTTGGCCTGCTGCCGTTGAGTACAGCGGTGTTCGGCGTGCTGCGCGGTGGCGATCGGCCGCGCCCGGCGTTCTGGCTGTTCTCGTTGCTGGGCAGTGCCTGCGTGGTCGGCTATGCCGCGCGCAACGGAATCGAAGCCTCGTTGCAGGCCGACCTGCTGATGCTGGCGGCGATCGTGGTGTGCGGGCTGGGCTACGCGGAAGGTGGTCGGCTCGCCCGTCATCTGGGCGGCTGGCAGGTGATCAGCTGGGCACTGCTGCTGGCGTTGCCGGTGATGCTGCCGCTGACGGTGCTGATGCGCCCGGCCTCGTTCACCGCGGTCGGTGCCTCGGCGTGGTGGGCACTGGGCTACGTGGCAGTGTTCAGCATGCTGATCGGCTTCCTGTTCTGGTACCGCGGGCTGGCCCAGGGCGGCATCGCTGCCGTCGGCCAGCTGCAGCTGCTGCAGCCGTTCTTCGGCCTGGCCCTGGCCGCGCTGCTGCTGCACGAATCGGTCAGCCTCAGCATGGTGCTGGTGACTCTGGTCGCGGTGATCTGCGTCGCCGGCGCGCGCCGCTTCAGCCGCTAGGAAAAAGGGGACGGAGGGGATTAAGTCGTTTCAGGCACAGCAGGGCCAATTACGACTTAATCCCCTCCGTCCCCTTTTCCGGGGTGCTGCGGAAAAGGTGCGCAACGGCATAGTCGATGAACACCCGCAGGCGTGCACTGGGATGGCGCCCGCCGGGCCACAGCAGCGAGAACTGCCCCTGGTGCGTGGGCAGTGTGGGCAGCACCTGTTGCAGGCGGCCATCGGCCAGCGCGTCAGCGGCGAGGAAGTCAGGCATCCAGGCCAGGCCCATGCATCCGATCGCAGCGGCCAGCACGGCCTCCATGTTGTTGCAGGTCATCGCCGTGGGAAGGCGCGCCCCGGCGTCGCCTTCGATGCCGGGCAGCTGCCACGGATGCAGCTTTCCGGTGGTGGGGTAACGGAAGCGCAGCGCGGTATGTATGCGCAGGTCGCCCACATCGCCGGGCGTTCCATGCATCTGCAGATAGCCCGGCGCCGCACAGAGGATGAAACGAAAACCACCCAGCCGCCGTGCGGTCAGGCTGGAATCGGCCAGTTCGCCACTGCGTATCACCGCATCCAGGCCTTCGCTGACCACATCGACGATGCGGTCGTTGAAGTCCAGTTCCAGCTGCACCTGCGGATAGCGTTGCTGGAAGCCGGGCAGCACCGGCAGCAGGAAGCGGTAGCCGATGGTGGGCAGGCCGATGCGCAGCAGTCCGCTGGGGGCGTGCTGTCGCTGCGCCAGGTCCGCCTGCGCTTCGGAAAGCTCATCCAGCGCACGTCGGCAGCGTTGCAGCAGCAGTTCGCCTTCGTCGGTGAGATGCACGCGGCGGGTGGTGCGCTGGAACAGGCGCGTGCCGAGTTCCTGTTCAAGCCGGGCGATGCGCTTGCCGACGGCCGAGGCTGACAGGCCGAGTACGCGGGCGGCACCGACAATGCTGCCTGACTCCGCGGTGCGGACGAAGGCGAGCAGGGCGGAGATGGAGTCCATGCTTGGATGATTGCGGAACATCTCGCCGCAATCAACATCCACCGAGCCTGTTTTTCTGGAATAGCGGCCTGTCCATCATCAATGCCCCTGATGGATGGAGGCCCGCATGGCCCCGGATTCGATGCTCCCTGTACCTGTCCGCGCGCAGCAGCGCTGGGCGCTGCTTGCGGTCTGCCTGGCCGCGCTGGCGTTGCCGTTGTCCTTCTCTGCCGGTGCAGTCGCGGTGCCGGCGCTGGCCCGTTCCGCGGCGGCATCGCCCACCGCGCTGGCCTGGGTGACCAACGCCTTCATGCTCACCTTCGGCAGTCTGTTGCTCGCTGCGGGCGGCTTGGCCGATCGATATGGCCGTCGGCGGCTGTTCCTGCTGGGCACGGCGGGCTTCACCACCGCCACCGCCGCCGTCTGCCTTGCTCGCACGCTGCTATGGCTGGATCTGGCGCGCGGGTTGCAGGGCGTTGCCGCGGCGGCGGCGCTGGCATCCGGCACGGCGCTGCTGGCACAGGCCTGGCAGGGGCCGGCGCGTGCCCGTGTCTTCGCCCTGCTGGGCACCACGTTCGGCATGGGGCTGGCGCTGGGGCCCCTGCTCGCGGGCCTGCTGCTGCAGACATTGGGATGGCGCAGCGTGTTCGCCGCGGGCGGTGTGCTCACGTTGGTGGCCTTCGGCCTGGGGGCACGCGCGTTGCCTGAAAGTCATGGCGAGCGCCGACCACTGGATATCGGCGGCATGCTGAGTTTCAGCCTGACGCTGGCGACGTTGACCCTGGCGCTGCTGTGGCTGGGCGAGTTCGGCCTGCATGCCGCGCGCGTGCGGCTGGCGCTGCTGGTGACGCTGCTGTTGGGCGGGGTGTTCGTCTTCATCGAACGGCGGCACCCCTCACCGTTGCTGGACCTCTCACTGTTCTCACAACCGGCGTTCCTCGGTGTCCAGCTGCTGCCGGTGGCGACCTGCTTCGGCTACGTGGTGCTGCTGGTCGCGTTACCTCTGCAACTGCTGGGCGTGCATGGCCAGAGCGCGACGCTGGTGGGACTGCAGATGCTGGCGCTGTCCGCGCCGATGCTGGTCCTGCCGATGCTGGCCGCGCGTTGGGCGGACCGCGTAGGAAGTGCGCGGTTGTGCACGCTGGGTCTGCTGGTGTGCGCCGCCGGCCTGTACCTGTTGTCGCGGCAGGCGTCGCACCCGTCGCCCGCGCAGTGGGTGCCGCTGCTGATGCTGGTCGGCGCAGGCACGGCTTTGCCGTGGGGGCTGATGGATGGACTGTCGGTGAGCGTGGTACCGGTGCAACGTGCCGGCATGGCCGCAGGCATATTCGGAACCGTGCGGGTGGCCGGCGAAGGCATCGCGTTGGCCGCAGTCACTGCCTTGCTTGCGCTGCTGATCGGCCATCAGCTGCAGGGCGCGTCGCCGGCATCGCTGGTGCGTGCCGGTGCCTATCTGGCCACGGGGGCGCGGGAACAGGCGCAGGCACTGCTACCGACGATGAGCCGCATGCAGCTGCAGCACGCCAGTAGTGAGGCGCTGGCGACACTGCTGCGTGTACTGGCGCTGCTGACCGCCGCCTGTGCCGCCGTGTTGCGCCTGTTGCTGCGGAAACGCACAGGTGCCTTGGTCGGGGACATGGTGTAGCAGGCTCATCGCCGCCTCCGCCGTCATCCCGCTGTCGTGTCCCGCTCACGCCGCCTATGCCCACCCGGGCCTAGTGTTGATCGTCCCCGTCCCCCACGGAGACCCGCCATGTGGCTGCTCGACCATCTCTGGCCCAGCCGTCGACCCCTTCCTCCCCCGGTCGAGGACGCGCCACAGGCACCGTCACGCCGGCCCTGGCTGAAACGCCCGGCGCGGGCCGGGCGCAGCGGCATGGCGCCCTGGCAGAAGGTGGCCACGCCACCGCGGCGCACGCGCCACTAGCCGGTGCGGTCTGATGGGTGGTTGACCCCATCGCTGACCGGGATCACCCCCAGCGCGAACGGGTCGATGCCCTCCAGGCAGGCCACGTTGTAGCCGTACTGGTCGGGGTTGGAGCGGCGCCGGTGATGGGTGTAGATGCCGCACACCCCGCAGAAGTAGTGCTCGGCCACATGGGTGTTGAACTGGTACTTCTGCAGGTGATGCTGCCCGCGCACCACCTGCAGGCCCTGGCGGGGGACGCTGGCGGCGATGGCACCCCGGCGCCGGCACATCGAGCAGTCGCAGCGGCGCGGGTCGACGATGCCGTCCGGGAGGTCCAGCAACAGCTCGACCGTGCCGCAGTGGCAGGTGGCGCGGTGCTGGGGTTGGACCGGAACGCCGGCCACGGAAGTGATGCCCATCGTTGCTCCTGTGAGGTGAACCTGGCCGCATGGACCGCCGCAGACGGTGCGCCGCGGTCCCTGAACGGGCCGTAGATGCCACGGTGAACCCGCTTGTGGCTAACTATGCGGCTTCGGGACCGCGACAGGATGCCAGTGAGAGCCGCAGGACGTTGGATGACAGGAAGTGCCATGGCGCTGGCAGCGTTGTGGGTGACCGGGCTGCTGGCCTATCAGATGCCGGGGCCGGGCTGGCTGGCCAATGGCATTGCGGTGCTGTGGCTGCTGGTTGCGCTGTGGGCGTCGTGGCAGGTCGCGCGTGGCCGTGGCCATCGTCGCCTGGGCATGGCGTTCGGCGCGTCGCTGGCGCTGGCCGGCCTGTGGTGGCTGCTGCTCACCCCGCGCCAGGACCGCGTCTGGGCCGATGACGTGGCCCAGCGCCTGCACGTGGTGTCCTTCGACGGGCGCCACGTGGTGCTCGACAACGTGCGTGATTTCACCTGGCGCAGCGAGACCGACTACGACGCGCACTGGGTGCGCCGCGCGTACGACCTGGACCAACTCCGCTCGGCCGATCTGGTGCTGTCGTACTGGATGGGCCCGGCGATCGCCCACACCCTGATCTCGTTCGGTTTCGAGGATGGGCGCCACGTGGTGTTCTCGCTGGAGATCCGCAAGGAACGCGGCGAATCGTTCTCGGCGCTGGGCGGCTTCTTCCGCAAATTCGAGATGACCCTGGTGGCCGCGGAGGAGACCGACATCATCCGCACCCGCACCAACGCGCGTGGCGAGGATGTCTACCTGTACCGCCTGCACGGCATGGACCAGGCGCAACTGAAGCAACTGTTCGCCGCGTACATCGCGCAGGCGCGCGAACTGGATGCGAAGCCGGGCTTCTACAACACGCTCACCAGCAACTGCACCACCATCGTCTTCGATCTGGCCCGCCACATCGCGCCGCGCCTGCCGCTGGACTACCGCCTGCTGCTGTCCGGCTACCTGGCCGAATACGCACAGGAGGTCGGCGCGCTCACGCCGGGCGTGCCGTATGCCGAACTGCATGACAAGGGCCGCATCACCCAGCGTGCGCTGGACCTGGGCAGCGGCGACCACTTCTCCACCGTGATCCGCCAGGGCGTGCCCGGCACCGAGCAGGACCCGCAGTAATGACCCGACTCTTCCTGATCCGCTGGCAGCGCGCGCTGCCGGTGTTGTTCGCCGCCTTCCTGCTGCTGGGCAGCAGCGGCTGCGCGATGGTGACTGTCAAGCAGGTGAAGTCCAGCGATTCGCTGGTGAACAAGCGCGCCGATGTGCTCAACACCGGCAAGCTCAGCCCGGCCGCGCGCGAGACGCTCAGTGCGGCGGGCCTGGATGAGTCGCAGTGCGAGAAGGACTTCCTGGTCTGCCGCAGCACGTTGTTGATGACCGATGACCTCAACGTCGAGCAGCGGCTGTCGGCGCTGTCCGAACTGTGGGTGAAGGCCGCGCTGGCGCTGACGCCGAAGAAGACCGCCGCTGGCGATCCGCCGATGAGCGATGCGGCGCTGGATGCCTGGCTGGAAGCCGCGCGCTATGCCTATGCCTACCTGTTCTACAGCGGCCGCTCGCCGTCCGACCGCGCCTTCGAGGACCGGCAGACGCAGGTGCGCGACTACTACAACTACGCCGCCGAGAAGGCGGCGGTGGTGCTGTTCGTGCGCGCGCGTGCAGCGGCACTGGCCGGCGAGGACTATACGAAGCCGATCTCGGTCGGCAGCTGGTCGCTGGCCTCCAACTACCAGCAGTTGAACCTGAAGAGCATTCCGGCGCAGTTGGTGCCGGCCGGCACGGTCAGCTTCGTCGGCCTGCGCAGCACCTATCGCCGCGATGGCTTCGGTGCCGAGCTGGTGATGGTGATGGACCCGCCCAAGCTGGTCGCGCCGGTGATCGCGGGCGATGGGCCGAAGGCGGAAACAGCGGCGGATGATGCCGACGACGAGCGCCGTGGCCGCCGCCATCGGCATGACGATTCGGTGCCAGAATTCAGCGAGATGTCCTCGATCAACGTCACCGCGCTGCTGCGTTTCGAAGGCAGCAGCCTGGAAGACGTGATGCGCACGCGCCGGGTTGAACTGGACGCCTATTCGCCGGAGGCCACCGAACGCATCACCCTGCACGGCGAACAGGTGCCGCTGGCCGGCAATTTCACCGCTGCCTACGGCCTGTGGCTGGCGCAGAGTGGCTTTGCCCGGCAGTCACTGCGCACCCTGTTCGGCATGAGTGAGGGCATCGGCGAACCGCACATCTACCTGATGCAGCCCTGGGACCCGAACCGCCGCATCATCTTCATGCTGCACGGCCTGGCCAGCAGCCCGGAAGCCTGGGTGAACCTGGCCAACGAGATCATGGGCGACCCCGAGCTGCGCCAGCAGTTCCAGGTGTGGCAGGTCTACTACCCGACCAATGCACCGATCGCGCTGAACCGCTACGAGATCGCCAACGCGTTCAATGACACGCTCAAGCACTTCGACCCCAACGGCAGCACACGCGCATCGAAGGACATGGTCTATATCGGCCACAGCATGGGCGGCGTGCTCGCGCGGCTGCTGGTGAGCGACTCGGGTGATGTGCTGTGGGATGACCTGCTGGCCAACTATGACCTGAAGGGCGAGCGGCTGAAGCGGGTGCAGGCCAAGCTGGGGCCACTGCTGCATTTCAAGGCGCAGCCGAACGTGGAACGCGCGATCTTCATCGCCGCGCCGCACCAGGGCACGGATATCGCAGGCAACAAGGTCGGGCGGCTGATCGGGCGCCTGGTACGCCTGCCGCTGACCATTCTCGGCAAGTTCGAGGACGTGTTCATGGCGCTGGCACAGGCCGAGCAGCAGGTCGACGGCACCGCCAAGCCGAAGATTCCCAACAGCATCGACAACCTCAAGGCCAGCGATCCGTTCGTGAAGGCCGCCGCACAGCTGCCGATCGAAGCGGGCCTGAAGTACCACTCGATCATCGCCCAGCGCAAGCCGGAGCTGCCGGTGGAGAAGTCCGATGACGGGCTGGTGCCGTACTGGAGCGCGCATCTGCCGGGCGCGCTGTCGGAGAAGGTGATCATTTCCGGCCACAGCGTGCAGGAGACCCCGCAGGCCGTGCTGGAAGTGCGCCGCATCCTGCATCGGGATATCGATGATGTGGGGGCCGGTACACGGTAATGCCGGCCTCTGGCCGTCGCCATCATGGGATTCCCGCGTGCGCGGAGGTTGCCGGCCAGCGGCCGGCACTACCGGAATCCGGCGGCGCTACACCCGCCGCGCGATCACTGCGGCCATCACCGCCAGGCCGAAGGTGATGGCCAGGCACAGCAGGTAACCGGTGTGCGGCGCACTGTCCACGAACAGGGCGAACAGTGCACCGGAGGCCGCCAGCGCGGTGGTCACCGACAACGCCTCGCTCAGCTGCAGCGCCGAGGTATTGGCACCCTGCTCATGCGGTGCTGACAGCGACAGGGTCAGCACCGACAGGCTGGCGTAGATCATGCCCATGCCGAAGCCGGTCACGGCCCAGCCGACCAGCGCGACCGGCAGCGGCATCGGGTTGAACAGCACCGACAGCGTTGCGGCGATGCCGACCGTCATCATCACCGTGCCAACGCGCAGCAACTGCTGGCGTGACCAGCCACGCTGCTGGTGGCCCTGCAGCCATGAACCGGCGAACCAGCCCAGCGCACCGAGGCTGAGCACGGCGCCTGCCCAGCTGGGCGAGAGCCCGCGTTCGCGCTGCAGCAGCAGGGGCAGATAGGCCTCGCAGGCGAAGAACGCCGCTGCAGCAATGCCGCGCAACGCGATCACGCTGGGCAGGCCGCGGCGCAGGATCAGGGTTCCGGCCGGCAGCAGCCGATGCACGCAGAACAGCAGCGCCAGCATCGCCACGCCGATGCAGAGCAGGGCGGCCATGCCCTGTTGCTGGCCGCCGACGTAGAGCAGTAGTGCGGCCAGTGAGGCGCCAGAGGCCCAGCGCACCACGTTGCTGCGTTCGCCATCGTTGCAGACCGCAACGGGAGGTTGCATGCGCGCCAGTGCCGGGCGCAGCAGCAGTGCGGCCGGTATCGCCAGCAGTGGCACTGCCAGGAATACCCAGCGCCAGCCCAGGTGCTGCACCATCAGGCCACTCAACGCCGGGCCGACCATCGAGGGCACCACCCAGCCTGCGGAGAACGCCGCGAACACCTTCGGCCGCAGGTGTTCGGGGTAGCTGCGGCCGACCATCACGTACAGCGAGACCGAAATCGCGCCCGCGCCCAGGCCCTGCATCAGGCGCCCGGCCACCAGCATGCCCATGCGCGTCGCAAAGCCGGCCAGCAGCAGGCCCAGCACGAAGCAGCCCAGGCCGTACCAGAGTGGCCGCGCGGGGCCGTGGCGATCGGCCCAGCGCCCGGCCAGGGTCATGCCGATTACACTGGTGGCCAGGGTGCCGCCAAAGGCCAGCGCGTACAGGCGCAGTCCATCGAGTGCTTCGGCCACGGTGGGCATCGCGGCCGCGACGGCCAGTGCTTCGAACGCGTGCAGCGCGACCAGTGCGACCATGCCGATGGTCGTGGCGCGGTAGCGCGCGGACAGGATCGAGCTGTCAGCCGGCAGGTGGGTGTCGGCGGGAGAGAGGGTCGGGGTCATACGGGTCAGGTGCAGGCCGCGCTTGTCAACGGGCGGCGAAGGTAGCAGCATGCCACCTCAACTGTAGTTGAGGTCAAGCAATGGCATCCCAGGAACTCAGCGTTGGCGAGGTCTCCCAGCGCAGTGGCGTGGCCGTTTCCGCACTGCATTTCTACGAGCGCAAGGGGCTGATCAGCAGCCTGCGCACCTCGGGCAACCAACGGCGTTACAGTCGGGACGTGCTGCGCCGGTTGGCGGTGATCCGCGTGGCGCAGCGGGTGGGCATGCCGCTGGAAGCAGTCGGCCGTGCCTTCGAAAGCCTGCCTGACGGCCGCGCACCGACCAAAGCGGATTGGGCCAGGTTGTCCGCGCGCTGGCGCACCGAGCTGGAAGAGCGCATCCACATGCTGCAGCTGCTGCGCGACGAACTGACCGGCTGCATCGGTTGTGGCTGCCTGTCGCTGCAGCATTGCCGCCTGGCCAATCCCGGCGACGTCCTCGGCGAACGCGGCGACGGCCCGATGCGCTGGGAGTGAGCGACAAAAAGGGGACGGAGGGGATTATGTCGTTTGTGCACTTGCGACTTAATCCCCTCCGTCCCCTTTTTCTTACCAGACCGTGATCGTCTCGCCGCTCTGGATGCCTTCCACCGCGCGCTGGAAGGCCAGTGCCGCGCGCTGTGCGCTTACCGCCTCGAAGCCCGGGAAGTAGGGGCCGTAGGCGGCCATCGATTCGATCAGTACGTTCGGGCTGACCACGTTGATGCGCAGGCCGCGCGGCAGCAGCTCCAGTGCGGCTGCGCGCACGAAGCCTTCCAGTGCGGCATTCACCGAGGTGGCGTTGACGCCGTCGCGGATCGGTTGTGCGCTGACGATGCCGCTGGTCAGGGTGATCGAGCCGCCGCTGTTGAGATGATGCTGCGCGGCCAGTGCCAGCCTCACCTGGCCCAGCAATTTGTCCTGCAGGCCGAGGTTGAACTGCGCCGGCGTCATCTGCTGCAGCGGGCCGAAGTGCAGCTTGCCGGCGGTGGAAATCACCGCATCGACCGGGCCGGTACGTGCGAACAGTTCGGCGACGCTGGCGTCATCGGTCAGGTCCACGCGCAGTTCGCCGCTGCTGCGGCCGGCGGCGAGAATCTGATGCTGTTGGCCGAGCTGGCGGGCGACTGCCTGGCCGAGGGTGCCGCTGGCACCAACGAGGAGGATCTTCATGGCCGTTCCTTGCGTAAGGGAGTGAGCGCAGTCTGCGCCCTCACAATGGGGTTAGGTAAGCGGCGTATGATTCGCAGATTCCTAACTAAGGATTAGTAATGGATACCCTTCGATGCATGCAGGCTTTCGTTGCCGTGGCCGAGCGTGGCAGCTTCGCCGGCGCCGCCGAACAGCTGCAGGTCTCGGCGGTGATGGTGGGCAAGTACATCCAGCAGCTGGAGGCGCATCTGGGTACCGCGCTGCTGCAACGGAACACCCGCCGCCAGCGCCTGACCGAAGCCGGCAGCGCCTATCTGGCCGGCTGCCGGCAAGTGCTGGAGCAGGTGCAGCAGGCCGAGGCCGATGTGGCCGGTCTGCAGGTACAGCCGCGTGGCCTGCTGCGGGTCAGTGCGCCGACCACCTGGGGCAGCTGCGTGCTGGCGCCGCAGCTGGCCGGCCTGCTGCGCGCGCAGCCGCAGTTGAACATCGAACTGGATCTGAGCAACCGCCGTGTGGACCTGATCGAGGACGGCTTCGACGTGGCGATCCGGGTCGGGCCGTTGCCATCGCAGGAGGTGGTGGCGCGGCCGCTGCCGCCGTATGCGATGAGCCTGTGCGCGGCGCCGTCTTACCTGCGCAGGCGCGGCACGCCACGCACGCCGGCGGACCTGCAGGGGCATGATTGCCTGAGCCATCTTGCCTGGCGTGGTGGCCATGGCTGGCAGTTGGCCAACGGTGAACAGGTGGATTGGGAGGCGCGGCTGACCTGCAACGACGGGTTCGCGCTGCGCGAAGCCGCCGTGGCCGGGGCCGGGTTGGTGTTGCAGCCCACCGCGCTGCTGGCCGGCGAGATCGCGGCCGGGCGGTTGAAGCCGCTGCTGCGCGACTACCTGCCCGAACCGCGACCGATGCATCTGATCTACCTGCCGGATCGACGGCCGCGCCCGCGGCTGCAGTGCTTCGTCGATTTCGTCATGACCACATTGGGGCAATGAGCATCCACGCCATGCGTGGATGATGGTAGGTGCCGACCGTTGGTCGGCACACATCGGGATCAATCATTCGCCGCAGACAATTCCTGCCCGCGCACCTGCGCAGCACGCAGCGCGTTGTCCACCAGCACTTCGAAACCTCCGGCCTGGAAGCTCTCGATCGCGGCCTGGGTGGTGCCGTTCGGCGAGGTCACACGGCGGCGAAGCTCGGCCGGGCTTTCGCCGGCTTCATCGAGCATGCGCGAGGCGCCCAGCAGGGTCTGCACCACCAGCGTGCGCGCGGCGTCGGCCGGCAGGCCCTGGGCAATGCCCGCCGCTTCCATCGCTTCGGCCAGCAGGAACACGTAGGCCGGCCCGCTGCCGGACACGGCAGTGACCGAATCCATCAGCGCCTCGCGCTCGATCCACACGGTACGGCCGGCACTGGCCAATACCTGTTCGGCCTGCGAGCGCTGCTGTGCATCCACCGACGGCGTGGCATACAGGCCGGTCACGCCGGCGCCGAGCAGGGCCGGCGTGTTGGGCATTGCACGCACCACCGGCAGGTTGCCGCCCAGCCAGCGTTCCAGCTGCGCGCTGGTGATGCCGGCGGCGATCGACACCACCAGTGGCCGGCTTGCCTGGGCCAGTGCCTGCAGCGACTGGCAGACCTCGCGCAGCACCTGTGGCTTCACCGCCAGCAGCCAGGTGCCGCCCTGCGCGGCCGCATCGATTGCGTTGTCGTGCACCTGCACGCCGAAGTCGGCAGCCAGCGACTCGCGCAGGGCGGCCACTGGTTCGGCCACATGGATGTGCGCGGCCGGCATGCCCTGGCGGATCAGGCCGGCGATCAGGCTGCGCGCCATGTTGCCGCCGCCGATGAAGGTGATGGAATCAGCTGCCATGGAACTCTCCTTGCAAGATCAGGCCGGGCGCGGGCGCGCGCCGAACAGGGCGGTGCCGATGCGCACCAGGGTGGCGCCCTCGGCGATGGCGTCGGCGTAGTCGCTGCTCATGCCCATCGACAGCGTGTCGACCTGCGCGTGCCGGGCGGCCAGCGACTGGAAAAGTGTGCGCATGCGCACGAATGCATCGCGGCGACGCTCGGCCTCGGGCCATGGCGCGGGAATCGCCATCAGGCCACGCAGGCGCAGGCGGGGCTCAGCGGCAATCGCGGCGGCCAATGCCTCGACGTCCTCCGGCCCACAGCCGTGCTTGCTGGATTCGTCGTCGATGTTGACCTGGATCAGCACGTTCAGCGGGCCGCGCGCGGCCGGGCGATGGCGCGCCAGCGCCGTCACCAGCTTGGGCCGGTCCACGCTCTGCACCCAGTCGAAATGGCTGGCCACGGCCTCGGCCTTGTTCGACTGCAGGTGCCCGATCAGGTGCCACTCCAGCGCCAGGTGCTGCAGCGCCTGCATCTTCGCCAGCGCTTCCTGCACATAGTTCTCGCCGAAGGCCTGCTGGCCCTGCGCGGCCAGCGCGGCCACGGCCTCGGCCGGTTGGGTCTTGGAAACCGCCAGCAGGCGCGGATCAGGCCGGCCGGCCGCCTCGGCGGCGGCATGCAGGTTGCTCAGGATCTGGGGCAAGGGAGTGGCCACGTAACGCGTTCCGTTGAATCAGGAGGCTATACTGCCGCCCGGGGAAAGATCCTTCCAGTCGAAGCCGTTATTGGGGAGTAGCCGCTCATGGATATCGCCGAACTGCTGGCGTTTTCCGTAAAGAACAAAGCGTCCGACCTGCACCTGTCCGCAGGCCTGCCGCCGATGATCCGCGTGGACGGCGACGTTCGCCGGATCAACATCCCGGCCCTGGACCACAAGCAGGTCCATGCGCTGGTGTACGACATCATGTCCGACAAGCAGCGCCGCGATTACGAGGAATTCCTCGAAGTGGACTTCTCCTTCGAGATTCCGTCGCTGGCGCGCTTCCGTGTGAACGCGTTCAACCAGAACCGTGGCGCCGGTGCGGTGTTCCGTACCATTCCGTCCGAGGTGCTCACCCTCGAGGACCTGGCCTGCCCGCCGCTGTTCCGCGAGGTGATCCAGCAGCCGCAGGGCCTGATCCTGGTGACCGGCCCGACCGGTTCGGGCAAGTCGACCACGCTGGCGGCGATGATCGACTACATCAACAAGAACGAATACGGCCACATCCTCACCGTCGAGGATCCGATCGAATTCGTGCACACCTCGCAGAAGTGCCTGATCAACCAGCGCGAAGTGCACCGCGATACGCATGGTTTCAACGAAGCGCTGCGCTCGGCACTGCGCGAGGACCCGGACATCATCCTGGTCGGCGAACTTCGCGACCTGGAAACCATTCGCCTGGCGCTGACCGCCGCGGAAACCGGCCACCTGGTGTTCGGCACCCTGCACACCAGCTCGGCGGCCAAGACCATCGACCGCATCATCGACGTGTTCCCGGCCGGCGAAAAGCCGATGGTGCGTTCGATGCTGTCCGAGTCGCTGCGTGCGGTGATCTCGCAGGCGCTGCTGAAGAAGGTTGGCGGCGGTCGTACCGCAGCGTGGGAAATCATGGTCGGCACCCCGGCCATCCGCAACCTGATCCGCGAAGACAAGGTGGCGCAGATGTACTCGGCCATCCAGACCGGCCAGCAGTACGGCATGATGACCCTGGACCAGCACCTGCAGGACCTGGTCAAGCGCAGCCTGATCACCCGCAACCAGGCCCGCGAGTACGCCAAGGACAAGCGCCTGTTCGAGTAAGGCGGGACAACCACGGGCGGCGTGCACCAGTGCGGCGCCGTCTCCGTGCCGTTTCCTCCACCGACCGTTTCCTGGTACATGCCCTCTTGGGAGCCCGCCGTGAACAGCACCGCGACCACCATCGATTTCACTTCGTTCCTCAAGCTGATGGCGCACCAGCGCGCCTCGGACCTGTTCATCACGGCCGGCATGCCGCCGGCGATGAAGGTCAACGGCAAGATCTCGCCGATCACCCAGACCCCGCTCACGCCGCAGCAGAGCCGCGACCTGGTCCTCAACGTGATGACCCCGGCGCAGCGCGAGGAATTCGAGAAGACGCACGAATGCAACTTCGCCATCGGCCTGTCCGGCGTCGGCCGCTTCCGCGTCAGCTGCTTCTACCAGCGCAACCAGGTCGGCATGGTGCTGCGTCGCATCGAGACGCGCATTCCGACCGTGGAAGAACTGAGCCTGCCGCCGATCATCAAGACGCTGGCGATGACCAAGCGCGGCATCATCCTGTTCGTCGGCGCCACCGGTACCGGTAAATCGACCTCGCTGGCAGCGATGATCGGTTACCGCAACCAGAACTCGACCGGCCACATCATCACCATCGAAGACCCGATCGAGTTCGTGCACAAGCACGAGGGCTGCATCATCACCCAGCGCGAAGTCGGCATCGATACCGACAGCTGGGAAGCCGCGCTGAAGAACACCCTGCGCCAGGCGCCGGACGTGATCATGATCGGCGAGGTGCGTACCCGCGAAGGCATGGATCACGCCATCGCGTTCGCCGAAACCGGCCACCTGGTGCTATGCACCCTGCATGCGAACAACGCCAACCAGGCGATGGACCGCATCGTCAACTTCTTCCCGGAAGACCGCCGCAACCAGCTGCTGATGGACCTGTCGCTGAATCTCAAGGGCGTGGTCGCGCAACAGCTGGTGCCATCGCCCGATGGCCGCTCGCGCAAGGTGGCGATGGAGATCCTGCTGGGCACGCCGCTGGTGCAGGACTACATCCGCGACGGCGAGATCCACAAGCTGAAGGAAGTGATGAAGGACTCGGTCCAGCTGGGCATGAAGACCTTCGACCAGAGCCTGTTCGAGCTGTACCAGGCCGGCGAGATCAGCTACGAGGACGCGCTGCGCTACGCCGATTCGCAGAACGAGGTGCGCCTGCGCATCAAGCTCAGCCAGGGCGGCGACGCACGTACCCTGTCGCAGGGGCTGGACGGCGTGGAGATCTCCGAGATCCGTTGACCTGGCCGGCATCGGTCGTGGCTGGATTGATGAATTCCGGTCATGACCGACTGCGGCCGGGCTGGCTCAATCCAGCGCCACGACAGGCGTATCGTCATCACTCCCCCTCTGGAGCACGACGATGCAGACACGCGAACTGGGCCGCAGTGGCCTGAAGGTTTCCGCCCTCGGCCTGGGCTGCATGGGCCTGACCCATGCCTACGGTCAGCCGGTGGAGCAGGGCCAGGGCATCGCCCTGCTGCAGGCCGCCGTCGAGCGCGGTGTGACCTTCTTCGACACCGCCGAGGTGTATGGTCCGTACACCAACGAAGACCTGCTCGGCCGCGCGCTGGCGCCCTACCGCGACAGGCTGGTGATTGCCACCAAGTTCGGATTCAAGGGCGCGCGCACCGATGACGGCCTGGACAGCCGTCCCGAGAATATCCGTGCCGTTGCCGAAGCCAGCCTCAAGCGCCTGCGCACCGACCATATCGACCTGTTCTACCAGCACCGCGTCGACCCGAACGTGCCGATCGAGGATGTGGCTGGCACCGTGCGCGACCTGATCGCCGAAGGCAAGGTCGGCCACTTCGGGCTGTCCGAGGCGAGCGCTGCCACCGTGCGCCGCGCGCATGCGGTGCAGCCGGTTGCCGCCGTGCAGAGTGAGTACTCGCTGTGGTGGCGCGAACCGGAGCGCGAGTTGTTGCCGACGCTGCAGGAGCTGGGCATCGGCTTCGTGCCATTCAGCCCGCTTGGCCGCGGCTTCCTCACCGGCACGATCAACGCCGACACCACCTTCGATGCCAACGATTTCCGCAACAGCGTTCCGCGTTTCGAAGTGGAGGCGCGCCGCGCCAACCAGGCGCTGGTGGATCGCATCAGTACGATTGCCGCAGCACGGGGCGCGACGCCGGCGCAGGTGGCGCTGGCCTGGCTGCTGGCACAGGCGCCGTGGATCGTGCCGATCCCAGGCACCACCAAGATCCATCGCCTGGAAGAAAACCTGGGCGCGGCCGACCTGCAGCTGGCGCCGGAGGAGCTGCAACGCATCGCACAGGCGCTGGACGAAGTGTCGATCGTCGGCGAGCGCTACAACGCGCAGCGCGCCGCCCAGGCCAAGGGCTGATCACCTGCTGGGTGCGGACCGTTGGTGGGTGCGCACCGTTGGTCCGCACGCCTTGCCCCTCACCCCAGCGGCCCGCGCAGCGCATCAAGCACCGTGCGCATCGCCACGGTGACGTGGCGGCGCGACGGGTAGTACGCGTAGTAGCCATCGAAGTGCGGGCACCAGTCGTCCAGCACCGACTGCAGGCGGCCATCGTCCAGCATCGGCTGCACCTGGTCTTCCGGCAGCCAGGCCAGTCCGCTGCCGGCCAGCGCAGCGGCGCGGGTCATGCCCATGGTGTTGAACGTCCATTGCCCGCCAACGCGCACACTCAGTTCGTTGCCATCCTGGCCGAAATCCCACGGCATCAGTCCCCCATGCGTAGGCAGGCGCAGGGTCACGCAGTTGTGCTTGGCCAGGTCGTCCGGATGCTGCGGCACCACGTGCTGGCGGAAGTAGCTGGGTGCACCGACCACGCGCATGCGCAGCGGCGGGCTGATCGGCACCGCGACCATGTCGCGCGCCAGGCGCTCGCCGAGGCGGATGCCGATGTCGTAGCGCTCGGCGACGATGTCGGCCAGGCCGTAGTCGGTGGTCAGTTCCACCTTCAGGTCCGGATAACGCTGCAACAACGGCGCCAGCCGCGGCCAAGCGATGTACTCGGCGGCATGGCCGGTGGCATTGATGCGGATGGTGCCGGCCGGGCGTTCGCGGTACTCGGCCAGTGCGGCCAGCCCGTCCTCGATCTCGGCCAGGCGTGGGCCCAGGGTGTCGAGCAGGCGGGCACCGGCTTCGGTGGTCGATACGCTGCGGGTGGTACGGGTCAGCAGGCGCACGCCCAGGCGCTGTTCCAGGCCGCGCATGGCATGGCTGAGCGCGGACTGGGACACGCCCAGCTGGGCGGCCGCCTTGGTGAAGCTGCCCTCGCGGGCAACGTGGACGAAGGCCTGCAGGTCGTTGAGGTTTTCGCGGGGCATGCTGGAATGATACGGCCGGGCTGCGCCCGGCACCTGCCGAAGCAACGTCAACGGCCACGTCAACTTCAAAAACTGGCTATCCGTGAGATGGCGGGGTGGGCCCGGTTGAGGGGGACGCCGTAAACCCATCCATGGGGGCTTGGTCGCGGCATCCATGCCGCTTACACCCCCTCAACCGGACCCACCCCGCCTTCGACAGTTGGCTGCGGCCTGTCGGGCGAGGCGGGGTCGGACGTTTGGGTGTGTCGATTTCTGCGTCTGTGGTTCGTCGAATGAATGACTTCAACGGGAGCTGCACATGAGCACTGACACCAAGCCGCAAGGCCCGGCCTCGTATTTCCCCTCCATCGAGAAGATCTACGGGCAGCCGGTGGCGCACTGGTTCGGGTTGCTGGCCGGGAAGAAGGGCCTGAAACACATGGAACTGGTCAGCTTCCTGAAGAGTGAACATGGCTTGGGCCATGGCCATGCCAACGCACTGGTGGCTCACCATCTGGCCGGCAAGGGCTGAGCAGGCAACCCCGCGCTGAACGGTTGTCGGCGGCCTTGCTCCACCGGATGCAGGGGCGGGCAGACTGGGCGTCCATCCCCAGGCAGGACGCCCGCATGCAGGTCACGCTGGAAGCGATCACCCCCGACAACTACGAAGCGGTGTGCGACCTCGACGTCAGCGATGCGCAGCAGGGCTTCGTGGCCAGCAATACCTGGTCGCTGGTGCAGGCGGCGTTTCATCCCGGCTACCAGACCCGCGCCATCCAGGCCGATGGCGAGCTGGTCGGGTTCTTCATGTGGGTGCCGGAGACGCCGCAGCGGATGTCGATCTGGCGCTTCATGGTCGATCAACACTGGCAGGGCCGTGGCATCGGTCGACGCGCGCTGGAACTCGCGCTGGCGCAGATCCGGGCCACGCCCGGTCTGGCCGAGATCGAGATCTGCTACAACCCGCGCAATCCGGTGGCCGGCGCCTTCTACGGCAGCTTCGGGTTCGTCGAGACCGGGATGGACGACGACGGAGAGGACATGCTGGCCGTGCTGCCTGTAGCGGTCCCGGGATAACCTGAATGGGCGAATCTGACTGAACGATTTCATCTGCAACTGTCATGCAGATCGTGTCTAATACCGCTCCCCACCTGCTGTTCCCCCACCGCATGTCCCTTCCTTCCCATGGCCCCGCGCCGTGCGACGACGCTGACGGCCACCTGGTCACCGCCGGTCCGCTGACCCCGCCGCCCGACAGTGCTGGCACCACCGCCGACGAAAAAGCGCTGCGTCACTCGATCGCCGAGGACGTGCAGGGCATGGTGCTGGCCACGATGGTGGCCTCGCTGGGCCTGGCCATCTTCGCCAAGGGCGGGCTGATGATCGGCGGCATGGCGGGCATGGCCTTCCTGCTGCACTACGCGATGGGCTGGAACTTCGGCCTGGTGTTCGTGCTGGTCAACCTGCCGTTCTACTGGGTGGCGCTGCGGCGCATGGGCTGGGAATTCACCCTGAAGACCTTCGCCGCGGTCACCGCCTGTGGCGTGCTGACCGACCTGCTGCCGCGCTGGATCGACTTCTCGCACATCAACCCGCTGTATTCGGCGATCGTCGGTGGTGCCTTGTCCGGCCTCGGCATCCTGTTCTTCATCCGCCACCGCGCCAGCCTTGGCGGCATCGGCATCCTGGCGGTGTACCTGCAGCGCACCCGAGGCTGGAGCGCCGGCAAGGTGCAGATGTCCTACGACGCCTGCCTGATGGTAGCCGCGTTCTTCGTGCTGTCGCCATCGAAGGTGCTGTACTCGGCCATCGGCGCGGTGGTGCTCAGCCTGGTGCTGATGTTCAACCACCGCCCCGGCCGTTACATGGGCGTGTGACCGTTCAACGGGGTTGCCGGCCAGCGGCCGGCACTACCGGCATCCACGCGCGGAGATCCCTCAGCGGGCGGCGGCCTGCAACCACGGCGGCGACAGCTTCAGCAGCCGCGCATGCACCGGGCAATCCTCGGCGTGCGCGCCGGGCAGGTAGCCCAGGCTCATCAGGAACTCGCCGGTGATCTCGCCACCGGTGAAGCGGAAGGTCTTCTTGAACAGCTTCACCCAGTCGGCCTTGCTGCGCGGGTGATGCGCATCCAGCCACGCCGCGAAGCTGCCATGACTGGCCCGCAGCTGCTGGATCACCTGCGCGTTGTGGATGGCGGCCAGTACCTTCAGCCGGTTGCGGATGATGCCCGCGTCCGATAGCAGGCGCTCGATGTCCTGCTCGGCATAGGCCGCCACGCGGTCGACATCGAAGCCGTCATAGGCCGCGCGGAAGCCCTCGCGCTTTTTCAGGATCGTCTCCCAGCTCAGCCCGGCCTGGTTGATTTCCAGCACCAGCCGCTCGAACAGTTCGCCCTCGTCACGCTGCGGGAAGCCGTACTCGTTGGCGTGGTAGTAGTCGTGCACCGGATGGCCCGGGGCGATGAGGCAGTAGCCGCTCATGGGGAAGACTCGCTGGATTCGGGTTCGGGATCGATGGCCACTGCGGGGCGCCCACCAATGGACAGCATCGGCCAGCGCGGCGGTTCAAGAGTGAGTTTGCCATCACGCAGCGCCTGGTTGATCGCCTCGGCCTGGCCGCTGGCGGTGCCGAACAGCGAACCGGCCCGGCGCCAGTGGGTGTCCCTGCCACGTGCGTACAGCACGCAGTCCGGCCCACGGATGGTGTACAGCTCGCACAGCAGCACGTCGGTGTTCCCGTCGCCATCCAGATCGCGATGCACGATCAGGCAGTCGCGCTCGCTCTGGGCGCAGGATTCGCCATCGATCGCGCGCGTGGCCAGTGCCTGCCACCAGTCGTCCGGTGGCGAGCTGGATCCCTTGGCCAGCTTCAACGCACGCTGCAGGGCGACGACGTCCTGCGGCCCCTTGTCGAGGCGCTGGCCGTCATCCCAGCGCGAGGTACGTGCCAGCGCGGCCGCGATCACCTGTGGTGCGTTGGCATCGGCGGTGATGGCTGGATCACGCTGCAGCTCGCGCAGCGCCCGCACGCCGCGGTGGCCAAGATCGAAGCGCAGCACGTTGACGTCACTGCTGGTGATCGCGGGCGGGTCCGCACGCAGGCGCGCCAGCTGGCTGGACAGGGTCAGCCGCACCGGGTCCAGCAGCGGCGAGTTGCCCAGCAATGCCAGTGCCAGCACCGCCCAGCACATCCAGCGGTTGACCGGCTCCAGCATCTGCAACCAGCGGCGCTGCCGGCGCAGCACCGCCAGCGCGTAGCCCACGGCATAGCCGGCCACGGCCACTGCGACGAGTACCGCCCAGAACCGGTCCACGGTCCAGCCGTACTGCACCACGCGCAGCCCCAGTGCGTACAGCGCCAGTGCGGCGTAGACCGGCAGCGCCAGCAGGCTGGCTTCAACCAGACGGCGCAGCACGACGGGGTAGGGCGCGGTGTCGTCCCCCTGCTGGTAGACCGCATTGGTGAACGTCACCAGCAACAGCGACAGCACCAGCAGCAGGCTGGCGGCCGAGCGGGTCTTCCACAGCGGTTCCAGCCCGGTAAGCGGCAGGCTCAGCACGAACAATACGGCGATGAACGAGAGCAGCGGCAGCAGTCCGCGGCAGATCGCGAACAGCACCTGGCGGGTGATCTGGATCGCGCGGTGCTGGGTGCGCCCGATCAGCACGCCGAACCCGGCCAGGCTGCCGGTAGCCAGCGCAATGAAGGCATCCTGTCGGAACAGGTCGCGGAAGACGGTGACCTCCAGCAGCTGGAACAGCGCCGCCCACAGCCACAGCAGCAGCCAGGTCAGCCCGGTGAACAGCGCCGCCAGGGCGAGGGTCAAACCGTTCTGCCAGGCGCGCTCGAACAGCTCGGGGTAGCTGGCGCGCCAATGCCCGTGCTGCAGCTGGAACTGCCACCAGGGCAGGGCCACGAACACCGCCACGGCGATGCCCAGGGTCAGTGGAAACTGCAGCGCGCTCGACTCCAGCGCGGTCTCGCCAGTGAGGTTCCAGCCGATCCAGGCGGCCAGCGCCAGCACCACCGCCGAGCCGAGCACGGCCTGCAGCCACAGGCGGCGCTGGCCCAGCTCGACCAGGCTCAGCGCCACCGCGCTGGGAATGGCCAGCACCCAGGCGTACCAGCAGTAGCGCCAGCCGATATCGCGGAACGGCCACGCATCGGACAGTTCCTGCGCGGCATACAGCATCAGACCCTGCAGCAGGGCAATCAGGACGATGGCGCCGCGTGCCGGCAGGGTCAGGGGCGATGAAGACTGCATCGATGACCTTCCATGGCAAAGCACCATCCTAGCCCATCGCGGTTCGCCGCCTTTGCGCGACCATCCCGCCCCCAGCAGGTAGAATGGGACCATGCCTGTAACGCCGACCTCCCTCGCCGATCACCTCCTCGTCGCGCTGCCGTCGCTGCTCGACGCGACCTTTGCCCGCAGCGTCGCGCTGATCTGCCAGCACGACGAGAACGGGGCGATGGGCGTGCTGGTCAACCAGCCTTCCGAGTACACGCTGGGTGAAGTGCTTGCACAGATGGACATCACCACCGGTGACGGCGACCTGCAGGCGCGCATGGTGCTCAACGGCGGCCCGGTGCATCCCGAGCGCGGCTTCGTCATCCATGACGACGCGCGGGCGTGGGATTCCAGCCTGATCGTGGGTGACGGCCTGTACCTGACCACTTCGCGCGACATCCTTGAAGCGATGGCGCGTGGCGAAGGCCCGGCCAATGCCGTGGTCACCCTCGGGTGTGCCGGTTGGGGCGCAGGGCAGCTGGAAAGCGAGCTGTCCGAGAACAGCTGGCTGACCGTGCCGGCCGATGCCGAGCTGGTGTTCCAGCTGCCACTGGAGCAGCGCTGGCAGGGTGCGGCCTCGCGCATCGGCGTGGACCTGTTCCGGCTGACCGACTACAGCGGCCATGTCTGAGCCGGCCACGCCCGTACCGGCTCCTGCTGTCCCGGCGATCCGCCGTGACGGCACCGTTCTGGGTTTCGACGTCGGCTCGCGGCGGATCGGCGTGGCCATCGGCAGTGCCTTCGCTGCGCATGCGCGCGCGGTGGCGGTGGTCGATGTGCACGGCAATGGCCCGGACTGGACCGCGATCGAACGCCTGCTCAAGGAATGGAAGCCCGACGGCCTGGTGGTCGGCGACCCGCTGACCCTGGACGGCCAGGACCAACCCAACCGCAAGCGCGCGCAGGGCTTCGCCCGCCAGCTGCGGGAACGTTTCAAACTGCCGGTGGTGATGATCGACGAGCGTTCCAGCTCGGTCGAGGCCGCCCGCCGCTTCGCCGTCGAGCGCGCCGAAGGGCGCAAGCGCCGCCGTGATGCGGCCGCCCTCGATGCCGTGGCCGCGGCGGTGATCATCGACCGCTGGCTGTCGTCTCCCGACGACGCCACCCCCATTCCCTGACTGCCCGACACCGCCATGACCGCCCAGCAAATCGATGCCTCCGGACGCCTGCGCCACCTGCTGACCCTGGAGGGCCTGCCGCGCGGGACCCTGCTGCAGCTGCTTGACCGGGCAGGTCAGATCCGCGATGCCGCAGTCGGCCGCGTCGGCAACAAGCGCCACGTGCTGGCCGGTTCGGCGGTGTGCACGCTGTTCTTCGAGCCGTCCACGCGCACCCGCAGCTCGTTCCAGCTGGCCGCGCAGCGCCTGGGCGCCGATGTGCTCAACTTCGATGCCTCGACCTCGTCCACCCGCAAGGGCGAAACCGCCTGCGATACGCTGCGCAACCTGGAAGCGATGGGCGTGCGCGGCTTCGTGGTGCGCCACCCGGAGGATGGCGCGGTAGCCGCACTGGCAGAAGCGGCGGGCGAGGGCACCGCACTGATCAACGCCGGTGACGGTCGCAGCGCGCACCCGACCCAGGGCCTGCTGGACATGCTGACCCTGCGCCAGGCCAAGGGCCCGGATTTCTCGAAGATGAAAGTGGTGATCGTCGGCGACGTGAAGCACTCGCGCGTGGCCCGCACCGACCTGCATGCGCTGCGCACGCTTGGCGTGGGTGAGATCCGCGTGTGCGGCCCGCAGTCGTTGCTGCCGGACGATGAGACCCTGAAGGGCTGCGTGGTCGGCGATGATTTCGACGCGATGCTGGAAGGCGTCGACGCGCTGATGATGCTGCGCCTGCAGCGCGAGCGAATGGAAGAAGGCCTGGTGCCGTCGCTGGAGCAGTACCACGCCCAGTACGGCCTGACCCGCGAGCGCCTGGCGCGCGCCGGCAAGGATGCCGCGGTGCTGCACCCGGGCCCGATCAACCGCGGCGTGGAAGTGACCGACGACGTGGCCGACGGCCCGCAGTCGTGGGTGCTGCGCCAGGTCGCCAACGGCGTCGCCGTGCGCATGGCCGTGCTGGAAACCCTGCTGGGCTGACCACCCGCTCTGGTAGGTGTCAACCTTGGTTGACACACTTGCCGCGCGGCTTGTCCGCGCACCGCTCTGGTAGATGCCAACCTTGGTTGGCACTATCCATCCGCGCCCAAGTTGTCGAGCGGATCACACGAAGCCCCAAGCTCCCATTCGCACCATGCATGGGGATATTGCCCAAGCCGCGTCGCCAGTCCGGCCCTGATCGGATTTCCCATCAGGCACATCGCATGCCGGTGCAACGATTCGTCAGAGCGGATCGCATGATCGTGATAGCAGGCCTGCCAGAAGCGCCCGACTCGCCCCAGCAACCGGTTTGCCTGCTGGGCTGTGCGCGACTTGAAACGCTTCATGACGGTTTCCAGCGTTCCCGCACGTAGTTCGACCAGCCAGTGGATGTGGTCGGGCATGACCACGTACGCAATCGAGCGGGTGAAGCCTTCCTGATCCAGTCGCTGGAATTCGCGGACTGCCAAGGCGGCCGCTGCGGCGTTGGTGAAGAGCGGCGCGCGGTCATGGACGACGGTGGTGAGGATATAGCTGAGGCCGGTGCTGGAGCGACGACCGAGCAGGAGACGTGTGTTCTGCATGGAGCAAGCATGGACGGGCCTGCTTCCAGTGAACATCGGGGAATGGGTTGGTTTCAGGTAGGCCAGTGCCAACCAAGGTTGGCAACTACCAGAGCAGTCAGTGCCAACCAAGGTTGGCAACTACCAGGGCAGTCAATGCCAACCAAGGTTGGCAACTACTGAAGCTGCGGCTCAGCGCTTCTGCGCGAACAGCCATGCCCACATCGCCGGGTCGGCATAGGTGGCGTCCCAGGCGTTGTGGTTGCCGTCCGGGTACTCGGTGTAGCGCACGTCGCGTGCAGCGGCGCTCCGGAATGCGGCGTGCAGTCTGCGATCGTCGTCCGGTGGCACCACATCATCCAGCGCACCGTGGAAGATCCAGATCGGCGTGCCTCTCAGGCGCTGGGCGATGGCCGCATACGGATCGGTTTCCTGGGCGACCTGCTCGACGAACAGGGTCGGGCGCACCGCGCGCGGCGCCAGCACCGCGCCGCACACGGGCACGATCGCGGCGAAGCGCCCGGGGTCATCCAGCGCGATGTTCCAGCTCCCATAGCCGCCCATCGACATCCCGGTCAGGTACTGCCGTGAGGGATCGGCACCGAACTCGGCGATGGTGGCGTCCAGGGCGGCCAGCGCAACGCGGTTGTTGCGCCCGCTCCATTCCTGGTGGCCCGGCACCTGGGGGAAGACGGCCAATGCGGGGAAGTCGGCCGCGTGCCTGCGCAGGTGCGGCCCCAGCCCCGCATGGGTCTGCTTGACACCGTCGCCGCCACGCTCGCCGGAGCCGTGCAGGAACAGGATGACCGGGAGTCTGGTGGGAGCGGTGGCCTGAACGCCGGCCGGAATGAACACCTGGTAGTAGGCGGTCTCGCCGTCCACCTTCACTGCGCGGCCCTCGAAGCGGCCGCGCGCGCTGTCCGGCAGCGAAGTGCAACCGCTCATCATCAGAAAGGCCAGCAGCGGCAGCCAGCGCGACATCGATCGGACCATGGGATTTCCCGGGGCGGCAGGGTCAGCTGCATCCTAGCCCGCCGCAGGTCAACGCGGCATCGTGCGGCGCGTCACTCCGGTCGCGGGAAACTGGCAATGATGTCCAGCTGCTCCTGCGCTTCGGCATTGCCGTCGGCGGCGGCCGCCTGCACCTGCGCGATGTCCGGATGCAGCACCACCAGCAGCGGGTTCTCGCAGACCGGGCAGGCGTACTCGGTGGCGTCCTCGTCCAGCTCCATCTCCATGGCACGCGAGCTGCCCTTCCATTCGCAGGCCGGGCAGGTGTGCTGCTGGTCGCGCCAGCCGGGCTGGAAATAGTTTTCGATCGTGGTGGCCATGGGTGTCCAGTTGGAAACGGGTCAGAGCCCCGCGCAGCGGAGATCCGACCCTGGGTTTTGGCGTGGGTCGGAACTCCGCGCGGCGGGGATCGGACCCTGCAGGGTTCAGTGCAGCAGCACCAGCGTGGCAAGGCCGAGGAAGGTGAAGAAGCCCATCGAGTCGGTCACGGCGGTCAGGAAGATGCCGCTGGCCAGCGCCGGGTCGAAGCCGAAGCGTTTCAGGGTCAGTGGCACCAGCACGCCGGCCAGTGCGGCGAACAGCAGGTTGCAGGTCAGCGCGATGGCGATCACCGCCGACAGCCCGGGTGAGTGGAACCAGGCCAGCACGATCAGCCCCAGCACGGAACCCAGCATCACGCCGTTCAACAAGGCGACCCGCACCTCCTTCCACAGCAGCGTGCGCGCGTTGGACGCGCCCACCTGGCCCAGTGCCAGGCCGCGCACCATCAGCGCCAGCACCTGGGTACCGGCATTGCCGCCCAGGCCCGCCACGATCGGCATCAGCACGGCCAGCGCCACCAGCTTGTCGATGGTGCCTTCGAAGTGGCCGACCACGCTGGAGGCCAGGAAGGCGGTGCACAGGTTCACCGACAGCCACATCAAGCGTCGGCGCATGGCGCGCCAGACCGGGCTGAACAGGTCTTCGTCCTCGTCCAGGCCGGCGGCGCCCAGTGCCTGGTGCTCGGCCTGGCCACGGATGATGTCGACCACGTCATCGATGGTGATGCGGCCGATCAGGATGTTGTTGTCGTCCACCACCGGCGCGGAGATCCAGTCATGGTCGGAGAACTGGCGGGCGACCTCCTGGTCGCTCTCGCCGACGTCAATGGCCGGCTGCTCGTCGTCGATCAGGCGGTTGATCGGGGTGGTGTCCTCGTGGGTCACCAGTGCCGCCAGCGACACCCGGCCGAGGTACTGATGGCGCCGGCTGACCACGAACAGGTGATCGGTATGGTCCGGCAGTTCGCCGCGCAGGCGCAGGTAGCGCAGCACCACGTCGACATTGACGTCGGCGCGCACGGTCACCACGTCCGGGTTCATCAGGCGGCCGGCGCTGTCCTCGGGATAGGACAGCACCTGCTCCAGGCGCTCGCGGTTCTCGCGGTCCATCGACTTGAGGACCTCGTCGATGACCGTATCGGGCAGGTCTTCGACCAGGTCGGCCAGGTCGTCGATGTCCAGGTCTTCGACCGCGGCGATGATCTCGTCCGGGTCCATGTCCGCGAGCAGGCTCTCGCGCACGTCTTCGCCGACGTGGACCAGCACCTCGCCGTCATCTTCCGGATCAACCAGGCCCCACACCACCTCGCGCTTGCCCGGCGGCAGCGATTCAAGCAGGTTGCCGATCTCGGCCGGGGCCAGGGTGTTGACCAGCCGACGTACCGGGCCCAGCCGGCCGCTGTCCAGTGCATCGGACAACATCCGCAGTTGGCGCGCAGTCTTGTCGTGGCGTACAGCTTCAGCCATCGCAGCTCCCGCGGGATAAGAAAAGCCGCGATCCCGGCAAGGATGCGGCAACAGGGGTGTTCAGCGCGTCATTATCGCAAGGGGATGTTTCAGCGCATAGCCGCCGGGTGGCGGTAGTGCCGGCCGCTGGCCGGCAACCTCTTGGCCTTCAACGAGACGGGGCCAGATCCCTTTTCCCGCGGAAAAGGGATCTGACCCCAGGCGTGCATGCCCGGCGAGCGGGTGGTGTCAGGGCGTATCGGCCACCAGCGCCAGCCAGCGTTCGATGGCGCGGCGGTCGCGCGCGGCCAGCAGCTTCGGGGCACGGGCGCGCAGCGCACCCAGATCGGCTTCGCGGATGGCGCGGCGCACCTCCAGCAACGTACCGGGATGCAGGCTGAACTCGCTCAGGCCCAGCGCCAGCAGCAACGGGGTCATCCGCGCATCACCGGCCATCTCGCCACAGACCGCCACCGGAATGCGGTGGCGTGCGCCGGTCTCGATCACCATCTGCAACAGCCGCAGCACCGCCGGGTGCAACGGTGAATACAACTCACCCAGCGCCTCGTTGTTGCGGTCGGCGGCCAGCAGGTACTGCACCAGATCGTTGGTGCCGATCGACAGGAAATCGACCAGATCGATGAAGCTCTCCAGCGCCAATGCCGCCGCCGGGACTTCGATCATCGCGCCCAGCGGCACGTGCTCGGACACCATATGGCCTTCGCTGCGCAGCTGTTCGCTCAGCTTGAGCATGCGCCGGCGCACCGCCAGCAGTTCCTCGCGGGTGCTGACCATCGGCACCAGCACGCGCAGCTTGCCGTAGGCCGAGGCGCGCAGGATCGCGCGCAGCTGGGTGTCGGCCACCTTGGGCCGTGCCAGCGACAGGCGCACGCCGCGCAGGCCCAGTGCCGGGTTCTCTTCGTTGCTCAGGGTCAGGCCGGTACGATCAGCCTTGTCCGCACCCAGGTCGAGCGTGCGGATGGTCACCGGCCGGCCGCTCATGCCCAGTGCGGCATCACGGTAGGTCTGGAACTGTTCTTCTTCGTCCGGCAGCTCGTTGCGCTGCAGGAACAGGAATTCGGTGCGGTACAGGCCCAGCCCCTGCGCGCCCAGCGCATGCGCCTGGGTGACGTCCTCCAGCGATTCGGCATTGGCCAGCAAGGCAATGTCGACCTGGTCGCGGGTACGGCTGGGCTTGCTGCGCAGGCGGCCAAGCTCGCGCAGCTCGCGCGCGTGTTCCTTCAGGCGTGCGCGGTAGTCACGCAGGTTGTCGGCCAGCGGGTTGACGGTGATGCTGCCGTCGGCACCGTCGATGATCAGCACGTCGCCGTCGGCGACGCGGCTGAGCAGTTGCGGCACATTGACGATCAGGGGCAGGTGCAGGCTGCGCGCCAGGATCGCGCTGTGCGACAGCGCGCTGCCGGCGGCGGTGACGATGCCGACCACGCCCTGCGCCTGCAGCTGCGCCAGTTCGGATGGGGCGATGTTGTCGCAGACCAGGATCTCGCCGGCCAGGCCCTTCATCACCGGCGGGCGTTCGGGTTGCAGGAAGGCGTGGATGCGGCCGATCACATGGTCGAGATCGTCCATGCGGCTCTTCAGGTAGGCATCGTCCATGCCATCGAAGACCTTGGCCAGGCGGTCACGCTGCAGGCGCAGCGCGTAGCCGGCACTGTACGGGCCGCTGCGGATCAGTTCGTCCAGGCCATACAGCAGCTCGGGGTCGTCCAGCAGCAACGCGTGCAGGTCGAGGAACTCGCCCACTTCCTGGTTCAGTGCGCCATGCAGGCGCTGACGCAGTTCGTGCATTTCCGTACGCGCGGCATCCAGCGCACGGTGCAGGCGGGCCAGTTCGGCCTCGACCTGGTGGGCGGCCACGCGTTGCTCGGCCACTTCCAGTGCATGCGGCAGCCGCACGCGCGCCCGGCCCATCGCCGTTCCGCGCGCCGCGCCATGGCCGGCCAACAGCTGTACCGGCCGTTGGCCGGAAGGGAGCTGGCCAGCGCGTGCGCGTGGCACGCTCAGCTGTCCTCGTCGAAGCGGCGTTCGAACAGGCCCACCACCGCCTCCATCGCGGCGGCTTCATCTTCGCCGTTGATGCGCACGGTGACCGGAGTGCCCTGGCCGGCGGCCAGCAGCATCACGCCCATGATGCTCTTGGCGTTGATCTCACGGCCCTTGGCGGCCATGGTCACGTTGCAGCGGAACGGCGCCAGGGTCTGCACCAGCTTGGCGGTGGCCCGGGCATGCAGGCCCAGGCGGTTGCTGACGGTGAGTTCTCGTTCAAGCATCGTCGACTATCGCTCCATTACGGGTACCCGCCGCGGCTGTGGCGGGCAGTTGATCCAGTCCCTGTTCCGGATAATTCATCACCCGCAGCAACATCGGCAGGCTCAGCGCCGACACCCGGCGAACCGGGGTTCCCAGCCGGGCCAGCTGCCCTGCAAGGTTGGCGGGGCTGGCGCCGTACAGGTCGGTCAGGATCAGCACGCCCTCACCACTGTCGACCCGCCGCAGGGCGGCCGAGGCGAGCGGGAGCAGGGCGTCCATGTCTGCGTCGAACGGTACTTCGAAAGCTTCGGTTTTCAGCGGCAATTGCCGCAGGAGCCGGGTCGCCACGTCAAGCAGGGCGGTCCCGACCCCGGGATGTGTTACGAGGAGAATGCCACAGGTCATTACTGCACGTTAACAGGTCAAGGTGAATCGGCGATAGCAGCAGATGAGGGGCACTGTGTCCCGTATTCAGCGTTATCGGGGTCAGAGCCCTTTTCCCCTGGAAAAGGGATCCGACCCCATGCGTTTTTCGATGCCTGGCAGCGATTCATCCACGCATGGTGTGGATCCATCGTGTCGACCAAGGTCGACACCTACCCACACCGCCCCGCCATCCCACGGAATGCCGCTTTTGCTGTTGCTGTTGCTGTTGCCGGCCAGCGGCCGGCACTACCGACGGGTGCCGGGCGCAGCCCGGCCGGCCACCCTCAATCCTGTTCGCGGTGGTACGTCGCCACGTCCTGCCAGCCCATCTCGCGGGCATGCCGGGCCATGCGCTCGGCCAGGAACACCGAGCGGTGCTTGCCGCCGGTGCAGCCGAACGCCACGGTCACGTAGCTGCGGGTGCCATCACCCAGTTTCGGCAGCCAGGTATCGAGGAAGTCCATCAGCTGGGCCAGGTAGCGCTGCACGTCCGGTTGCGCTTCCAGGTAGTCGCGTACACCCGGTTCGCGGCCGCTGAGCGCACGCAGGTCCGGATCCCAGTGTGGATTGGGCAGCACCCGCGCATCGAACACGAAGTCCGCCTCGGCGGGTACACCGCGCTTGTAGGCGAATGATTCGAACAGCAGCGACAGGCCGGTGGCATGGTCCATCGCGAACTCGGTGATGATCCGCCGCCGCAGTTGGTGCACGTTGAGGTTGCTGGTATCGATCACCGCATCGGCCTCGCGGCGCAATGGCGCGGTCAGCTCGCGCTCGCGGGCGATCGCCTCGGGCAATGACAGGCCCAGCTGGCTCAGCGGATGGCGGCGGCGGGTGTCGGCATAGCGCTTGAGCACCGTTTCGTCGCTGGCCTCGAAGAACAGCACCTTCACTTCCACGCCGGCGTCGGTGGCCAGCTGCCGCC
Organism: Stenotrophomonas sp. CASM106; assembly: GCF_049384825.1. Classification (NCBI taxonomy): domain Bacteria; kingdom Pseudomonadati; phylum Pseudomonadota; class Gammaproteobacteria; order Lysobacterales; family Lysobacteraceae; genus Stenotrophomonas; species Stenotrophomonas sp. CASM106. The sequence goes on from NZ_JBMRFS010000002.1 coordinate 121,807, forward strand.
AGTCGCCCAGCTGGCTCAGGTCGGCCTGGCCGCGCACGTCGATGCCCACCGCCAGCCGGCGCGGCGCGCTGCCGTCGTGGTTGGCCAGCAGGCTGCGCACGAAGTCCGGCAGCAGGTGGATCGGCAGGTTGTCCGAGCAGTAGTAGTCCTGATCCTCGAAGGTCTTCAGGGCGACGGATTTACCCGAGCCGGACAGGCCGCTGACGATGATCAGGGTCGGGGCGGAGGGGGTGGCGGTGCTCATGGACAGGCTCTTCGAGGGGCAGGGGAATCAGGGTGTTCGCCGTTCCAGCAGATTGCTGTGGCGGGCGATGAACATCGCTGCCGGATCAATGCCCTTGGTGCGCAGGATGTGCAGGCGGGTGGCGGCTTCGGTCAGCACGGCCAGGTTGCGGCCGGGCATCACCGGCAGGGTGATCAGCGGAACGTCGAGGTCCAGCACATGGCGGGTGCCCGAGTCGCCGGTCAGGCGCTCGTAGCCATGCGGGGTGGGTTCGGTCATCGGCTTGGTCAGGTGGACGATCAGCCGAAGGTACTTGTTCTTCTTTACAGCCGTGTCGCCGAACATCTCGCGCACATTCAGCACGCCCAGGCCGCGCACTTCCAGCAGGTCCTGCAGCAGTTCGGGGCAGGTGCCGTCGAGCACGTCCGGGGCGATCTGGGTGAATTCGGGCGCATCGTCGGCCACCAGGCGATGGCCGCGGCTTAGCAGCTCCAGCGCCAGCTCGCTCTTGCCCGACCCGGCCTCACCGGTGATCAGCACGCCGATGGAATAGATCTCCATGAACACGCCATGCAGGATCACCCGCGGCGCCAGCGTGCGCGCCAGGTGGTAGGACAGGTGGTTGAGCAGTTCGTGGCCGCGCTTGGGCGACAGCCACAGTGGTGTACCGGATTCATCGGCGGCCGCGCGCAGGTCTTCCGGGCACGCCTGGTTGCGGGTCAGCACCAGCGCCAGCGGATGCGACTGCATGATCTTCTCGATGGTCTCCCAACGCTGGCGGGGTTCCAGCGCGTCCAGCCAGGACAGTTCCTCGGTGCCCAGGATCTGCACCTTGTTGGGATAGATCGCATTGAGGTAGCCGGCCAGCGACGGACGCCGCGAGACCGTGTTGCCGGCCTCCAGCTCGCGTTTCTCACCGGATTTGCCAGCGGCCCAGCGCAGCCCCAGCCGCTCGCGCTGCTGTTCGAACAGTTCACGGGCGGTGATGCTGGTATTCATGCGGCACTCGCAGGTGGGGTCATGTCCAGCGCCTCGCGCAGCGCCCGGGCATCGCCGGCTTCGCGCAGGGCCTGGCGGATGTCCGGTGCGGAAAACAGCTCGGCCAGCTCGGACAGCAGCATCAGGTGCTGGTGGGTGTAGTGGGCGGGGACGGCCATCGCGAACACCAGGTCCACCGGTTCGTCGCCGCCGAAATCGACCGGGGTCGCCAGTCGCAGCAGGGCGCCACGGGGGCGGTCCAGGGTCGGCGCGCGGCCGTGGGGGATGGCGATGCCGTGGCCGATCGCGGTGCTGCCCAGGGCTTCGCGCTGGCACAGGTTCAGATAGATCTGTTCGGCGTTGGCCTGGCGGCAGGCCAGCAACCCGGCGGCGGCCTGCAGGACGCTGTCACGGTCGGTGGCCGTGCAGAGCTGGGTCTGCACGGCCGCCAGGAGGTCAGTCAGGGGCATGTCTGCGGGGAACGGTGGCGATCAGCCACCATTGTCGCCCACCGGCAGCGGTGCGTGCTGCTGTTTTTTCTCCTTGTGCTTGATGACCAGGCGGTCAAGCTTGTCCGCAAGCAGGTCGATCGCGGCATACATGGTCTGGCCGCCCGCCTCGGCGTGCAGGGTCTGCCCCGGAATGTTGAGGCTGGCGTCGACGTGGTGTTCGGTCTTCTGCAGCTTGAGGGTCACCCGCGCTTCGCAGTGCTGGTCGAAGTGTTTTCCGATCCGGGCCAGCTTCTCCTCTACATAGGACTGCAGGGCCGGGGTGACTTCGACGTCTTTGCCAAACGTTTCGATGCGCATCGGGTTTCTCCTGTGTTCGGATGTGCCAATGAACCTCTCCGCCGGGCGCGGCGGCGCGTCAAGCGATTCTGACCCTTTCGTGCGAGGCGGAAATGTTCATGGCTTCACGATACTTCGCCACGGTGCGTCGCGCTACTGGAATTCCCGACGATTTGAGCAGGTCAGCCAGCTTGGCGTCAGAAAGCGGCTTGCGCGGGTTCTCGTCGTCGATCAGGCGGCGGATCATCGCCTGGATGGCCGTGCTGGACGCCTCGCCACCGCCTTCGGTATCGATGCCCGAGGCGAAGAAGGCGCGCAGCGGCAGGGTGCCGCGCGGCGTGCGCACGTGCTTGCGGGCGATCGCGCGCGACACCGTGGATTCGTGCAGGCCCAGCTCGGCGGCGATCTCGCGCAGGGTCAGCGGGCGCAGCGCCTGCTCGCCGAATTCGAGGAAGCCGGCCTGTTGCAGGATCAGGCTGCGCACCACCCGCAGCAGGGTTTCGCCGCGCTGCTGCAGGCCCTTCAGCAGCCAGCGCGCCTCCTGCAGCTGGCCGCGCAGGTAGCCGGCGTCGGCCTCGCCACAGCGGCGGATCAGCTGTTCGTAGCCACGGTGGATCACCACCTTCGGCCCGGCATGGGCCGCCAGCGCTGCGCGCCAGATGCCGTTCTGCCGCCACACCACCACGTCGGGCACCACATAGGTGTCCTGCGACAGCGGCGCGATCTGCGTGCCCGGACGCGGGTCCAGCGAGCGCAGCAGCGCGACCGCCGTCTCGACCTCGTCCAGCGGCTGTTTCAGTTCATGCGCCAGCCCGGAGACGCCACTGCGCGGCAGCCGTTCCAGCGGGCCTGCGGCAATCTGTCGCGCCAGCGCCAGCCCCGGCGTGTCGGCAGGCAACACGTCCAGCTGCAGCTGCAGGCACTCGCCGAGCGTGCGCGCGGCAACGCCGACCGGGTCGAAACGCTGGATGCGATGCAGCACCGCGAGGATTTCATCCTCACCGGCATGGACCGCCGGCAGCAGGGTTTCGGCGATGGTGGCCAGCGGTTCGCGCAGGTAACCATCGTCGTCCAGCGCATCGATCAGTGCAGCGCCGATGCTGCGGTCATGCGTGGAAAGATGCGACAGGTGCAGCTGCCACAGCAGGTGGTCGGCCAGCGTTTCGGTTTCCGCCACGCGCTCGGCGGCACTGCCGGTGTCATCGTCATCGTCGAAGCTGCCACCACTGCCGGCGGCACTCCAGTCGAGTTCGGCCGGCGCCCAGTCGTCGCCGTTGTCGGTGCGTTCGGCGGGCGCGTCGGCCTCGGTGCTGTCGCTGCCCTCATTGGCGGCACTGCTGTCGTTGCTGTCGGCCCAGTCCAGCAGCGGATTGCTCTCCACGGCCTGGGCGATTTCAAGCTCCAGCTCGGTCGTGGACATCTGCAGCAGCTTGATCGCCTGCTGCAGCTGGGGCGTGAGCACCAGCTGTTGTCCCAACGATGTCTGCAGCCGAGTCTTCATGCCTGTGCCGAACGGAAGGAAAGGGACCCGGCGCCTGCGGTCACAGCTTGAAGGAGTCCCCAAGGTAGACGCGACGTACGTCGGCGTTGTCCAGGATCGCCTCCGGCGAGCCCTGGGCCAGCACGGTGCCCTCGGCGAGGATATACGCGCGGTCGCAGATTCCCAAGGTCTCGCGCACGTTGTGGTCGGTGATCAGCACGCCGATGCCACGCTGCTTGAGATGGGTGACGATGCGCTGGATTTCACCCACCGAGATCGGGTCGACACCGGCAAAAGGTTCGTCGAGCAGGATCAGGCGCGGCTGCGCGGCAAGTGCGCGGGCGATCTCGCAGCGACGACGTTCGCCACCGGACAGGCTGGCGCCGAGCTGGTCGGCCACATGGCCCAGCTGCAGCTCGTCGAGCAGGCTGTTCAATTCGCGTTCGCGGCCGGCCGAATCCAGGTCTTCGCGAAGCTCCAGTACCAGGCGGAGGTTGTCGGCCACCGTCAGCTTGCGGAACACCGACGGCTCCTGCGGCAGGTAGCCCACGCCCTGCTTGGCACGGGTGTACATCGGATCGCTGGTGATGTCCTTGCCGTCGAGCACGATGCTGCCGGCATCGGCGGCGACCAGGCCGACGATCATGTAGAAGCAGGTGGTCTTGCCGGCACCGTTGGGGCCGAGCAGGCCCACCACTTCACCGGCGTCGAGGGTCAGCCCGAAGTCCTTCACGACTTCGCGCTGCTTGTAGCGCTTGCGCAGGCCCTTGGCGACGAGCATTACTTCTTGCTCCCGGCCGGCTTGGCCGACGTGCTGGCCGGCGCCGCCGCCTTGGGCGTGGCCGCCGGCTGTGCCGCCGCGTTCTTGTTCTTCGGCGGAATGACGGTGCGCACGCGGCTGCCATCGCCACCGGAATTCATTTCGCCGCTACGGGTGTTGTAGACCATGCGCTGGCCGGCATTGGTGCCGCGCGCGCTGGTGACCTTGTAGTTGCCGGTCAGGGTGATGATCTCGGTCTTGATGTCGTAGTCGATGCGATCAGCCACCGCGTCCATCCAGGTGCCATCGTCGAGCTGCTGCTTCATCGTGGCCTGCTTGCCGGTGAACACCGCACGCACGGCCTCGCCGTCCTTCAGGTAGATCTCGGCTTCGGACGAGCGGATGTCCAGCGAGCCCTGGGTGACGGTCACGCCCTGCGAGAGCACGGTCTTGCCATCGCCGGTGAGCACGCCCGACTGCGCGCCGGAGTCGATGTTCATGTTCTCGTTGCGGTCGGTGGACTTGGCAAAGGCAGCGCTGGGAACAAGGAGACCGAGCGCGAGTACGGCTGCAAAGGGAATCTTCATCGGGGTCCGTTCTACCGGTGGGGCCACCCGGGAAACCGGGGGCGGATGGGTGGGCTGCCTGCCTTGCGCCTGTCCGGGGACGTCGCAGGAGGGCGGCGGAATCAGCGTCGGGGCGTGTAACGGCCCTTGGACTGGCTGAGGAAATGATACGTGTTGTTCTTCGAATCCACCTCGAAGCCAACGCCGGACTGTTCCATGCCGGGGCGGGTCATGGTGACCAGCGCATCGGTGCGGGCACGGTTCTCCTTCGGGAACACGTCCAGGTGGTCGGTGCGGAAGGTGGTCGGCACCACGCCCGGATCGGCCGGGCTGTCGCCGGCGACGTTGCCGCGCAGCTTCATCTGGTCGCCCTTGGCGCTGAGCCAGCCAGTCTCGGCACGCAGGGTCCAGTGCTTGCCATCCTTGTCCGGCATCTCGAACAGCGGCGTGGCGATGTTGATGGTCTGGTCGCCACGCTGGCGCTCCAGCAACGGTGCGCGCAGGGTGGTCGATTCCTTGCCGTGCTCATCCAGGGCGACGACCTGGAAGTCGTGCAGGACGTAGTCCACGCCGACATCCTGGCCGGCAGTGGCCGGACCCTTGTCGCGGTTGTGCAGGGCCGCCCAGCTGCTGAGCAGGGCCGCCAGCAGAAGGCCGATGCCGAGCAGGGTGCGCCAGTTCAGGCTCGGCAGGTTCATGCGCCGAACCTCGCCAGGACCGCGTCCACATGGCCCTGCGCGGCCAGCAGGATGTCACACAGCTCACGGGCTGCACCACGTCCGCCATCGGCGCGGGTCTGCCAATGCACGCGCTCGGCGATCCACGGGTGGGCGTTGGCCGGCGCCACCGCCAGGCCGACCGCGCCCAGCGGTGCCAGGTCAGGCAGGTCGTCGCCCATGAAGGCCACCTGCTCCAGGCCGATGCCGTGCTGCGCACACAGCGCCTGCACGCTGGCCAGCTTGTCGCCCACGGCGATCTGGGTATCGATGCCGAGGTCGGCGCCGCGCCTGAGCGCGGACTGGCTGTTGCGCGCGGTGATCAGCACGGGGTGGATGCCGTGCTGCTGCAGCAGTTTCAGGCCCAGGCCATCCTGCACGAAGTACGCCTTGCTCTCGTTGCCGTCCTTGTCGTAGTACAGCCGACCGTCGGTGAGGGTGCCGTCCACGTCGAAGCAGGCCAGGCGGACGCGGGCCGCGGCGGCATGCAGGTGGGCGGGGAAGGCGGGCAGGGGGGACCAGGGCATCAGGGTGGCAGGCTCGGTGGATTCGGGTTGGGACGGTACAGACTGAATGGGGTCTACGGACTGTCGGTTAAACCACCCGGGCCCGCAACAGGTCATGAATGTTCAGGGCACCGACCGCCCGGCCCTGGTCGTCAACCACGATCAGGCCCGTGATCTTGTGGGTCTCCATCAGCCGGGCAGCCTCCACCGCCAGCTGGTCGGCGCCGATGGTACGTGGGTTGCGGGTCATCACATCGGCGATCTTCGCGGTGCGCACGTCCAGCGCGCTGTCCAGCGCCCGGCGCAGGTCACCGTCGGTGAACAGGCCGATCAGCACACCGTCGGCATCGACCACGGCGGTCATGCCCAGCCGCTTGCGGCTCATTTCGACCAGCGCCTCGCTGAGGCTGGCGTCGGCCCCCACGCTGGGCAGGTCCTCCCCGGTGTGCATGACGTCGGTGATATGCAGCAGCAGGCGGCGGCCGAGGCTGCCGGCCGGGTGCGAGCGGGCGAAATCGTCGGCGGTGAAGCCGCGTGCGTCGAGCAGGGCCACGGCCAGCGCATCGCCCATCGCCAGCGAGGCGGTGGTGCTGGAGGTCGGCGCCAGCGCCAGCGGGCAGGCCTCGGCCGGCACGCTGACGTCCAGGTGGATATCGGCGGCGGTGGCCAGGCTGGACTGCGGGCGGCCGGTCATGGAAATCAGCACGTTGCCCTGGCGCTTGAGCACCGGCAGCAGCATCAGCACTTCGTCCGATTCGCCCGAATAGGACAGGGCCAGCACCACGTCGGCCTCGGTGATCATGCCCAGGTCACCATGGCCGGCTTCGCCCGGATGCACGTAGAACGCGGGAGTGCCGGTGGAGGCCAGCGTAGCGGCGATCTTGCGGGCGATGTGCCCGGACTTGCCCATGCCGGTGGCGACCACCCGGCCGCGGCTGGCCAGGATCGCCTGGCAAGCCTGCTGGAAGGCCTCGCCGAGGCGGTCGGCCACGGCATCCAGCGCCTGCCGCTCGATCTCGAAGACGCGGCGGCCGCTGGCGACCAGGCCGGCAGGGTCGACGGAACGGGGGGGCAACAGGGATTCGGCCATGCGGACGCCACGCAGCGGAAGTAGAATGGAGGCACATTTTATTAGGAAAGCCCGTTGGACGCCGACACCATCCGCAACCTGATCGAAACCGGCCTGCCCGGCGCCCGCGCCGACGTGCAGGGCGACGATGGCGTGCATTTCGAAGCGACCGTGGTCTGCGAGGCCTTTGCCGGCAAGATGCCGCTGGCCCGCCACCGGATGGTCTATGCCACCCTGGGCGACCTGATGGGCGGCGCGATCCACGCGCTGGCGCTGAAAACCGTGACCCCGGCCGAAGCCGGCTGAACCGCAGAAGATCCCGAATACATGGCCAAGATCGTTGTGACCGGCGGCGCTGCGCTGCACGGTGAAGTGAGCATCTCCGGCGCCAAGAACGCCGTCCTCCCCATTCTCTGCGCGACCCTGCTGGCCGATGCGCCGGTGGAGATCACCAACGTGCCGCACCTGCACGATGTGGTCACCACGGTGAAGCTGCTGGGCGAACTGGGTGCCAAGGTCACCATCGACCAGGGCACGCTGTCGCGCGGCAGTGCGATCGTGGTCGACCCGCGTCCGGTCAACCAGCATGTTGCCCCGTACGAGCTGGTCAAGACCATGCGCGCCTCGATCCTGGTGCTGGGCCCGCTACTGGCCCGCTTCGGCGCGGCGGAAGTGTCGCTGCCCGGCGGCTGCGCGATCGGCTCGCGTCCGGTCGACCAGCACATCAAGGGCCTGCAGGCGCTGGGCGCCGAGATCGTGGTCGAGAACGGCTTCATCAAGGCCACGGCCAAGCGCCTGAAGGGCGGCCATTTCACCTTCGACATGGTCAGCGTTACCGGCACCGAGAACGTGCTGATGGGCGCGGTGCTGGCCGAAGGCACCAGCATCCTCGACAACTGTGCGATGGAACCGGAAGTGACCGATCTGGCGCATTGCCTGATCGCGCTGGGCGCGAAGATCGAAGGCCTGGGCACTGCCCGCCTGGTCATCGAAGGCGTCGAGCGCCTGTCCGGCGGCCGCCATGAAGTGCTGCCCGACCGCATCGAGACCGGCACCTTCCTGGTGGCTGCGGCGATGACCGGCGGCAAGGTCACGGTCAACCGTGCGCGCCCGAACACCATGGACGCGGTGCTGTCCAAGCTGGTCGAAGCCGGTGCGAAGATCGAGACCACCGACGACACCATCACCCTGGACATGCAGGGCAAGCGGCCGAAGGCGGTCAACCTGACCACCGCACCGTACCCGGCGTTCCCGACCGACATGCAGGCGCAGTTCATGGCGCTCAACTGCGTGGCCGACGGCGTCGGCGTGATCAACGAAACGATCTTCGAAAACCGTTTCATGCACGTCAACGAGTTGCTGCGCCTGGGCGCGGACATCCAGGTCGAAGGCCACACCGCCATCGTGCGGGGCAGCGAGCACCTGAGTGGCGCACCGGTGATGGCCACCGACCTGCGTGCCTCGGCCTCGCTGATCCTGGCCGGCCTGATGGCCAGCGGCGAGACCACCATCGACCGCATCTACCACCTTGACCGTGGCTACGAGAACATCGAAGAGAAGCTGTCTTCGCTCGGTGCCACCATCCGGCGCGTGCCATGATCCTGCGCGGCAAGTTCAGCCCGCGTCGCAAGGCGCTGCTGGCGCTGGTGCTGATCGTGCTGGCGTGGCTGGGCTACGCCTGGTACGCCAACATCGCCATCACCCAGGGCATCGAGCAGAAGGACATGGACTGGAATGGCGATGGCACGGTCTCGCGCGACGAGATCATCGAGTCGTTCTATGCGGTTGCGGTGAATGACAGCCAGGATGGCAACCGCCATTGCCGCACCTTCGTCTGGCGCAGCACCGGCGAGCAGATCCGCGTGGACTGCCGTACCGAGTTCAAGCCGGCGGCGGCCGAAGAAAAGAAGTAAGAAAAACGCCCGCGAAAGCGGGCGTTTTCTTTTCGCGGGGCCCGGGGTCGGATCCCTTTCCATCGGAAAGGGCTCCGACCCCAGCCACACAACCGGGGTCAGAGCCCATCCCCGAGGGGATGGGATCCGACCCCGGCACTCAGTTCATCGCCTTGATGGTCAGGTCCAGGGCATCGCGGTCGTTCTCCCGCTGCAGCATGCGCGCCGGCACCGGGAACTCCGGCACGATCCAGGCGATCAGCTCCTTGTTGCCGTCGGCACGCGAGACCTTGGTCGCTTCGTAGCTCTTGCCGCCCACGGTGATCGACTCCTTGCCGATCACGCGGTAGGTCATGTTCTTGATGCGGCCTTCGTCGACCATGCGATAGGTCAGCGGCTTGCCGGCGGCGAGGTCACGGGCGATCGCCAGGTTGATCAGCAGCGCGTCCATGTCACCGGATTTCAGTGCGATAGGTCCAGCGCGGTCCGGCTTGATGTCGCCGGTCCAGGTGGCCTGGTTGCTGGTCCAGTTGTAGTTGGCCTGCACGTTGCGCTTCTTCACCAGCAGCGCCGAACGGTCCTGGCTGCTGAGCGGACGCAGCTGGCCGCGCACTTCTTCGAACACGGTGCTCTGGCTCAGGTCGGCCAGCTGGTTCTTCACCTGCAGCGTGTAGCGCCACTTGTTGGCACCCTCGCTGCTCAGCGTCATGCTGCCATTGGCCTGCATGCCCATGTAGCTGGCCAGGTAATCGGCCTTGAACGGCTGCAGGGCCATGGCCGGCAGGCTGGCCACCGACAGCGCGGCTGCAGCGATCCAGGTGAGGGGGCGGGTCAGGGTGCTCATGCTCAGACTCCTTGGTATTCGATCAGGCGCAGATCGACGCGGTCTTCGCCGTCTTCGCGTTGCAGGATGCGCACCGGGGTGGGGACACCGTTGGCGATCCAGAGGATGGTTTCGTTGTTGCCGCCGTTGGTCCGGTAGACCCGCAGCGCGTTGTAGGACAGGTCGCCGACCTCGACGTTCTCGGTCTGCGGCGCGGCCTGGTAGTCGTGCTGGCGGACCTTGCCCATGTCCACGTAGCGGTAGTGCATGGTGGCACCCGGACGGGCATCCCGCATGATCGCCAGGTTGATCAGCAGGGCGCTCTGGTCGCCCGGCTGCAGCGGAATCGGCTGCGCACGCTTCTTCTCGACGTCGCCGGTCCACTGCGCGGTACCGGCCTGCCAGTTGTACGTGCCGACCGCCTTCTTGCCCAGGAACAGGCCCTTGCGCACCGTGCTCTGGCTCAGCGGTGCATAGGCGCCGGCGCGCTCCTCGAACACCGTGCTCTGCTCGATGTTCAGGCCCAGCACGCTGGCAAAGCCGCGGCGGCCGACCACCTGCATGTCGACCCGCCACTGGTTGCCGCCGGTATGGGTGACCTGCATGCTGGCGTCGCCGGCCTCCTTGCCTTTGTAGAAGGCCTGGTAGGTGGCGCTGAACGGCTGCAGCGGCGGCGGTTCCCACGCCAAGGCCGGCAGGGCCGGGGCCGCCGCTTCGGCCGGCGGTTGCACCGCTGGCAGCGGCGCCGGAGCCGGAGCCGGCGAGGCGGCAGGCGCCTGCGCCTGACCCCAACCCACGCCGGGAAGCACGACAAGCGACAGCAGCAGTGAAGTGGACAGCAGGGTCGTGATCTTCATGGAAGAGAGGAGCCGCAGGAGGTGGGCAGGATGCCAGCCCCGCAGTCAGCGGGGCGTGTGCGTGGGCGTTACCGGTTCAGGTTCCCGGCGGAATCTAGGGCCAGCGGGCTAAACAGGGGGTGACCGTCCAGTTGCGGCTGGCCCTCCCGTTCAGTCAGGCGGCCGGCGCACAGCAGCTGCAGCGTGGCGATCAGCAGGGGATGCTCCACCGCCAGCACACGCGCGGCCAGGGTGTCGGCGTCATCGCCGGGCAGCACCGGTACCCGCACCTGGGCCAGCACGGCGCCGGCGTCCAGCTCGGGTACGACCAGGTGCACGCTGGCACCGTGCTCGGCATCGCCTGCATCCAGTGCCCGCGCATGCGTGTCCAGCCCCTTGTGCAGCGGCAGCAGTGACGGGTGGATGTTGACCAGGCGGCCATTGAAGCGCTGCACGAAGGCGGCGCCGAGTATGCGCATGTAGCCGGCGCAGACGATCCAGTCCGGTGCGACCGCGGCCAGTGCGTCGCCCAGTGCCTGCTCGTAGGCGGCGCGGTCCTGGAATTCCTTCGGCGCATGCGCCCAGCGCAGGTTGGCGCTGACCCGCTGCAGCGCGGCGGCGGCCGGGCGGTCGGAAAATACGCCGACGACCTCGGCGCGCAGGCGTCCCGCAGCGATGGCATCGAGGATGGCCTGCAGGTTGCTGCCGCGGCCGGAGGCAAGCACGGCAATGCGGGTGGGCGCGGTCATTGCGGGGTACTCCGGCGGATCAGCGGCCAGGTCAGCACGCTGCCCACGGTGGCCATCAGCATGTCGGCATGGGCGTCCCACATGTCGCCCTGCTGCCCGTTGTAGGCCTCGGCGGCGTCCGGCGACAGGGCGAGCGCGATGGCCCATTCGAACCACTCGTAGACCAGGCTGGCGCACATCACCGTCATCACCGCCAGGGTGAAGGCCTGGCCGCGGCGCAGCGCCGGCCAGGCGTGACGTGCCAGCTGCAGCAGTGCCGGCGTGAAACAGACGCCGAACAGGAAGTGGATGAGGCGGTCGAAATGATTGCGCTGCCAGCCGAACGCCGCATTCGGCGACCAGCCGATCAGCGCCTGCGTCCACGCGTCGTAGGGAACGTTCGAGTACAGCCAGCGGGCGGCCACACAGTGCAGCGCGATGAAGCCGCAGATCGCGATGAAGGCACCGTTGCCCAGCCAGCCACCCCGGCGGTCGACCCACAGCAGGGCGCCCAGGCCGATCACGGTCAGCGTGCTGTGCAGCGCCTGCTCGGTGGGCCACAGCGGCTGGATCCAGCTGACCGCGAATACCGCCAGTACGGCAGCGAAGGCCAGCTTCTTGGGGCGCGAGAAACGGAAGGCGCTGGGCGAAGCGGTCGTGGGGAGGGCAGGCGCGGACATGGGAAGTCGATCAGGAAAGGGCGGGGCGTCTGCCGGCAAGTTCAGACGCGGAGATGGTCGCCGCGGTCGAACAGGGCGGCCATGTCAGGCTTGGACAGGAACACCCAGGCATAGGCGGTCAGGGCCATGCCCAGCGGGCCGGCCAGCACCGCCAGCCAGGCCGCGCGCTGGCACCAGGCCAGCCCGGTGCGGCGCGACAGCAGGCGCGCGGTGTGCAGCTGCACGAAGCCCAGCGCGGCAGCCAGCACTGAAACGACGCCGTACACGGTGGCCAGTACCGCGCCATCGTCCAGCCCGCGCGAGCTGGCAACCAGGCCGATGAAACCGAGGAAGGCCAGCGCGGCCATCCAGTGGAAAACCGCCAGCGCGTAGAACAGCACCTTCAGCGTCTGCAGGTGGCTGCCCAGCTGAAGGTGCGCCAGGGTCTGCTGCGGCAGCGGCGGCGGTGCGCCCGGGCTCGTCATGCCGCCGTGCCCGCTGTGTCGAACGCGGCCTTGACCTGCGGACGCAGCAGCGTGATCAGGCTGAGTACTCCCAGCACGGTACCGATCGGCGTGAACAGACAGGCCAGCCCGGCCACGATCAGGCACAGCAGGTAGCGGCGGCGGCGGGCCAGGCAACGGCCGGCGTAGGCCACGAACGCGCCCAGGGTGACGCCACCGAACACGATGACACAGCCGATCACGACGAACATCCAGCCGAACACGCGCTGTTCGGCCGGCGACGAGGGCTGGCCGCCGGAGTTCATCGGCAGGTTGCCGGTGAGCGCGGTGACGCCGAGCACGATGTGGACGATGAAGATCAGCGAGAACAGCGCGATCAGGCCGCCGACCACGTAGTGCGCGATTGACAGCATGCGCAGGTGGTCGGCGTCCTGGGGGCTGAACGCCGGTACCGCCGTCGTTGGCGGCGGCACGGGGGTAGGGGGCAGCGGGGGCATTGCGTCCATGCGGGCTCCTCGGGGCCGGGTTCAGCCGATGTGGACGCGCTCGGCGCCTTCAGCAGTGACCACCTGGCCGATGGTCCAGTGGTCCAGGCCCTGCGCCTTGACCGCCTCGGACACGGCGGCGACCTGGTCGGCTGCCACGATCAGCACGAAGCCGATGCCGCAGTTGAAGGTGCGCCACATCTCGCTATCGGCCACGGCACCTTCCTTCTGCAGCCACTGGAACACCGGCGGCAGGGTCCAGGACGAGGCCTGGATGTCCAGGCCGAGGCCGTCGGGCACCACGCGGATGATGTTCTCGGTCAGGCCGCCACCGGTGATGTGGGCCATGCCGTGGATGGCGGCACCGTGCGACTTCAGCAGCGCCAGGATCGGCTTCACGTACAGGCGGGTCGGTGCCATCAGCGCGTCGACCAGCTTCACGCCGCCCTCCAGCTCCAGGTCGGCCGGGCGGCCGGCGCGGTCGTAGATGCGGCGCACCAGCGAGTAGCCGTTGGAGTGCGGACCGGACGAGGCGATGCCGATCAGCACGTCGCCGGCGGCCACGCTGGCGCCGTCCTTCAGCTCGCTCTTCTCGACCGCGGCGACGGTGAAGCCGGCCAGGTCGTACTCGCCCGGGGCATACATGTCGGGCATTTCAGCGGTTTCGCCGCCGATCAGCGCGCAGCCGGCCTCGGTGCAGCCGTTGGCGATGCCGCCCACGACCGCTGCGGCGGTGTCGATGTCCAGCTTGCCGGTGGCGAAGTAGTCCAGGAAGAACAGCGGCTCGGCACCCTGCACCAGCACGTCGTTCACGCACATGGCGACCAGGTCGATGCCGATCGTATCGTGGCGGTTCAGCTGGTGGGCCAGCTTCAGCTTGGTGCCCACGCCATCGGTACCCGACACCAGCACCGGCTCGCGGTACTTGTTGGACAGGTCGAACAGGGCGCCGAAGCCGCCCAGGCCGCCCATCACTTCCGGGCGGAAGCTGCGCTTGACCAGGGGCTTGATCCGCTCGACCAGCGCGTTGCCGGCGTCGATGTCGACACCCGCGTCACGGTAGGTGAGGGGGGAAGGGGCGGAAGACGGGGTGTTGGTCACGGGCGTCGGCGCTGGCAGGGGTTGAATGAGCGATTTTAACAGGCCGCATTGGCGCAAAGGCCGTATTCGGGCAACAATTCCCCCGGATTCGTCGAGCCAATGGATGTCCTGATGCGCCGCAGCCTGATTCTGACCCTGCTCCTTGCACTGAGCCTGCCGGTGGCCACGATGGCCCAGAGCGGCCTGCGCACCGAGGGAGATGTCGCCACCGCTTCGGGGGCCTACGAGGCCGAAGTGCCCGTCAACAGCCAGGCCGAGGCCGATCGCAACGGTGCCCTGGCCCGTGCCCTGAGCGTGGTGCTGGGCAAGCTGTCCGGCGACCGCAACGTGATGTCACGCCCCGGCGTGGTGCAGGCGCTGCGCAATGCCAAGGACTACGTGGCCAGCTACGACTACAAGCAGGACCAGAGCGTGGGTGCCAGCGGCGCACCGAGCTTCCGGACCCTGCTGGTGGCCCGCTTCCGCGAGGACGATGTCGATTCGCTGGTCTCGGCGCTGGGCCTGCCGCTGTGGCCGCAGCCGCGACCGAAGCCGGTGCTGTGGCTGGCCGTCGACGACGGCAGTGGCCCGCGCCTGGTCAGCGTGCAGCAGGCCAATGCCGCCCGCCCGCTGCTGAACCGCGCCATCGAGCGGGGTTACAAGCTGGGCCTGCCCAGCGGCGGTGCTGCCGAACAGGCCCTGGCCGGTGCCATCTGGCGCCAGGACAGCGCGGCCGTGGCCCGTGCCTCCTCGCGCTACTCGCCGCCGATGCAGCTGATCGGCAAGCTGTACCGCGCCAACGGTGGCTGGCAGGCGGACTGGGTGTTCGTCGACAACGGCCGCGAACTGAACAAGTGGACCAGCAAGGACGCCAACGCCATGCGCGCGATGGCCGCCGGTGCCGACGGTGCCGCCGATGCGCTGGTCAAGCGCTATGCCAAGGCCGGCGTGGCCGTCGGCCAGGCCGGCACCTACCGCCTGGTGGTGACCGGCATCAACAGCGCCGATGACTACCTGCGGCTGGCCGCTGGCCTGCGCGAGGTGCCGGTGGTGCGCAACGTCACCCCGCTGCACGCCACGGCCGGCCAACTGGAGCTGAGCGTGGAGATGACCACCGGCCTGGCCGGCTTCAACCGCATGCTTGGCGACAATGGCGTGCTGGTGCCAAGCGCGCCGCTGCCGGCCCTGCCGACCCCGATCGATGACACCACCGGTGCCCCGGTGGCCGCGCCGGTCAGCAACGAGTACCGCCTGCGATGATCCTGAGCCCGGAAGCTGAAATCGCGCAGTTCCTGCGCCGGCTGAAGTACATCCTGTTCGCCGGCCTGATCGGCTGGGTGGTGTGGCTGCTGGCGCCGATCCTGACCCCGTTCGTGCTGGCACTGGCGCTGGCCTGGCTGGGTGACCCGCTGGTGGACCGCATCGAGGCCACCGGCCGCTCGCGCATGACCGGCGTGGTGCTGGTGTTCGCAGCGATGGTGCTGGTGATCGTGGCACTGCTGCTGGTGCTGGTGCCGATGATCGAGCGCCAGATCACCACCCTGATCGCGGCCGCGCCGCAGGCGCAGGCGTGGCTGATGCAGACCGGCATCCCCTGGTTCGAGCACAAGACCGGCCTGGAAGTGATGCAGTGGCTGGACCCGGACCGCCTGATCGAATGGGTGCGCAGCCATTGGCAGCAGGCCGGCGGCTTCGCCACCACGTTCATGGGCTACGTCTCGCGTTCGGGCTTTGCGATGGTGACCTGGGTGGTCAACATCCTGCTGCTGCCGATCCTGGCGTTCTACTTCCTGCGCGACTGGGACAAGCTGGTCGAGCGGGTGGCCTCGGTGATCCCGCGCAACCACATCGGCACCATCAGCGCGCTGGCGCGTGAGTCCAACGAAGTGCTGGGGGCGTTCATCCGCGGCCAGTTCCTGGTGATGCTGGCATTGGGCGTGATCTACGCCGGTGGCCTGTCGCTGGTCGGCCTCAAGCTGGGCCTGCTGATCGGCCTGATTGCCGGCCTGATCAGCTTCATCCCGTACCTGGGCGCGACCACCGGCGTGCTGATGGCGGTGATCGCCGCGCTGGTGCAGGCGCAGGGCTTCGACCTGAAGCTGCTGATCCTGGTCGGCGTGGTGTTCACCGTGGGCCAGCTGCTGGAAAGCTACGTGCTGACCCCGCGCATCGTCGGCGACAAGATCGGCCTGCACCCGGTGGCGGTGATCTTCGCGGTGATGGCCGGCGGCCAGCTGTTCGGCTTCCTCGGCATGCTGCTGGCGCTGCCGGTAGCGGCGGTGACCAACGTGCTGCTGCGCTATGCCCACCAGCGCTATCGGCAGAGCGAACTGTACGTGGGCGAGAAGCCGGCGATCGTGCTTGATGGCGTGGTCGACGCGCCCCATATCATCGTTCCGGACGACAAGGGCCCCGACCTGAAGTGATGGGTGTGCCGCAACTGCCGCTGGCCCTGCATTACCCGCGGGACCAGCGCCTGGAGACCTTCATCGGCGCGCCGGATGGCGCGCTGGCGCAGCTGCGCGCGATCGCAGTTGGCGCCAGCCACGACTGGGTCTACCTGGAAGGTGCGGCGGGAACCGGCAAGACCCACCAGGCGCTGGCGATGTGCTCCAGCGCCGAGCAGGCCGGACGGTTGCCGACGTACGTGCCGCTGGCCAGCGCCGCCGGCCGTGTCCGTGCGGCGCTTGATGGGCTGGAAGCGCGCGAACTGGTGGCGCTGGACGGCCTGGACGAGGTTGCCGGCAACCGCGAGGATGAGATCGCGCTGTTCGATTTCCACAACCGTGCGCGCGCTGCGGGCGTGACCGTGCTGTACACGGCACAGAAGGCGCCGGGCGAACTGGGCCTGGTGCTGCCGGACCTGCGCTCGCGGCTGGGCCAGTGCGTGCGCGTGCTGCTGCAGCCGCTGGATGAGGAAGGGCGGGCGGCCGTGCTGCGCGAGCGTGCACTGCGACGCGGCCTGGCCATCGACGAAGCGGCCATCGAGTGGCTGCTGTCGCACACCGGCCGTGAGCTGGGTGGATTGATCACCCTGCTGGACTGGCTGGACCGCGAATCGCTGGCGGCGAAGCGGCGGATCACCGTGCCGTTCCTGCGCCAGGTGCTGGAAGAAGGCCGGCCTCGTTACTGAGGGATGTTGTTCGGCAGGGCTGCGCCCTGCACCCGCGGTAGTGCCGGCCGCTGGCCGGCAACTTCAACAGCAACGTCAAAAGCTGGCTTCCTGAGGGGAGGCGGGGTGGCTCAGGTTGCGGGGGACGGCGCAAGTACGTCCCTGTAGCCTCGATCGCGCCATCCATGGCGCTCACGCCCCCGCAACCTGAGCCACCCCGCCTTCGACAGGTTCCCGCGATCTGCCTGGTCTCTGTACTGCACTGCTGTTGGTGGGTGTCGACCTTGGTCGATACGTGTCTTGCTTATGGTGGGTGACGACCGTTGGTCGTCACCAGAGCGAAGCGACCCGCTTTTGCTTTTCTTTCTTTCTTCCGTGGCTGGACGCCCACGGAAACTGTCTGAGGCCGGGCGGGGTGGGTTCGCGGGGGTGTCCGCGGCATGGATGCCGCGGCCAAGCCCCCAGGGACGGGTTCACGGCGTCCCCCGCGAATCCACCCCGCCCGGCCAAGCAAGGCTACTGCTCTCAAAACGTCCAACCACGAGGGGCTCAGCCGTTCGCCGCCAACTCCGCATCCAGCGCGCGCAGGCGATCCACGGTGCCGACGTCGGTCCAGCGCCCGCGATGGTGCTGCCCGGTCATCAACCCCTGCGCCATGAAGTGCTTCTGCAGCGGCACCACCGAGAACTTCGGTGGCAGTCGCTCGCTGCCCGGCGCATCGCCGATCACCGCGCGCCAGTCGGCCACGATCGAAGGACGGTACACGCCGATGCCGGCATAGGTCAGGCATGGTCCTTCGCGGTCGTGGTGCAGGAACCCCTGTGCATCCAGGCGGTAGTCACCATTCGGGTGCTGAACCGGATTGTCGACCAGCACCAGGTGCGCCTGGCCCTGCGGCTCGCGCGGCAGCGTGGCGAAATCGAAATCGGTCCAGATGTCGCCGTTCACTACCAGGAACGGGGCATCGCCCAGCACCGGCAGGGCGTTGAGGATGCCGCCGCCGGTTTCCAGCGGGGTCTGCCCTTCGTACAGGAAATGCAGGCGCAGGCCCCACTGGCTGCCATCGCCAAGCGTCGCCGGGAACTGTTCGGCCAGCCATGCGGTGTTGACCACCACCTCGCGCACGCCGAGTGCGGCCAGGCGTTCCAGGTGCCAGACGATCAACGGCTTGCCAGCCACTTCCAGCAGCGGCTTGGGCGTGTGCAGGGTCAAAGGGCGCATGCGCTCGCCGAGGCCGGCGGCAAAGACCAGTGCCTTCATCGGGCTACGCGCATCGGTGCACCCAGCTCGGCCAGCGCCGGCTTGATGCGGTCGTCCAGCAGCTGCTGCAGCGGTGCCAGCTCGCGGTAGCGCGGCAGCACTTCATCCAGATAGGTGATGAAGCGCGGTGCGTCGTCGAGGTAATGGCCCTTGTTGTCGCGGTAACGCAGCCGGCAGAACAGGCCCAGGATCTTCACGTGGCGCTGGATGCCCATCCAGTCGGCATCGCGCAGGAAGGTGGCGCGGTCGGGCACCGGCAGGCCGGTGTCGCGGGCGCGCTCGTGATACTGCGCCAGCCATTCGTCCACGCGTTGCAGTGGCCAGCTCAGGAAGGCGTCCTTGAACAGGCTCACCGCATCGTAGGCGATCGGGCCGCGCACCAGGTCCTGGAAATCCAGCACTGCGGGGCCGTCGTCGACCGGCATCAGGTTGCGCGGCATGTAGTCGCGGTGGGTCATCAGCTGGGCCTGGCCCAGCGCGTTGTCCATCAGGCGGCGATGCACCAGCTGCAGGCCTTCGATCTCGCCGCAGTCCAGTTCAAGGTTCAGGTGGCGCTGCAGGAACCATTCGTCGAACAGGCCGGCATCGCGCTGCAGCAGTGCTTCGCCGAACTGGCCGAAGTCGGCCGGCACCGGGATCGCCTGCAGGCGCAGCAGCTGCTCGATCGAACGACCGAACCATTCGTCAGCGTTGCGCTCGTCGAGGATCCTGGCCAGGGTCGGGCCGCCGAGATCTTCCAGCAGCAGGAAGCCGGCATCCAGGTCCTGCGCGAGCAGCATGGGCACGCGCAGACCGTTGTCGTGCAGCAGGCCGCGCATGCGCAGCCACGGCCGCGGATCTTCCAGCCCCGGCGGGGCGTCCATCACGATGTGGCTGCCGCGCGTGCTGGTGGTGCGCCAGTAGCTGCGCATGCCGGCGTCAACCGAAGCGCGTTCGACCACCGCGTTGGCATCATCGAGCTGGGTACGGGCCCACTGCAGGCGCTGCGCGCTGCGCTGGGGATCGGAGGCGGGTTCGGTCATGCGGGCATATCCGGGCGCGCCGGGCGCGCCAACGTCGGCAACAGGAAGGGAAGGGGGAGCGGCGTCAGCGGCGACCGCTGAACAGGCGCAGGACGGCCAGCACGGCCACCGCGCCCACCACCGCGCCGAGGAAACCGGCCGGTTCGCCGGGGGCGTACCAGCCCATGTACTGGCCGAACCAACCGGCCAGCAGGGCACCAAGGATGCCCAGCACGATGGTCAGCAGGCAGCCCATGCGGTTGTTGCCGGGCATGAAGAAACGCCCGAGCAGGCCGACGAAGAAGCCGACCAGCAGGATGTACAGCCAGCTGCTGCTGCCGAACAGACCATTCATGCGCGCGGATTCCGCTTGAGTGTGGACGCAGCCTAGCAAGGCCAGGCTGCGTCCGTCACGAGTGCCGGATCAGCAGCAGCCGTGGTCGCCGTGGCGGGTGCCGCTGTCGGCAGCCACCGGCGAGCCGCTGGTCTCGCCGCGCAGGCTGGCGGCGTAGTGCTCGCTGATCACCTTGGACACGCAGGCGGTGACCTTCTTGCCCATCGGGATGTGCAGGAACTCGTTCGGGCCATGCGCATTGGAGTGCGGGCCGAGCACGCCGGTGATCATGAACTGCGCGCCCGGGAACTTCTCGCCCAGCATGCCCATGAACGGGATCGAGCCGCCTTCGCCCATGTACATCGCCGGCTTGCCGAAGAAGGCCTGGCTGGCGTCGTCGATGGCCTGGGTCAGCCACGGCGCCATCGCCGGGGCATTCCAGCCGGTGGAGGCCTTTTCCAGGTCCAGGGTGACCTGCGCGCCGTTCGGCGGGTCGCGCAGCAGTGCTTCCTTCAGCAGCTCGCCGCAGGTCTTGCCATCGGCGGTCGGCGGCAGGCGCAGCGACAGCTTCACCGAGGTCTGCGGACGCAGCACGTTGCCGGCCGATTCCAGCGGCGGCATGCCACCGACGCCGGTGACCGACAGCGCCGGGCGCCAGGTGCGGTTGAGCACCAGCTCGGTCAGGTCCTCGTTCATGGGGCGCAGGCCGTCGACCATCGGGAACTTCTCGAAGATCTCGGTATCCACCACTTCGGCGGCACGCTTGGCCTGTTCCAGGCGCTCGGCCGGGATCTCCACGTTCATGCCGTCGATCAGGATGCGGCCGGTGTCCTGGTCTTCGATGCGCGAAAGGATCTGGCGCAGCAGGCGGAAGCTGGACGGGATCACGCCGGAGGCATCGCCGGAATGCACGCCTTCGTTGAGCACCTTCACGGTGAAATTGCCGCCGGTCAGGCCGCGCAGCGAGGTGGTGCACCACAGCTGGTCGTAGTTGGCGCAGCCCGAATCCAGGCAGACCACCAGCGACGGCTTGCCGATGCGGTCGGCCAGGTGGTCGACGTAGGCCGGCAGGTCATAGCTGCCGGACTCTTCACACGCTTCGATCAGCACCACGCAGCGGGCGTGCGGCAGGCCCTGGGCCTGCAGTGCCAGTACCGCAGCCAGCGAGCCGAAGATCGCGTAGCCGTCGTCCGCACCGCCGCGGCCGTACAGCTTGTCGCCGCGCAGGACCGGGGTCCACGGGCCGAGGTCGTCGTCCCAGCCGGTCATTTCCGGCTGCTTGTCCAGGTGGCCATAGAGCAGGATGGTGTCGTCGCCGGTTTCGGCGCCGGTAGCCGGAATTTCCAGGAAGATCAGCGGGGTACGGCCTTCCAGGCGCACCACCTCAACCTTCAGGCCGGGCAGCTGCTGGGCCTTGGCCCAGTTCTCCATCAGGGTGACCGCCTGTTCCATGTAGCCGTTCTGCACCCAATTGGCGTCGAACATCGGCGACTTGTTGGGAATGCGGATGTAGTCGACCAACTGCGGGACGATTTCGCTGTCCCACTTGTCATTGACGAATTGGCCGAGCTTGGCGCTGTCCATCTGAAACTCCGGTTGCATGGGCTGATCCGGCCATTCTACGCCTGTGCCGCGGGTAGGGTTTTTCCTACATCACGTCGGGTATTTGGCTGGCTTACGGAAATCCGGGAAACCGATAGGCTGTGCACATGTGGTGACGGACACTGTTCCTGCCGACGGGATTGCCGGTCGGGGCGGCCAGAATCACAGGGAGATACACGTCGTGCCTTGGTTTGTCGTGTTGAGGGCGCTGGTGCTGGTAATGGGGATCGCTGGGGCGCATGCCGCCGAACCGATCGACATCAACCGCGCCGATGCCCAGGCGCTGCAGCAGGGATTGACGATGGTCGGAGCCGCCAAGGCCGAGGCGATCGTCGAGCACCGGCGCAGACACGGCCCATTTCATCGCGTCGAGGACCTGACGCAGGTGAAGGGGATAGGGAAAGCGATCGTCGAACGGAATCGACAGCGGATCACCGTAGGCAACAGGTTGTTGCCGGCGGATCCGGTACCCGGATCGGTACCGGTGCGGACCGTACCCAGGCGCTGACAGCAGGAATCGTCGGAACCGGCAGGAGGCTGGTTCACCGGTCACGGACAGGAAGGCCGTGACCACCGACCGCCGCAGGACGCGGCACCAATCACCAGGATGGTGGCATCACAGACCTGTGGAAGGGGCTGAGATACAAACAGGACAGACGCGGCCGCGTGCAGGATGCAACGCTACCCCCACAGCGCAGGATGCGAGGGGGCGGCAGCAGGCCGACAAGGACGTAACGATTGCCCGGTACGACACATGGCTGTGTCGCCGGGCAATTTCATTTCCGGCGCCTGGTTTTGCCGCGGCCACCACGGGCCGATGGTGTACGGTGGCCGCTCCGCATGGAAAGGACCCCGCTGGATGCTTGTGCACCGCCCCACGACCCTGATGCTCGCCCTGGCACTGACCCTGCCACTGCTGGCCCATGCCGCTGCGCCGACGCCGACAGCCAAGCCTGCGGCCGAAGCCAGCACCGCCGACGTGCGCGGGCCGACCGACCTGAAACCGGGCGAGTACCTGTGGCATCCGGAAATCTCGCCGACCGGCCCGATCGTGCTGGTGGTCAGCCTCGATGAGCAGCGTGCCTACGTTTACCGCAACGGCATCGCCATCGGCCTGACCACGATCAGCTCGGGCAAGGCCGGGCACGAGACGCCGACCGGCGTGTTCACCATCCTGCAGAAGGACAAGGACCACAGGTCCAACCTCTACAACAGCGCGCCGATGCCCTACATGCAGCGGCTGACCTGGGATGGCATCGCCCTGCATGGCGGCAGCCTGCCCGGGCATCCGGCCTCGCATGGCTGCGTGCGCCTGCCGCAGGCGTTCGCGCAGAAGCTGTTCAGCGAAACCCAGCGCGGCGATACGGTGGTGGTGGCCGACGCCAAGAGTTCGCCGATGACCCTGGCCTATCCTTCGGTGCTGGCCCCGGTCAACGCGCGCGGCCAGGCTTTGCCGGAAACCGAGGGCGGGGCCCCGGCGCAGGCCTGGTGGGACGACAGCGCAGCCCCGGCCGGGCAGGTCGGCATCCTGGTCAGCCTGCATGACCAGCGCCTGTACGTGCTGCGCGATGGCGTGATGATCGGCGAGTCGCCGCTGAAGGCCGACGCCCTGCCGGCATTCCAGGGCACCACGCTGTTCGTGATGGGGCAGGGCTACAGCGATACGCCCAGCCCGCTGGACGTGAACCAGCGCCTGCACCAGTGGACGGCCTATCCGCTGCTGGGCCAGGATCGTGCCCAGGCCACCCCGGACCTGCTGGCCACGCCCTCGTTGCCAATGGCGCTGCCGGCCGATTTTGCCCGCCAGCTGTACCAGGTGCTGGTGCCGGGCACGACCCTGCTGGTGACCTCGTTGCCGGCGGTCCGCCCAAGCCCGGCTGAATCCGGAATGCAGCCGGTCTTGGAATCCGAGCCGCCAGGGTCCACCCTCAAAGGCAACTGAGTTCCCTCGTTGTGCCCATGACTGCATCCCGCCTGTGCCGGCTGGCCGCGTTCGGCCTGCTGGCGACCTCGGCCAGCGCCCCGGCGCTGGCACAGACGCCCGCCCTTGCCACCAGCGCTGATGATCTGGCTGCCTTGCTGTCGCGCAGTGCGCCCAAGGCTGACCGCCACGTGTTGCAGCTGGCGGCGCACGCCATGCGCTGTGCGTTGCAGCGTCCGGAGCTGGGCATCAACGGTGATCGTCTCAGCGTGATCGATTATTCGCGGCCGTCCACCGAGCCGCGCCTGTGGGTGTTCGACCTGGCCCACCAGCGCCTGCTGTTCGAGGAATGGGTGGCGCATGGCCGCAACAGCGGCGAGAACCGCACCCAGCACTTCTCCAACCGCGATGGGAGTTTCATGTCCAGCCTCGGCGCGTTCACCGCGCAGGAGACCTACATGGGCGGTAATGGATATTCGCTGCGCCTGGCCGGGCTGGAGCCGGGCTTCAACGACCGTGCGCGCGAACGCGCGATCGTCATCCATGGTGCGCCGTACGTGAACCCGGCCACCGCTCAGCTGCAGGGGCGCTTGGGTCGCAGCCTGGGTTGCCCGGCGGTGCGCCTTTCGGTGGCCAAGCCGCTGATCGATGCGTTGCGTGGCGGCACGATGGTGTTTGCTTACTACCCTGACCAGGATTGGCTGAAGCACTCGCAGCTGCTGGCCGGCGGATGCGGTGGCCAGGGCACGCTCGCTACGCGGTGATGCATGATGGCGCGTGGCGTGATGCAATGCGCCGATGAACGTCGACTCCCTGTTGCACACTCCGAGCCAGGTGATCTCCCACCTGGACTATCGCCGCGAACGCTGGCGGAATGGACTTGGCTGGACCCGCGAGATCCTGCGCCTTCCTGCGCAGGGTGATGACTGGGCGCTGCGCCTGTCGGTGGCCGAGATCGAGCAGGACGCTGCGTTCTCCACCTTCCCCGGCGTGGAGCGCGAACTGGTGCTGCTGCAGGGCAATGGCGTGCGCCTGCGTTTCGAGGATGGCCGCGTGGCCCAGGTGCTGCCGCCACACGGGCGGGCGCGCTTTGCCGGTGAGGAAACGCTGCACGGTGAACTGGTCGATGGCACCACCCACGACTTCAACCTGATGTGGAAGCGCGAGCTGCTGCAGGCCGAACTGCTGCACCGGCCGCTGGTGGGGTCGATGTTCTTCTTCTGCGAACCGGGCGTTGCGTGGGCGCTGCATCTGCTGGCCGGACAGGCGCAGTTCGGTGCCGATAGTGGCCTGCCGGCGCTGCAGGCGGGGGACACCGCGTGGTTGGCGGGGGGCGAGAGGCAACGGCATGCGCTCAGCGGTGGTGGCGAGTTGTTGGCGATACGGGTGAGCGCGGCGGGGGCATGATTCCTGGGCGCCGGTGGGCGCCATCCACGCATGGCGTGGATCTACTGCTGTGCGGTTGCCACCATGCCTGGGCACGCCGTCATGGTGCGGCTGTGGTTGGGGTCAGAGCCCTTTCCTGCGGAAAGGGAACCGACCCCGACGGTTCGTTCAATACACATCGCGCCGGTAACGACCGGCCAGCAGCAGCGCTTCCTTGCCTGCGGTACCCAGCACCCGCTCGATCACTGCATCCACGCCCGGGGCCATGCCCTGCAGGCTGCCGCAGACCAGGATCGTCGCGCCTTCATCGACCCACTGCCGCAGCGTCGCCGCTTCGGCCTGCAGCCGGTCCTGCACATAGCGATGCGCGCCGCCGTCGCGGCTGAACACTGCATCCAGCCGTGCCAGCGTGCCACTGGCCAGCATCGCCTGCAGTTCTTCGCCGAAATGGAAGTCGTGCGCGGCGGTGCGCTCGCCGAACAGCAGCCAGGTGCGGCGCGCGCCACGCTGGGCACGTTCGTGCAGGTGCGCGCGCAGGCCGGCGATGCCGGTGCCGTTGCCGATCAGCAGCAGCGGTACATCGGCGGGCACGCCATGGAAATTGTCGTTGCGGCGCAGCCGCAGTTGCACCGGTTCGCCGATGGCCGCGTGGTCGCACAGCCAGCCGCTGCCGATGCCGGGTGTACCGTCGGCGCGCAGTTGGCGGCGCACCAGCAGCTCCACCGCGCCGTCGGCCATCACCGAGGCGATCGAGTACTCGCGATGCGGCAGCGGTTGCAGGGTTGCCAGCAATGCGGGCAGATCACCCGGGGGAACCAGCGATGGCAGATGCGAGCGCTCGATACGGGCCAGCAACGCCTGCCCGTCATCCAGCATGGTGTCTGCATTGAAGCCCTGTGCATCGAGCCAGGCGCGCGCGCTGTGGCGTGGGTGCTGCGGGCCGATCTCGGCGATGTCGCCGGCCTGCCACTGCACATCGACGCCAGGCGGTGGCTGCAGGCGCACCCGGTACACCGGGCCGCCGGGGCTGCCCGGATTCAGATGCTGGCGTTGCAGCAACGTCCACGGCTGATACTCGGCCGGGCTCCAGTCGGGCAGTTCGGTGGCGCCTCCGCCAAGTTGTCCCAGCAGCTGCTGCCAATGTCGCAGCGCCGCCGGATCGGCATTGTCGACCTCGATCGCATCGAACAGCGGGTGCGCGCCGTGCTGGCGCAGCCACTGGTCCAGCTGGTGGCCGAATCCGCAGAAGTGGCCATAGCTGCGGTCGCCCAGCGCTAGCACGCCGTACTGCAGATGCTGCAACGGAGGCGGCGCGGCCATCACCCCGCGCAGGAACGGCAGGGCGTGGTCGGGCGGATCGCCTTCGCCGGTGGTGCTGGCAATGAACAGCGCGCGCTGGCTGTCGGCCAGCAATGCGGCGTCGACCTCATGCAGCCCGCGCACACGCACCGGCACGCCGGCACCACGCAGGGCCTCGGCACTGCGTTCGGCCAGTTCGCGGGCAAAGCCGGTCTGGCTGGACCAGACCAGCAGGAGCGGTGCGGTATCGGCGGACGCCGCATCATCGCGCGGACGAGTGCGCCACCACAGGGCCGCGCAGGCCAGCGCGTACAGCGCGGTGGCGATGATGGCGATCTGCGATTGCCGTGCCGGCGGTGCGCCCTGCCACCAGGCGTCGCCGAGGTGCAGGCGCAGCAGCGCCCAGGCGATCAGCGCCAGTACGATCAGTACAAGTGTGTTGCCGAGCCACGCACGCGATGGCCGAGTGCTCATGCGTCCTGCCCGTCGAGCAGGCGCTGGAAGGCGCTGCTGAGAAATTCCTGCGGGCCGTCTGCGGTGCGTTGCAGGTAGCGCGCGGCCAGTCCTTCGCGCTCGGCCAGCGCCATGCCCTGTTCGCGACCCAGCACGGTCAGTGCGGTAGCCCAGGCATCGGCGTGCATGGCGTCGTCGGCCACGACGGTGACCGCTGCGGCGACCTGCTGCACCGGCCTGCCCGTACGCGGGTCGAGGCTGTGGCTGTAGGCCTCGCCATCGGCCTGGTACTGGTGCCAGCGATCGCCCGAAGTGGCCACCGCCTTGCCGTCCAGCGCCAGCACCCGTGGCGGGGTTTCGGTGTGCACATCCTCTTCCGGTGCGGATTCCACCAGCACGCGCCACGGTTGGCCGTCCGGTTTTCTGCCGTAGCCGGCCAGTTCGCCACCCACTTCGATCAGCGCTGCAGCAATGCCTTGTCCACGCAACCAGGCGGCTACGTGATCGACGCCGAAGCCCTTGGCGATCGCAGAGAGATCCAGTTCCAGCCGGCCCGGTTGCAGCAGCGCATCATCCTGCCACTGCAGGCGCTGCCAACCGCAACGCTCACGGGTGGCCTGCAGGGTAGCGGCGTCGGGCTGGCGGCGTTCGCCGGCATGTGCACCGAAGCCCCACAGTGCAACCAGCGGACCGATGGTGGGATCGAAGGCGCCGTCACTGGCGGCAGCGATGGCCTGTGCAGAGGCCAGAACGTGGCGGGTCTCCGCCGGCAGCACGCACCATTGGCCAGCGTCGGCGCGGTTGTAGCGGCTCAGATCCGAGCCGGGCTCCCAGGTGCTCATCTGCGCGACCACGTCGTCCAACCGCGCCTGGATGCCGGCGTGCAGCGGGTGCAGGTCGCGCTGGCGCGACGCGACCAGCGACACGCTCCAGGTGGTGCCCATGGTGGTGCCACCGAGGCGGGCGATGTCGAGATGGGAATCGGTCATGGTGATGCGTTGCGGTGGCGATGCCGGGGAATGCCCGGCATCGCGGTCCACATTACTGCGGCAGCACTTCCAGCGTGGCGACGTAGCTCAGGCGGCGCTTGGCGGCCTGCTTCACCGACGTCTTGTTGTCCTCGGTGCCGGTCTCCAGCCAGTACATGCCGGCTTCCGGCCAGGTCACCTTGATCTCGCCCTTGGCATCGCTGGTCAGCTTCAGCTCGTCCTGCGCGTTGCGGTAGCGGGTGGCGCCACGCACGATCTCGAACTGCAGGCCGGCGGTCGGCTTGCCATCGACCAGCACGCGGAACGTGGCTTCCTCGCCGGCGAACAGGTCATTCGGGTGGCCGACGGCGACCAGCTCGATGCCACGGTTGGTCGGCTTCAGCGCGGTGTCGTTCGGCGCACCGTTGGTGACAAAGGTCTCCACGCGGCCGATCGACTGGCTCACTTCCAGCTTCTTCGCGTCCTTCGGCAATTCACCGAAGGTAGCCGCGCTGCCGCGCCAGCGCTTGCGCTCGCCGTTCTGCTCGTACGTGGCGAACAGGCCGTCATTGACCGACGCGATGCGGTAAGTGCCCGACTGCTTCAGTTCGATGTCGAACACGCTGCGGTACTTGCCGGTCGACGCGTTCTGCGGCTGCACGGTGCTGCCGTCCGGCGCGGTGATCACCAGCGATTCCAGGCGCAGCGGCACGTGGTTGAAGTAGAACAGATCGTTGGAGACCGCACCGTCGACGGTGATCCACGGCGCGTTGCCGGCGATCACGGTCTGCGAGGGCAGCAGCCAGGCCTTGTGGGCCAGGGCGGAGAAGGGAAGGGCAGCGGCCAGGGCGGCGGCGAGGACGAGCGTGCGCTTCATGCGGAAGACTCCAGTTGGAAGGGGTCGGATCCCTTTCCAGCGGAAAGGGCTCTGACCCCGAGGGATAGGGCGATGGGGTCAGAGCCCTTCCTGCGGAAGGGATCCGACCCCGGCTCAGGCAGTTATGGTTTGACGGCGAGGGTGACCTGGCCCAGTTCGGTGGCGCCCTGCGCCTTGCCGTTCTGCGCGGCGGTGGCCGGCCAGGTGAAGGGGATCTTCAGCAGTTCGCGGCCACCGACTTCGCGCACCGCTTCCACCACCAGGGTGTAGTTGCCTGGGGGCAGCTGCTTCAGTGCCGGCTGCCTGTCGTTGAACGACAGCGCGTGCTTGCCGGCCGGGCGGGTCGGGCCGGTCACGCCGTCCACCGGCACCTGCAGGGTGCGGCCGCTCTTGCGCCACCACTGGCGCAGGTCCGGCAGCCATTTGGTGCCGTGGCCTTCGCTGTTGCTGGTCTGCTGGTACCAGACCGACAGGTTGGCCGCGACCTTCTGGTCGGCGCCTTCCAGCCACACCGCCACGTACGGGCGGTGGTACTCGGCCACGTTGAGCTTGGGCACTTCGACGTTGATGTCGAGGGTGGTGGCGTACGCCGGCGAGGTGGCCAGCAGGCCGCTGAGGGCGATGGTCAGGGTGACGCGCATGGGGCGGCTCCGGAAACGAAGGAAAGTCAGTGGATCAGCAGCAGGGCGATCAGCAGCGGAATCATCAGGCCCAGGCCGACCAGCGGCCAGGTCATGCGCCGCTGCCGTGCATGCAGGTGCAGCAGGAACAGGCCGGTGATGCAGAACACCAGGCAGGCCACGGCGAACAGGTCCAGGAACCAGCCCCACGCCGGGCCCGCGTTGCGGCCCTTGTGCAGGTCGTTGAGGTAGGACACCGCGCCGCGCGAGGTTGATTCGTACTCCACCGCGCCGGTCCCGCGATCGATGCTCAGCCAGGCGTCGCCGCCGGGGCGCGGCAGCGACAGGTAGATCTCCTCGGCCGACCACTCGGCCGGGCGCCCGCCGATGGCGATGCCCAGCTGCGTGTCCAGCCAGTGCCGGGCCGGGCGCGGAATCGGTGCATTGCCGTTTTCGCGCGTGCCGAGCTGGCCGAGCAGATCGGCCGGCAGTTCCAGATGCTGGTTCTGCACCTGGGGTTTGGCTTCGATCTTCGCCGCGTGGTTGAGGGTCAGGCCGGTCACCGCGAACAGCAGCATGCCGATCAGGCACACCGCCGAGCTGATCCAGTGCCACTGGTGCAGCGTCCGCAGCCAGAAGCCACGGTTCTGTTGCTGCGCCACGGTGGAAGAGGCAGGACGGCTCACGGCACGGTTCGAGGCGGACGGGGACTGCCCATTACATCATTGATGAGAATAGCTCGCAATTGCGTGTCGTTCTGTATCGCTGGAGGGCGATTGCCGGCCAGCGGCCGGCACTACCGATCGGTAGATCCACGCCACGCGTGGATGAAGCGGTGCCGACCAAGGTCGGCACCCACCGGGGCCGGGCGCGGCGATCAGAACTTCGCGTTCAACGAGATCCAGTAGCTGCGGCGCTGGTCCTTGGTCGCGTAGTCGTCCACGCAGTTGAACTCGCTCTGGCTGATCAGGAGGCACGACTGCGAAACGAAGTCCTTGTCGAACAGGTTGTTGACCCGCGCGTTCACCGTCAGCCATGGCGTGGCCTTCCAGCTGCCACCGAGATGGAAGATGGTGTAGTCCTCGTAGTAGCGGGTGTGGCTGGCGCCGTTGGCGTCCAGCAGCGTGTCGCGGTAGCGGTCGTAGCGGCCTTCGCCGATCAGCGACAGGCTGATCGCTTCGTTGACCTGCCAGTTGAGGCTTGCATTGGCCATGTGCCTGGCCGGCATCGTGCCGCTGATCGGCAGGCCCTTCTGCGCGCCGCTGGTCTGCTCGCTCCTGGTCCAGGTGTAGTTGCCGCGCAGCTGCAGGGTGTCGAGCAGGTCGACATGCGCGGCCAGTTCGGCACCGCGGGTCTCGGCCTTGTCGATGTTCACGCTCTGGGTGAACGTGCTGTAGCCCAGTGCCGCCCAGCCCGGGCCGATGTCCACGCAGTAGCCGCTGCCGGCGCGGGCCACTTCGCAGTTCGCAAAGGTGCCGCCGCTGGCGATCTTGTCCTCGAACGTGTTGAAGAAGCCGGTGACGTTGAAGCCCCAGCGCTGGCCTTCGTAGTAAGCGGCCAGCTCGTAGTTGGTGCTGGTTTCCGGCTTGAGGTTCGGCGAACCGACCAGTGGCAGCACGCCCTGGCCACCGAAGCCGGTGATGCCCGGGAACAGCTGGTCCGGACGCGGGGTCTTGTAGCCGGTGCTGACGCCGCCCTTGAAGGTCCACGCATCGCTGGCATTCCACACCAGGTAGCCACGCGGACTGACATGGCTGCCGAATACGTTGTGGTTGTCGTAGCGCAGGCCGAAGGTGGCGGTGAGGGTGTCGGTCAGCGCCCAGTTGTCCTCGGCGAACAGCGCCCACATGCGGTGCGTCTGCTTGACGTTGCTGCGGTAGCCGGCGCCATCCATGCCGAACACACCGTCGACCATGTCAGTGTCGTTGTACTGGCCGCCCACGGTCAGCGTGTGCGCGCCGAAGTCCAGGTCGAGCATCGTGTCGAGCACGTAGCCTTCCAGTTCCATGGTGCGCAGCGGGCGCGGCAGGAACGCCTGCAGGCGCGCCATCTCGCTCGGGTTGAGGGCAACCAGGGCGTTGCCGCGGCCGGCCGCACAGTTGTTGGCAGCACCGGTGCGGCGGCAGACGTCATTCCAAAGCGTCTGCAGGTTGGCGCGCTCTTCCAGGGTCAGCGGCAGCGAACGGCCCAGGTTGCTGCTCTTGCTGTGGGTCAGCGAGGTCTGCCAGGTACCGAAGCTGTAGCGGCCCTGATGGGTCAGCGACAACTGGTCGCGTTCGTAGCGCTGGTAGGCGGTGTAGCCCACGCGCGGCTGCACCACGCGACGGGTGACGGTACCGCTGCCGTTCGGGTTGGGAATGACGGCATTGCCGACGCGCCACAGGCTGGCCAGGCTGTCGAGGGTGCCGGTCTGGCCTTCGCTGTTGTCGAACTTCTGCCGCGACACGTCGTAGTCCAGCCACAGTTCGTGATCGTCGTTGATGCGGACGTCCAACCGCACGCCGCTGTTCCAGTTGGTGTTGGCCACCGACTTGCCACCACCGCCGAAGCCGATGCTGCGCTCCCACAGGGTGCCGTCGGGCAGGGACAACGCATCCCATTCCGGGTTGGAAGCCTTCGCGTCGTAGTAGCTGCCGCGTACTGCCAGGCTGAGGCGCTCCTTCAGCAAAGGGCCGCTGAGGTAGAGGTCGGTGGTGCGTGCATCGCCGAACTGGTCGTCCTGCTGCACGGTGAAGCCCTGGCTGACCGAACCGTGCCAGCTGTCCTGGTCGCGGCGGGTGATGATGTTGATGACACCGCCCATCGCGTCCGAACCGTACAGCGTGGACATCGGCCCGCGCACGACTTCGATGCGTTCGATCGCGTCCAGCGGGGGCAGGTAGGCGAACTGGCCGCCACCGAAGTTGTTCGGATAGATCTGGCCGACATTGCTCTGGCGGCGGCCGTCGATCAGCACCAGGGTGTACTCGGACGGCAGGCCGCGCATCGACACGGTGGCGCGGCCGTTCTTGTCGGTCGCTTCCAGGCCGACGTCGATGCCTTCGACGTCGCGCAGCGCATCGACCAGGCTGGTGTACGGGCGCTTGCTCAGTTCCTCGCGGCTGACCACGCTGATGCTGGCCGGGGCATCGATCACCTTCTGCTCGAAGCCGGCGGCGGTGACCACCACCTTGTCCAGCGTCTGCGGCGCGCCTGCGGCGTCACCGTGGGCGAAGGCGGGGCTGGCGAAAGCCGCCAGCACGGCGCTGGTCAGCAGGGTACGGGACAGGGACGAACGGACACGATGGCGCTGGGCCATGGCAGTTACCTCGAAGGATGCAGGGTGGCGCGGTGCCGTGCGCGAAGGGCGCGGCAGGCACGGAAGGGCCGGTCAGGGGCGGCAGGGATGAAGCAGGCAGCGGCGTGCAGGCGCGACCGCGCAGGCGGTCACGTCGGGCCGTGGATCAGGCGAGCGGCGGCGCCTGGCCGCGTTGCTGACGGCGCCCGGGCGCATCGGCCCAGGGCGTGTCCGGAGCGGCCAGCGGCCAGTCCGCGCGCACGCCGGGCATGGCCGGCATGGCGGGTACGAGGTCGAGCTCAGTGCGCAGCCAGTGGCTGGCCAGCAGCAACGGCGGGCGTGCCTTCTCGGCCGACTTCACCGGAGCGGAGGCGCAGCGGCGCAGCTTGGCCGGCGCCTCTTCCTGCAGGGGTGTTTCGCCGCCACGTTCTTCCAGTGGCATCTGCACGGCCATTCCGGCCTGGGCCTGTGGCAGCAGCGGCAGGGTGCCCAGCAGCAACGCCAGCATCGCCACCCACGCCAGCAGGCTGGCCAGCGCGGGACGCTGGCCGCGCATGGCGGTGCCCATCTTGCGATGGATGAGTGGACGAGGGCGAAGCGGGCGCAGCAAGCGGGGTCCCCTGGGGCTGCCGGCAGCGGCCGGCATCAATGGGGCGTGATTGTAATGAGAGCTGTTAGCCGTTGCAAATGAGAATGATTGCCAAATGTCGCAGACCGGCCCGGCAAGGCTCAGACTTCGCTCCAGCGCCGCAGCAGGTTGTGGTACACGCCGGTCAGCTGCAGGATCGCCTCGGCGTCGCCGCCGGTCTGCCGCAGGCGCTCGATCGCGCCATCCATTTCCCACAGCAGGCGGCG
Source organism: Stenotrophomonas sp. CASM106 (assembly GCF_049384825.1). Classification (NCBI taxonomy): domain Bacteria; kingdom Pseudomonadati; phylum Pseudomonadota; class Gammaproteobacteria; order Lysobacterales; family Lysobacteraceae; genus Stenotrophomonas; species Stenotrophomonas sp. CASM106. The sequence goes on from NZ_JBMRFS010000002.1 coordinate 154,825, forward strand.
CTGCACATCGTCGCGGATCATGCTCTGTACCCAGAAGAACGAGGCCACGCGCGCGCCGCGGGTGACCGGCCGCACCTGGTGCAGGCTGCTGGACGGGTACACGACCAGGTCGCCGGCCGGCAGCTTCACTTCGTGCTCGCCGTAGGTGTCGCTGATGATCAGCTCGCCGCCTTCGTACTCCTCGGGCGCGGACAGGAACAGGGTGCAGGAGATGTCCGAGCGCAGCTGCTCGCCATTGGCCAGGTTCATCACCGCACCATCGACGTGGTAGCCATAGGTGCCGCCACCGCTGTAGCGGTTGAAGCGTGGTGGCAGGTACTTCAGCGGCAGCGCGGCACTGAAGAACAGCGGGTGCCGGGCCAGCGCGACGAGGATGATCTCGCCCAGTTCGCGGCGCAGCGGCGAAGCCTCGGGCAGCTGCTGGTTGTGCTTGGCCTGTGCGCCCAGATGCCCCACGGTTTCGCGGCCATCGGTCCAGTCGGCGGCGTCGAGGCGGCGGCGGAAGTCGGCGACCTGGTCGGCGCTGAGAATGTCGGGGATGTGCAGCAGCATGCGGGACTCCTCAGAGGGACGGCGGTGCGACCAGGGCGCGCACCTGTGGATGCGGTGACGCGGCCAGCTCCGGCACGATGTGCGCCATGAACGCGGGGCTGCCGTGGGCCAGTGCGAGCCGCAGCCAGTGCACGGCCTGCTCGACCTGGCCGGCCTGCAGCAGGATCGAGGCGTAGTTGGCCTGGCCGCGGAAATCACCGGCCTCGGCCGCGCGCTGGTACCAGGCCAGCGCCGCCTGCGGATCGGGTGCGGTATCCAGCCCGTCTTCGAGGTGGCGGGCCAGCAGGTTCATCGATTTGGCGTGGCCCAGGTGCGCGGCACGGGTGTACAGGGCCAGTGCCTGCGCGCGGTCCTGCGCAATGCCGCGGCCGGTGGCCAGCAGGTTGGCCAGGTTGTACAGGCCCCAGTCCAGGCCGGTGTCGGCCGCGCGCCGGTACCACACCGCCGCCAGCGCCAGGTTGACCGCCGTGCCGTGGCCCAGCTCATGGCAGCGGCCGAGCATGTTCATCGCCATCGGCGCGCCGTTGTTGGCGGCGGTTTCGTACCAGAGCAGCGCCGCCGAGGCGTCCTGTGCGGTGCCTTTGCCTTCCATGTGCATCTGCGCGAGCAGCAGCTGTGCATCGACCTGCCCAGCCTGCGCAGCGTCGCGCACGCGTGCGAACGCGGCCTGCGGATCGTGCTGCAGCAGCTCGGCCAGGGCGTCGCTGTCGATGGGGGTACGGGTTGCCATGGGGTGAGTATCGCCGGAAACAAAAACGGCGGCAGGAGAGCCTGCCGCCGTGGTGGAGCGAAGCTACATCAGAACTTCACGTTCAGTGCCAGGGTGGTCGAGCGACCCGGGGCGATGCTCGCGTAGTGCGAGGCATAGGCCTTGGTGAAGTAGGTCTTGTCGGTCAGGTTCTGCACGTTGAGCTGCAGGCTGATGTTGTCCTGGATCGCGTAGCTGGCCATCGCGTCGAAGCGGGTGTAGCTGGCGATCCACTTGGTGTTGGCGACGTCACCGTACTGCTTGTCCGAGTAGAACGCACCGGCACCGACGGTCAGGCCGATGGGGAAGCGGTAGGTGGTCCACAGGTTGGCGCTGTGCTTGGCGGTGTTCGGGAATACGTTGCCGTTGTACGGCGAGGGCACGTAGACGTTGGACGGGCAGGTGCGGCCGACCGGTGCACCACAGACGAAGCCGTTGTCCTTCAGTTCCGAGTCCAGGTAGGTGTAGCCGCCGTACAGGCTCCAGGCGTCGGTCAGCTGGCCGGTGAAGCCCAGCTCGAAGCCGTTGATTTCCTTCTTGCCGGCATTCTGGCTGGTGCCGTTGTCGACCGTCACGCGCGCGTTGTTCATCACCGTGTGGAAGATCGCCGCGGTGAGGTTCAGGCGCTGGTCGAACAGGTCCCACTTGGTGCCCAGCTCGAGGTTCTTCGTATCCTGCGGCTTGAGGTCGGCCACGGCGGCGCTCAGGCCGTCCGAACCATCACCACCGTCCATGCCCGGCGGAGTCGAGGAGGTGCCCCACGACAGGTAGATGCTGCCGTTGGCGGCCGGCTTGAACACCACGCCGGCCTGGTAGTTCAGGAAGTCGTTGCTGTTGCGCAGGCGGGTCGGTGCCTTGCCGGCCACCGGGGTGGTCAGGGTGGTGCGGAAGTCGTCGTAGCGCAGGCCGAGGTTGATCATCCACTGCTCATTGAACTCAATGGTGTCGAACACGTAGGCCGAGGTGGTCCTGGTGCGCTGCTCTACGTCCAGTGCCTTGTCGCTGCGGTACACTGAATGGGTGGCCGCCCACGGATCGCGCGGGTTCGGATTGGCGAAATCGGTGCAGTTGTAGCCGGTGGCCGCGCCGGTGGTCGGGCACTTGCTGTTGCCGGTGAGCGGGTTGCTGGTGCCCGGGGTCATCAGATAGCTGCCGCGGGTCATCTTCTCGTCGCTGTATTCCACGCCCGCGCTGTAGCTGTGCTTGAGCGCACCGGTCTGGAAGGCACCGGTCAGGCCCAGCTGGTCGGCGAAGCTCTTGACGTCGACGGCACGGCTGTTGGTCCGGCGCCACAGGGTGCCGTAGTTGTTCGGGTTGCCCTGGCTGTCGTCCGGCTGGGTCCACAGGTAGTCGTTGCTGGTGTTGCCCAGGCGCGCGATGTTGCGCAGCTTGTGGCCGCCGAAGTCGTAGCTGGCATCCAGGGTGCTGATGTCGGCGCGGGTACGCTGGAAGTCACGGTCGACCAGGCCGTAGTAGTTGTTGCGGTCCGGCACCATCGGGCGGCCGTCGACCCACTTCGAGGCCGGCGCACCGTTCGGGTTGCCATACGGGAAGCCACCCGCGTCCGGCAGGTCATCGCTCTGCATGTGGTAGTGGCTGACGATCAGCTGGGCCGGGCCGTTCAGGCCGAACGCGATCGACGGCGCGATACCCCAGCGGCTGACATTGGCGGCGTCACGGCCAGCGATGTCCGATTCGTGCTTCATCAGGTTCAAGCGCGCGGCGATGCCATCGCCCAGCACGTAGTTGGCGTCCACGGTGCCGCGCGCGTAGCTGTCGGTGCCGATGCCCATGCTGGCGCTGGTCTCGTTCTTCAGCTTCGGCGTCTTGCTGACCAAGTTCAGGCTGCCACCGCCGGAATCACGGCCGCCGTAGGCCGAGCTCGGGCCCTTGACCACTTCCACCTGCTCCAGGTCGAAGATCTCGCGGGTCTGCGAGCCGACGTCGCGCAGGCCATCGACGAAGACGTTGCTCTGCGAATCGAAGCCACGGATGAAGGGACGGTCGCCGGTGGGGTTGCCGCCTTCGCCGGCACCGAAGGTGATGCCCGGCACCATGCGCAGCGCATCCTGCAGGTTGGTCGCACCGGTTTCGGCGATCAGCTTCTCCGAGACGATCGACACCGACTTCGGGGTGTCCAGCAGTTCAGCGGTGAACTTCGGCGAGGACGGATTGAACCAGCTGCCGCGCACCTGCACCTTGTCCAGGTCGGTGGCCTTGCGGGAGGAGGCTGCGTCAGCGCTGTCGGCCGCCTGTGCGGCCAACGGCGCGAAGCCGGCGGCCAGGGTGGCGGTGGCGAGCAGGGAAACGCGCGGGGCGCGCTTGCGGGACGTGATGTGGGTCATGGCTTGGGTGGTAGTGGCTGGGATCGGAAAGGGGCGACGGCCGAAGCGCAGACAGCGCGACGGCATGTAGAGGGCGTCTTCTGTAGAGCCGAGCCGATGCTCGGCTGCGCGGCGGACGACTCCAGGCGCACGGCAATGGCCGCAGGGCGCCTCAGCTGGCGTGCGGTGCGGGCGGTGCGTGGCCGGGGTTCAACCGCAGTGCGGGATCGTGCAGCTGCCAGTGCAGGGCATCAGAGCGCCACAGCGGAACATGCGCGACCAGGGCGGCGCGCGGGGGAGCCAGTCCGGTACAGGGCGTTGTGCCCTCGCCATCCAGCGGCGGCTCCGGTACTGGCACCGCATGGCGCGGGCACTCGTCCGCCGGCGGGGCCGGCATCGGCATGGCCTGCTGAAGATCTTCAGCGTGTGCCTGCCAGCCGTAGGTGGCGGGTCCATCGCGCCCTTCGTGCAGGGCCGACCAGCCCAGCAGCAGCGTCAGCAGCGCGGCCGCGAGCAGCGGCCACCCTTGGCGGGCGAGCTGGCACAGCGTGGCGGTGGGCGCGGGCGAAGCCATGGCGCAGGGGCGGCGTCGTTACGAAGGTGTTACATAGAATAACATCAACGATAATGATTCGCATATGCGCAATCGGGCGGGCCATCTGGATGGCCCGAAAGGGCCTTGGCGCGCCGCTGGGGGCGCTTCGGTAGATCCACCTCATGAACGGGATGCTCTTCGCCAGGGACGCCGAGGGCGCCCCTGCAGGCCGAACGCCGCCTCAATCGCGGTCGTCGCGGGTCCAGACGGCGTCGTGTTCGCGCTTCACCGGGAACTTGGGTACCGGGGTATAGGCCGGGGCGCACAGGGCGCGGCCATCGCGCACGTCGAAGCGCGCGCCGTGCAGCACGCATTCCACACTGCCTTCGTCGGTGTTGAACTCGCCCGAGGACAGCTCGAACTCCTCATGCGTGCACTGGTCTTCCAGCGCGTACAGCTCGCCGTCGAGGTTGAACACCACGATCGGCGTGCCGGTCACTTCGTCGAACACGCTCTTCATTTCACCGGGCAGCAGCTCGTTGCCGGTACACACGAAGGTCCAGGTATCGCTCACGCGGCGGCTCCGGCCAGTGGCTTTTCCAGGACCTCGAAGCGCAGGTCGTCGCGCTTGGGGATTCCGAAGCGTTCGTCGCCATACGGGAACGGCTTCTTGATGCCGGTACGCTGGTAGCCGCGGCGCTCGTAGAAGGCGATCAGTTCGTCGCGTACGTCGATCACCGTCATCTGCATCACCGGCACCTTCCATTCGCGTGCGGCGTGCGCTTCGGCGGCGTCCATCAGCTGCTTGCCGACGCCGCCGCCCTGCTGGGCCGGATCGACCGAGAACATGCCGAAGTAGCCGTTGCCGTCGACGTCGGCAACGTGGGCGCAGGCCACCAGCTGGCCCTCGCGCTCGGCCAGCAGGATCGTGGAGCGCGGGCGGTCGAGGTCGGCCTGGATGCCTTCGGCGTCGATGCGGGCGCCATCCAGCAGGTCGGCTTCGGTGGTCCAGCCAACGCGGCTGGCGTCGCCACGGTAGGCCGAGGTGACGAGGGCGATCAGGGCGGGGATGTCGGCCGGCGTGGCGGCGCGGAAGGTCAGGGTGCTCATGGCCCCATTCTAGGTGGGGCGTGGGCGGGCGCAAATGGGGGAGTGGGGTCAGATCCCTTTCGCAACGCGAAAGGGATCTGACCCCGGCATCTACTGACTCAACGGCAGGCCATGGACCGACTGGCACGGGCCCGGAATCGGCAGATGCTCGGGGTCAGATCCCTTTGCGCAGCGAAGGGCCCTGACCCCCTGCTACCAGGAGCAGCCCATGCCAAGGCCACGGCGCATCGATGCGCCCGGATATCCGCAACATGTCGTCCAGCGCGGCAACAATCGCCAGCCCGTGTTCTTCACGGATGACGACCGCGTGGCCTACCTGCGTCTGCTGTGTCATCACGCAGACCAGCAGCACTGCCGGGTCCACGCTTATGTGCTGATGGACAATCACGTCCATCTTCTGGCAACGCCTGATCTCTGCGGCGGGCTGTCGCGGATGATGCAGGCCGTGAACCGGACCTACGTACGTCGGGTGAATGATCGGCAGGGCCGCACCGGCACGTTATGGGAAGGGCGCTTCCACTCCACGGTGGTGGATACGGATCGCTATCTGCTGGCCTGCCAGCGCTACATCGAGCTCAACCCGGTTCGGGCGGGGAAGGTGGCGCATCCCGGTGACTATCGCTGGTCGAGCTATCGTGCAATGCGCGTGGCAGGCCCAATGCGCTGCTCGAGCCGCATTCGGCATTTGAGCTGATGGGTTCTGATGCGGATGAACGGTGCAGGCGCTATGTGGAGTTCATCGAGGCGGGTATTCCGGCGGGGGATCTGCTGGCGATCCGGCGGGCATTGCAGTCGCAACGGCGGCTGTCGGGAATGCTGGTGGGGTCAGATCCCTTTCGCGTGGCGAAAGGGATCTGACCCCGGTGTGCTGCGGGCGGTATGCCGCGTTCATCTGGTCGCGATCCGGCGGGCATTGCGGTCGCAACGGCGGTTGTCGGGAATGCTGGTGGGGTCAGATCCCTTTCGCGTGGCGAAAGGGATCTGACCCCGGTGTGCTGCGGGCGGTATGCCGCGTTCATCTGGTCGCGATCCGGCGGGCATTGCGGTCGCAGCGGCGGCTGTCGGGAATACTGGTGGGGTCAGATCCCTTTCGCGTCGCGAAAGGGATCTGACCCCGGTGTGCCGGCTCAGCCCAGAAGCTTGCGCACCTTGGTCAGCGCGGTCATGAAGCGCTCGATCTCGGCGTGCGTGTTGTAGAACGCCAGCGAGGCACGGCAGGTGGCGGCGACGCCGAAGTACTGCAGCAGCGGGTGTGCGCAGTGCTGCCCCGAGCGCACGGCCACCCCTTCCAGGTCGAGCAGGGTGGCCAGATCGTGCGCATGCGCGCCATCGATCAGGAACGAGACCACGGCGGCCTTCTCCGGCGCTTCGCCGATGATGCGCAGGCCGTCGACGCGGCGCAGCTCCTCGGTGAAGTGCGCCAGCAGTTCGGCTTCGCGGGCTTCCACGTTCTCCTGGCCGAGCTGCTGCAGGTAGTCGGCAGCCACGCCCAGGCCGATGAAACCGGCGATGTTCGGGGTGCCGGCTTCGAACTTGTGCGGGGCATCGTTGAACACGGTGCCGTCGAAGCTGACTTCCTTGATCATCTCGCCGCCGCCGAGGAACGGCGGCATCGCGTCCAGGTGCTCGCGGCGCGCCCACAGCGCACCAGTGCCGGTCGGACCGCACATCTTGTGGCCGGTGATGGCGTAGAAGTCGCAGCCGATCGCGGCGACGTCGACCTTGCGGTGCGGCACCGCCTGCGAGCCATCGACCACGGTGATGATGCCGCGCTTGCGCGCTTCACGGCAGATCTCGCGCACCGGATTGACCGTGCCCAGCACGTTGGAGACATGGGTGACCGCCAGCAGCTTGACCTCCGGGGTCATCGCCGCGCGCAGCGCATCCAGGTCCAGCGCGCCATCGGGCGTGATCTCGGCCACGCGGATGGTGGCGCCGGTACGTTGCGCGACCAGCTGCCACGGCACGATGTTGGCATGGTGTTCCATGCGCGTGATCAGGATCACGTCGCCGGCCTTCAATCGCGGCAGCGCCCACGAGTAGGCCACCAGGTTGATGGCGAAGGTGGTGCCGCTGCACAGCACCAGGTCGCTGGCGCGCACGTTGAGGAAGCGTGCCAGCTTGTTGCGTGCGCCTTCGTAGGCGTCGGTCGCTTCGCTGCCCAGTGCATGCACCGCGCGGCTGACGTTGGCGTTGTAGCGGCGGTAGAACTCATCCACCGCGCCGATCACCTGTACCGGCTTCTGGCCGGTGTTGGCGTTGTCGAAATAGACCAGCGGCTTGCCGTGCACTTCACGCATCAGCAGCGGGAAGTCGAGGCGGACGCGATCCCAGTCCGGGGCGCCGGTGCGTTCTTCGATCGGGCGTGGCGTGGACAGGTTCATGCCACACCCGCCTCGGCCAGGGCCTTGTCCAGGCGGCGTGCCAGCTGCTCGCGCAACGCGTCCGGCAGGATCTTCAGCGGTTCATGGCAGAACGCAGCGCTCAGCAGTGCCTGCGCCTGGACCTGGGGCAGGCCACGCGAGCGCAGGTAGAACAGCGCATTGGCATCGAGCTGGCCGACGGTCGCGCCGTGCGCGGCCTTCACTTCATCGGCGTCGATCACCAGCGTCGGCTGGGTATCGATCTCGGCATCGGCCGACAGCAGCAGGTTCTTGTTGGACAGGTTCGCGTCGGTGCCGTCGGCGCCTTCGCGGATCTGGATGCCGCCATGGAACACCACGCGGCTGCGGTTGGCGGCAACGCCGCGCCACAGCAGCTCGCAGGCGGTATCGCGCGCGATGTGGTCGATGCCCAGGCGGGTCTCGACGTGGCGGCGGCCATTGCCGAGCAGCACGCCGTTGGCGGTCAGCCGGGCGTTGTCGCCTTCCAGGCGCACGTTCAGTTCGTGGCGGCTGAGCGCGGCGCCCAGTTCCAGGTCCACGCGGTGGTACTGCGCGTCGCGGGCCAGCACCGCGTCCGTACGCAGGAAGCTGGTCTGGCGGGCGCTGCCGGCCTGCACGCGGGCGTGCTTGAGTACGCCATCGCGGGCGACGTGGGCATGCAGCACGGTGTTGTCCAGGTGGGCGGAGTCACCCACGCTGAAGCGATGCTCGACCACGCCGAGGCTGGCGCCGGCGCGCAGTTCGATCAGGTGGCGATGGTGCCAGGCCAGGTCGGCTTCCCCGGCGACGCTGGCGAATACCAGCTGCAGCGGCGTTTCGACCTGCACGCCTTCATCCACGCGCAGCACCACGCCTTCATCGGCCAGCGCGGCGTTGAGCCGGGCGAAGATCTCTTCGCTGCGCTCGTAGCGACGGCCAAGGAAACGCACGGCGTCTTCGCCAGCGGCCAGCGCGGCCGACAGCGGCTGCAGCTGCACGCCGGACGGCAGGGCCTGCACATCGCTCAGCGCGGCATCCAGGCGGCCGTTGACGAACACCAGGCGCGGCGCCGGGATGTCGTCCAGCAGCGCGGCGTCCAGCGCCGGGCCCTGCAGCGGCGCTGCAGCGAACGCACGGCGTTCCAGCTGGCGCAGCGAGGTGTACTTCCAGGCTTCATTGCGGGCGGCGGGCAGGCCGTCGCGCAGGGCCGCATCCAGCACTTCGCGGCGCGCATCGCTGCCACAGAAGGCCTGGGCCATGGAGTCAAGCAGGGCGCTCATCAGACCGCCGCCTCGGGCACGACCCGGTCCTTCAGGAAATCGTAGCCGTGCGCTTCCAGCTCCAGCGCCAGCTCGGGGCCGCCGCTCTTGACGATGCGACCATCGGCCAGCACGTGCACCACGTCCGGCTTGATGTAGTCCAGCAGGCGCTGGTAGTGGGTGATGACCAGGAACGAACGCTCGGCGCCGCGCAGTGCGTTGACGCCGTCGGCCACGCTCTTCAGCGCGTCGATGTCCAGGCCCGAGTCGGTCTCGTCCAGGATCGCCAGCTTCGGTTCCAGCACGGCCAGCTGGAAGATCTCGTTGCGCTTCTTCTCGCCGCCGGAGAAGCCTTCGTTGACGCCACGGTGCAGCAGTTCGTCCTTCAGGTGCAGCACGGCCAGCTTCTGCCGCACCAGCTTGAGGAACTGCATGGAATCGAGTTCTTCTTCGCCGCGCGCCTTGCGCTGGGCGTTCAGTGCCGCGCGCAGGAAGTAGGTGTTGTTCACGCCCGGGATTTCCACCGGGTACTGGAACGCCAGGAACAGGCCGGCGGCGGCACGTGCTTCCGGGTCCTGCTCCAGCAGGTCGACGCCGTCGAACTGCACGCTGCCTTCGGTCACTTCGTAGCCGTCGCGGCCGGCCAGGACGTTACCCAGGGTGGACTTGCCGGCGCCGTTCGGGCCCATGATGGCGTGCACCTGGCCGGGCTTCACATCCAGCGACAGGCCCTTGAGGATTTCCTTGTCGCCGATGCGGGCGTGGAGGTTTTCGATCTTCAGCATGGTGGGGGTTTCCGTGGGGCGGGCCAGGGCCCGCCGGTAAAGAGAATGCGTTTGCGAGGGGCAGGGGCGGGCGGTCAGCCCACCGAACCTTCCAGCGAGACTTCCAGCAGCTTCTTGGCTTCCACCGCGAACTCCATCGGCAGTTCGCGGAACACCTGCTTGCAGAAGCCGTCGACGATCATCGACACCGCGTCTTCCTGGCTGATGCCACGGGCGCGGCAGTAGAACAGCTGGTCATCGGAGATCTTGGAAGTGGTCGCCTCGTGCTCGACGGTGGCGCCCGGGTTCTTCACCTCGATGTAGGGGAAGGTGTGCGCGCCGCACTGCTTGCCGATCAGCAGCGAGTCGCACTGGGTGTAGTTGCGCGCGCCCTCGGCGTTGCGGTCCACCCGCACCAGGCCGCGGTAGGTGTTCTGGCCACGGCCGGCGCTGATGCCCTTGCTGACGATCTTGCTCTTGGTGCGCTTGCCGACATGGATCATCTTGGTGCCGGTGTCGGCCTGCTGGCGGTGATGGGTCAGCGCGACCGAGTGGAACTCACCGACCGAATCGTCGCCCAGCAGCACGCAGGACGGGTACTTCCAGGTGATCGCCGAGCCGGTCTCGACCTGGGTCCAGGTGACCTTGCTGCGCGCGCCACGGCATTCGGCACGCTTGGTCACGAAGTTGTAGATGCCACCGACGCCGTTCTCGTCGCCCGGGTACCAGTTCTGCACCGTGGAGTACTTGATCTCCGCATCTTCCAGCGCGACCAGCTCGACCACCGCGGCGTGCAGCTGGTTCTCATCGCGCATCGGCGCGGTGCAGCCTTCCAGGTAGGAGACGTAGGCCTTGTCCTCGCACACGATCAGGGTGCGCTCGAACTGGCCGGTGTGGCCGGCGTTGATGCGGAAATAGGTGCTCAGTTCCATCGGGCAGCGCACGCCCTTGGGAATGAACACGAAGCTGCCATCGGAGAACACCGCCGAGTTGAGCGCGGCGAAGTAGTTGTCACCGACCGGCACCACGGTGCCCAGGTACTGGCGCACCAGCGCCGGGTGTTCCTTGATGGCCTCGGACATCGAGCAGAAGATCACGCCCTTCTCGGCCAGTTCCTTGCGGAAGGTGGTGCCCACGGATACCGAGTCGAACACCGCATCCACCGCCACGCCGGCCAGCTTGGCGCGCTCGTGCAGCGGCACGCCCAGCTTGTCGTAGGTGTCGAGCAGTTCCTTCGGCACATCATCCAGCGAGGCGTACTTCGGGCCCTTCGGCGCGGAGTAGTAGCTGAGCGCCTGCAGGTCGATCGGCGCGATCTCCAGCTTGGCCCAGTCCGGCATCGGCAGGGTCAGGAAGTGGCGGTAGGCATCCAGGCGCCACTGCGTCATCCACTCCGGCTCGTCCTTCTTGGCCGACAGGGCACGGATGGTGTCCTCGTCCAGGCCCGGCGGCAGGGAGTCCGACTCGATCTCGGTGATGAAGCCGGCCGAATACTTGCGGCCGAGCTGCTCGTGGATCTCGCGGTTGGGGGTGTCGTCGTGGGCGACGTTTTCGATGGTTTCGGTGGCCATGGGGGCTGCCTACGGATCAGGAGACGACGTCGACAGCGATGGTGCGGCGCTGTTCGTCATCGGCAAGGGGGAGAGGGGGCAGGATCTGCGCGAGGGTGACATCGCGCAGGGCCTCGGAGACCACGTCGTTGATCAGCCGCCAGCTGCTGCGCGCGCCGCACTTGGGCGCCATGCCGCACTGGTGGTGGTCGTGGCTGCATTCGGTCAGGGCCAGTGGCCCTTCCATCGCTTCGACCACTTCGAACAGCGAGATCTCGATGGCCGGGCGGGTCAGGCGGTAGCCGCCACGGACGCCACGCAGGCCTTCGACCAGGCCGGCCTGGGCCAGTGGCTTGAGCACCTTGCTGACGGTGGGCGGCTCCAGACCGGTGAATTCGGCCAGCTCGGTGGCACTGAGCACTTCGCCCGGACGGGCGGCGAGCACGGTCAGCACGACGGTGGCGTAATCGGTGAGTTTGGTGACGCGCAACATGGGGATGCGAGTGGTTCTTAAAGCGGACTGAAATTGTACGCTTTTATTCGCCACCATCCAACCCGGGCATTCAGCCGGCGCTTGGGCCAGGCCGGGAGGACACACCGCGGCCGTTGCCGGGGCGCAATGCTGCGCCAACGGGGTGATTTTCGCAATCACCCGGAATGGGCGAGAATCCCCATTCCATTCGCTGCAAACAGCCCGCGCCGATGCCGAAGAAGATCCAAGCCCGCAAGTCCGCCATCCATGGCAACGGCGTGTTCGCCGTGGCCCCGATCAAGCAGGGCGAGCGCGTGATCCAGTACAAGGGCCTGCTGCGCAGCCACGGTGATGTCGATGCCGATGACAGCGGCGACGTCGAAAGTGGCCATACCTTCCTGTTCACCCTCAACGATGACTGGGTGATCGACGCCAACTACAAGGGCAACGACGCGCGGTGGATAAACCACAGCTGCGACCCGAACTGCGAGGCGGTGATCGAGGAGGACGAGGACGGCGACAGCCGGGGCGACAAGGTGTTCATCGAGGCACTGCGTGATATCAAGGCCGGCGAGGAGCTGACCTACAACTACGGCATCACCCTGGCCGAGCGCCACACCGCCAAGCTGAAGAAGATCTGGGAGTGCCGTTGCGGCTCGCCCAAGTGCACCGGCACGATGCTGCAGCCCAAGCGCTGATCGGTACCGGGTAGTGCCGGCCGCCGGCCGGCAAGGCGCAATCCAGGTGCCGGCCAGCGGCCGGCACCACCCGGCGGCTCTCCACCTGCCGTGCACGACAGGGTCACCGCCGCGCAAGGGCCGTTCTTCCATTCTGTAGGCTCCCCCAACCGGAGTGCCTCCATGGCAGAGCGATTGAAGGGCAAGCAGATTGCCATCCTTGCCACCCACGGCTTCGAACAGTCTGAACTGATCGAACCCAAGCGTTTGCTGGAAGCGGAAGGGGCGCGCGTCAGCGTGGTCTCGCCCGCAAAGGAAGCGACGATCAAGGGCTGGAAGGAGAAGAACTGGGGCGACGCCGTCGCGGTGGATATCCCGTTGGATGAGGCGGATCCTGCACGCTTCGATGCGGTGGTTCTGCCCGGCGGGGTCATCAATCCGGACACACTGCGCACCGATGATGCCGTACTGGCCTTCATCCGTTCAGTGGATGAAGCCGGCAAGCCCGTGGCGGCGATCTGCCATGGCCCGTGGCTGCTGATCAACAGCGGCCTGGCCGATGGCCGCGAGCTGACCTCCTGGCCTTCCCTGCAGCAGGATCTGGCGAACGCGGGTGCGACATGGCGCGATGCCGAGGTGGTGGTCGACGGCAACGTCATCACCAGCCGCAAGCCGGATGACATTCCGGCTTTCAGCGAGGCGGTGGTAAAAGCGCTTGCCGCCTGATGCGCTACCGGTAGTGCCGGCCGCTGGCCGGCAGATGCAGTGACGTGCTGCCGGCCAGCGGCCGGCACCACCTCATTTGCCCAGCACGCCTGCCGGTACCAGGTTGCCCAGGTTCTGGTTGAAAGTGACCACCAGCTTGCCGTTCTTCACCTGTGCCGACTGCACCTGCAGGGCGCCGAGCACCCCGGCCACGGCCGGGTCCAGCTTGTAGATCGGTTCGCGCTGGGCGTAGTCGCTCAGCCACGCATTGAGCAGGCCACGGGTGCGCGAGTCGAGGCGGCCGCCCTGGTTGGCCGGGGTGAAGTCATCCACGCTCGGCTGCTGCAGGTGGAAGCCCTGGGTCTGCGCGTCGTAGCGCAGGCCGCTGCTGAGCTTCACCGTGCCCAGTCGGGCCGGGTTGCCGCCGGCGGTGGCCAGCGCGACGTCCATGCCCAGGTTCAACCGTTCGCCGGCCGGAAGGCTCAGCTGCGGGTGGCTCATGGTCAGGGCGATCAGGCCGCCGAGGGCGTCCTGGGTGCGCGGGAAGCTGCCATCGAGGTACTGCTGCACGTCGCTGGCGCCCACCGACAGTTCGCGGCCGGAAATGGAGGGAGCCGCCTGTGCACCGATCGCAGCGGCGATCAGCACGGTGGAGGCCGCGAGGCGGGTCATCAGGGAACGCAGGCGCATGTCGGTGACCGGTGGGAAGCAGATGGATGGATCAAAGAGTAGCCGCGCAGGCTGAATCGCGCGTGCATGCCGCTGCAACGGTTCAGTCCAGCGTTGGACGCAGCTGTGCCGACTGGATCTGCCAGGCGCTGCCATCGCTGCTGGGCTGCACGCGGTACCAGCCGCCGAAGCGGAACGTGCCATTGGCGGTGGCCGCACGGATCTGCACAGGGACTTCAAGCAGCCGCGGTGGCTGCCGGTCATCTCGGGCGATCGGGGTATCGCTGTGCAGGCGCAGCGTGCGCAGGTCCTGCAGCTGCCGCAGCGCGGCGTCGTCTGCATGCCGCGGGTCGCCGGGTGGGATCGTCCAGGCAGCATCGCTGGCGGCGCGGTCGCGGTTGAGCAGTGCGGCGACGTAGCGGTTGAGCATCGTCGACGGCGGCTCTGCGCCGTCGTCGACGGCGGACAGCAGCGTCATATCGCTCGCCTGCAATGCTGCGGGAACGGGACCGGGACCGGTGTCCGCTGCTGCGGCGACGGGAGCGGACGCTGCCGTGATGTGATCATTCGTCTGTGCCGCCGGGCGTGAACAACCCAGCAGCACCAGTGGTGCGATCAGGAACAGGATCCTGCGCATGCCCGCCTCCTCCCCGAGGCAACCTGGAGGGCGGCAGTGTATCGGTTGCGCCGCTATCAGCGGGAGGAGGGCAGCTGCTCCAGCGCGTCCAGCGCCGGCAGGACCTGGCCGGCGATGGCAGCCAGTGCGTGGCCGTCGGTCTCGGCGTGGCGCTGTACGATGTCGCGCAGCAGCTGGGTGGCGATCACCAGGGTCGCGCGCTCGTCGCCACTGATGCCGGCGGTACGCGGGGCCGCTTCCAGCAGGCGCATCAGGTCGCGGCCGGCGCGGTGTTCCAGTTCGATGGTGCAGCGCCCGGTGCACTGCAGCCCGTCCTTTTCGATCGGGGTTACCGAGATCCGGTAGCGGGTGGAGGGGCTGGCCATGAGGGTGTGCTCGCCGTAGCTGTGGAGGATGTGCCCACCATAGGCAAGGCCACGGCCGGCGGCGACGGCCGGCGCTGCACGCAGTGTTCCACCCGGTACGTTCCGCGCCCTTTGCGGAGCACCGGCAGCCAATGCTGGCGGGCCTGTACGGGGATTGCTGGGGCCGCGGCAACGCTGTGTTGCGGGGTGTGGTGCGACAAAAAAAACGGGACGGCCAGAGCCGTCCCGTCGGAACCCGCGTTGGGGCGCGCGCTTACAGCGCGGCGTCCTTCAGCTTCTTCAGCGGACGCACCTTCAGCTTGGTGGTGGCCGGCTTGGCAGCGAACCACTGCTCTTCCTTGGTGAACGGGTTGATGCCCTTGCGCTTCGGCTTGGCCGGCACATTGACGGTGGTGATCTTCAGCAGGCCCGGCAGGGTGAACGAGCCAGCGCCCTTCTTGTGCACCGAGGAGGCGACGGCGCTTTCCAGCGAGGCCAGCACAGCGCGGACGTCCTTGGCGATGACGCCGGAGGCTTCAGCGATGTGTGCAACCAGGCCGGACTTGGTCAGCACTTCCTTGATCGGCTTCGGAGCGGCCGGCTTGGCGGCTGCCTTCGTCGCGACTTTCTTCACTGCCTTCTTCGGGGCAGCCTTCTTAGCGGTCTTTGCCATGGTTTCCTGTTCCGTGAACGGTTGGTTGTGTGGTCGGCGCCGAACCCCGTCGGCAAGCGCAATGTAGGGCAACTCTCGGGCGCCGCCAATAGCCCGAAGCGCGGAAAGTGCATGTTTTTTCATATCCAGGCCGATTCAGTACATGGCCGGCGGTGGGGGGGCGGGGGCGCTGCAGCGTGCGCGATGGCTGCTGCCTGCCCGTTGCTGGAATGTGCGAAACCACTGAAAACAAGGGAAAAGTCCACGTCGGTCTGGCGAAGAAGTGACCAGCTGTCCGATGTCCGGCGGACGTGCGGCATGCGGCGGAGCGACGCAGGGCTAACGCGTCCCGTGCGAGAGTGGCCGTTCATCACCGCCACGCAGGAGCAGCACATGGGAATCTCGCGACACGCCACCGCGCACTGGGAAGGCGATCTGAAGTCGGGCAAGGGACAGCTGAGCACGCCGCAGAGCGGGCTGCTGGACAAGACCCGCTACGGTTTCAACAGCCGCTTCGGCGACGAGAAGGGCACCAATCCGGAGGAGCTGATCGCCGCCGCGCACGCCGGCTGTTTCACCATGGCGCTGTCGGCCAAGCTTGGTGAGGCCGGCTTCACCCCGACCTCGCTGGACACCGAGGCCAAGGTCGATCTGTCCCTGGAGGGCGGGCCGCAGCTGTCGCAGATCCGGCTGAAGGTGAAGGCCGTGGTGCCGGGCATCGACGCCGCACAGTTCCGTGCCATTGCCGATGACGCCAAGCAGAACTGCCCGGTGTCCAAGGCGCTGAGCGCGGTGCCGATCAGCCTGGAAGCCGAACTGGGCTGAGCCACGGTAGTGCCGGCCGCGGGCCGGCAACCGCATGATGCCGAGGCCCATGTAACAGCCGGCCAGCATTATGGCGGCCTTCCTGGCCGCCACCCTCCGGGCCGTCGCGTCCGACGTTGGCAGCGGCTCCTGCCGCTGCCTTCGGCTCTACCACCCGCCAGCGCGATCACCAATCAAGGGTGCCGGTAATCACCGTCTGCACCTGCCCGCCCGACCAGACCTCGCCGTCTTCATCGACCCGCAGGGTCAGGCGCGCGTCATGGCCGACTTCGCGGCCCTGGCTGACTTCGAACGGTGCACGGCCTCGGGGCAGCGCATCGCGCAGGTCCAGCCACGCGGCCAGCACGGCATTAGCCGCGCCGGAGGCGGCGTCCTCGAAGCGGCGTCCATTGCCGACGAAGGCACGTACTGCAAGATCGAAGCCCTCGCTGCCATCGCTGAAGGCGTAGGCAAACACGCCCATGCTGTCGGTGGATTCGGCCAGAGCCGCGACCGCGTCCCAGTCCGGGCGCAGTGCGCGCAGTGCCGCTTCATCGGCCACCTGCACCACCCACCAGCTGCGCCCGCCCTGCATGCGCGCCGGCGGCAGCGAGCCCAGCGGCCAATCCTTCAGCGCCGCCTGCAGGCGCGGGTCGGTGGCCTCGGCGATCTCCGCCAGCTGCGCGCGCGGGGTGCGGATGGCAATGCGCTGCTGCGCGCCCTCACCGTTCACGCGCAGCGGCAGCGCACCGGCAATGCCGTCCTGCACGAGCACGCCGTCGACTGGCGCGGCCAGGCCCGCCTGCAGCACCGCATGCGCGGTGCCGACGCTGGGATGGCCGGCGAACGGGACCTCCTTCTGCGGGCTGAACATGCGCAGCCGGTAGCTGGCGCCTGCGACCTGCGGCGGGAACACGAAGGTGGTCTCTGGCAGGCGCGTCCAGCGCGCAATGGCCTGCATGCTGGCATCGTCCAGGCCTTCGGCATCAAGCACCACGGCCAGCGGATTGCCGGCACCGGCGCGCGGGGAGAACACATCCAGCTGCAGGAAACGGCGGGTGGACATCGGGCAGGACTCCAGTAAACAGGCGGCATAGCGTAGCGCGGGGCACAAAAAAGGGGACGGAGGGAATTAAGTCGCTTGTGCCCCAAGTGCCATAAGCGACTTAATTCCCTCCGTCCCCTTTTTTCGTGCGCTACCAGCGAAGGTGGCCGTCGATGACCGGCTGCACCTGGCCGCCGATCCAGACCGTGCCCTGCGCGTCGACCTGCACCTGCACGTGGCCATCGCGGCCGACTTCGCGGCCCTGGCTGGCCACGTAGTGGCCCTCGCGGCCGGGCAGGGCGTTGCGCTGCCGCAGCCAGGCAGCGATCAGGGCATTGGCGCTGCCGGTGACCGGATCTTCCGGCACGCTGGCCGCATCGGCGGGGCAGAATGCGCGCACCACACGGGTGTGGTCGGTACCGGCTTCGTCGGCGAATACGGCCACGCCGGTGGCCTCGGTGGCAAGGCTCCAGTCACGCAGGGCGGCCATGTCCGGCGCCAGGCCGCGCACAGCGGCGGCATCGCGCAGCGGCAGCAGCCACCAGCGCGCGCCGTTGTCCCAGAGTTCGGGCACGTGCCCGTTGGCGGCGAGGGCCAGCAGTGTTTCGGGTGCCGCATCTGCGCCAGTCGCCAGCTGCCGCGCCGGTGGGCTGGCCAGCTGGATCTGGAGTGCCTCGGCCGGGCCGCTCACCCGCACGGGCAGCACCCCCGCCGCGCACTGCTGCAGCAGGGCGCCGTCGCGAGGCTGGGCCAGGCCGCAGCTCACCGCCGCCCAGGCCGCGCCGACGCTCGGGTGGCCGGCGAAGGCCAGCTCACGGGTCGGGGTGAAGATGCGGATGTGGTAGTCGGCGCCGGGCGCGCTGGGGCGCAGGAAGAACACCGTCTCGGACAGGTTCAGCCAGGCGGCCAGGGCCTGCATCTGCTCGCCGGAGAGCGCATCGGCGTCCAGGAGGGCACCCAGTGGATTCCCGGTTCCGGGGCGGGAGGCGAAGACATCGAGCTGCAGGTAACGGAGGAGGGCCATCTACGGGGATATTGCGCTTAGAATCAAAGGTTCCGCCCCCAAGGGCGGCTTCCCCACATTCTACATAGCCAATCCATGTCAGCTTCCCCCCTTGTCGATCGTTGGATCGTACTGAAGTTCGGCGGCACTTCGGTGTCGCGTCGTCACCGCTGGGACACGATCGGGAAGCTGGCGAAAAAACGCGCGGAAGAGACCGGCTCGCGCGTGCTGGTGGTGGTGTCGGCGCTGTCCGGGGTCACCAACGAACTGACCGCGATCGCCGATGGCGCGCCGGACAGCCGTGATCGCGTGGCCGCGCTGGTCGAACGCCATGAAGGCTTCCTGGCCGAACTGGGCCTGGGCCGCGAAGTACTGGCCGAGCGCCTGGCGGCACTGCAGGGCCTGCTCGACGACCCGCGTGCGGCCACCCGTCCGCTGCAGTGGCAGGCCGAAGTGCTGGGCCAGGGCGAACTGTTGTCGTCCACGCTGGGCGCGGCCTACCTGCACGCCTCGGGCCTGGACATGGGCTGGATGGATGCCCGCCAGTGGCTGGACGCGATGCCGCCGCAGCCGAACCAGAGCGACTGGTCACAGCGCCTGTCGGTGAACTGCCAGTGGCGTGCCGACGCGGAGTGGATGCAGCGCTTCCGCGCGCAGCCGACCCGCCTGCTGATCACCCAGGGTTTCATCTCGCGGCATGCCGATGGCGGTACCGCCATCCTCGGCCGTGGTGGCTCGGATACCTCGGCGGCGTACTTCGGCGCGCTGCTCGGCGCCAGCCGCGTGGAAATCTGGACCGATGTGCCGGGCATGTTCAGTGCCAACCCGAAGGATGTGCCGGACGCGCGCCTGCTGACCCGCCTGGACTACTACGAGGCGCAGGAAATCGCCACCACTGGTGCCAAGGTGCTGCATCCGCGCTCGATCAAGCCGTGCCGCGATGCAGGCGTGCCGATGGCCATCCTCGATACCGAGCGTCCGGAACTGCCGGGCACCAGCATTGACGGCAGTGCTGCACCGGTACCAGGCGTCAAGGCGATCAGCCGCCGCAACGGCATCGTGCTGGTGTCGATGGAAGGCATCGGCATGTGGCAGCAGGTCGGCTTCCTGGCCGATGTGTTCAACCTGTTCAAGAAGCATGGCCTGTCGGTGGACCTGATCGGTTCGGCCGAGACCAACGTCACCGTGTCGCTGGATCCGTCCGAGAACCTGGTCAACACCGATGTGCTGGCCGCGCTGTCGGCCGACCTGTCGCAGATCTGCAAGGTGAAGGTGATCGTGCCGTGCGCGGCGATCACCCTGGTCGGCCGTGGCATGCGTTCTCTGCTGCACAAGCTGTCGGACGTGTGGGCCACCTTCGGCCGCGAGCGCGTGCACATGATTTCGCAGTCGTCCAACGACCTGAACCTGACCTTCGTCATCGACGAGGCCGATGCCGATGGCCTGCTGCCGATCCTGCATGCCGAGCTGATCGACAGCGGCGCGATGCCGGTGGAAGAAACCGAAGTGTTCGGCCCGCGCTGGCGCGAGATTGCCGGCACCGTGCGCCCGCGCGGCACGCCGTGGTGGCGCGGCCAGCGTGCGCACCTGCTGCAGCTGGCCGATGCCGGTACGCCGCGCTATGTCTACCACCTGCCGACGGTGCGCGCCCGCGCCCGCGCGCTGGCCGCGATCAAGCCGATCGACCAGCGTTACTACGCGATCAAGGCCAACAGCCACCCGGCCATCCTGCAGCTGCTGGAAGCCGAGGGCTTCGGGCTGGAGTGCGTCTCGTACGGCGAGCTGAAGCATGTGTTCCAGCACCTGCCGGAGCTGTCGCCGCGGCGCGTGCTGTTCACTCCCAGCTTCTGCCCGCGCAGCGAGTACGAGGCGGCGTTCGCCCTTGGCGTGACCGTCACCGTCGACAACGTCGAAGCGCTGCAGCGCTGGCCGGACCTGTTCCGCAACCGCGAGCTGTGGCTGCGCGTCGACCTGGGGCGTGGCGAAGGCCACCATGCCAAGGTCCGCACCGGCGGCAAGGAGTCCAAGTTCGGCCTGCCGATCGCCCGCGTGGACGAGTTCGTGCGCGCGGCCACCGAGCTGGGCAGCCGCGTGGTCGGCCTGCATGCGCACCTGGGCAGTGGCGTGGAAACCGCGCAGCACTGGCGCCTGATGTGCGATGAGCTGGCCGGCTTCGCCCGCCGCATCGGCAGCGTGCACACCATCGACATCGGTGGCGGCCTGCCGATTCCGTACAGCGACGAAGACGAGCCGTTCGACCTGGACGCCTGGGCCGAGGGCCTGGCCGAGGTCAAGGCGCTGCACCCGGCATTCCGCCTGGCGATCGAGCCGGGCCGCTACCTGGTGGCCGAATCGGGCGTGCTGCTGACCCATGCCACCCAGGTGGTGGAAAAGGACGGCGTGCGCCGCGTGGGCCTGGATGCCGGCATGAACACGCTGATGCGCCCGGCGCTGTACGACGCCTGGCACGACATCGAGAACCTCAGCCGCCAGGGTGGTTATGCCGAAGCGGCGTTCGATGTGGTCGGCCCGATCTGCGAATCCAGCGATGTGTTCGGCAAGCGCCGCAAGCTGCCGGTGTCAACTGCGCCGGACGACGTGATGCTGATCGCCGACGCCGGCGCGTACGGCTATGTGATGGCCAACACCTACAACCAGCGGATGCTGCCGCGCGAAGACGTGATCGAATGACCACCGCGCGCGCCCTGCACCCGCCCACCGACACGCCCCGCGCCATCGCGCGGGCCCGTGCCTGACCGGATACACCATGACTGCTTTCGACAAACACCAGGTTTCCCGCTTCCGCTTCGTCCGCTGCGAATTCGCCGCGGATACCGGCGTGGCCAGGCTGGTCTACGCCTTCGATGACGGCCCGGAGATGGTGGAAACCATCACCGTGCCCGGCGCCCCGTTCGTGCTGGACGAAGCGCGTAGCGCCGCCGTGCAGCGCGCGCTGCAGCTGCTGCACCTGATCGCCGGTGTCAGCTACTACAAGGCCGGCGTACCGGATACGGTCAGCATCGACAGCTACAGCATCGATGCCGATACCGCCGCGCTGGTGGAGACCATTTACCTCAACGGCCTGGGCGAATTCGCCTACCGCAACGGCCTGAACCTGCGCGGCCGCTTCCGGTTGCCGGTGCAGGGCGAGGCCGTGCAGGCGCCGGCGCTGGGCCTGCAGCCGCATGCGCTGGTGGCCATCGGCGGCGGCAAGGATTCGCTGGTCAGCATCGAAGCGCTGCGCCGTGCCGGCGTGGACGAGACCGTGACCTGGATCGGTGGCTCGCAGCTGATCCGTGCGTGCGCCGAGCGCACTGGCCTGCCGACCTTGAACCTGGGCCGCACGCTGGCACCGGAACTGTTCGAGTTGAACCGCCAGGGCGCCTGGAACGGCCATATCCCGGTGACGGTGGTGAACTCGGCGATCATGGTGCTGGCCGCGTTGCTGCACGGCGTGGACCAGGTCGTGTTCTCCAACGAGCGCTCGGCCAGCTACGGCAGCCAGATTCCAGGCACCGGCGAAGTGAACCACCAGTGGTCCAAGGGGTGGGCCTGCGAGCAGGCCTTCGGTAGCCATGTGCAGAAGTACGTGGCGGCGGACCTGCAGTACTACTCGCTGCTGCGCCCGATGTCCGAGCTGGCGGTGGCCCGCCAGTTCGCCAAGAGTGACTTCTACGACGCGCATTTCTCCAGTTGCAACCGCAACTTCCACATCCTCGGCGAGCGCCCGGTGAACCGCTGGTGCGGCGTCTGCCCGAAATGCCATTTCGTGTTCCTGGCGCTGGCCCCGTTCATGCCCAAGACGCGCCTGGTGCGCATCTTCGGCCGCAACCTGCTGGACGATGCCGAGCAGGCCGCTGGCTTCGATGCGCTGCTTGAATTCCAGGACCACAAGCCGTTCGAGTGCGTGGGCGAAGGCCGCGAATCGCGTGCGGCGATGGCGACCCTGGCACAGCGCCCGGAGTGGAAGGAAGACGTGCTGGTGAAGCGCTTCTGCAACGAGATCCAGCCGCAGCTGGATGCCGCCGAACTGGAACTGGCACCGCTGCTGCAGCTGCAGGGCGAGCACCGTGTTCCAGCTGCGCTGTGGGAACGGGTGCGTGAAGATTTCGAAGCTTGAAGGAAAGCGCGTCGCGCTGTGGGGCTGGGGCCGTGAGGGCCGCGCCGCGTTTGCGGTGCTGCGCGCGCGCCTGCCCACGCTGGCATTGAGCCTGTTCTGCCCGGCGTCCGAGGTCGAGGCGGCGCGTGCGGAAACGAAGGGCGCGCTGGACGTGCGTGGCGAGCCTTCCGCTGAAGCGCTGGCCGCGTTCGACGTGGTGATCAAATCGCCCGGCATCAGCCCCTACCAGCCGATCGCGCTGGCGGCTGCAGGGCAGGGCACCAGCTTCATTGGTGGCACCGCGCTGTGGTTCGCCGAACACGCGGCCGACGATGGCATCGTGCACGACACCGTGTGCGTGACCGGTACCAAGGGCAAGAGCACCACCACCGCGCTGGTTGCGCACCTGCTGCGTGCCGCCGGCCATCGCACCGGCCTGGTCGGCAACATCGGCCTGCCGCTGCTGGAAGTGCTGGATCCGCAGCCCGCGCCGGAGTACTGGGCGGTGGAACTGTCCAGCTACCAGACCGGTGAGGTGGCACGCAGTGGCAGCCGCCCGCAGGTGGCGGTGGTGCTGAACCTGTTCCCGGAACACCTGGACTGGCACGGCAGCGAACAGCGTTACATCGAAGACAAGCTGCGGCTGGTGACTGAAGCCGCACCGCGCATCGCCGTGCTCAATGCCGCCGATCCGCACCTGGCCGCGCTGTCGCTGCCCGACAGCGAAGTGGTCTGGTTCAACCAGCCGCAGGGCTGGCACATGCGCGGCGACATCGTGCATCGCGGTGAGCAGGCCGTGTTTGATACCCGCAACACGCCGCTGCCGGGCCGCCACAACCGTGGCAACCTGTGCGCGGTGCTGGCCGCGCTGGAAGCGCTGGGGCTGGATGCCGCGGCGCTTGCGCCGGCGGTGCAGGACTTCCGTCCGCTGCCGAACCGCCTGCAGCGCATCGGCGTGGCCGATGGCCTGACCTACGTCAACGATTCGATCAGCACCACGCCGCATGCCAGCCTGGCCGCGCTGGAGTGCTTCGCCGGCCAGCGAATCGCGCTGCTGGTGGGGGGGCATGACCGTGGCCTGGACTGGACCGATTTCATGCAGCACATGGCGCACGATGTGCCGCCGGTGGAGATCGTGACCATGGGCAGCAACGGCCCGCGCATCCACGCGATGCTGCAGCCGCTGGCCGACGCCGGTCGCTTCGGCCTGCATGCGGCGGGCGATCTCGCCGAGGCGATGGCCTTGGCGCGCGCCGCGCTGGGCGAACAGGGCGGGGTGGTGCTGCTGTCGCCGGGTGCACCGAGCTTTGGTGCATACCGCGACTACGTGGCGCGCGGACGTCATTTCGCCGAGCTGGCCGGCTTCGATCCGGACAGCATCAGCGCGATTTCCGGGCTGGGTATCGGGTGAGGGGTCGGATCCCTTTCCGCAGGAAAGGGCTCTGACCCCGGCGGGATCCTGTGCAGCTATCCACGCATGGCGTGGATCTACAGATCTTCGTCGATGAACGCGTAATCGCCGTCAATCAGCTGCTGCAGGTAGGCGTCGAAGCTGGGCGCGATCACCGCGTAGCTGTCCGGATCATGCAGGTAGCGCACCACCTGTCCAACCGTGCCACCCGGTGCGGGATCGAAATCCAGGTACAGCATCGAGGTGCCGCCATTGTTCATGCAGTGCGAGAAGCACAGCCGACGGCTCATCGGCAGATCCGCGTCGATGCCCTCGCCGAGGATCTCCGGTTCGTCATCCAGCCATTCTTCATAGATGGAACGGATGCTGTCGTCCCACTGCCGCTGGTCCTCGAAGATCTGTGCGACCGAGCGCAGGTAGTACGGATAGCCGCCGTCCTCCACGTCCGAGCCGAGCATCAGCACGCAGACCTCGCCGCCGGGGTACTCGCGGAAGTGGGTGCCATCCACGCGCGACAGCAGTTCGACCAGGCTGTCCGGCACCTGCGGCCACTGCACACGCAGGCGCTGCAGGTCTTCGGCGCTGGCGCCCTGGACGTGGATCCATTGCGAGGCGTCATCAGCAGGCAGGCGCGGGTTCAGGCCAGACAGAAAGCGGTCAACAACGTTCATACGGAAAAAGGGGACGGAGGGGATTAAGTCGTATCCAACCACACCTGCGTCACGTCGCCAATGCAGAATGCGACGCGGGAGGGGCAAATGCGGCTTAATCCCCTCCGTCCCCTTTTTCTTGCGGAGCAGGCGCATGAATCGTTGGCGATGCGGTGTGGCGGTGATCCTGGGGCTGGCGGCGATGCCGGCGTGGGCGGCGATGAAGACCCAGCCGGTGGAATGGAAACACCAGGGCACGACCTTCAGTGGCGTGCTGGTCTATGACGACGGCGACAACGACAAGCGCCCGGGCCTGGTGATGGTGCCGAACTGGAAGGGCGTGAACGAATCGGCGGTCGAAAAGGCCAAGCAGCTGGCCGGCGATGATTACGTGGTGCTGGTGGCCGATGTCTACGGAAAGGGCGTGCGGCCGAAGACCGATGCCGAGGCCGGGCCGGTGGCAACCAAGCTGCGCAATGACAGGCCGCTGCTGCGCGCACGTGCGCTGGAGGCGGTGAACGTGCTCAGGGCGCAGGCGGGCAAGGTGCCGCTCGATGCCGGCCGGATTGGCGCGGTGGGCTTCTGTTTCGGCGGCACCACGGTGCTGGAACTGGCCCGTGCCGGTGCGCCGCTGGCCGGTGTGGTCAGCCTGCACGGTGGGTTGGGTTCACCGCTGCCGGCGCAGGCCGGTGGCAGCCATCCGTCGGTGCTGGTGCTCAACGGCGCAGACGACAGGAGCGTGACTGCCGAGGACATCGCTGGCTTCCAGAAGGAAATGGACGCGGCCAAGGTCGATTGGGAGTTCACCAACTACAGCGGTGCGGTGCACTGCTTCGCCGAGCGCGATGCCAACAGTCCGCCGGGGTGCCAGTACAACGAGCGGGCGGCGAAGCGCGCATGGAAGGCGCTGGATGAGTTCTTCGAGGAACGCTTCGAGAAACGTTGATTCGTGCAGTGGTAGTGCCGGCCGCTGGCCGGCAACCTCATGATGCTGCGGATGTCATCGGGAATGCCGGCCAGCGGCCGGCACTACCGATGCTTCAGTGCCGACCAACGGTCGGCACCCACCGGAATGCCGGTTTGGTGGGTGCCGACCGTTGGTCAGCACACCTCAGCCGGTCAATGCGAGCGCTGCACCGCGTAGCGGGCCAGGCCGCGCAGGGCGGCCACGGCATCGTTGTCGCCCAGGCCATCGAGCGCGCGCTCGGCGGCTTCGGCATATTCCTCTGCACGCGCGCGGCTGTACTCCAGGCCGCCGGTGGCGCGGATCGCGGCCAGCACTTCCGGCATCGCCGAGGCGTCACCGTCCTGCACGATGGTGCGCAGGCGCTCGCGGGTGGCGTTGTCGGAGTGGGCCATCGCGTGGATCAGCGGCAGCGTGGCCTTGCCCTCGGCGAGGTCGTCGCCCAGGTTCTTGCCCAGCTCCTCGGCGTTGGCCGAGTAGTCCAGCACGTCGTCGGCGATCTGGAACGCGTAGCCCAGGTGCATGCCGTAGTCGAACAGGGCCTGCTGGGTCGCTTCATCCACGCCGCTGGCCAGCGCGCCCAGGCGGGTGCCGGCGGCGAACAGCACCGCGGTCTTGCGCTCGATCACGCGCAGGTAGGCGGCTTCGTCGGTATCCGGGTTGTGTACGTGCAGCAGCTGCAGCACTTCACCCTCGGCGATGCGGTTGGTGGCGTCGGCCAGGATCTGCATCACCGGCATGCGCTCCAGCTCGACCATCAGCTGGAAGCTGCGCGAGTACAGGAAGTCGCCGACCAGCACGCTGGGCGCGTTGCCCCACAGTGCGTTGGCGGTGCTGCGGCCGCGGCGCAGGCTGGATTCGTCCACCACGTCGTCGTGCAGCAGGGTGGAGGTGTGGATGAACTCGATGATCGCCGCCAGCTGGTGGTGCTCCGGACCGGCCTGGCCGACCGCATGGCCGGCCAGCATCACCAGCATCGGGCGCAGGCGTTTGCCGCCGGCGGAAATGATGTGGTCAGCGATCTGGTTGATCAGCACGACGTCCGAGGACAGCCGGCGCCGGATCAGGGCGTCGACGGCGGCCATGTCGGCCGCGGCAAGCGACTGGATCTGGGGCAGGCCCAGGGCGGGACGGGTGTCTTCGGTGATGGTCATGCGATCAGGCTTTCAGGCTCACCACCGATTATAGGCGCTGGCCGTGAATTCGGGCGCAAACCGGCCCGAGCGGCAATTCCAGCCCGGCCTGCGCGGCCCTCCGCGTGAATACGTATGCAGGTTGCGCCATGCCTGGGAGCCCGCCGCTAAGCTTGCCGGATCAGGATTTCGGCCCGCTGCCGGCGGGTCCCGCATGCCCGGAGGGGGGCTGTCGATGTCGCACTATCCATGGTGGCGCGGAGCCGTCATCTACCAGATCTACCCGCGCAGTTACCTCGATGCCAATGGCGATGGCGTGGGCGATCTGCCCGGCATCATCCAGCGCCTGGACCACATTGCCGCGCTGGGCGTGGATGCGATCTGGATCTCGCCGTTCTTCAGGTCGCCGATGGCCGACTTCGGCTACGACATCGCCGATTACCGCGATGTCGACCCGCTGTTCGGCAGCCTGGACGACTTTGACCGCCTGTTGGCCAAGGCCCACGGCCTGGGCCTGAAGGTGATGATCGACCAAGTGCTGAGCCACACTTCGATCGAGCATGCGTGGTTCCGTGAGAGCCGCCAGGACCGCAGCAATCCGAAGGCCGACTGGTACGTCTGGGCCGACCCGCGCGAGGATGGCACCCCGCCCAACAACTGGCTGTCGCTGTTCGGCGGCTGCGCCTGGCAGTGGGAGCCGCGCCGTGAGCAGTACTACCTGCACAACTTCCTGGTCGACCAGCCGGACCTGAATTTCCATCACCCGGACGTGCAGCAGGCGACCCTGGACAACTTGCGCTTCTGGCTCGACCGCGGCGTGGATGGCTTCCGCCTGGATGCGATCAACTTCTGCTTCCACGACGCACAGTTGCGTGACAACCCGGCCAAGCCCGCCGACAAGCGGGTGGGGCGCGGCTTCAGCCCGGACAACCCGTACGCCTACCAGTACCACTACTACAACAACACGCAGCCGGAGAACCTGCCGTTCCTGGAGCGCCTGCGCGCGCTGCTGGACGAATACCCGGGGGCGGTCAGCCTGGGCGAGATCTCTTCGGAAGACTCGCTGGCCACCACGGCCGAGTACACCCGCGATGGCCGCCTGCACATGGGCTACAGCTTCGAGCTGCTGGTGGACGACTACAGTGCGGCCTACATCCGCGATACGGTCTCGCGCCTGGAAGCAGCGATGACCGAAGGCTGGCCGTGCTGGGCGGTGTCCAACCACGATGTGGAGCGCGCGGTCAGCCGCTGGGGCGGCCACCCCGCCGACCCGCGCCTGGCGCGGATGCTGGTGGCGATGCTGTGCTCGCTGCGCGGTTCGGTCTGCCTGTACCAGGGCGAGGAGCTGGGCCTGGCCGAGGCCGAGGTGCCGTTCGAGGCCCTGCAGGACCCCTATGGCATCACCTTCTGGCCGAATTTCAAGGGCCGTGACGGCTGCCGTACCCCGCTGCCGTGGACCGATGCACCGCTGGCCGGCTTCACCACTGGCCAGCCCTGGCTGCCGATCCCGGCCGAACACCGGGCCGCGGCGGTCGCCGTGCAGGAGCGCGACCCGCATTCGGTGCTGGCGGCGTTCCGCGCGTTTCTGGCCTGGCGGCATACCCAGCCGGCCCTCCTGCATGGCAGCATCAGATTTCTTGAAAGCGCCGAGCCCGTGCTGCTGTTCGAGCGTATGCTTGCAGATGAAACCCTCCTGCTGGCCTTCAACCTGTCGGCCGAAGCGGTGAGCCATCCGCTGCCGCCGGGCAACTGGCAGCAGGTGGTGGTACCGGGCCCGGATGCGGGCACGGTGCAGGGCAATGAACTCCAGCTGCCGCCACGCGCGGTGTATTGCGCCCGACGCAGCTGACCGTTTTCTCCGGTGGCGGTACTTGCGGGGACGGGGCCGAAGCGCCCCGTCCCTTTTTTGTGGCTGGGCCTTGCCGACCAGCGGCCGGCATCCGCGCAAAGGAAAACCCGCTGCCTGCGCAGCGGGTTTCCGGTCCTGCTCCCTGTTTTCTGTTGCCGGCCAGCGGCCGGCACTACCGGGTCCGGGCTGCCGGGCAGGGCCCGGCGCTGCCTCAGAACTTGTAGTTCACGCCCAGCATGTAGGTGCGGCCCCATTCGATGTACTCCAGCGGGCGGTCCTTGCTGCCGGCGTAGGTGCGGTACGGCTCGTTGGTCAGGTTGCTGCCCTGCAGCAGCAGGGTCAGGCCACGCAGGGCGCTGCTGTCGCTGAAGGTGTAGCTGACCTGCGCATCGGTCACGTTTTCGCCGACGACATAGCGCAGGCTGCGGTTGCCGTTGAAGTTGCCGATCTCACCGATGAAGTCCGACCGCCGGCGCTGGCTGACGCGTGCTTCAAAACCGCTGCGCTCGTAATAGGCAGTGAAGTTGTACACGCGCTTGGACAGGCCCGGCAGGCTGATCGGTTCACTGCCCACGCTGGAGGCGCTCTCCGGATCCAGGATGGTGATGTCGCTCTTGTTGAAGGTCGCGCTGGCCTGCAGGCCGAAGCCACGCAGGCTGTCGGTCAGCATGTCCAGCGGGAACGATGCGGTCAGTTCCAGGCCCTTCAGCGTGCCGCCCTTGCCGTTCTGCGGCGCGGAGAAGGTGCCGGTGGTCAGCACCGGCGCATCACCTGGTTGAGAAACCCAGTTGGCCACTTGGTCGCTGAAATCATAACCATCAATTGTCTGCGTATAGACGTAACTCTTCAGGTCCTTGTAGAAGATCGCCGCCGCTACGTAGGCCTTCTCGCCGAAGTACTTCTCGTAAGACAAGTCGACCGCGGTTGCACGCCAGGGATCCAGCAGGGGGTTGCCGCCGCTGGCCCCGGGCTTGCCGGTTTCTCGGGCAACACCAAAATCCAGACCGGCGCGCATCTGATCCACGCGCGGGCGTGCGACCTGCTTGGCGACGGCGAAGCGAAGGGTCTGCTGGTGCGGGAACAGGAAGGCCAGGTTCAGGCTCGGCAACCAATCGTTATAAGTTTTCCCGCTGGCGATAGGAAGAACGTTCTCGCCCGCTGGGCGGGAGCGGTCAAAGTAGCGCGAATCCGAGCTCTGGTCGGTGTGCTGCATCTGCACGCCGATGTTGCCGCGCACGCCCACTTCACCGATGTCGGTGTTGATGTTCAGGCGCGCCCAGGCGGTGGTGATCTTCTCTTCGACCGTCCACGACTTGGGGATCAAGTAGTCCAGGTTGTCGACCGGGTTGAAGGTCATGTAACGACCCACAGCGGCCGGTACGTTCCAGGCCGGGATGGTGCCGAGGCCGGCGAAGCCCAGGTCCACCGGACGGTACTGCAGGTCCGAGGCGATGTTGGCATCGCCCTGTGCGCCGAGCAGGATGTTGCCTTCGGACTGGGTCTTCACCTTGCGGCGGTCGGCATAGTTCACGCCGATGTCGATGTCCGGTGCCCACGAGGCGATGGCATCAGGAAGGGCGATGGTGGCAGCCAGCTTGCCGCCCTTCAGGCGGTCTTCCACCTGCGGCACCTTGCCGTAGCCGGAGCCGTAGATCGTGTTGGTCAGGAACAGCGCATCGGGGTTGGAGTAGTTCAGGCCCGGGGTGATCTGCGAGAAGCCGTCCTGGCGGATCGACACGCCGACCGTGTCCAGCTGCGGCATCGGGGTCAGCTGCAGGTTGTTTTCCAGGTTCAGCTCGTCGCGCGTGGCCTTGGAGTAGTTCAGGTCGGCGACCAGCTTGACGCCGCCGAAGTTGAACTCGTTGTTCCAGCCGAACGCATCGATCTTGTCCTTGCGCTTGTTGTACATGCCGCGCACCAGCGGATACACGCCGCTGGCGGTGCCGCCGGTGAACGAGCCGTTGGCGTTGACCTGCGGGTTGCTGACCAGCAGGCCCGGGGTGTAGTTGCCGTTGTAGTTGCTGAGGTTCAGCTCGAACTGGTTGGCGGTGTCGATCTGCTCGGCTTCGGTGTGGAAGGCATCGAAGGTGCTGGTCCAGCTGTTGTTCGGGCGGAACTGGATCGTGGCCATCACGCCGTCGCGCTTGTTGTTGCCGGTGCGGCGCAGCGCCTTGATGCCATCGGAGAAGTAGGTGCCGGCACCCACGCCCGGGCGGTCGCCCTTGTCGGTGTGCTCGGTGGTCCACGGCTCGTACAGGCCGACCTGGTTCTCCTGGATCGGCATGTCGCTGTGCGCATAGCCGATGGCGATGCCCAGGGTCTTGTCCAGGAACTGGTCGATGTAGCTGGCGCTGAAGCGGTTGCCGTACGGATCGGTGTTGGCGGCGCGGCCCAGCGAGCTCTTCTGGTAGCGGCCACTGACCGCGATCACGCGCTCGCCGAAGCTGAGCGGGCGCGCGGTCTGCATGTCGATGGTGCCTGACAGGCCCTGGCCGACCAGCGCCGCGTCCGGGGTCTTGTACACCGTCACGCCGTTGACCAGCTCGGACGGGTACTGGTCGAACTCGACGCCGCGGTTGTCGCCGGTGCTGACCACTTCGCGACCATTGAGCAGGGTGGTGGCGAAGTCCGGCGACAGGCCGCGCACGCTGATCACCTGCGCACGGCCGGCCACGCGCTGGGCGGCCAGGCCGGGCAGGCGCGAGATGGATTCGGCGATGCTGACGTCGGGCAGCTTGCCGATGTCTTCAGCGGAGATTGCCTCGACCACCGAGGTGGCGTCCTGCTTGACCGCGATCGCGCTCTCGATGCCGCGGCGGATGCCGGTGACCTGCACCGTATCCAGGTTGGTGGCGGCGGTGCCGGCCGGCGTGGTGGTGTTCTGCGTGGACTGTGCCGACGCCAGCGTCGGCGCCAGGACAACGGCCAGCGCGATGCTCAGCGCGCTGCGCTTGTGGTTCAACATTTTCCCCTCCCAGGCAATGTTGCAGATCGATTTGTGAGCGTTCCGGCGGGGCCGTGAACGTGCGACGCGGTGGCCGCTGTCGTCGCCGCTATGGTAGGCAGCGCGTTCTTCGCGGGAATCACCCTGCATACGTATTCAATGGCGTCTGCAGGGTTGTAATCGCTTTCAGGTGCCTTGTTCGGTAGAGCCGAGCCCATGCTCGGCTGCGTTTCGGTGCTACGCACCGCCGCCCGAGCATGGGCTCGGGCGCTACGGGAGCGCAGGTAGGAAAACGTTCAGTGGATGGGCGTGAAGCGAATGGCCTGCCCACCGCCCGGTGCCAGCACCAGCGTCAGTGCATCGGCACTGGTCACCTCGCGGGTTTCGCGTGCGAACGCGAACGGGTTGCTGCGGAAATCAGCGCCTTCACCATCGCGGTAGATCTCGGCGCGATAGCGCACGCCTGGCTCCAGGAAGCCCAGCGGTACCGGCAGCACGCGGCCGTGTTCGTCGGTGATGCTGCCGAGGAACCAGTCGCGGCTGTTGCGGTCGCGGCGCACGATCGTCACGTAGTCACCCACTTCGCCATCGAGCACGCGGCTCTGCTCCCAGTCCACCGCCACGTCCTCGATGAAACGGAACGCCTCGCGATGCTGCAGGTAGTGTTCGGGCAGGTCCGCGGCCATCTGGATCGGGCTGTACAGCACCACGTACAGGGCAAGCTGGCGGGCCAGCGTGCTGGGAATGGCCTGGCCGTGGCGGCCCTTCAGGCTGAGGATGCCGGGGGTGTAATCCATTGGCCCGGCCAGCATGCGGGTGAACACCAGGTTGACCTCGTGCTCGGGCGGGTTCGGCGGCTGGCCCCAGGCGTTGTATTCCATGCCGCGCGCGCCTTCGCGTGAGATCCAGTTGGGATAGGTGCGGCGCAGGCCGGTATCCTTTATCGGCTCATGCGGGTTGACCGACAGATGCCGGCGCGCAGCTTCCTGCACCACCTTCAGGTGGTGGCGGGCCATGAACTGCCCGTCGTGCCACTCGCGCCACAGTGGGCCCCCCGCGGGGTTGCGGCGGTCGACCTGGCCATCGTCGCAGACGTAGCCGGTCTTGAACTGGTCCACGCCCAGCCGTGCGTACAGGTCCAGCGCGGCGCCCAGCTGGTCCTCGTAGTGCTCGATGGCGCAGCCGGTTTCATGGTGGCCGATCAGGTGCACACCCTTTTTCAGGCCATACGCCGACAGCGCTTCGATATCGAAATCGGGCGTGGCACGGGTGAAATCGAAGTCGTAGCCATTGCCCACCCAGTTGCCGTCCCAGCCCGGGTTCCAGCCTTCCACCAGCACGCCACGGAAGCCATGCGCGGCGGCGAAGTCGATCACCTTCCTGGTCTTGGCGGTGGTGGCCGCGTGCTTCGGTCCGGTTGCCCAGCTCTCGTTGTCCAGGTGCATCGACCACCACACGCCCAGGTACTTGGCCGGCTTCACCCAGCTGACATCGCCCAGCGCGTTGGGTTCATTGAGGTTGAGGATCAGGTCCGATTCGACCAGGCCACCGGCACGATCGGCGATCTGCAGCGTGCGCCACGGCGTGGCGAAGGGCAGGGTGCGGCGTACCTTCCAGCCTTCGGCCGAGGGCGACAGCTGCGCGCGCAGGCGCTGCCCCTCGGTGCGCCGCAGCCACATGCCGGCATAGTCCACCAGCGCTGCCTCGTGGATCGCCACGTGCAGGCCATCGCGGCTGCGCAGGGTCATCGGCGTATGCACCAGCGGCACTTCGCGCAGCGGCGTGCGCTGATACAGGTATTCGTAGTGGATCGGTTCGCCGGCGGGAATCCACCAGGCGGTTGATTCGGGCGCGATGGCGAACTCGGTCAGTTCGTCATCGATGATGGCTTCGCGCAGGTTCGGTTGCTCAGGGAACACATACCGGAAGCCAAGGCCATCATCGTAGACGCGGAACACCACATCCAGCCGCCGCTTGCGGCCGGTGGTTTCAGCCAGCTGCACGGTCAGCTCGTTGAAGTGGTTGCGGGTGAGCCGGCGCTCGCCCCACGGCTGCTCCCAGGTGTCATCGACGCTGCGCCGCTGCTGGCCCAGCAGGGCGAAATCGCGGTCCAGGCGACCGTCGCGCAGGGCAAAGCCCAGCTTCGAATCCTCCACCACGGTGTCGCCCAGGCGCTCGACACGGTAGCGGGCGGTGCCGCCGTCCAGCAGCAGACTGACCTTCAATACCTTGCCCGGCGATTCGACGCTGGCCACCTGCGGCGTGGCCTGTACCAGCGTGGCCCACCCGATCAGGGCCAGCCCAAGCATGTGCGCGAACACCGCGCGTACAGCAGTGGATGACATCGGCAATTCCCCTCCCAAGGCGCCGTTGGCAGACCCGGACCATAAGCCAGCGCGGCGGGCGCGCCACCGCGCGATGCCATGAATACGTATGCAACTGGACGCAGCCGACAGCCCCGCGTCTACCATGGGGTCCAGGCACCTTGAGGGAGGGGCCGCGCCCGCCCGCCGGCAACGACGGTGCGGACCTACAACGCGTGCAGAGAGGGAGGGAGGCCGACGGGCGCAAGCCGGTCCGCCGCTTCGATGCTGAAGATCATTTGCCTGACCGCTGCCCTGGGGGCAGCGCTGGGATCGACCGCGCAGGCGGCCGACCTGCAATTCGACGGTCGCCATGCGCGCGCCGAAGCCGCTGCCAAGGGCAGCTTCGTGCTGCATGCGCCGAAGGGCGCAGTGCAGATCGCAGCCGCACCGATGCGCAGCCAGACCGGCAGCGTGATGTTCGATGCCCTGTTCGCGCTCGCCCAGCAGGAGATGTCCCAGGACCGCGTGGACGCGATCCGTGATCCGGCGTTCGACGAGGGCCGGCCGGTCCCGTGCGAGTGCTTCCAGACCGGTGCACGCTGGCCCTATGTGTGGACCCGTGATGTCAGCTTCGCCGCCGACCTGGCGCTGGCGCGGCTGGACCCGCAGCGCACCCGGCAGTCGCTGCAGTTCAAGCTGTCGGCAGCCCGTGACGGGCGTACGCCCGGCCTGTTCGTGGCGCAGGACACCGGTTCCGGCGGCAGCTGGCCGATCAGCAGTGATCGCGTGGTGTGGTTCCTGGCGGCACGCCACCTGCTGAAGGACCGAGCGTTTGCCGATCAGGTCTGGCAGGCGCTGCAGGGCACGCTGGCGCAGGACCGCGCGATGGTGTTCGACGCGCAGATGGGCCTGTACCGCGGCGAGACCTCCTTCCTGGACTGGCGCGAGCAGACCTATCCAGACTGGACCCGCGAGGACGTGCGTTTCATCGGTGATTCCTACGCATTGTCCACCAACGTGCTGCACTACCAGGCACTGCGCCTGGCCGAACGCCTGGCCGGGCAGCACGGCGATGCCCGCGCGGCCGACTACAGGGCATGGGCCGATGCATTGGCGCAGCAGATCGATGCGCGCTTCTGGCGCGAGGATATCGGCCAGTACATGAGCTACATCGGCGAGGCCGCGCACCCGGTGCCGTACGCCAAGGTCGATCTGCTTGGCCTGTCGCTGGGCATCCTGGCCGAAGTGCTGCCACCCGAGCGGGCGCGCCGTGCATTGGCCGCCTATCCGATGGGGCCGGCCGGCAGCCCGGTGGTGTGGCCGCAGGAGGCGCAGCAGCCGATCTACCACAACCGCGCGATCTGGCCGTTCGTCAGTGCCTATTCGCTGCGCGCGGCGCGCCAGCTGGACGATGCACCGCGCATCGCCGCCGAGATCCGCTCGCTGATGCAGGGCGCCGCGCTGGCCGGTTCCAACATGGAGAACTACGAGCTGGTCAGCCAGGCGGTGCATGTTGACGAGGGCGTGCTGAGCGGCCCGGTGGTCAACTCCGAACGCCAGCTGTGGTCGGTGGCCGGCTATCTGTCGATGGTGGTCGAGGGCGTATTCGGCGTGCAGGACGATGGCCGCGTGCAGCCCAAGCTGCCGGCCGTGCTGGTGCCCGAACTGTTCGGCAATCAGCGCCGCATCTCCCTGGAGGCCGATGGCAGGCGTTATGTGCTGGAGCGACCGAAGCAGGTGGGTGATGGCCTGCTGGTGGCGGGCAAGGTGAAGACCCGTGGCGCCACCACCACCGTGCAGCTGGTGCCCGCCGCAGCCGCGCCACGCAGCGCGGCGACGACGGCCGACGCAGATGCGCGCGCACCGGCCACGCCGGCCGCACCGCAGGTGCAACGCAAGGGCAGGGGCTGGAATGTCGTGGTCGCTGCCGGCCAGGTGCTGTGGCAGGACGGCCGGGCGCTCGCCGCCAGCAATGGCCTGGCACGCATCGGTGACGATGGCCTGCAGCATTGCCTCAGCCTGACCCGGCGCGACGGTGCAATTGAATCGCTGCACAGCCCGATGGTCTGCGTCGGTCCGCAGCAGCGACTGAAGGGTACGCAGCGCTGGCAGTTCACCTCCGCCAGGGCCGGGCAGGTGCGCCTGCGCCTGCAGTACCGCAATCCGAACGGGCCGATCAACACCGGCGTCACCGCTGCGGTGAAGCAGCTGGTGCTGCAGTGCCCGGGCCAGCCGTTGCAGCGGCACACCGTCACCCTGCCGCACAGCGTGGCCGTGCAGGACTCGACCTCGGCGACATTCACGGTGCCCAAGGGCCGATGCACGGTCACGCTTGAAGAAGGCTTCAACATGAGCGCGCTGCAGCACTTCGCGCACTACACCGGGGGCAAGGGCGGACGCGATGGCGTGCTCAACCAGGCCCAGGTGCAGGCGCTGATGGTGGCGCCGGTGGCCGCGGCAGAGGGCGCACGATGAATCGTACCGCCAAGCCGCAGCTGTCGTTCTGGCAGATCTGGAACATGTGTTTCGGCTTCCTGGGCATCCAGTTCGGCTTCGCCCTGCAGAACGCCAATGCCAGCCGCATCTTCGAGACGCTGGGCGCGGACATCGACGCGGTGCCCGGGCTGTGGATCGCCGCGCCGCTGACCGGCCTGCTGGTGCAGCCGGTGATCGGTTACCTGTCCGACCGCACCTGGACGCGCTGGGGGCGCCGCCGTCCTTATTTCATGATCGGAGCGGTGCTGACCACGCTGGCGCTGCTGGTGATGCCGAACTCGCCGACGTTGTGGATCGCCGCCGGCACGCTGTGGGTACTCGATGCCTCGATCAACGTGTCGATGGAGCCGTTCCGCGCCTTCGTCGGCGACCAGCTGGCGCCGCGCCAGCGTCCGGCCGGTTATGCCATGCAGAGCTTCTTCATCGGCGTGGGCGCCATCGTCGCCAGCTTCCTGCCGTTCATCCTGGCCCACTTCGGGGTCGCCAATACGGCCGCCGCAGGTGAGGTGCCTGATACCGTGCGCTATGCGTTCTACTTCGGCGCGGTGGTGCTGTTGGCGGCAATTACCTGGACGGTGGTCAGCACCCGCGAATACTCACCGGCGGAGCTGGCCGGTTTCGATGACGCCGAACCTCCGGCACATCACGCAGCGGCGCCGATCAGCGGCCCGGCGCCCTGGGTGCAGGTGGCCGCATGGCTGGGGCTGGGCGTACTGCTGGCGCTGCTGATCACCTGGCGGCAGGGCGACCGGATGCTGTACGTGCTGGCCGGCCTGTGTGCCGGCTATGGCCTGCTGCTGGCGCTCGCGCGTACGCTGCCGGCCACGCACATGCTGGCCGCCATCGTCGGCGACCTGCGCGCGATGCCGGTCACCATGCGTCGCCTGGCGTGGGTACAGTTCTTCTCGTGGTTCGCGCTGTTTGCGATGTGGATCTACACCACCGCCGCGGTGGCTGGCGCCCATTTCGGTTCGACTGAACCAGAGTCGGCGGCCTACAACGAGGGCGCCAACTGGGTGGGCGTGCTGTTTGGCGCCTACAACGGGTTCGCCGCGTTGGCGGCGGTGCTGATTCCACTCATGGTGCGCGCGATCGGCCTGCGCTGGAGCCATCTGGTCAACCTGTGGCTGGGCGGTGCCGGCCTGGTCTCGCTGATGTTCATCCGCGATCCGCACTGGTTGCTGCTGTCGATGGTTGGCGTCGGTTTCGCCTGGGCGTCCATCCTCTCGCTGCCGTAT
The DNA here is from genome assembly GCF_049384825.1 of Stenotrophomonas sp. CASM106. Classification (NCBI taxonomy): domain Bacteria; kingdom Pseudomonadati; phylum Pseudomonadota; class Gammaproteobacteria; order Lysobacterales; family Lysobacteraceae; genus Stenotrophomonas; species Stenotrophomonas sp. CASM106. The sequence goes on from NZ_JBMRFS010000002.1 coordinate 192,128, forward strand.
GCACTGCTGTCCGACAGCGTGCCGGCATCGAAGATGGGCGTGTACATGGGCATCTTCAATTTCTTCATCGTGATCCCGCAGCTGGTGGCGGCCAGTGCACTCGGCTTCGCCCTGCGCACATTGCTGGGCGGCCAGCCAATGCATGTGCTGGTGCTGGGCGGCTGCAGCCTGTTCATTGCCGGCCTGTGCGTGTTGTGGGTTCCGTCCCGTCCGGAGGTGGTGTGATGCGTGCTGCGTTGTCTGTTGCTGTTTCCTTGATGCTGCTGGCCGGCCATGCGGCGGCCGCGCCGCGCCCGGACTATGTGGGCACCACCGAACCGTTCGCCAGTGATGCGGTGTACTTCGTGGTCACCGACCGTTTCGTCAACGGTGACCCGTCCAATGACCATCGTGACCAGGGCGGCAAGCTCCGCACCTTCGACATCCCGGTGCCCTGCCCGGACAAGGTGGACGGCAACATCGGCTATCTCGGCGGCGACTTCCGTGGCGTGCTCGACAATGCGCAGTACATCCGCAACCTCGGCTTCGGTGCGGTGTGGATCACGCCCATCGTTGACAACCCGGACGAGGCCTTTGCCGGCAGCAAGCCGATCAGCTGCACCAGCACGCTGACCGATCGTGGCAAGACCGGCTACCACGGGTACTGGGGCATCAACTTCTACAAGCTCGATGAGCACCTGCCCAGCAAGGACCTGGACTTCGCCGGGTTGACCAAGGGCCTGCACGGTGCCGGCTTGAAGGTGGTGCTGGACATCGTGGGCAACCACGGTTCGCCGGCCTGGACCATGCCGACACGGCAGCCGCAGTTCGGGCAGATCTTCGACAAGGACGGAAAGCTGATCGCCGACCACCAGAACCTGCCGCCGCAGGAACTGGATCCGAAGCACAACCCGCTGCACGCGTTCTACAACAACATTGGACCGGTCGACAGCAAGGACGGCTCGATCTTCGATGGCAACCTGGCCGAGCTGTCCGACTTCAACCAGGACAATCCGGCGGTGATGGACTACCTGGTCGGTGCTTACCTGCAATGGGCCGCTCAGGGCGTGGATGCGCTGCGCATCGACACCATCGGCTGGTTGCCGCACCCGTGGTGGCATGCCTTCGTCAAGCGTATCCGCGCCGAGCACCCGGGCATGTTCATGTTCGGCGAAGCGTTCGATTACGATGCCGCGCGCATTGCAGAGCACACCTGGCCGGCCAACGCCAACGTCAGCGTGCTCGACTTCCCGTTGCGCGGTGCACTGGAGCAGACCTTCGGCACCGCCGGCAAGGGTTTCGAGACCCTGGCCGAGCCGCTGCATCTGAGCGGTGGGCCGTATGCCAACCCGTACGAGCTGATGAGCTTCTACGACAACCACGACATGCCACGACTGCAGGCCAGCGACAGTGGCTTCATTGATGCACACAACTGGCTGTTCACCGCGCGCGGCATTCCGGTGGTCTATTACGGCTCGGAGACGGGCTTCATGCGTGGCCGTGCCGAGCATGCCGGCAATCGCGCTTACTTCGGCCAGCCGCGTGTGGATGCTGCGCCGAAGAGTCCGATCTTCGCGCCGCTGCAGCGTATCGCCCGGCTGCGCGCAGCCACTCCGGCGCTGCAGCGCGGCCTGCAGGTGAACGAGCGCCTGCAGGGTGATGAGGCGGTGTTCTTCCGCGTGCTGCAGCATGGCGAGGTGGCGCAGACCGCGCTGGTGCTGCTGAACAAGGGCGACAGTGCGAAGACCTTCACCGTGGCGCGGTACCTCCAGGCGGGCCGCTGGCGTGATGCGCTGGACGGCGGTTCGTTGCAGGTGGATGCTTCCCTGAAGGCCGAAGTGCCGGCGCACGGGGTGAAGGTGTACGTGCTCGATGCCGCCGTGCAGCAGCCGGCGCTGCAGGCCGAGCTGGACAAGGCGATGGCCGACCAGCGGGCGCGGGACGTACGGCTGGGGCGGTAGTGCCGGCCGCTGGCCGGCACCCATGAATCCATGGCACCTTCAGGTGCCGGCCAGCGGCCGGCACTACCGGGGTGACCATATCCGGCACAATAGGCCCCCCTCACGCCCCGCCGTATCGCCATGACCGACCTCGCCCCGCAGACCCCGATCGAAACCCTGCTGAAGGCGGCGATGGACGGGGCGGTGCCGATCCGCGCCTTCATGGAGGCCTTCGTCGCCTCCGAGGTGGTACTGCTGACCGGCAGCCTGGTGACCCCCGATGGCAGCGGCTTCGACCCGCTGCTGTTCGACAAGCAGGGCACCCTGCACGTGGCCGTGTTCACCGATCCGTCGCGGGTGGGCATCTACAGCCAGCAGGCCGAACACCAGATCCGCTGGCGGATGCTGGACGTGCTGCGCCGGGTGCCGGGTGGCTACGGCGTGGTGATCAACCCGGGCACTTCGCTGGGCTTCGAGATCTCGCCCAGCGGCGTCGGCGAGATCCTGAAGGACTTCGCCCAGGGTTGATTGTCATGTAGAGCCAAGCCCATGCTCGGCTGCCGTTCGCGCAATGCCGGATCAGTCGAGCACGGCTCGATACTACAGAGAGCTTCCCTTCGGGCACCGTACGTGATCCCCTTTGGACTACATCGGGATCGAGGCACTCTCCATGGAATTCAGCGAATCACCCGCCGACGCACCGGCACGATCACGCCATTCCCGCTCCGCACTGGTCTTCCTGATCGCGGCCATCGTCGCCGCACTGGTGTCCATGCCTGTTCTGCGTGCGGTGGGCATGGTGCTGTGGCCGGTGTTCGCCATTGCCTGGCTGATCAACCTGGGGGCGGCCTGGCATCTGGGCCAGTGGGCGCGCCAGCAGGGCCGTCCGGCGTGGGCATTCGGGTTGCCGGCGGTGCTTGGCACCGTCGCCTCGATCGTGGTCTTCGTGCTGCTGGCGTTGCTGGGGCCGAAGGCCCCGGTGCGCTGAACTTTCGCGGTTGTCGTGGACGGTGTGCGGGGCAGGGCTCGGCACTACAGCAAGGCCAAGCCAAGCCCGCACGCGTCGCGCGGAGCACCGGCACATCGGCCGGCGCCCCGTTGCTTCACATCGTCACCTTGCGCCGGTTGTCATCGCTCACCCGGTCGATCAGCTTGTTGTAGGGATCGAAGCCTGCTTCGTCCGGCTTTTCATCCACCGTCACCGTGATCTTCGGCGCGGCGCTGGTGATGTGGTGGCGCTGCAGGTACAGCACCTTCTGGTCGCGCTCCTTGCCCGACGGTCCGGTGGCGAACACGCCGATCTCGACCCAGTCATCCATCTTCGCCTCGCTCTCCTTGCCCTTGCCATCGGCGTACTGCTTGGCGGCATGCAGGTCCAGGGTCACGTCGTAGCGGCCGTCAGCACGTTTGCGGGCGCTGGCGGCCATCACCCGGTTGTCGTAGAAGCTGATCTTCTCGAACAGGTCGGTGACCAGCTGCTGGCGGTCGGCCGGGGTCTCGGCGCGGATGTAGCCCAGCAGCTCGCGTGAGGTGGTGTACGGCGGCTGCTGGTAGCCCTTGTCCTGCAGGAAGCGCTTCAACGCACGGTTCAGCGCCTGCTCGCCGATTTCCTCGCGCAGGCGGTAGAACACCAGCGAACCCTTCTGGTAGTGGATGTACTGCTGGTTTTCCACGCGTTCCAGCGGCTGTTCCTCGATGGCTTCGCCACCGCGGCCGGACAGGTAGCCGTCCAGTTCGCGCTTGAGGAACTGGCGCATGTGCTGGCGGCCGTATTCCTGCTCCATCACCATCAAGGCCGAGTACTGCGACAGCGATTCGGACAGCACGGTCGCGCCCTGCACGTTGGCGCCGATCACCTGGTGCGCCCACCACTGGTGCGCGATCTCGTGCGCGGTCACGTAGAACACGTAGTCCACCTTGTCCGGGTCGCGCAGGTCGGCGATGAAACCGATGGCCTCGGAATAGGGGATGGTGTTGGCGAAGGACTGCGCGAAGCGGGCATAGCCCGGGAATTCGATGATGCGTACCTGGCGGTGCTGGTACGGGGTGAAGTTCGCCTCGTAATAGGCCAGCGACTTCTGCACCGCCTCGATCATCCGGTTCACGTTGTAGCCGTGCGCCGGGTCGAAGTAGACCTCGATCGGGATGTCCTTGTACTTCGCCTTGCGCACCTCCCAGCGTGCCGATAGATAGGCATAGAAGTTCAGCATCGGCCGGTCCATGGCGTAGCTGAAGCAGCGCCGGCCGTTGATCGTGGTCTCGCGCTGCAGGTAGCCCGGGGCCAGCGCCACCTGGTCCGGTGCGGTGCAGACCGTGGTGCGGAAGTCGAGCCAGTCGGCATCGTTGGCAATGTACGTGTTGGCGCGCGCCGCTTCGTCCTCCAGCCTGGGCATGCGCCGCGGCTCACCCAGGCCGCGCTTGCGCCGCTCGTTGCGGTCGCTGATCTCGGCGCCCTCGTTGTAGCCGAACGAGGGCAGCACGCGGCTGTTGAAGAAGGTGCCGTTGTCCACGATGTTGCTCGGCGCCGGCCCGGCGGTGATGCCGTTGGGTTTCTGCACCACCCGGAAATGCACGCTGCGGGTTTCGCCCGGCTGCAGCGGCTTCTGCAGGCGGTAGACGCGGTAGCCGAGATCGGCATCGTGCAACGACAGCGTCTGCCCACCCAGGTCGACGTCGACCAGCTGCTTGTCATCGCCTATCGAGACATGCACGTCCTGGATCGGCGTGGCATGGGTATTGCGCACCGTCCAGTTCGCATCGATCACCATCGACTGCGATTCCGGGAACAGGTCCACGCGGTTGTCCACCGCCACGATGCGCGGCTGCGGCAGGCTGCGGTACTTCGACAGCTCGCGCTCGTAGCGGGCCTGCAGGTCCAGCTGCTGGTCGGGCGAGATGAACTCGTTGCGGATATTGGTGCTCCAGTACAGCCAGCTACCCACGCCGGCGAAGGCCAATGCCGCAAGTCCGGCGAAGACGCCGGTCGGGCCGCGCAGGCGGCGGCCGGCCAGGGCCAGGCGCTGGCGCAGGCCCTGGCTGACACCGCGCACCCAGAGCGCCGATGCCAGGCACATCAGGGTCAGCAGGAACAGCGCCCAGTAGCCATGGAATGCCAGCTGCCCCGGCAGGAAGTGGCCGTAGCCGTTCATGTCCGAATAGGGAGCGTTGGGCCAGCCACCGAAGGTGTACAGATTCTGCGTGTAGTCCAGCATGCCGAGCACGCCCTGGCCGATCATCACCACGATCAGCAGCGCGTAACCGACGAACTTGTTGTTGGTGAGCACCTGCAGCACCAGTGCCAGGCCCCCCATCAGAATGTAGATCACCGAATCCAGCGCCAGGCTGCGCAGGTACAGCAGCGGCTCCAGGTGGGTGTAGCCCTTGACCAGCTGCACGCCCATCGCCGCCAGTGCACCGGCGGCCTGGAAGCAGATGATCACTGCCAGCAGTGCGGTGAACTTGGCCAGCAGCGGTACCCAGTTCGGCACCGGCATGGCATCGGTCACTTCGTTGATGCGCGCGCTGCGTTCCTTCCACACCAGCTCACCGGCGAAGAACAGCACGATGATCACCAGCAGCCAGCTGAAGGCCCCCTGCAGGCCCATGATCATCTGCGAGGTGACCGGCCAGATCGAGGTGCCGTACAGGGTCTGCCGGAACAGCGCGTTGGGCAGGAAATTGGCCAGGCCCAGCACCAGCAGCACGATGAACGGCACGCTGCGCAGGACGCCGCGCGTGTCGAAGCGCACCTGGCGCAGGAACTGTTGCCACGCGGTGGTCGCGCTGAATGCCGGTACCACGCGCGGCAACGGGTTGCGGTTGGGCCGGAGGGCGGCGGCGTCGGCAACCGGCTGCGCCTGCCGGCGGCCCCAGCGACGACGGCCGCTGCCGCTGCGCTCGGTGCGGAACAGGGCGAACGTGGCGGCGAACAGCAGCGCCGTCACACCCAGCCACAGGGCACGGTTGGCCAGCAGGTAGCCCGCCAGGCCGGGAACGCCGCTGTTGTGCTCGGCGGTGGACCAGTAGCGGATGGTGCGCGACAGGGCGCGCATGCCCAAAGGCTCGCTGAGCACCGCCAGCCAGGTGTTGTCGATGTCGCGCAGCACCGCCGCGCTGGCGCCGAACAGGACCAGGTAGGCCACCAGCCCGATGTAGACCCACAGGATTGAACGCGTGACCGCTGCCAGCAATGACAGCAGCGCGGTGGTGAACAACAGGTTGGGAATGACGATGACCGCAAAACTCCAGGCATAGCCCTGCCAGCTGATCGGCCCCATGCGCTCGGCGTCCACCCAGGGCATGAACGGTGCCAGCCAGAGCCCGAAAGCGACCAGCAGGTAGAACAGCAGGCCGGTAGCCAGGGCGGCGGCGATGCGGCCGGCCAGGTAATCGCGGCGTTTCACCGGGCTGGCGAAGATCAGCTCGGCGGTGCCCAGTTCGAAGTCACGCAGCAGCGCATTGCTGACGAACAGGGCGGTGACCAGCATGCCGAGCAGGGTGAAGATGCCCAGCATCTGCGCGATCACGGTGGGCGCGTTGCTGTGCACGTTGCCGCTGCCACCACCGATCTGTACGGCGTCGCTGGACGCAGCGGCGAAGGCGAGCAGGGCGAACAGCCCGGCCAGCAGCCACAGCAGCGGGGAACGCAGCTGCTCGCGCAGCTCGAAACGGAAGAAATCGAGGATCATGGCGTGCTCCGCTCAGGCTGCCGCGCGAGCACGGGCCTGCAGGCGCAGGCGCTGGAAGTACACGTCTTCGAGGTCGGGAGCCACGGCCGCAAAGCCGTCGCCGGGGTCGTTGGCGCTGTGCACATGGATCACCGGGCGGCCACCGACCAGACGGGTCGACAGCACCACGTAGCGCGCTTCATGGTCGGCCAGCTCTGAAGGATCGACCTGCTTGCGCCAGACCTGGTGCTGCAGGGCGTTGATCGCTTCGCTGGGGCGGCCGGTCAGCAGCACCTGGCCCTTGTTCATGATCGCCATCGTCGGGCACAGGTCGGTCACGTCCTCGACGATGTGGGTGGACAGGATCACCGCCACGTTCTCGCCGATCGCCGCCAGCAGGTTGAGAAAGCGGTTGCGTTCCTCCGGGTCGAGGCCGGCGGTGGGCTCGTCGACGATCACCAGCCGCGGGTCGCCCAGCAGCGCCTGGGCAATGCCGAAGCGCTGGCGCATGCCGCCGGAGTAGGTGCCCAGCTTGCGCTTGCGGGCATCCCACAGGTTCACCTGCTGCAGCAGCCCATCGACCACCTCGCGGCGCTGCGCGCGCTGGGTCAGGCCCTTGAGCACTGCGAAATGCTCCAGCAGGTCCAGCGCGCTGACTTTCGGGTACACGCCGAAATCCTGCGGCAGGTAGCCCAGCCGACGGCGCACGGCGTCCTTGTCGCGCAGCACGTCGATCGGCGCCTCGCCCGGAATGCTGAGCGTCACCGTGCCGCTGTCGGCCTCCTGCAGGGTGGACAGCGTGCGCATCAGCGAGGACTTGCCGGCGCCGTTCGGGCCGAGCAGGCCGAACATGCCCCGCGGGATGTCCAGGGTGACGTTGTTGAGGGCATGCACGCCGTTGGCGTACGTCTTGGACAGCGAATCGATCTTCAGCATGCGACGTACACCTTTCCATGGGCAATGTCTGCGCGTTATCCGCGCAACCGCCTCCGTGCGCATCCGCCGTTGGTCATGGGGGAGAATCCCGCCGTCGTGCGTTGGCCGGCGCGCCGGCCCAGCGGCGCCTTACCCGCGCAGGGATGATTCGCGCACCACCAGCTTCACCGGGATGCTCTGGCTGTCCACCGGCTGCCGGCCGATCAGCGCCAGCAGGCGCTCGACCAGCAGCTGGCCGGCCTGCTTGGTGTCCTGCTGCACCGTGGTCAGCGCGGGGGACACCGAAGCGGCCAGCGGGATGTCGTCGAAGCCGGTCACCGCCACGTCCTGCGGCACCCGCAGCCCGGCCTCGCGCAGGGCGCGCATCGCACCGATGGCGATCAGGTCGCTGGCCGCGCAGATCGCATCGATCGGCTCGCCGCGCGCCAACAGGGCCTGGCAGGCTTCCTGGCCGGAGGCTTCAGTGGTGATCGCATCGTGCTGCAGCGCCGGTTCGGCGGCCAGGCCGTGGTCCTGCAGGGCCGCGACGTGGCCGCGGTAGCGCTCCTGGAATTCGGGGTAGTGGCTGGAGGCATGGCCGAGGAAGGCGATGCGGCGGCAGCCCTGCTGCAGCAGGTGGGTAGTGATGTCATGCCCGCCCTGGAAGTTGTCGCTGCCGATCGAGACACCGGGCTGGCCGGGCAGGGCGGCGCCCCAGCGCACGAAGTGCGTGCCCTGTTCGACCAGCCGCTGCAGGCGGTCGCGCGATTCGTGATAGTCGCCGTAGCCGAGCAGGATGATGCCGTCGGCCTTGTTGCTGTCCTCGTAATCGGCCTGCCAGTCGGTGGACAGCTGCTGGAACGAGACCAGCAGGTCCTGCCCGTGCAGGGCGCAGGCGCGGGTGATCGAGCCCAGCATCGAATGGAAGAACGGGTTGATCAGCGAGTCGTCGTTGGTCGGGTCCTCGAAGAACAGCAGGGCCAGCGTGCCGGCATTGCGCAGGCGCAGGCTGGAGGCGTTCTTGTCGACCTTGTAGTTCAGCTCGCGGGCGATGCGCAGGATGCGCTCGCGGGTCTCGGCGTTGACCATCGGGCTGCCACGCAGGGCTCGCGACACGGTCGGCTGGGAGACCCCGGCCAGGTGGGCGATGTCCAGGGAGGTGGCTTTGCCTTTGATCGTCATGTGTGGGCGGAGCGGGCAGGTGGAAGGTGCCCGGGCATGATGCCATGCGCAGACGCGAATGCCCCTCCGGGCGTCGGCCTGGGCACAGGTAAGTCATTGCCGGACAAGGAAATCAGCCTGATCCTTCGGTGCGGTCGGGGTCTCCTGACCGGGCGGATGGCGGCGGCAATGGTAAGATGCGTCGTTCTCGCATTCCCCCAAATTTCACCAGGGGCGGCCCAGGGTACTGCACCCCGCCCGGGGCTGTGCTATCACTGGCGGTCTGCCCCTGGACAACGGACGAAGGTACCTATGGCGCGCGGCATCAACAAAGTCATCCTGGTCGGCAATCTCGGCAACGACCCGGACGTGAAGTACACCCAGGGCGGCATGGCGATCACCCGCATCAGCCTGGCCACCACCAGCGTCCGCAAGGACAAGGATGGCAACCAGCAGGAGCGCACCGAATGGCACCGCGTGGTGTTCTTCGGCAAGCTCGGCGAGATCGCCGGCGAGTACCTGCGCAAGGGCAGCTCGGTCTACGTCGAAGGCAGCCTGCGCTACGACAAGTACACCGGCCAGGACGGCGTGGAGAAGTACTCCACGGACATCATCGCCGATGAAATGCAGATGCTGGGCGGCCGCGGTGAAGGCGGCGGCGGTGGCGGTGGTGGCAATTACGGCGGCGATCGTCCGCAGCGCCAGCAGGCGCCGCGCCAGGAGTACGGCGGCGGCGGTGGCCAGCGTGGCGGCCAGGGCGGTGGCTATGGCAACCAGGGCGGCAACCAGGGCGGGGGTTACGGCAACCAGGGCGGCAACCAGCGCCCGCAGCCGCAGCAGGCGCCGCCGATGGACGACTTCGCTGACGACGATATTCCGTTCTAAGCGTATCTTCCGTTTATCCCGACAAGGGCTCCTGGCACGCGTGCCCGGGGCCCTTCTCGTTACAGGCGACGTGGCAGGATCCCATTGCCCGGCGGCAGGATGCGGACGTTCGTCGACCTCGTCACCGATTGCCGAACATTCCCTGGTCCAGCAGGCAGTCAATGAACGCACCCAGCAGGGCGGGGCGATGCCGCCTGTTCGGGTAGTAGAGAAAAAGCCCGGGCCGCGAGACCGACCAATCCGCCAGTACCCGCACCAGCAGTCCCTGTGCCAACAGTTCGCCCACACCATCCTGTTCGAAGTGATAGGCGATTCCAAGGCCGGCCAGGGCCGACGCAATCCCGATGTCAGCGTGATTGGTGACGACAGGACCGTCCACGGCGACCTCGAGGTGGCGACCTCGCTTCTTGAACTCCCATCGGTACTGCCTGCCATCGCTCTGCAGCCGCCAGTTGATGCAGGCGTGATCCTGCAGTTCCGCCGGAGTTCGCGGTGTTCCGCGGCGTGCCAGGTAATCCGGTGACGCCACGGCCACCATGTTCAGGTCCGGGGTGAGGCGGATGGCCACCATGTCCTTCTCGAGCTGACCACCCACGCGGATGCCCGCATCAAACCGGCCACTGACGATGTCGCTGAGCGCGTCGTCGACCACGATGTCGACAACGACATCAGGGTAGGCCTGGTGGAAGCGGGCAAGCCGCGGGGCAATCAGTGTTCTCGCGGCGATGCCCAGCGTATTGATTCGCAGGGTCCCGTTGATCCGTCCGCTGGCTTCGCTGGTTTCAGCGACCGCGACGGCCAACTCCTGGAACAGCGGCGCGATGCGCGCGTACAGTCGCCCGCCGCTTGCCGAGGGCGCCACGCTTCGTGTCGTGCGATTGAGAAGGCGGGTGCCGAGACGGCCTTCCAGTTGGCGGATGGTCTGGCTCAGGGCCGAGGGCGATACCCCCAGATGTTCCGCCGCCCGCGCGAAGCTCTGGCGTTCCACTACCGCCACGAAGGCCTTCAGTTCAGCGAACTCGGATCCGCGCATTATGTGAGATTCTTGACATAACCCATTCGGATTATAGGGCATTCACTTAACCGACCTGCGTGCACATCCTGAGCGCCTGACCACTGCAGGAGCCAGGAATGAATGCGTTGACCCTCCCAGAACCCATTGCCGCGTACTTCGCGGCCGAACATGACCCTGAAGTGCTGGCGCGTTGTTTTGCCGCCCAGGCTGTGCTGAAGGACGACGGGCACACCCTCGTCGGCGTCGACGCCATCAAAGCCTTCCTGGCCGAGGCATCGGCCAAATACAGCGCCACCAGCGTGCCGAGCGCCATCGAACGGCAGGAGAAACACCACGTTGTCCGTGCCATCGTGAGCGGCAACTTCCCCGGCAGTCCGATTCTGCTGAGCTACCGTTTCGAACTGGAACGGGGCCTGATCGCATCGCTGGAGATCACGGCGTGAGCTTCGATCTTCAACTCGGTGGCCTGCGGGCCGTGGTGACCGGCGGCACGGCCGGTGTGGGGGCGGCCGTGGTCAGGACCTTCGCCGAGGCCGGGGCCAGGGTAATGACGTCGGCGCGCAGCCTGCCGGCACGCCCGGTGGAAGGAGTCGCCTACGTAGCCGCCGATCTGTCGACGGCCGAGGGCACCGGCATTTTCGCCCACGCCGTGCTGCAGGCATGGGGCGGCGCAGACATCCTGGTCAATGTGCTGGGGGGATCAAAGACACCTGCCGGTGGCTTCGCAGCGATCAGTGATGCGCACTGGCTTGCCGAGCTGAACCTGAATCTGATGCCGGCGGTCCGCCTGGATCGTGCCTTGCTGCCATCCATGCTCGCGCAGAGCGCTGGCGTGATCATCCACGTCAGTTCGATCCAGCGCATGCTGCCTCTGCCGGAGTCCACCACCGCCTACGCCGCCGCCAAAGCGGCACTCACGACCTACAGCAAGTCGCTTTCACGAGAGGTCACCCCCAAGGGCGTGCGGGTGCTGAGCGTAGCGCCGGGCTGGATCGAGACAGAAGCATCCAGGGAATTTGCAGAACGGATCGCTGCGGAAGCGGGAACCGACTATGAAGGAGGCAAGAAGGTGGTCATGGACTGGCTCGGCGGGATCCCGGTGGGACGGCCCGCGGCACCGCAGGAGGTGGCCGATCTGATTGTGTTCCTGGCGTCTCCCCGGTCGGCGTCGATTGCCGGAACGGAGTATCGGATCGACGGCGGCACGGTTTCGACCCTGTAGCCAACAGGCGTCGTCCTGCTCCCACCGCCAGAAGGAAAGCCCCGCTCACGCGGGGCTTTTGTTTTCCAGGTCGGTTGCGGAGTTGTGCTTCGCAGCATTCAATTTTCGTGCACCGCAACTTGCAAGCATCCAATTTCCTCCCCTATGGTGCAATCGATTGCATTGCTGTGAATCGTTGCGTTTGATACCGGTTGGGAGGCCGGCAGGTGGATGTCCATCCATTCGATCAGACCGGCCCCGGCGATGGGGCTCACGCGGCGTGATGCGCTGCGCATGGCGGTTGCGGGAGGCGTAGCCCTGGGTATTGCGGGAGCGTTGCCTGCATTCGCCGCCACTGCACCGCTGAAGGGCAACCTGCAACACTCCGTGGCCCGCTGGACCTTCCCGCAGCTGTCGGTCGCCCAGCTCTGCGCGACGGTGAAGGACATCGGCTTCGCCGCCATCGACCTGGTCGGCCCGGAAGACTGGCCCACGCTGAAGGCGAATGGCGTCTACAGTTCGATGTGCAATGGCGCGGAGCTGGGCCTGACCAAGGGCTTTGCCGGCCGCGAATTCCACGACCCGCTGGTGGAGCGCTACACGCGGCACATCGACCTGGTCGCCGATGCCGGTTACCGCAACCTCATCTGCTTCTCCGGCAATCGCAATGGCATGGACCCCCATGACGGCATGGCCAATGCCGAAGCCGGCCTCAAGCGCATCCTCGGGCATGCCGAGAAGCGCGGCGTCGTGCTGGTGATGGAGCTGCTGAACTCCAGGGTCGATCACCACGACTACCTGTGCGATCACTCCGCCTGGGGCGTGGAGCTGTGCCAGCGGCTCGGCTCGGACAACTTCGGCCTGCTCTACGACATCTACCACATGCAGATCATGGAGGGCGACATCATCGCCACCATCGGCAAGCATCACGCCTGCTTCAAGCATTACCACACTGCAGGCGTGCCGGGCCGGAACGAGATTGGAGACCAGCAGGAACTCCACTATCCGGCCATCTGTCGCGCGATCCGCGACACCGGTTTCAAGGGGTATCTGGCGCAGGAATTCACGCCTGCAGCGCCCGATCCCGTTGCCTCATTGCGCGAGGCGATCCGCCTCTGCGACGTCTGAAACGATATCCACCCAGGTGAGAGACCATGGCAGATAATCACTACGACGCCATTGTTGTTGGCTCGGGAATCAGTGGCGGTTGGGCAGCGAAGGAGCTGACCGAGAAGGGCCTGAAGGTCCTGATGCTGGAACGCGGGCGCAACATCGAGCACGTCAAGGACTACGTCAATGCGATGAAGGAAGCGTGGGACTTCCCGCATCGCAACCGGCCGACGCAGGCGATGAAGGCCGCCTTCCCGGTGCTGATGCGCGACTACGGCCTGGCCGAGAACCTGGAAGGAATGTGGGCCAACGAGCAGGACTCACCCTACATCGAAACCAAGCGCTTCGACTGGTTCCGTGGCTACCACGTAGGCGGGCGCTCGCTGATGTGGGGCCGGCAGAGCTATCGGTTTTCCGACCTGGACTTCGAAGCGAACCTCAAGGATGGCGTCGCCACCGACTGGCCGATCCGCTATGCCGACATCGCGCCGTGGTACGACCATGTAGAGAAGTTCGCCGGCATCGCCGGCACGCGCGAAGGACTGGACGTGCTGCCGGACGGCGAGTTCCTGCCGCCGATCCCGTTGAACATCGTCGAGAAGGACGTGGCCGCGCGGATCAAGAAGGCCTTTGGCGGAACGCGGCACATGATCCACTCGCGCACCGCCAACATCACCCAGCCGATGCCCGAGCAGGGGCGCGTCAACTGCCAGTACCGCAACAAGTGCATCCTGGGCTGTCCCTTCGGTGCCTATTTCTCGACCCAGGCGGCGACGCTGCCGGCGGCGATGAAGACCGGCAACCTGACCTTGCGGCCGTTCTCGATCGTCAAGGAAGTGCTCTACGACAAGGATCGCAAGCGTGCGCGCGGCGTGGAGGTGATCGATGCCGAGACCGGGCAGACCTACCAGTACACCGCCAAGGTCATCTTCCTCAATGCATCGTCGTTCAATTCGACCTGGCTGCTGATGAACTCGGCGACCGATGTGTGGGAGGGGGGACTGGGTTCTTCGTCGGGCGAGCTGGGGCACAACGTGATGGACCATCATTTCGGTGCGGGCGCCTCGGGCCGGGTCGAGGGCTACGAAGACAAGTACTACTTCGGCCGCCGTCCGTGCGGTTTCTACATTCCGCGCTTCCGCAACGTCGCGGCCGACAAGCGCGGCTACCTGCGCGGGTTCGGTTACCAGGGCGGTGCCAGCCGCACCGGCTGGTCGCGCGAGATCGCCGAGCTCAACATCGGTGCCGACCTGAAGGAGGCGCTGACCGTACCGGGCGACTGGCGCATCGGCATGACCGGGTTCGGTGAAATGCTGCCGCACCACGACAATACGATCCGCCTGGACCACGACCGCAAGGACAAATGGGGGCTGCCGGTGCTGGCGATGGACGTGTCCATGCGCGCCAACGAACTGGCGATGCGCAAGGACATGGCCGCCGATGCTGCCGAGATGCTGGAGGCGGCTGGCGTCAAGGACGTGAAGATGCACGACCACGACTATGCCCCGGGCAAGGGCATCCACGAGATGGGGACCGCACGCATGGGACGTGACCGGAAGAGCTCGGTATTGAACGCGCACAACCAGGTCTGGGATGCGCCCAACGTCTATGTGACCGACGGTGCCTGCATGACCTCCAGCGCCTGCGTGAATCCTTCGCTGACCTATATGGCGCTGACCGCGCGCGCGGCCGACCACGCGGTACGCGAACTGAAAGCGGGGAACCTCTGATGGATCGCCGCGAACTGTTGAAGATGATCGTTGCCGCCACCGGCGCGGCCATGGTCGGCCTGCCTGCGCTCGCGCAGGGAAACGCCGCCGCGGCACCGGTGAAGACCCTGTTCTCCGATGCCGACATCGGCACGCTGGACGAGATCGCCGAGACCATCCTGCCGCGGACCCGGACGCCAGGGGCGAAGGATGCCGGCGCTGGCCTGTTCATGGCGACCTTCGTCAGCGATTGCTACACCGCCCGGCAGCAGGCAACGTTCCGGGCAGGCCTGGTCGATATCGACAAGCGCGCCGGCGGCCGGTTTGTGGCGCTTGCGCCGGAAGCCCGCACCCAGTTGCTGCGAACGCTGGACGCCGAAGCCAAGGCGCGCTCTGCCGACGTGACCGAGACCGGTACGCCTGAAGAGGGCGAGGCGATGCCGCATTACTTCACGATGATCAAGCAGCTGGCCATCTTCGGCTTCTTCACCTCCAAGGTCGGGGCGACCGGCGTGCTGCAGTACGTCGCGGTGCCCGGCCGCTACGACGGCGACCTCGCCTATGTCCCCGGTACGCCCGCGTGGGGGACCAGCTGATGGACACCACCCTGATGATCCGCCCTGCGTTGATCACTGTTGGCCTGCTGGCCGCTGCATCTGCATTCGCGCAGGACAGTGCCGACGCTGCGCGCGACCCGAAGAAGACCGAAGTGTGGACCCCCGTGCCCGCTGTCGTGGCCACGCCGCCAGGCAAGGCCCCCTCCGACGCGATCGTGCTGTTCGATGGCAAGGATGTCTCCGCGTGGGAATCGGAGCAGGGCGGACGCGTGCCCTGGAAGGTTGCCGGGGGCGCCATGACCGTCGTTCCGGGCAGCAAGGGCATCCGCACCCGGCAACGCTTCTGCGATGTCCAGCTGCATGTGGAGTGGCGCACGCCCACTGACACGAAGGGCTTCGACGGCCAGAACCGGGGCAACAGCGGGATCTTCCTGCAGGAACTGTATGAACTGCAGGTGCTCGACAGCTACAACAACCCGACCTATGCCAATGGCCAGGCGGGCTCCATCTACAAGCAGGCCATGCCGCGGGTGAATGCCTCGCGCGCGCCGGGCCAGTGGCAGGCCTACGACATCCTCTGGAAGGCGCCGCGCTTCTCGGCGGGAGGTGGGCTTGAGTCGCCCGCACGCATCACGGTGCTGCACAACGGCGTGCTGGTGCAGGATGACACCGTGCTGGCGGGCAAGACCGAGTACATCGGCGCACCGTCGTACGCGCCGCATGGGTGCGCGCCGCTCTATCTGCAGGAACATGACTCCAGGGTCAGCTACCGCAACATCTGGGTGCGCGAGCTGTAGCGGCACGTGGCCGGCGTGGCCGCCGGCCGCTTACTTCGCCAGGTAGCTGGCGATGTCATCGATCTCCTGCTGTGACAGCTGTGAGAAGGGCGGCATCAGGCCGCCGCCCTTGCTGATCTTTTCCTTGATCTGTGCAGGTGCCATGCGCTTGCCGATGTCGGTGAGTGCCGGGAACGCGCCCGGCATGCCCGCGCGATCGGCGCCGTGGCAGGCCACGCAGTTCGCGGTGTAGAGCTTTGCTCCCGCAGCCGGGTCGCCCTTGCACCAGGCGGCTGTCGCAACACTCATGCCGCCCAGGGCCACCGCCATTGCCAGGATCATTTTCATGTGGGGCTCCTTGATGCGTCAGCGCCGCGCACGGGCAGGCGTATTGGTGGTCAGGTGTTCACGCAGATAGTCGGCGCCGGCCTGGACGACCTTGGCCGGCTCGCGTGGCTGGTCGTGCTCGATGATGTACCAATGCACGCCGGCGACCGCCGCAGCAGGCAGGATCGCGTTCCAGTCCAAGACGCCCTGGCCCACCGCAGCGAATCCGCCTTCGTCTTCGGCCTGGCCCTTGGGCGCATTGTCCTTGGCGTGTACCGCGAATACGTGGCCGCGGAACTTTCCCAGCATCACCGCCGGGTCCAGGCCCGCACGCGCGACCCAGGCCAGGTCCAGCTCGGTCTGCAGGTCGGGGCCGGCGGCGGCGAACAGCAGTTCCAGCCCGGTCCTGCCATCGAAGTCGACCAGCTCGAAGTCGTGGTTGTGATAGGCCAGGCGCATGCCCTTGCCGCGCACCTGTTTCGCGATCCGGCCCAGTTCCTGTCCCAGGGCGGTCCAGCCGGCGGCATCGCTCGGGCGTTCCTTCCTGTCCAGGTACGGCACCACCAGCGTGGTGTTGCCGATCGATCGGTTGAAGGTCACCACCCCATCCAGGTTGCTGCGCAGCTCGGCCAGCGGCACATGCGATGAAATGGCCTTGATCGAATACCGGTCCAGCAGCTGCTTCAGTTCCGCGGCACTGACGTTCTGCGTGCCGACGGTTTCCACCGCGTGCACACCGGCATCGTGGACGATCTTCAACTGTTGCTCGAGCGAGCCGGCATTGCGCAGGGTGTACATCTGCACCGCTATCGGCTTCTGCGCGCTGGCGGCTTCGACTGCGAAGGCGGGCAGCGCCGCGAGCAGCAGGACGAGGCTTGCACTTCGACGGACAAGGGCTTTCATCAACAGATCCTCCCGGGATTCAACCGATGGTGGTCCAGGCGCGTGACCTGGCCGATGCAATGACACGATCAACGATCCGCGCCGAACGCATGCCGTCCTCGAAGGTGGGCAGGCCGTCCGGTTGCTCGCCGTCGATGGCGCGATAGGTGTCGGCGACAAACGCCTCGAAGCACTGGGCGTAGCCCTGCGCGTGCCCGGCCGGCAGCACCGACAGCCGGCGCTGTTCGGCAGTGCCCGCGCCGGGCCCGCGCACGAAGATTTCCTCGCGCTGGTCGGGCAGGCCGATCCACAGCCGCTCGGCGTCCTCCTGGTCGAAGGCGATGCTGGCGTTGGCGCCGTCGATCTCGAACCAGAGGCGGTTGCGGCGTCCGGCCGAAACCTGGCTCACCGTCAACGACGCCAGCGTACCGGCGCCGGTCCTGAACATCGCCGTCGCCACGTCCTCGCTCGCGACCGCCTGCGTCGCGCCGTTCGCTGCCGGTGTGCTGAAGCTCTGGCCGGTGACGGCGCTGCGTTCGGCGATCACCGTGGCAAACGCCGCGTTCACTTCGGTGAAGCGCTCGCCACTGACCCATTCGACCAGGTCGCACCAGTGCGAACCAATGTCGGCGAACACGCGCGAGGTGCCGCCCAGCGCCGGGTCCACGCGCCAGTTATTGCTGGCCGGGTCCAGCAGCCAATCCTGCAGGTAACTGCCATGGATCAGGTGCAGCGGCCCCAGGTCACCCTGCGCGATGCGTGCACGCGCCTCGCGCACCACCGGGTGGTAGCGGTAGACGAAGGGGACGGTGGCAACCAATCCGGTCGAGGCGGCCAGTACCGCCAGCGCCTGCGCATCGTCCAGCGTCGTCGCCAGCGGCTTCTCGCAGATCACGTGCTTGCCGGCTTCCAGCGCAGCCTGTGCCATGGCGCGGTGCAGATGGTTGGGCGTGCACACGTGCACCACCTGTACCTGCGGATCGGCGATCACCTCCTCGATATCCAGGTAGGCGCGCGGGACATTCCAGGAGTGCGCTGCCTCATGCGCGCGCTGCGGTGACGAGGCGGCCACGCCGCGTACCTCGGCGCCGGCGAGCAAGGCCGCGCGGCGGTGCACGGCGCCGATCATGCCGGTGCCGACGATGGCGATTCCAAGCTTGGGCATCGACGGGGATCCTCAGGGTGTGGAGGGCGCGGCCGCAGCCGCCGGCCGGTCGCGGAACAGCAGCAGGAAGGCGACCAGCACCACCAGCGCAACAGCGGCCGGGAACAGCCAGATCTGCTGCCAGTCGGGACCGGCCTCGGTGGTGAAGTGCTCCACCACCGCGCCGGACAGGAAGGTGCCGATCAACATGCCCACGCCATAGGTGGCCAGGGTGATGAACCCCTGTGCGCTGCTGCGCGCGGCAGGGCCGGCATGTGCATCGGTGTAGATCTGGCCGGTGACGAAGAAGAAGTCGTAGCAGATGCCGTGCAGCACGATGCCGATCACCAGCAGCGGGAAACCGCCACCTGCATCGCCGAAGGCGAACAGCGCGTAGCGCACCACCCAGGCGGCCATGCCGACCGCCAGCATGGTTTTCACCCCCAGCCGAACGAACAGGAACGGCATGGCCAGCATCAGCAGCACTTCGGAAACCTGGCCCAGCGACTGCAGGCCCGCCGCGCCGCGCACGCCGAGGTCGTTGAGATAGGGATTGGTGAAGTTGTAGTAGAACGACAGCGGGATGCAGATGGCGATGGAGGCCAGGAAGAACACCAGGTAGGCGCGCGACTTCAGCAGCCGCAGCGAATCCAGCCCCAGGATCTGCCCCAGCCCGGCATCGCGCTGCTGCGCCAGTGGCGGTGTGTGCGGCAGGGTGAACGCATACAGCCCGAGCACCAGCGACGCCGCCGCCGCCATCCGGAACGTCAGCTCAAGCCGATGCGCCTGTTCCCAGCCCAGCCAGCCGATCAGCACGCCCGCCACGATCCAGCCGATGCTGCCGGCCACGCGGACCAGCGGGAACTGCTTCTCGGGTGATTGCATGTGCCGCATGGCCACGCTGTTGGCCAGTGCCAGGGTCGGCATGAACAGCAACATGTAGCCCATGACGCACGCAGAGAACATGCTGAAGCTGGTTGCCGTGGACGCCAGCCACATCAGCACGGCACCGGCCAGATGCAGTACCGCAAGAATGCGCTGCGCCGCGAAGTAGCGATCCGCGATCAGCCCGACCAGGAACGGCGCCACGATGGCACCGATCGATTGGCTGAGGAACGCGGTCGCCACCTGGCTCGCGCTGGCCTGCAGCGGGCCCTGCACCAGGTAGGTGCCCAGGGTGACGAACCACGCCCCCCAGATGAAGAACTGCAGAAACATCATCGCGCCCAGGCGCGACATGGCGTGCGTCATGGCTTGCCCTCCCGGGGCGGTCTTGGCTCAGATTCCCAGCATGCGGTGCAGTGATGCGGCGTCGGTGCCACTGTCGGCGAAGTCATCGAAGGCGCGTTCGGTCACGCGGATGAGGTGGTCGCGGATGAAGGCGGCACCCTCGCGCGCGCCGTCTTCCGGGTGCTTCAGGCAGCACTCCCATTCCAGTACCGCCCAGCCGGGGAAGTCGTACTGCGCGAACTTCGAGAAGATCGCCTTGAAGTCGATCTGGCCGTCACCGGGTGAACGGAACCGGCCCGGACGGTCGATCCAGTCCTGGTAGCCGCCGTACACGCCGCTGCTTGCGCTGGGGCGATATTCCGCGTCCTTGACGTGGAAGATGCCGATGCGCGCGTGGTAGCGGTCGATGAAACCGAGGTAATCCATCTGCTGCAGCAGCAGGTGGCTGGGGTCGTACAGGATCTTCGCGCGGGGATGGTGGTCGACCTCATCGAGGAAGCGCTCGAAGGTCGCGCCATCGTGCAGGTCCTCGCCCGGGTGGATCTCGAAGCACACGTCAACGCCGCAGGCATCGAACGCATCCAGGATCGGGCGCCAGCGACGGCCGAGTTCGGCGAAGGCTTCTTCCACCAGTCCCGGCGGGCGCTGAGGCCAGGGATAGAAGTAGGGCCAGGCCAATGCACCGGAGAACGTGGCGTGCGCGGTCAGCCCCAGGCGCTGGCTGGCCTGCGCCGCCAGCCGCAGCTGCTCCACCGCCCAGGCCTGGCGGGCGGCCGGGTTGCCGCGCTTGTCCGGTGGCGCGAATCCGTCGAACAGGCTGTCGTAGGCAGGATGGACGGCAACCAACTGCCCCTGCAGGTGGGTCGACAGTTCGGTGATCTGCAGGCCGTGCCCGGCCAGCATGCCGGCAATGTCGTCGCAGTACGCCTGGCTGCGCGCCGCCTGCGCCAGGTCGAACAGGTGGGGCGCGGAGGTGGGGACTTGTACGCCAGAATAGCCCAGACCCGCGGCCCATCCGGCCAGCGTGTCCAGCCGATCAAAAGGAGCTGTGTCGCCGATGAACTGCGCCAGGAACAGCGCTGGACCCTTGAGCGTCTTCAACGTGATTCGCCCTCGATGCAATCGATTGCATTATCCTAGCAGGGGCTTACGCAGGACCTGTTGTGCAGTGCACAGCGGGCAGGAGGACTAACGCCATGGCCACCATCTACGACATCGCAAAACACGTCGGCGTGTCCGCCGGTACGGTGTCGCGCGCGCTTTCGCGGCCGGACAAGGTGCTGCCGGCCACCCGCGCGCGCATCGAGCAGGCCGCCGCCGCACTGGGCTATGTGCCCAACACGGTGGCGCGCACGCTCAAGACCCAGCGCAGCGGCAAGATCCTGGTCACCGTCCCGGACATCGCCAATCCGTTCTTCGCGCAGATCCTGCAGGGGGCGGAGGAGGCCGCGCAGGCGGTGGGCTATGCGGTCCTGCTGGGCGATACCCAGCATCAACCCGACCGCGAGGAGCGCTACGCGCAGATGCTCCGGCGCAACGAGGCCGACGGCATGATCGTGCTGGGCCATCGCCTGCCACCGACCGCGCGCGAGATCGTCGAGCAGCGCGGCGCCGCCGCACCGGTGGTCAACGGCTGCGAGTTCGACCCCGCGCTGGGCATCCCCAGCGTCCACATCGACAACGCCGCCGCCGCACGCGCGGTGATGGAGCATCTGTACGGGCTGGGACACGAACGGATTGCGGTGGTCGGCGGGCCGCCTGACAACCCCCTGCACCAGCAACGGCTGGAAGGGGTCCGCGCGGCCGGCAAGGCGCGTGGCCGCCTGCGCCAGCTGAGCATCGTGCCGGGTGACTTTTCCGTGGAGTCCGGCCATGCAGCGGCGATGGCGCTGCTGGATGGCACGGCCGCGCCGACCGCGGTGTTCTGCTTCAGTGACCAGATGGCACTGGGAACCCTGGCCGCTTGCCGGGACCTGGGCATCCGCGTGCCGGACGAGCTGTCCGTGGTCGGCTTCGATGATCTGGCGTCCTCCCGCTACCTCACGCCCCCGCTGACGACCATCCGGCAGCCGATGCGGGAGATCGGCGAGCGTGCGGTCAACCTGCTGCTCGCCATCATCGAGCACGTCGATGTGCCGCTTCAGCAGACGCTGGAGTTCAGCTTCAAGCTGCGTGGCTCGACGGCTGCGCCCCGCCCCGGGTAACCACGGGGAGCGGGAGGGGCAGCGGCAGCGGCCCGCGCGATATCGCGCAACCTTGATCCCGAATTGACGCAAAGCTGTCAGACTCATCGCAGGCAGCCCGGCAAGGGCCGTAGCACCAGGTGCGATCGCGCAAGGGGGTCGGCAATGCCATTCTTCACCGATTCGGCGGAAGGCGCGGTCGAAGGCATTGGCGCGGCACGTCGCATCGGCTGGATGCGTTTCGTCGGCAATGGGCTGGGGGCGATCCCCATCGCTTCGATCATGCTTGAACGCCAGGACGGCGGGCTGGCCTGGGTCCTGCTGCTGCTCAACGCGTTGGCGTGGCCGGCACTGGCACTGCGGCTGACCCAGCGCTCGCGCCAGCCGGCGGTCGTCCAGTTCCGCTGCATGGTGGCCGACTCCTTCTTCGGCGGTGGCTGGATCGCCTTCATGGCGTTGAGCGCGGTGCCCAGTGCACTGTTCGCCGCACTGCTGGTGGCCGACAAGATCGCTGCCGGTGGCGTGCGCCTGGCGATGCGCGCCACCCTGGCCCTGCTGCTGGGTTTCGCTCTCGCCTGGTGGCTGCTCGGCTTCCCCTTTCAGCCGGTCACCTCGCAGCGCACGATCATGCTGAGTGTTCCGTTCCTGTTCGTGTATGGCATCGGCCTCAGCATTCTCAGCTGGCAGCTGGCGCGCCGGGTCAAATCGCAGAACCGTCAGCTGCAGCGGCTCAGCCGGATGGACCCGCTGGTCGAGCTGGCCAACCGCGGCTTCCTGATCCTGCGTGCGCAACAGGCGCTGGACCGGGCACAGGGCCAGGGCGGTTTTGCCTGCCTGCTGATGCTCGATGTGGATGACTTCAAGCGCATCAATGACTCGCATGGCCACCGCGCCGGTGACGAGGTGCTGCGGCATGTCGCGGCGACATTGCGCTCCTTTGCCCGGCCCGGTGATACGCCCGCGCGGCTGGGGGGCGATGAGTTCGTGGTGCTGCTGCGCGACTGCGCACCCGTCGATGCGATGCATGTGGCCGAGCGGGTGCGCCTGCACCTGCTGGAGGCCGCGCAGCAGGCCACGCCGGGCGTGGAGTTCAGCGTCAGTATCGGCATTGCCGCCACACCGCGTGGCGGCAGTGTCGAGGACTGGTTGGCACTGGCCGACCGCGCGCTGTACCACGCCAAGCGGCAGGGCAAGAACACGGCCAGCTACGGCGAGTGAGTGCGGCACCGCCGCCGCCGAACGAGGGTGAAATGCCGGTTCATCCTGCACGCGGAATCGGCACGCCAATCCTCTACCATGGGCCACCCCGCCCGGACGCGCTCCCATGCAAGACGCTCTCGTTGCCCAGCCCAAGCCCCCCATTCCAAGGATCGCGGCGTGGCTGATGATGCTGCTGGGCATGTGGCTGGCGCTGAAGCTCGGCCTGGTGGTGACCCTGCTGTCCGGCCTGCTGGTGTTCCAGTTGACGCACGTGCTGGCCTCCACCGTGGAGGGCAAGCTGCCGCCGGGGCGGGCACGGGCGATCGCAGTGATCGTGCTGTCGGCGATCATCATCAGCGGGCTGGTACTGGCCGGCATCGGCGTGGCCTCGTTCTTCCGCAACGAGACCGGCGGCCC
This sequence comes from Stenotrophomonas sp. CASM106, assembly GCF_049384825.1. Classification (NCBI taxonomy): domain Bacteria; kingdom Pseudomonadati; phylum Pseudomonadota; class Gammaproteobacteria; order Lysobacterales; family Lysobacteraceae; genus Stenotrophomonas; species Stenotrophomonas sp. CASM106. The sequence goes on from NZ_JBMRFS010000002.1 coordinate 215,426, forward strand.
GGACGCATTGCTGGCGCGCCTGATGGAGATCCTCAACACTTCGCGGCACCAGGTGCCGGCGCTGCTGCAACCCTACATTCCCGAAGACATGCCGGCGTTGCGCGCGGCGCTGAACGACTGGGCCGCCGAGCACCAGCGGCAGCTGGGCGTGGCCGGTACCTCGGTGGTACAGGTCGGTGTGCGCGTACTGATCGGTATGGTGCTGGGCGCGATGATCGCGCTGTATGACGAACTGCCGCTGCCGAAGATGGGCCCGCTGGCGCAGGAGCTGGTCGGGCGCACCAGCCGCCTGGCCACCGCGTTCCGCCAGGTGGTGTTCGCGCAGGTGAAGATCTCGCTGCTGAACACCGTGTTCACCGCCATCTTCCTGCTGGGCGTGCTGCCGTTGTTCGGCGTGCACCTGCCGCTGTCCAAGACCCTGGTGCTGATCACCTTCCTGGCCGGCCTGCTGCCGGTGGTGGGCAACATCATTTCAAACACGATCATCGCCATCGTCGCGCTGTCGGTCTCGTTCTATGTGGCGGTGGCGGCGCTGCTGTACCTGATCGTGATCCACAAGCTGGAGTACTTCCTCAACGCGCGCATCGTCGGTGGCGAGATCCAGGCGCGTGCCTGGGAGCTGCTGCTGGCCATGCTGGTGATGGAGGCGGCCTTCGGCCTGCCGGGCCTGGTCGCCGCACCGGTGTTCTATGCCTACGTGAAGCGCGAACTGGTCGACCAGCGCTGGATCTGACGCGGCGGGGCATGACGTAATTTGCCCCGATTCGACAACCCGTGCGGCCTTTGTCGGTGCGTTCGCGGCGGGCGCGGTATACCCATGGCAACGATTGATCCGGTAGCGGCTTGGCGCCTGTGCAGGCGGCCGCTACAGTGTTGTGCACTACAGGGGAAATGTGCATGGCCCGCAAGGCGTCGCCCATCGGATTGCGGACCTGGGTCTGGATCCTGGCCGGGCTGTTCGTAGTCTGTACGCTGCCATTGATGGCCATCGCGCTGGTGCAGGGCACGCTGCGCTTCACTGCCGCCGAGGACAACCTGGTCAGCCTGCGCCAGCTGCGGCAGACCTTCGACCTGGCCAACCTGGTGTCGGCCGAGCGCGGCCCCGCCAACAGCCTGCTCGGGGCCGACACGGCCGATGCGGGCGAACAGGCCCGGCTGGCGGCGGAGCTGGCAGTCGCGCGCAAGCGGGTCGATACCGCCCTGCAACGCCTGGACACCGTGTTCAACGCTGACCCGGGCGTGGTCGACGAACACGGGCTGCTGGCCGATGCGCAACGTCGCCTGCAATCGGCGCGGGCCGCGGTGGACCGGGTGGCGGCACAGCCGCATGGCGCGCGCCAGGTGGAGGACGTGGAGCGCGCGATCAGCAGCATGTTCGCCGTGGTTGATCGCCTGCACGTGCTGACCTCGGCGCAGATCAACGTGCTGGTCAGCGCCGACCGCGAAGCGGCGATTCCGGCGATGCAGGGCCAGGTGCTGATCGACCTTCGCGAGCATGGCGGCCGCCTGGCCTCGAACGTGATGGCGCCGGTGGCGGTGCCGGGGGCCTGGCGTGACGAACAGGTGCGGGCGGCATTGCAGACCGAAGGCCGCCTGCTGGAGCTGTGGCGGCTGGCAGGCAGCCATGAAGCGGTGTTCCGCAGTGATCCGGTGCTGTCCTGGCATTGGGACATGGCGCGCCGGCAGTTCTTCGGCGAATCGCTGCCGATGATCGAACAGTTGATCGAGGATGGCCGGCGCGGCGTGCCGCCGCCGTGGACCACCGCCGAATTCACCACCCGCTACGTGCCGACCCTGCGGTCGCTGGAAGCGCTGCGGGACGGCTACCTGAGCGTGTCCATCGCCCGTTTCGAACGCACCCGCAATCGCGAAGCGACGCGCCTGGTGGTGCTGGTGGCGACGGTGCTGGGCACGCTGGTGGTGCTGGGCGTGGCGCTGCGCATCGCGCATCTTCAGATCCTGCGGCCGCTGCTGCAGGCGCAGAAGCAGGTCATCCAGATCGCCTCGGAAGCGCCCGGCCCGGAGCAGCATGTGACCCACCCGCTGGCCGAGATGCAGCGCCTGTTCGATGCCATCGAAGTGCTGCGCGAGAAGTCGCGCGAGCGCTCGGCATTGACCAGCGAGCTGCGCCAGCTGGCCGGCACCGATGAGCTGACCGGGCTGTTGAACCGGCGCGCGCTGGACGAGTTGGTGCAGCAGCGTCATGCCGACGGTGGCAACAGCGCGGTGGTGATCCTGCTGGACGTGGACCGCTTCAAGGCGATCAACGATGGCCACGGGCATGACGCCGGTGACGAGGTGCTGGTGCAGGTGGCGCAGCTGCTGCAGCGCCACCTGCGCCGCAGCGACAGCATTGCCCGCTATGGTGGCGAGGAGTTTCTCGTGTTGCTGGCCGACGGTGATCTGGCCGGTGGCCGCCAGCTGGCCGAGTCGCTGCGGGTGGCGCTGCAGCGGCTGGACATCGCCCTGGTCGGTGGCAAGGTGCTGCGCGTCACCGCCAGCTTCGGTGTGGCCGAGGGCGGCACCGACGCGCTGGGCTGGCGTACCCTGCTGCGTGCCGCCGACGCGGCCATGTACCAGGCCAAGGCGCAGGGCCGCGACCGCGTGCGCGTGGCTGGCGGCGGCCGCAACGCACGTTGACGGCACCCATCAGCCGATCTGCGCATGCACGCGCCGCAGCGTGCGCGCAATCATCCGGCGCGCGATGGGACGCGGCACCGAGAGTCCACGCCAGCGCAGCGCACCCACGCGGAAGGTGGCGCTGGCAGTGGCCAGCACCTTGCCGGCCGGGTCGGTCAGCCAGCCGCGGGTGAAGGCGATGCTGCCCTTGCTGTGCTCGACTTCGCCCCAGCCGATGATCCGCCCGGGCCGTGCGGGGCTGACGAAACTGGTCTTGGATTCGACCGTGACCGCGATGCGGTTGGCAGGCAGGGTGGCGTAGATCGCTGGCCCCATGCAGTCGTCCAGCATCGCTGACAGGAAACCGCCCTGCACGTTGCCCATCGGGTTGGTGAGCACCGGCCCGGCCTCGAACTCGACCTGGATGCGGCGCAGTGCATCGTCGTAACCGACGAAGCACCAGCCGAGCAGGGTGCCGGCCTGGGAGCGTGGAAGATCACCGTTGACCACGCTGTAGAAGATCGATTCGGGATTCATCGTGGAGCCTCGCGGGGGAGAGGGGAGAAAAAGAACTCACTGCGGTAGCGACAACAGGGCCAGCACGAATCCGATGACCGACAGCAGCACCACCGCGGCGCCGGCGGGCACCGGTGTACGCGCACCGGTGCGTCGCCGCACGCCGGAAGCGACCAGGACCGGCGGCAGGGTGGCGACCAGGCAGAACAGCTGGAACGCCAGCAGCTGCGGCAGTGCGAAGTGACCTCCGAAGAAGATCAACCAGGCCAGCATCACGCCGGCACCGGCCAGTGCGATCCAGGCAGCGCCGACCACGCGGATGAGTGCCATCAGCAGCACCTGCATGCGGGGGTCGATCTGTGCCCACGGCCTGTCCACGGCCTGGCCGTGGTAGGGCATGAAGTCGGAGCGTTTCAGATAGGCCGCAGCAAACAGGGAGACAATGAAGAACGCCAACAGGTAGCAGCCGAACGCGAGCCAGGCGGACAGGTCCATGTGGAGGCCATGCGGTTGCGGAGGAAAGGCCGCGTTTGTACCGGCAGCCATGCCGGTCGCGCCACGGGGTTGCGCGATTCTGGGGCAGCACGCCGTTAGGGGCGTGTCGCGGCTTGCAGGGCCGTTCCTCCATCTGCCGTTAACGCCAGTGTGGTGGTGAGGAATGCGTCACGTACGCGCCATGCGCTCTATCTCGTTTCCTGTGAAGAGGCCGCAACTACCCGTCCACGCCCAGGTCACCGCGCTGCGCAGACGCTGGGATTCCATTCCATGAAGGACGACGCCATGACCCAGCTCACCCTGCCCGAACTGGCCAGGAAAATGGCCGGCATTGATTTCAGCCTGCTGCAGACCCACGCCGGTGGAGAGATTGCCGGCCGTCCGATGAGCAACAATGGCGACGTGGACTATGACGGTGACAGCTGGTTCTTCACCACCGAAGACACCGACATGGTGCGCGAGATTGAAGCTGACCCCGCCGTTGCGCTGGGTTTTTCCGGCAGCAAGTCGCTGCTGGGCAAGCCGCCGCTGTTCGTGCACGTGCAGGGCAGGGCTGTGCTGGTGCGCGACCGGGCCACGATGAGCCAGCACTGGGTGAAGGACCTGGAGCGCTGGTTCGAACAGGGCGTGGATACACCGGGACTGGTGCTGATCCATGTGCGCGCCAGCCGCATCCACTACTGGGATGGCGAGGACGAGGGCGAAATCGTGATCTGACCGGAACCGCGCAGCGCCCGGCGCATCGCGTTCCAGGGTCAGCAGTGCGCAGGGTGTGCTGCCGGACCCTCAAGGTTGGCCAGTTCCGGTGCCAAGGCGTGCTCCACCGCGCGCCGCAGCAGTGCCGGTGCGACATAGTGCCGGTGCCCGGCGTCGATCAGGGCCATGTACATGCCGCCGAACGCATTGAGGGTCTGCACGCGTGAGCCCAGGCTGATCTCGACGTGTCCATCGCGATGCCGCTGCACGCGCACGCTGCTGCGGAAACGCAGGTGCCGATCGTCGGCGCCGAGCAGGACTTCGGCGTCGTTGTCCTGCGTATCGATGTGCGAATCCAGCACCGGGAATCGACCAGCGAACAACCGGCTGCGATCGGTCGACAGCAATGACGACACCGGGCATCCCAGCGGCGACGTGCGCAACCGCAGCGGTGCCACCAGTCGGTTTCGCAGCGCCATCAGATGGCCTACGCCGCTGGGTGGATTGCGCAGGAAGCCCTCCAGTACGTCGGCCAGCAGCGCCGACGCGGAAGGGTGGACCACCTGCGAGGGTTCCAGGCACAGGGTGGTCAGGTCCTGGTAGTGGCTGTGCGGCAGCGCTGTGGTCAGCAGGCCATCGGTGGGCGCGGGCCGCGAATGGATGGGATAGGCCGGTGTGGCACGTTCGACGAACCCGCGCAGCGGCCGTATTGGGATGCGGCGCAGCGGGCCGAGCACGGCACGGGTACGCGCGCACAGGAGCGCGCACACGCTGGGAGGTGCCGCCTGCAGCGACAGCTGCAACAGCGGTGCCGCCGCAAGCGAGGTGCACGAAGGCCAGTGCGATTCCGGAAGCACCTCGGTCAGGCTGGGGATATCGGCGGCATTGCGCTCCACCTGCGCACGGGTCTGCTCGCTCATTCGGCCTGCCAGTTCATCGCTGTGGCAGGACAGCGCAAACAGCGCCGGATGTGCAGGATGGTTCGACGCGAACTGGTGCCAGGTGCCGCCGCCGAAGCGCACGGTAAACAGGCAGTCCGGTGGGATGCGGACGCGCCGAAGCGTGCGCGCGAAGGCACCAGGACCTGCTGCCAGCTGCGCGTCGGAGGCGGTAGCGAAACGCAGCTCGGCTCCCGCGCTGCCGGCGATGGCGGTGAACATGCGCGGGCCTGCATGGCGATGAAACGGGTGGCCACCGGCACCGACGGTGAAGCTGTACAGCGAGGAGGCATCCCCGTGCTGCAGGTGCATGCCACCCAGTCGCGCCGAAGGTTCATCCAACGCATCGATGAACGCCGGGTGGTGGCGCTGACGCTGGCCGGCGTCACTCACCAGCGCGTCGCCGGCACCGATGCCGAGCTGCGCGATCAGGGTGACTTCGGTCGGACTGCCGCCGTCCTGTGCCGGAAGCTGCACTGCTGGAAACGAACGGCGATCGCGGGTCGAACCAGGCATGGTCATGCTCCTTGGCGGGGCGGATCAGCGGGCGGGGGACTTGCGGCGGGCGCGGGCTTCACGCTTGAGCGGGCCGCCGACCGGGCAGACTTCGGCCGCCCACGAGAACAACGTGTTGGCCAAACGGTCGGGTACCTGCCTGAAGTACACGAACTGGCCGCGTTTCTCGCGTTCGATCAGTCCGGCTTCCTCGAGGATGCGCAGGTGGCTGGACAACGCCGGCTTGCTGAAGTCGAAGCGCTCGGCCAGCTCGCCCGCGCTGAGCTCGCCGGCGCTGAGATAGGCCAGGATCTGCCGGCGGGCGGTGGAGGCAAGGGCTTCGAAGATGCGGTCCATGGAGAGCTAGTTAACTAATTCGTTAATTCATGTTGCTCCCGCAGCTTAGGACTGTCAAGCCATGACCCATTGCGCGGCGCGCCCGGGCTTTGCCATCCTCCCTGCTGTTTTCCGTAGCGTGGAATCCCGATGCGTCCTGCGTTCTGGCTGGCTTTGGCCCTGCTGCCCACCCTGGCGGTGGCGCAACCCGCGCGTACTCCCAAGGCCAAGGCCCCGGCGCAGGATCCCTTCAGCGAGTTGTTCGATACCGCCTGCATGCAGCACATCGGCGCGCCGGCGCGGTTGCAGTCGCTGATGGAATCCAACGGGCTGTCACCGCTGCAGCCTGCCGAAGCGGCAACGTTGCTGCAGGGGCAGTCGGGCGTGGCCTGGATGGTGCCGCTGGCCAGCGGCCGTTATGCGGTCAGCTGGGCCGACGACGGCACCTGCTCGGTGTATGCGGAAAAGGCCGATGCGGCGGTGGTGCAGAAGGGCTTCGCACGGCTGGTGCAGGCGGCACCGAAGCCATTGCAGGCGCGCTCGCTGCCGGGCCGTGGTCCGCTGTCGGCCGACCAGGTGGCGATCCAATACGGCTGGGCCACGCCGGGGCAGGCCAAGCTGCAGGTGCGCTTCCGGCTGGTGACGCGGCAGGCGGCCGAGGCCGGCGTACAGGCGATGGCCTCGGTGACGCCGGGGGACGCGATGCTCGAACCCGCGGCTCCCACCCCGTAACGCCTGCCGGGGCCCGCGCCCAGCCGGTGGACCATGCCCGCGATTCAGCCTTTCACGCAGGATGTGTTATATCGTTTATCGATAAATCCACCCTGGGGCGGCGAGGCCACCCCAATGCCGGAGGCCGCTTGACCGCTCGTCCCGCCCGCGCCAGACCCGCGCGAGGCTTGTTCACCCTTGCCCAGGCCGCCGTACAGGCCGTCCGGGCGATGTGCTGGCTGGGCATCCTGGCCGCACTGCTGGCGGTGCCCCTGGTCGCCCATGACCGCCGCTGGCTGCTCGACAGCGTGCATGACGCCGAGGCCGCCGCCGCGCATGGCAACGACCTGTTCCTGCACTTCTGCCTGGGCCTGGGCGCGATCGTCGCGCTGCTGGTGCTGTGCCTGCTGTTCCTGCGCCATCTGCTGAGGCTGCTGAAGTCGGCGGCGCGCGAGCGGCCGTTCACCCATGCCAATGCACAGCGCCTGCAGCGCATGGCCTGGCTGATGCTGGCAATGGAACTGCTGTCGATCCTGATCGGTGCCTACGCGGCCTGGATGGGCCCGGATTTCACCTGGATGGAGGTGGGCGGCGGCATGTCGATCACCGGGCTGGTGGCGGTGCTGATGCTGTTCGTGCTCGCACGCGTGTTCGCCGTGGGCGCGGCGATGCGCGATGACCTTGATGGTGTCATCTGATGGCGATCGTCATCACCCTGGACCGCATGCTGCAGGCACGGGGCATGACCCTGTCCGAGCTGGCCGGGCGCATCGACATCACCCTGGCGAACCTGTCGATCCTGAAGACCGGCAAGGCGCGAGCCATCCGCTTTTCCACGCTGGATGCGATCTGCCGCGAGCTGCAGTGCACGCCCGGCGACCTGCTTGGGCATGACCCGGCGCAGGCGCAGGATGCCGACTGAGTGGACGCCCTTTTCCCTTACCCACTGACAAAACGGACCTGAAATGGAATGGTTGGCTGACCCCTCGATATGGATGGGCCTTGCAACCCTGGTCGTGCTGGAGATCGTTCTCGGCATCGACAACCTGGTGTTCATTGCGATCCTTGCCGACAAGCTGCCGCCGCACCAGCGCGACCGCGCGCGGGTGATCGGCCTGGCGCTGGCACTGCTGATGCGGCTGGTGCTGCTGGCGGCGCTGGCCTGGATCATGAAGTTGACCGAGCCGCTGGTGACCTTGTTCGACCACAGCTTCTCCGGGCGCGACCTGATCCTGCTGGGCGGTGGCCTGTTCCTGCTGTTCAAGGGCACCATGGAACTGCACGAACGGCTGGAAGGCCGCGCGCATCACGAGGATGGCAAGAAGGTCTATGCCAGCTTCGCGATGGTGGTGGCACAGATCGTGGTGCTCGACGCGGTGTTCTCGCTGGACTCGGTGATCACCGCCGTCGGCATGGTCGACAACCTGGGCGTGATGTATGCGGCCGTGACCATCGCCATGGCGCTGATGCTGCTGGCCAGCAAGCCGCTGACCCGCTTCGTCAACAAGCATCCCACCGTGGTGGTGCTGTGCCTGGGCTTCCTGCTGATGATCGGCTTCAGCCTGGTGGCTGAAGGCCTGGGCTACAAGATCCCGAAGGGCTACCTGTACGCAGCGATCGCTTTCTCGATCCTGGTCGAGGCGTTCAACCAGTGGGTGCGTTTCAACCGTGAGCGCAACGAGCGCCGCCAGCCGTTCCGCCAGCGCACCGCCGATGCCGTGCTGAGGATGCTGGGCGCGCGTCCAGCGAACGGCCACGAGGACGAAGGCGTGGACGAGCAGGCGGACGCCGACGAGCGCCTGCAGCCGGCGGAGCACGAAATGATCCGCAGCGTGCTGGGCCTGGCCGATCGTCCGGTGTCCAGCGTGATGACTGTGCGTGCCGACGTGCAATGGATCGACCTGGCGCGTGGTCAGGAGGATGTGGTGGCGCGCCTGGTGGCCTCGCCGCATACGCGCCTGCTGGTCGGCGACGGTGACCTGGACAGCCTGCGTGGCGTGGTGCAGAGCCGGGACGTGCTGGCCGACCTGCTGCAGGGCAAGCCACTGCAGCTGGAGGGCAACCTGCGCGAACCGCAGTACGTTCTGTCCACTGCCAGTGCGCTGCAGGCGCTGGAACTGATCCGCCAGCATCCGGTGCCGCTGGCGGTGGCGGTGGACGAGTACGGCAGCGTGGAGGGCCTGGTGACCGCCAACGACCTGCTGGCGGCGATTGCCGGTGACCTGGTCGATACCCAGGACGAGCGCTATGGCGTGGTGGCGCAGGGCGAGGATCAATGGGAGGCCGATGGTGCGCTGACCCTGGACGACCTGCAGCGTTTGGCGGGCGTGTCGCTGCCCCGCAGTGCCGACTACATGACCATCTCGGGTCTGGTGCTGGAGCAGCTGGGCCGCCTGCCGGACGTCGGCGACGCAGTGGAGGTGGCCGGCGTGCGCATCACCGTGCTGGCAATGGAGAAGCGCCGTATCGCCCGCCTGCGGGTGGAGCGCCTCGACGGAATGGCCTGACCGCCTGTTGTTGTAGAGCCGGGCCCATGCCCGGCTGCGTGTCGAGAAGCCGAGCATGGGCGCGGCTCTACACAACACGACCCGCAGCCGTCACCATGGCGGGCCCGCTTTCTGTCATGGATGGTTGCAGTGCTGAGTACGATCGGTTTGTTGATGGGCCTGTATGTGGCCTGGCGCCTGTTCTGGCCGCTGCGCATGCCCATCGGGTTGAAGGTCGTGCTGTCGCTGCTGGTGGTGGCCATGGCCGTGCAGCTGCGCATCGTGGCCACCTTCTGGGGCACGATGGCATCGCCGGAAATCCCGAGGATGGCCATCGCCGTCCTGGCCACCGGCTCCACGGCGGTGCTGCTGCTGGCGTTGCTGATGCTGGTGCTGGATGTGGGCCTGCTGCTTTCGCGCCTGCTGCGATGGCCGCGCATCGTATCGGCCCTGCGCGCCTCGAAGCTGCGGCCGTTGGCGGGCCTGCTGGCGCTGCTTGTGAGTGGCTATGGCATCAGCCAGGGCATGGCCGTGCCCCAGCCCAGGCAGATCGACGTGGCGATCAAGGATCTGCCTGCTGCGTTCGACGGCTATCGCGTGCTGCAGCTGACCGACATCCACGCCAGCCGCCTGCTGACCGGCGACTGGGTGCGCAGCGTGGTGGACGAGAGCAACGCGCTGAAGCCGGACCTGATCGTGATCACTGGCGACCTGATCGACGGCAGCGTCGAGGCCCGCCGTGACGACGCGCGCCCGTTGGCCGATCTGCAGGCGCCGGACGGCGTCATTGCCATCACCGGCAACCATGAGTACTACGCGCAGTATCAGCAATGGATGCAGGCGTTCCGCGCGCTGCGCATGCAGGTGCTTGAGAACAGCCACCTGCAGGTGCGGCGCGGCGATGCGGCGCTGACCATCGCCGGTGTCACCGATCCGGTGGCCGCACGCTACGGCCTGCCGCTGCCGGATCTGGACGCTGCACTGGCCGGTGCCGATCCCTCTGCACCGGTGATCCTGCTTGACCACCGCCCGCGCAACGCGCGCGAAGCGGCGGCGCGCGGGGTGAAGCTGCAATTGTCCGGGCATACCCATGGCGGGCAGATCATTGGCATGGACCAGCTGGTGAAGCGGGCCAATGGCGGTTTCGTGTCCGGCCGCTACGACGTGGAGGGGATGACGCTGTACGTGGGCAACGGCGCGGGCCTCTGGGCCGGTTTCCCGGCGCGCATCGGCGTGCCTTCGGAGATCACCCTGATCACGCTGCGCCGCGCGCCGTGACCTGATGTGGGGTCAGATCCCTTTGCCTTTGGCAAAGGGATCTGACCCCGGCCCGTCAGGCCGCCCGCAGCGGCGGCCGCGCATGCGCACTTCGACGCAGGGCCTGCGCCCGCTTGGCGATCCAGCGCACCACGAAGGCGGTGAACAGCAACGCCGACGGCACCGCATACCAGAAGTTGCCGGGCACGCGCTTGAAGTACGAGTAGGTGAACACCGCCGCGATGATCCACATGCCGGTGACGTGCAGGCGACGCCAGGCGGTGGGTCCCATGCGCCGGGCGAGCCCCCGGTGCGAGGTGATGGCCAGCGCCAGGATGGCGATGTAGCCCACCGTGCCCGGGAGGTTGGCCAGCGCGGAGCGTGCTGGCCAGAACGCCGGGTTGAGGATGCCGAAACTGGTGATGGCGACTGCGTGCAGCAGGTGCGAGAACGCGAAGGACAGACCGATGATGCGCCGTTCGCGCAGCAGGAACCGGGTGAACGGGCCGGGCAGCAGGGTGGCGAAGGAGGATGCCGTGAATGCCCCCAAGAACAGCAGGAACGATGTGCGGGCGGTGAGCCGGATCGCCGCGCGGCTGCCTTCGGCTGCATCGGGATACAGGGCGAAGGCGGTCAGTGCGAACGCGATCAGGACCACGGCGATGGCTACGAACAGGCGCCAGCCGTGCAGGAAGGAAATGTTGGAAGCAGCCATGATGAGACCTCGAAGTAGGGGGCGGGTAGTGCCGGCCGCTTGCCGGTCAATGAACGGGTAGTGCCGGCCGCCGGCCGGCACCTCAGAAAGCAGGCAATGCAACCAGCACCCCCGCCGTGCACAGCTCGCCCAGAACGGGCACGCAGGCAGCACGCAATGTGTCCGTTGCCACGTCATGTGTTTCGGACAGCGCCTGCAGTGCCTCATCCACACGCGCGCCGTCGTCACCGAAGACCGAAAGCAGCGCGTAGGCCAGCGGTGACGGTTGCTCGACCTTCAGGCTGAAATCGGCGCGGCGCTGGATCACCAGCAGCGTGGGAGCTGCGCCCAACACCGGTTTCAGCCCCTCGTCCTCATGCACTGGCCACCGGTACCCAAGCACCCGCACCAGCGGCGAAACCGCCAGCACATCACTGTCCTCGGGTACGCGCTGCAGCAAACACCCAGCGCCACGCGGTTCAATGTGCAGCGACTGCTGCGTGCTCTCGTAGTGCGCCAGTTCCGCCGCCCAGCCCGGCAGTGCCAGCGTGTCCTGTACTGCCAGCCAGGCCGCGAACTCGCCGGCGATCCGTGGGAACAACGGGGTCTGGCAGGCGTGGTGGGCGTAGTAGTGCGCCACGGTGTCGCGCCAGCGCGACGTGCCCAACTGCTGTTGCAGGCGCGGCAGGCTGCCGGCCAGCAGGGTGTCCAGGCTGTCGATGCACAGGCGGCGGTATACCGCCAGCCTGCGCGCCTCCACGCCATCGGGTGCGGTCTTTGCAGGGTCCCGCACATGATCGGCCCAGCGCCGTTGCAGGGTAGCCAGCGGCTCAGCCATGGGCCACCTCCGGCCAACGTGCCTCAGCCTGCGCCTGGCGGATCTGCGCGATCTCGGCCAGCAACCCGGCCAGCGGCGGGAAGTTGAAGTCGCGTTCGAGCAGCGTGGGACGCACGCCCACCCGCATGTAGGCCTCGCGCAACAGGGCCCAGACCACGCCTTTCACCGGCGCACCATGGGTATCGATCTTGAAGCCGTCGTCTTCATCGAAGTGGCCCGCTACGTGCAGCGAGGCGACACGGTGGGACGGCATGCGGGCCAGGAATTCGAAGGCGTCGTAACCGTTGTTGCAGGCATTGACGAAGACGTTGTTGACGTCCAGCAGCAGGTCGCAGTCGGCTTCGGCGAGCACGGCGTTGATGAAGTCGATCTCGCTCATGTCCGCGCCGGCAACGGTGTAGTAGGAAATGTTCTCCACGGCGATGCGTCGGCCCAGCATGTCCTGCACCTGGGCGATACGGCCGGCGACATGGTGAACGGCCTCGGCGGTGAACGGCAGTGGCAGCAGGTCGTAGACATGGCCACCGGCGGCGCAGTAGCTCAGGTGTTCGCTGTACAGCTGCACCTGGTGCAGGTCGAGGAAGGCACGGGTCTGTGCCAGCAGGGTGCGGTCCAGCGGATCAGGACCGCCCAGCGACAGCGACAGGCCGTGGCAGGTCAAGGGGTGGCGCTCGCTGAGTTGGCGCAGCGCGTCGCCGTGTGCACCGCCGACGCCGATCCAGTTGTCGGGGGAGACTTCGAGGAAGTCGATGGCACCGGCCGGCATGGCCAGCAGTTCGTCGATCAGGCCACGGCGCAGGCCAAGACCGGCGGCATGGGTGGGCAGGGGCAGGGACATGGCGGATGCTCCAGAGAGAGCGCCGCCTTGAAGGCGGCGCCGGGTGAACGTCGATCAATCGGCAACGCGGGAGAACAGGCCCTTCGGCATCGGCTTGCCGTTGGCGGTGTAGACGCTGCGCAGGTAGTCGTGTGCTTCCTGCTCGCTGATGTAACCGTCGTGGTCGGTGTCGATGCGATCGAACTCGGCGGCACGCTTGGCGGCCACAGCATTGAACTCGGCACGCGAGACCTTGCCGTCGTGGTCGCGATCAGTGCGGGCAAACGAGGCGTCGCCGCACTTGCCTTCGCCACACTGGCCCTCGGCCACCTTGGCCTTGCCGGCGGGCTTGCCGGTGGTGGCCTTGTTGGCCCCGCACTTGCCTTCACCGCACTTGCCTTCGGCGGCGGCGCTCATGGCCACCGCGCTGATAGCCAGCGGCTGGATCGCCGCGGCCTGGCCGGCCAGCAGCAGGCCACCGGCCAGGGCGATGCCGATGGCACCGATGCGCGGCTGGCGGGAGGAAGAGGTGTTCTTGGTCGAGATGGACATGGTGGTGACTCCTTGGGAAAGCACGCGGGGCGTGCGGGATGGACGCCGCCGAAGAGGCGACGGAAAGCGAAACGCGCGGGAACAGGGGAGTCGGCTCAGGCGGCGCGGCGACGGCGCAGCAGATGGCCCAGCAGCAGCACACCGCCGAGCAGGGCACCGCCGAAGCCGATGCCGGGCAACAGCGCGGCAACCGGCAGCAGCAGGGCGATCAGGCTGACGCCCCAACCCAGGCCGTCATTTCCTGCCGTGGCACGGCCGGGGCCGGCCAGCAGCCGGTCCACGCTGAGTGCGCCACCGCCGTTGAGGATCAGTGGCAGCAGCATGGCCAGGAACAGCAACGGCAGCTTGAAGTTGCCGTAGCCCTGGTCGGTGATCGCATAGCCCTGCCAGAGTTCACCCAGGCCGTTCCATTGGTCGGGCCAGTGCACGGCGGCGATGGCAACGATGGTGAGTACCCAGAAGACGTAGGCCACCGAGCGCGTGGCCAGACCGAGCAGCAGCATCACCGCACCCACCAGTTCCAGCCACGTGGCCAGCTGCCAGTTCAGCGACGCGGGCAGTGTGGAGAACGGGAACGGGAAGCGGCCTTCCAGGTCGGCGAACCAGTTCTGGCCGCCCAGCTTCTCGCGGCCGGATTCAAAGAACTCCCAGGCCAGCAGGGTGCGCAGCGCCAATGGCGAGAGCCAGCGGCCGACGGCGTCCAGGCGGGGCGTATACACGGAAGAAGCGGTGCTGATCATGGTGGTGTCCTGCGGGCCAGTGGTCGATGGAAGCCATTCCAGGCGGCGCAGGTATCGGCAACGTGTGCCGTTGCCCGGGGTTTTGTCAGCGACTGTGGCCGCGGCCGGGGTTTCGTACAGTCAGATACAAAGACGATGCGCTGATGCGCATCGGGGCGTTGCGCGCCCGCGTGCGGGCAGCGATATCCACCCGAAAGCGCCCGGCCAGGACCGGCGCGCGAATGTATCCCACTGTAGAAACCCGCCTGCGCCCTACAGTCCGGTACAACTCCGCGCTGCGGCGAAACAGCGCCGATACACCGGCAGGCGGAAATGGCCACTCCCAACTCCGGAGTGCCCCCCATGATCCGTACCTGCTTGCTGGCCGCCGCTCTCGCCCTTGCCGCCGCCGCCCCTGCCTTCGCTGCCCAGGCCGATACCGCTGCACCGCCCACCGTCATCCTGGTGCACGGCGCGTTCGCTGATGGCTCCAGCTGGAGCAAGGTCATCAGCACCCTGCATGACTGGAAGCTGCCGGCGGTGGCCGTGCAGAATCCGCTCACCTCGTTGGCCGACGACGTCGCCGCCACCCGTCGTGCGATTGCCGCTGCGCCTGGCAAGGTGGTGCTGGTCGGCCACAGCTGGGGTGGCACGGTCATCACCGAAGCGGGCAATGACCCGAAGGTGCAGGCGCTGGTGTACGTGGCGGCGTTCGCGCCGGATGCAGGGCAATCATCGGCGCAACAGGGCGAAGGCTTCCCGGTCGGTCCGGGCCTGGCCCGCCTGCAGGAAAGGAACGGCTACCTGACGTTGCCGGCTGACGCTGTCGCCCAGGACTTCGCGCCGGACGTGATGAAGAAGTCGGCCGCACTGCTGTACAGCACGCAGGTCCCGTTGAAGGCCAGCGCGCTGGGCGAAGTAGTGAACGTTGCGGCGTGGCGCAGCAAGCCGAGCTGGTACGTGCTCAGCCGTGACGATCGCATGCTGTCGCCGCAGCTGCAGGCCGCCACCGCAAAGCGCATTGGCGCGCAGCTGCAATCGATCGGCAGCAGCCATGTGTCGCTGCTCTCGCATCCGGCGCAGGTGGCCGACAGTATCCTGGAAGCGGCGGGGGTGAAGCCGGCGGAACTGCCACTGGCCGAGCAGGGGGGCTGAGCGATGGCCGGCCTGCGTGCGTACGTGCTGCCGTTGCTGATGGGCGTGCTGGGTGGGGCTGCGCTGTTGATGGCCTGGCCCAGCCCGGAGGCCGATGCGCAGCCGGCACAGGCCGTTCCCGCCGCCGGGTTCGACGGTGGCGGGCCCTGGCACAACAGCCCGCCGCTCACACTGGAGCAGTTGCGGGGGCAGGTGGTGCTGGTCGAGTTCTGGACCTACACCTGCAGCAACTGCCTCAACGTGGCGCCGTATGTCCAGCAGTGGCATGCACGCTACGCGTCGCAGGGCCTGAGGGTGATCGGCGTGCATACGCCGGAGTTCGCCTATGAAGGGCTGCCTGGCAACGTGCGCAAGGCCATCGCACGGTTGGACATCACCTGGCCGGTGGTGCAGGACAACCAGTACCGGATCTGGAACGCCTGGGGCAACCGCTTCTGGCCCGCACTGTACCTGCTCGACCGGCAGGGGCGGGTGGTCTACCGCCATTACGGCGAGGGCGACTACGCACGTACCGAAAGCGAGATCCAGCGCCTGCTGGCCAACCCCTGAGCCGCGCTACCATGGCCGCGCCGCGCGGCCTTGACCTTCGTCCTCATCGAGAACGCAATGAACCACGTATCGCATATCCTGGTCGTCGACGATGACAGCGAGATCCGCCAGATGCTGGCCGATTACCTGCAACGCAACGGCCTGCGCGTGAGCCAGGCCGACGGTGGCCGGGCCATGCGCGCGCTGATGGATACCCATGCCGTGGATCTGGTCGTGCTGGACGTGATGATGCCGGGCGAGGACGGACTGAGCCTGTGCCGCAACCTGCGCGCCGGCAAGCATCGTGCGGTGCCGGTGGTGCTGCTGACCGCCCGCGACGACGAGACCGACCGCATCATCGGCCTGGAAATGGGCGCTGATGACTATGTGACCAAGCCCTTCTCTTCGCGCGAACTGCTGGCACGCATCAATGCGGTGATCCGCCGTACCCGGATGTTGCCGCCGAACCTGCAGGTGAGCGAAGCCGGTCGCCAGCTGGCCTTCGGCGAGTGGCGCCTGGACACCACCGCACGCCATCTGCTGGATGCACAGGACACCGCGTATCCACTCAGTGGCGCCGAATTCCGCCTGTTGCGCGTATTCCTCGATCACGCCAATCGGGTGCTCAGCCGCGACCAGCTGCTCAGCCTCACCCAGGGCCGCGACGCCGAACTGTTCGATCGCTCGATCGACCTGCTGGTCAGCCGCGTGCGGCAGCGCCTGGGTGACGACGCACGCGAGCCGACCTACATCAAGACCGTGCGCAGCGAAGGCTATGTGTTCAGCGTGCCGGTGCAGTTGCTGGGGCCGGACGAATGAACACCACCGCGCGCCGCCCACGCTGGCCGCGCACGCTGTCGGCGCGGCTGCTGCTGGTGCTGCTGGGCGGACTGGCGCTGGCCCACGCACTGTCCTTCGGCCTGCTGTTCTTCGAACGCTACCAGTCCACCCGCAGCATGATGCTGCGCAACCTGGACGAAGACGTGGCCGTGAGTGTCGCGCTGCTGGAGCACCTGCCCGCGGACCAGCGCGATGCCTGGGTGCCGCGGCTGGAGCGGCGCACCTACCGTTACCTGCTGCGCCCGGCCGCGGCCGGACCGGGGCTGCAGACCGATCGTGCACGCCAGGTCACGGCGATCATCGATGACAGCCTGCAGCACCGCTATCCGTTGCAGGCGCGCCAGGTGGCTCGCCTGCCGGAGCGGTTCGAGGTGGAACTGCGCCTGCACGACGGCACTCCCTTGACCATTGAAGTCACCCCGTCGGGCCTGCCGCTGGCGCGCTGGCTGCCCGCCGTGCTGCTGGTGCAGCTGGCGCTGCTGCTGGTGTGCGCGTGGCTGGCGGTGCGCCTGGCCATGCGCCCGCTGCAGCAGTTGTCGCATGCGGTGGAGCATCTGCAGCCGGGCAAGGACGGGCCTGCACTGCCTGAAGATGGCCCGGCGGAAGTAGGCGGCGCAGCAGCCGCGCTCAACGCACTGCAGGCACGCATTCGTGGCCATGTCAGTGAACGCCTGCAGATCCTGGCCGCGATCTCGCATGACCTGCAGACCCCCATCACGCGCATGAAGCTCCGGGTGGAGACCCTGCCTGAAGACAGCACCCAGCAGCGGCTGCTGGCCGACCTCGACCACCTTGGGCAACTGGTGCGCGAGGGTGTGGCCTATGCGCGCAGCAGCCACGTCGCCAGTGGCGCGCCGGTGTCGATGGACCTGGGCGCGTTCCTGGCCAGTGTGGTCGGCGATTACGAGGACATGGGCAAGCCGGTCAGTGGCGGTGCGCCCGCTGGACTGGTCGTGCAGACCTGGCCGCAGCTGCTGCGACGGGTGGTCGGCAATCTGGTCGATAATGCACTCCGCTACGCCGGCGCTGCCGAGATCGAGGCCGGCCGTGACGAGGCCGGAAGGGTATGGATCGGAATTTCCGACCGTGGCCCGGGCATCCCCGAGGACCAGCTGCAGGCAGTGCTGGCGCCGTTCCATCGGCTGGAAAGCTCGCGCAATCGCGATACCGGCGGCACTGGCCTGGGCCTGGCCATCGCGGTGCAGCTGGCGCAGTCGCTGGGCGGCTCGCTGCGGTTGCGCAACCGCGAGGGTGGCGGGCTGATGGCTGAGCTGCAGCTGCCGGGGTAACGGGCGGGGTCGGATCCCTTTGCGGGAGCGAAGGACTCTGACCCCGATGTGGGATCTGTGACGTTCCTGCACGGCCTTGGGATCGGCGATCATCTGCAGGGAGTGTCGAAACCAGGAAGCACGCAATGCAGGGAACGCAGCATTCAATCCAGCGCCCGCGCCACGTCGCGCTGCTGGTCGGTCTGCTCGCGCTGGCGGCCTGCCAGCGCACACCGGACGCACCGACCGACGCACCCGCAGCGGGCACACCGCCTGCCGCCCCGGCCACCGCAACAGATCTCTCTCCGCTGCTCGACGCCTTGCCGACCTGCGCGCTGGACGGCTGGTACATCGATCAGCAGACCGGGCGCCCGGCCCATCCCTGGTTGGCGGCGAACGCGCCGAAGCCCTGCAAGGAAGACGTGGAGAACGAGATCGCCACGTTCTGCGTGCAGGGGCAGTGGAAGGGGCTGCCGGTGGAAGAGGTGATCCTGCCGACGATGACATTCGTTTCGTTCCGTGGGGCCAGGATCGGCCTGCCGCTGGAGAAGGCACGTCCCATCGTCCGCCAGCGTTTCGGCCAGGACTTCCCGGGTGGTGCGGCTTACGAGGAGGGCCGCGAGCCGAAGCTGATGGCCGATCCCGAAGATGCGCAGCGTTCGTGGCTGCTGTGCAGCACCCCGGAACTGGGCCACGACGTGGACAGCGAGGGAAGCATCAGCTATTCCGGCATGAACCTGCCCTACGACCACGACGGTTGCAGTTACCGCTACAGCCCGGTCGACTTCTGCGATGCGCGGCACCGCGCAGCCATCGAAGATGCCCTCCAGCATCAGAAACCCAATTTCAACCGGCACTACCTGCTGGTACAGGTCGATGATCGTCCGGAGTATTTCCAGCGCACGCTGGTGCTGGTCGATGCCCGCACCGGACGCGCCACGCCATTGCCGATTGATGCCTTCACCGGGCCGGCGGGGAAGGGCGGTGATGCTACCGGCTACGGGACACTGGAGACGGGCGTGGACCAGCCGCAGTTCTGCCTCGATGGCGCGTTGCTGGTCTACCGCGTGTTCGAGGAAGGGCGCTTCTGCTTCGGTTTTGACGGTGAGCGCTTCACCGGCCATGAAACCCAGTACATGCAGGCAGCGGATGGCCGATGACCGGTATTTCACCCGGGCCATGACATCCTGCCCCGAACCTGCGCAACCGGGACCGAGGCTGTTGAAGGCGAACACGCAATGACCGCGGCGCGGCAGCGCTCGATGTGGGTGGCGGGCCTGTCCACGGTAGTGGAGTGGTACGACTTCACCCTGTACCTGTATTTCGCCACGGTGCTGTCGCGGGTGTTCTTCGGCGGCGGCGAACAGGCGCTGCTGGTCACGCTGGCAGGCTTCGCGGTGTCCTACCTGATGCGCCCGCTGGGCGCGCTGTGCTTCGGCCACCTGGGCGACCGCCTGGGCCGGCGCTGGATGCTGCTGGCTTCGATGGCGTTGATGGCGGCGGCGATGCTGGCCACTGCGTTGCTGCCGACCGCGGCCACCGCAGGTACCACGGCGGGCGTGCTGCTGCTGGTATTGCGCTGCGTGATGGCGTTTTCGGTGGGCGGTGAGTACACCGGCGTGGTGGCATATCTGCTGGAAAGCGCACCGGCGCGGCGGCGTGGCCTGGTGACCTCGCTGGCCTCGGCCGCCAGTGAAGTAGGCGCACTGCTGGCGGTAGCGATCTCGGCGGTCACCGTGGCGCTGCTCGCGCCCGCGCAGCTGGACAGCTGGGGCTGGCGTATTCCGTTCTTCGTCGGCGCGGCGCTGGCACTGGTGATCCTGGTCGCGCGCTCGGGCATGCACGAGTCGCCGGAGTTCGAGCGGCAGCGCCGCGAGGGCAGCATTCCCGCGACGCCGCTGAAGCATGTGCTGCGCAACCATCCGCTGGCGGTGGCGCGCACGTTCGCGATCTCGGCGCTGGGCTCGATTACTTACTACGTCGGCATCACCTATGTGCCCGCATTCCTGCATGCGCGGGGCCACGATGAGGGCGATGCGCTGTGGCTGTCGACGATTGCGGCCGTGGCGGTGATCGCGATCACGCCCCTGTGCGGCGCATTGTCCGACCGTGTCGGACGACGGCCGGTGCTGTTGGGCCTGACCGTGCTGGCAGCGCTGCTGCCGCTGTCCTTGTTCGCGTGGATGGCGCAGGCGACGCCGCTGGGCATCGCGCTGGCCGCGGTGTTGCTGGCCTGCGTGGCCGGTGGCGTGAGCGCGGTGGCGGCCCCGGCCACGGCCGAGCAGTTCCCCGGCGAAGGGCGGGTGAGTGGGCTGGCACTGGGCGTGACCATGGCCACGGCCTTCTTCGGCGGGGCAACGCCATGGCTGGCGCAATGGTGGGTGGAACGCAGCGGCTGGGCGGCGGCGCCGGGCGCGATGATCGCGCTGGTGGCGGTGCTGGTGCTGCCGGTGCTGTGGACCCTGCCCGAGACGGTCCCGGGCAGGGCCAAGCGCTAGCGGGTCAGACCTTCAGGGTCTGCTCGATGTCGGCCAGTACCGCGGCCGCATCCACGCCGATGGCGATCGACTGCACCACGTGGCCGTCCCACACGCTGGGGCCGAACGCCAGGCCTTCCGGCTTGGGAATGGTCATGCCGCGGGCAACGCCGTCGGTGGCCACGCGCACGCTGGCGCGTTCGAACTGGAACAGCTCCGGTCGGGTCAGCGCGATGCAGGCGCAGCAGTCGTGCACGACCATGCCCTTGTGGCCGGCCTGCAGGTAGAAGTCCACGTAGTCCTGCGACAGCGCGCGCACCAGTTCGGCGTCGGTACCGCCGATCGCTGCCAGCTTATCCAGGCCGTCACGGTCCATTTCCACGCGGGTGGTCACGTCCAGGCCGATCGCGGTGACCGGCCAGCTTGCGGTGAACACCACGTCGGCCGCTTCGGCGTCACCCCAGATGTTGGCTTCGGCGGCCGGGGTGATGTTGCCGTTGACATGGAACGCGCCGCCCATGATCACCACGCCGCGCACCAGGCCGGCGATGTCCGGGGCCTGCTGCAGGGCCAGCGCGAGGTTGGTCATGCGGCCGACCGCGACCAGGGTCACTTCGCCCGGATGGGCGCGGACCAGGTCGATGATCAGCTGGTGAGCGGGGCGCGCGTCGGCGGCCACGTCCAGTTCGGTCGGCACCGGGTGGTTGCCCAGGCCGTTGTGGCCGTGGATGTGCACCGGCCAGGCTTCCGGGGTGGCTTCCGGCTGCAGCGGGCCACCGGCACCGCGCGCGACCGGGGCGGCGAAGCCCCAGGCCTGCTTCAGGTACAGCGCGTTGTGCGTGGTCGACTCCACCGAGGCATTGCCGAAGGTGGTGGTGACACCGATCAGGTCAATCTGGGCGTGCTTGTGCAGGTACAGCAGGGCCAGGGCGTCGTCGACGCCCGGGTCGGTATCGAAAATGACTTTCAGCATGTTGTTGTTCTTCTTCTTCCGTGTGGTGCGGGGGGCGCCGGCGGCCTGGAAGCAGGCCGGCGCGCCCTGCATTGTCCCATCTTCATGACGGGCAGGGCCATTGCCGGGCTGGCAGGCCCATAATGCCCTCCAGTCCAGGCATGGAGCTGCCGAATGTTGATCGTTGCCCTTCTGCTGGTCCTGCTGGTGCTGGGCCTGAACGTGGCGGCTACCGTGGTGATCGTCAGGCGTGATGGCCTGTCGGCGGGTGGCCGCGCGGTGCAGCTGCTGCTGGTCTGGCTGCTGCCGCTGGTCGGCGCCATCCTGTGCCTGGCAGTGGCCACGGCCGATGGCTCGGCCAGCCGGGGGGATGGCGGCGCAAGCCATGACACCTCCGTCGGCTATTCCGGTGACAGCCACAGCCATCACAGCCACAGCAGCTCCGACTGCAGCAGTGATGGTGGTGGGGGGGACGGCGGCAGCTGCGGCGATTGAGGTCCCTGTAGCGTCGAGCATGGCTCGACGCTACAAGGTGCCGGGCATAGCCCGGCAACCCTGCCTGCCTCAGAACTTCCAGCGCAGGCTGGCCGACACGAAGCGCGGCTCGCCGAAGTTGTTGTAGTCCAGGTTGGCCCAGTAGGTCTTGTCCAGCGCGTTGCGCACGCTCAGCGTCGCGGTCCAGTTGTCGCTGATGCGGTAGTTGGCGTTGAACTGCACCAGCGAATACGCCGGCTGGTTCACCGTCACCGTGCCGCCGAGCGGGTAGGCGATGTTGTAGCCCTGCACCCGGCTCTGCCACTGCAGGCCACCGCCGATGCTCAGTCGCTCCAGCGCGCCGCGCAGCTGCAGCTGGGTGTTGAGCTGCAGCAGGTCCTTGGGCGGATTGGCGTACAGCAGGTCGGTGGCGGCGCGGGTCACCTTGACGCGGGTGTAGCCGGCATTGACCGTCCAGCCCGGCAGGATCTCGCCGTTGACGTCCATCTCCCAACCGCGCGCCTTGGTGCCGTTGATGCCGATATAGGCCGAGCTGCCGTCGCTCAGCGTACCTTCCGGCACGCTCATGTCACGCACCGCGTAGTTGTCCTGCTTGGCCTCGAACACCGCCGCATTGGCGGTCAGGCGGCCATCGAACCACTGCGTCTTGATGCCCGCTTCCAGGTTCGAGCCCTGCACCGGTGCCAGCAGGTTCTCGTTGCGGTCCTTGTAGTTCTGCGGATTGAAGATCTCGGTGTAGCTGGCATAGGCCGACACGTTCGGGGTGATCTCGTAGACCAGGCCCACGTACGGAGTGACCTCATCGCTCACCTTGTATGCACCGCTGGTGCCGGTATAGGCGCCGGCAGCGTTGTACGAGCGGCTGAGCGTTTCCCAGCGGCTCAGGCGTGCACCGGCAATCAGCGACAGTGGCTCGGCCAGGCGCAGGCGGGTGGCCAGGTAGACGCCACTCTGCGTGGTCTTGGCCACGCGGCGTGCGCCGGTGCGGGTGTAGGTCACTTCGGAGATGTCGCCGTTCCAGTTGAACACGTTGGGGATGTAGTAGCAGCGCTCACGCCCGCAGGTCGCCCAGTCGCCCGGGAAGTTCAGCGCCACGGTATTGGTGGTGCCTTCCAGGTCCGACCACTGCGCGCCGACGGTGAGGTCGTGGTCGCGGCCGAACAGCGGGAAGCTGCCGGTCAGGTAGGCATCGACATTGCGGCGGGTGTCCTTCGAATCACCGGCGGCCGTGCGCAGGTAGATGCCCGCGCCGGTCACCGGGTCCGGGTTGCCGGTGCCGTACAGGCGCACGTTCTGCACGTTGCCGCGGGTGTAGGCGGTGTTGATCTTCAGCAGCCAGTGGTCGCCGAAACGCTGTTCCAGGTTGGCGAAGGCGGTATTGCTTTCGCGCTTCCAGTAGCTCCACTTCGGCGACAGGTTGGTCGAGCGCGCCAGATGCGCGAAGTTGCCCTGGTTGTCGAAGAACGCCACGGTGCCCCAGGTCGAACCGGTCGGGTTGTTGTCCTGGGTCTGGTAGCCGACGGTGACCGTGGTGCTGTCGGTGACATCGCCTTCCAGCACCGCCATGCCGGCCATCTTGTTTTCCTTGTAGCGGTCGTAATACAGGCCACGATCGGTGTAGGCGGCGACCACGCGGCTGCGGAAGCGGCCGTCGGCGGTCAGCGGCGCGGTTACGTCGGCTTCCATGCGGCGGTAGTCCCAGCTACCGGCGCTGACCGCGAACGACGCGTCGAATTCCTTGCCGGGGCGCTTGCGCAGCAGGTTGACCGTGGCCGACGGCACGCCGGCGCCGCTGAGCAGGCCGTTGGCACCGCGGATCACTTCGATGCGGTCGTAGAAGGCGGTGTCGTACTCCTGGTTGGTCGAGCCGCTGTAGGTGGGAATGCCGTCGACCTGGAAGTCGGTGATGGCGAAGCCGCGCGCGTAGTACAGCGGGCGTTGTGTGTCATAGAAGGACACGCTGACGCCGGTCACGTTGCGCATCACATCGTTGATGCTGAACAGCGATTCGTCCTGCAGGCGCTGCAGGCTGATCGCGGTGGCCGACTGCGGGGTTTCCTGCAGGGTGATCGGCAGGCGCGTGGTACTGGCCGGCGGCGCCGACTGTTCGGCACGCACGCTCACCCGGTCCAGGGTCTTGGCGTCGGCAGCGCCATCAGTGGCGGCGAACGCGCTGGGCGCGGCCAGCAGGGTCAACGACGAAAGCAGGGCGGCCGGCAGCAGCGCGCGGCGGGGCAGGCGGTTATCGAAGGTCAGGCACATGGTGGGCTCGAAGCGTGGAGGCGGGGAGGGGCGGCAACAGTCGTCCAGCACCCGGGGCGGCGGCTTCGGGCACGGTCAGGTCCGTCTGGGGGCGAGGCGCGGTCACTGCGCAGGACGCAAATGTAAATAATTCTTAACAACATTACAATTCGCGTCATTGTGCGCAGGGTTCCCGGCACGGGGCATCGCTTTCTGTAGAGCCGAGCCATGCTCGGCTGCCTTTTGCCGGAGCCGAGCATGGGCTCGGCTCTACAGGCGTAGCCTGCACAAACGCAAACGGCCACCCGAAGGTGGCCGTCCGTCTGCATCGAAAGCAAACTGCGGGCTTACAGCGCCTGCAGTTCCTCGTTGGCGTTGCGCTTTTCCTTGGCCGGCGCCGGAACCGCCGCCGGAGCGGGCGATGCCGCGTTCGCGTCCACCGGCACCTCCAGGTAGGGCAGCTGCAGGGTCTGGCTGGTCAGCGTGCGGATCTCGTTGACCAGCGCGGCGCTGTCGTTGAGCTTGCGCCCGTACGACGGCACGATCTCGCGCAGGCGGGTTTCCCAGCCGGCCTTCATCTGCTCCGGGAAGGCCTTGGCCATCAGGTCAAGCATGATCGGCGGCGAGGTCGACGCGCCCGGCGACGCGCCGAGCAGGGCGGCGAGGGTGTGGTCCTTGTCGGTCACGATCTCGGTACCGAACTGCAGCACCGGGCCCTTCAGCGGATCGCGCTTGATGATCTGCACGCGCTGGCCGGCGGTGACCAGCTTCCAGTCACCCGGCTTGGCATTGGGGAAGTACTTGACCAGTTCGGCCTGGCGGTCGGCATCGTTCAGGCGCGCCTGTCCCATCAGGTACTGCACCAGGTCCAGGTTGTCCTTGCCCACTTCCAGCATCGGGCCAACGTTGTTGTGGGTGACCGAGGAATACAGGTCCCACCACGAGCCGTGCTTGAGGAACTTGGTGCTGTACAGCGCGAACGGCCCGAACAGGACCACCGGCTTGCCGTCCAGCTTGCGCGCATCCAGGTGCGGCACCGACATCGGCGGCGAGCCGGTCTCGGCCATGCCGTAAGCCTTCACCCCATGGCGCGAGGTCACGTCCTGGCCCTGGAAGGCGAGGAACTGGCCGCCGACCGGGAAGCCGGCGTAGTCCTTCGATTCCGGAATGCCCGACATCTGCAGCAGCTTCAGTGCGGCGCCACCGGCACCGATGAACACGAAGCGGGCGTGGGTGGTGGATTCGGTGCCGGCCTTGAGGTCCTTCACCGTCACGTTCCAGCTCTTGTCGGCGTTCTGCCGCAGCGCGCTCACTTCATGGTTCAGGTGCAGGCTGAAGTTCGGGCTGCGCTGCAGGCCGGCGGTCAGCTGGCGGGTGATCACGCCGAAGTTGACGTCGGTGCCCAGCGGCATCCAGGTTGCGGCAACCTTCTGCTTCGGGTCACGGCCTTCCATCAGCAGCGGGGCCCACTGCTTGATCTGGGCCGGATCCTCGGAGTACTGCATGCCGTAGAACAGCGGGTTCTTGACCAGGGCCTGCTGGCGCTTGTGCAGGTAGGCGATGTTGTCATCGCCCCAGACGAAGCTCATGTGCGGGGTCGGGTTGATGAAGTCGCTGGGCTGGCTCAGCCGGCCCTCCTTCACCTGGTGCGACCAGAACTGGCGCGAGACCTCGAACGATTCGGCGATGCCGACCGCGCGCTTGGTCTCGATGCTGCCGTCGGGCAGTTCCGGGGTGTAGTTCAGTTCGGCGAACGCCGAGTGGCCGGTGCCGGCGTTGTTCCAGCCATCGGAGCTTTCACCGGCGACGCCGTCGAGGCGTTCGTAGACCTGGATGTTCCAGTCCGGCTGCAGTTCCTGCAGGTAGGTGGCCAGGGTGATGCTCATGATGCCGGCGCCGACCAGCACAACATCGACGGGCTTGTCGTTGCTGGCGGCGGGCACCGAGCGCTGGGTCAGCGGCCAGTACAGGAACAGCGCGGCGGCCAGCAACAGCAGCACGAGCAGGGCGAGAAGAGCCTTGCCAAATTTCTTCATGGGGGCGGGATCGTTGGCGGAGGGGAAGGGGTCAGGATGCGCGTGGGGCAGGGAAAGGGCGTGAAGAAACAACGCCTTGCATCATCCACCGGTGATTCTAACCGGATCCGGTCCTTTTTTGATGCAACGCAGCATCCGACGTTTCGCGGTGCTGCCACATGGGCGGCAGGCGATGCCCGGCGACGGTGGGATCAGACCAGCTCAAGGATCTCGTCGCCAGCCTCATCGACCCCGCCGGTCGCGCGCCAGCCCAGGCGGCGGTAGAAGCCGTGCGAGCGCGAACGCGGGTCGGCCGAGCAGGCCAGGAACAGCCGCCGGTGGCCGGCATCGCGGGTCAGGCTGACCACTTCCTGCAGCAGCTGGCGGCCGATGCCGCGGCCCTCGTAGTCCGGCAGCAGGGCCAGCACCAGCACCTCGCCGCTGTCGCGGTCGGCGAAGCAGTAGCCGGCCATGCGCTCCCCCTCCCAGGCGACGCGGCCGATCGAATCGCCCTGGGCGATGCCGGCCGCCCAGCTGTCCACAGTGATGCCCAGCTGGGCCAGCTGCTCGGCGCTGAAGGCGTTCTC
Organism: Stenotrophomonas sp. CASM106; assembly: GCF_049384825.1. NCBI lineage: Bacteria > Pseudomonadati > Pseudomonadota > Gammaproteobacteria > Lysobacterales > Lysobacteraceae > Stenotrophomonas > Stenotrophomonas sp. CASM106. The sequence continues at coordinate 242,153 of NZ_JBMRFS010000002.1, forward strand.
GCGGGTGCGCCCACGCAGGTCGATGCAGGCAGCGGCATCCTCGGGGCGGGCATCGCGCAGGTACACGGGCATGCCGGACATCCTTGTAATGGTCGGCCCGCCAGTATCCGCATCGCGCATGGACCCGGTGTGTAGGCTTGATGGAGATCCGATGGAGCCCCGAAAAAGGGGACGGAGGGGATTAAGCCGTATTTGCCTTGGATGTCGTATTGGCCTTAAACGACTTAATCCCCTCCGTCCCCTTTTTGCGCTGTGCGTCAGCGCTTGCGCCGGATCAATGCCGAGGATGCATCCAGCACGGCGCGGGTCAGCAGCGCCATGGTCTGCACGTCGCCCTTCCAGTGCTGCCAGTACAGCGGCACGTCTTCCCACGCGCGCTGGCGTACGTAGACCAGGCGGCCGGCGTCCAGGTGCCGCTTGACCAGCGGCAGCGGATTCATCGTCCAGCCCATGCCGCCCAGGTTGGCCTGCACAAAGGCGCGGGTGGAGGGGATCCACCAGGTCGGTGCGGTGCTGGGCAGGTCATCGCCGGCCATGCGCCGGGCAAAGCGCGACTGCATTTCGTCCTTGCGGTTGAACACCAGAACCGGTGCCTGCGCCAGTGCCTGCGCGGTCACGCCCTTGGCGAAGTGGCGTTCGCGGAACTCGGGGGTGCAGGTCGCCGCGTAACGGATGCTGCCCAGCGCGTGGATCTGGCAGCCCTGCACCGGCTCGTCCAGCGTGGTCACCGCACCCAGCACCGTGCCCTGGCGCAGCAGTTCGACGGTGTGGTCCTGGTCCTCCACGCGCAGGTCCAGGGTGGTCCCGGTGCCCTGCGCGAACTGCGCCGCGGCCTGCGGGAACCAGGTTTCCAGGCTGTCGTGGTTCACTGCCACCGGGATGCTGGCCTGGGGCAGGTCCTCATCCGCCAGGCCCATCCGGTGCAGCGCATCGTGTTCGAGCAGGGCGGTCTGCTCGGCCAGCTGCACCAGCAACTGACCCTCGGCGGTGGCGGTGGCCGGGGTGCCACGCTTGACCAGCAGGCGGCCGATCCGGTCCTCCAGTGCCTTGACCCGCTGCGAGATGGCCGAGGGCGTGACATTCAGCGATTGCGCGGCGCGGTCGAAGCTGCCTTCGCGGATCACCGCGGCCAGGGCGCGCAGCTGGGCGTGATCGATGCGCATCGAATTAAGCTCCGCTAATGTTGGTTTAGGAAGTTTAGCTCGTCTTTTCCATGTTGCGGCGCGACAATGGCGCCCGTTCCGGTGCTGTCCGCCTTCGCGAGGCACCGTCCCCCCCCAAGCAATACAAGGCAGTGAATCCCATGTTCTCGGTCATCTCCGCCAGCACCGGCCTCGGTGCCTGGTTCTCTGGTGCAGCCACCGGCATCGGCCTGTTCGCCGTGGTCGGCGCCCAGAGCGCCTTCATTCTGCGCCAGGGCATCCTGCGCAAGCACATCGTGCCGGTGGTCGCCACCTGCGCGGCCATCGATGCCATCTTCATCTTCGCCAGCGTGGCCGGCCTGCGCACGCTCACCTCGGCGCTGCCGTGGCTGACCACCGCCGTGCTGTGGACCGGTGTCGCGTTCCTGGCCTGGTATGCGATGAAGTCGGCACGCCGTGCGATCGCCGGCGGCGGTGGCATGGGCGAGGCCGACAGCGACGACGGCAGCCGCCGCGCGGTGCTGATGGCCGCGGTCGGCTTCTCGCTGATCAACCCGCACTTCTGGCTGGACATGATGGTGATCGGCTCCATCGCCGAGAACTTCGGCAATGCCCGCATGGCCTTCGCTGCGGGCGTGGTCACGGCCAGCTGCCTGTGGCTGACCGCGCAGGGCCTTGGCGCACGCCTGCTGGCGCCGCTGTTCACCAAGCCCAGCACCTGGCGCGTGCTCGACGGCACCATCGCCGTGATCCTCAGCATCCTGGCCCTCATGTTGGCGGTGCGCGGGGTCCACTGACCCGGCGCACGCCCCCCGAACCCACGTCCTGACTCTCTCTCCAAGGTAGTGGCAACGACGGCACCGGCAACGGTGCCGTCGTCTTTTCCGGCTCTGGCGGAAAACCCATTGCCCTGCCTAGAATCGGCCACCAGGACAAGGTGTCCACAGGAGCAGGGGAAGGATGCACAGGACGATTCTGGCGGCCGCGCTGGCCGTCATCGGGGGCGTTGCCGCAGGCAGCGTGGGGGCGGTGGACCTGACGCAATACCTGCGTCGCGAGACTTTCACCGACATCAAGATTTCGCCGGGAGGCGAGTACGTGGCGGCGACGGTGCCGATGGAGGACGCCACCGCGATTGCCGTGCTGCGGTTGAAGGACAAGCAGATGGTCGGCAGTTTCCGGCCACCCAGCCGCAACCACGCGCAGGAATTCGACTGGGTCAGCAACGAGCGCCTGCTGATCGGCCTGGCCCAGAAGTGGGGCTCGCTCGACCAGCCCAATCCCACCGGCGAACTCTATGCCATCGACGCCAACGGCAATCGCGGCGAACTGCTGGTGGGCTACCGAGTCGAGAGCAACGGCCCGGGAACCCGCATCCAGCCGAAGAAGGTCGAAGCAGTGGCCGCCTTCCTGGCCGACGACCTGCCGGGCGACGAGCGCAACGTGCTGGTCACGGTGTGGCCGCTGGCCGAGGATCCGTTCACCCGCGTAGATCGCATGGATGTGACTACGGGTCGTCGCTCGCGGGTGGCATCCTCGCCGGTAAGGCGCGGCGAGTTCACCACCGACGGCGCCGGCGAAGTGCGCTTCGTGCATGGCTCGGGCAGCGACAACATCAACAAGCTGTACTTCCGCGAACGCAGTGGCGACAGCTGGAAGCTGATCAACGACGAGGCCGTCAGCAAGCGCATCGAAACCGCCCTCGGCTTCTCGGCCGATGACAGCCTGGCCTACCTCAACGTCGAGCAGACCCAGGGCCCGGACGCGATCGTCAGCTGGAACCCGCAGACCGGCGAGCGTGCCACGCTGCTGCGCGACGAGGTGGTCAATCCGTATCGCATCATCCATCGGCCCGGCACCCACGTGCCGGTGGGCGCGCTCTATCTGGGCGATACGCCGCGTACCCGGTTCTTCGACGAGAAGTCGCCGGAGGCGCGCCTGTACCGCAGCCTGGAAGCCGCCTTCGGAGGGCCGGTCTACATCACCTCCAGCACCCGCGATGGCCGTGTCGTGCTGGTGGAAACCTGGTCGGGCTCGAACCCGGGCGATTTCTACGTCTACGACACGGTGGCGCGCAAGGCTGACCACCTGATCAGCCGCAGCGACTGGATTGACGTGGACCGCAGTGCCAGCGTGAAGCCGATTGCACTGAAGGCGCGGGACGGGCTGCCGTTGCATGGCTTCCTGACCCTGCCGGCCGGCAGCAACGGCCGCAACCTGCCGATGGTGGTGATGCCGCATGGCGGTCCGTTCGACATCTTCGATTCCGGCCAGTACGACCGCGAAACCCAGATGCTGGCCGCCGCCGGGTATGCCGTGCTGCAGGTCAACTTCCGTGGGTCGGGCAATTACGGCCGGGCCCACACCCAGGCCGGTGCGCAGCAGTGGGGCGCGGCGATGCAGGACGATGTCACCGATGCCACCCGCTGGGCAATCAGCGAAGGCATCGCCGATGCTCGTCGCATCTGCATCTATGGCGCCAGCTACGGGGCCTACTCGGCGATGATGGGGGCGGCCCGCGAACCCGGGCTGTATCAGTGCGCGGCCGGCTATGTGGGGGTCTACGACCTGCCGATGATGTACACCCGTGGCGATATCCAGGACCGCGGCTCAGGCGTGACCTACCTGCGCGAATGGCTGGGTGATCCGGCCAAGCTGGGCGCGGTGTCGCCGGTGAACCTGGCCGAACGGATCAAGGTGCCGGTGTTCCTCGCCGCCGGTGGCGAAGACAAGCGTGCGCCGATCCAGCATACCGAGCGCATGGAAGCGGCGCTCAAGCGCGCCGGCACACCGGTGGAAAGCCTGTACTACAAGACCGAAGGCCACGGCTTCTACACCGAGGCGCATCGCAGCGAGTACTACGACAAGCTGCTGGCGTTCCTGGCGCGCAGCCTGGGGGGCAAGACCGCGACGACCGCGCCCGTGGCCGGCAAGGACAAGGCGCCCTGAGCCCAGTGCCTGCGGGGGAGTGGTCCCCCGCAGGCGCTGAGGTGCGATGACCGCACAGATCGTATTTGAAACAAGTTGCATGGCATATGTGCCTGCTGCGTGGGGATCATGCTTGTTTCCCCGATACGGTGTTGCCATGGCCCTCCCTGATCGATGCACACCTGTGCTTGCCCGGTGCGGAACGCTGGCATTCGCCTGTCTCGGCTTGCTGGTCCTGGACGTGCAAGCCGAGGTGGGGGAACGCTACGAGGCCGATGAAGTCGCACGCTCGCTGCTCGCTACCGGCGCGGTCCACGAGGAGGGGTTGCAGCTGCATCGATGGTTGACGGGGGCCGCGGTCGACATGCCCGCGGACGCTGAGCGCGAGGTCAGGATGATGACCCGCGCGATTGCATTGGCAACCGGGCTGACGGACAGCTGGATTGACGCGCTGTACGGTGTGGAAGCAGCGGGGTCCGAAGCGCAGGCAGCGCGGAAACTGCTGGCGGACGCCAACAGCGCTGGCGCTTCGCGCTGCATGGCGCACGGCGTCAAGCAACAGCCGGAGAATGCGCCGCTGCACGGTTATGCGTTGGAGCGCTTCGGGGACACCCCGCTGCCGGCTCATGCAACGGTTGTCGACGTTCAATACCGATGCATCACCTCCTACATTTCGGCTCACAGGGTTCTCGCGTTGGCCGCGATAGACGTGCTCAAGCAGGGGCGCCGCCCGGTAGCGGGGCAGTTGCTTGCCGATCTGCAGGCGGGCATGGCGCGTGATCGGCACTGGCCCCAGGCAGACGGTGGTGACATGCAGCTGCTTTCGTTCTGGAAGGGGCGCGCGTGGTCCGGTGATCGGCGGCTGGTCGAGGCACTCGCCAGACGGTCGATCTCCATGGACGAAGTGCGGCCCGTGGATGCAGTCGCACAGAAGGCGCTGTTCGCAGACTTCAGTGAACAGGCCCTTGGACAACCGGCCTCGGAGGAGCTGACCACCCAGATCCTGCTATGGATACCGCCCGTTCTGCGCGAGTCACTGCGCAGTGATGTGGAGGCCTATGTTGCCGCGGCAGCGGTCTCGCCCCTGCAATGTCAGCCGGTGCGAGCACAGCTCATCGACGAAGAAGGCCGGCGCGCGCGCATGGAAGTTCGATGCACGGTACCGGCGCTGGATGCCATTGCGGTGCCGGAGATGGCCGCATCCCTTCCAAAAGATGCGCTGGAACAGCACTACCGGCAGGTGTTGGGGGCGTTGCGCACGTCCATCGGCAGCGTCGGAAGTACCACCCTGATCGGCTTCACCACCCTCGGCTGGAGCGCGCATGCCCAGCGTTGGGACTTGCCCGTCGGCGCGCACGCGGCTTTGCAGGCGCGCACGCTGCTGCCGACGCCGGTGGTCGACGAGTGGGGCAAGCCGTCCAACATCAGCCGCTTCCTGCCGGACGTGCTGCGCGTGCAGAACATCGATCCTTCAGCCCTGGACGAAGATACCCGCGACAAAATCCAGAGCATGCGGCTGCAGATGGCCGACGCCATGCGTGGCGGTTGGCAATGACGTCGGGACTTACTTCACCCCGTGCATCATCTTCTTCAGCAGCGGCGCGGCGATGAAGGCCGCCAACGCGCAACCCAGGCCGATCCACATCAGCAGCCAGAACAGGTGCGCGTAGGCACCGGCGGCAGCCACCATGTCCAGCGATTCGCCTTCCGGCACCTCGATCGCGGCCAGCTTGCCGAACAGCGCGGCCAGCGTTTCCGAGAATGCGGTGGCCAGGAACCAGGTGCCCATCATCAGGCTCATCACCCGCGGCACGGCCAGCTGGGTCACCGCCGACAGGCCGACCGGCGAGAGGCACATCTCGCCGCTGGCCAGCAGGAAGTAGGCCAGCACCAGCCACCACACGCTGGCCATCTCGCCGGTGGCGCCCACCTGCTGTGCGGCCAGCGCCAGCGGCACGAACGACAGCGCGCCGATCACCAGGCCCCAGGCCGACTTCACCGGCTTGCCCGGTTCCCAGCCGCGGCGGTCCATCCACGTCCACAGCGCGGCGAAGGCCGGAGCGAGCAGCACCAGGAACAGGCCGCCGAGGTAGGTCAGCGAGCCGGCGGTCTGCGGAATCACCAGGCAGTCGCGCACCAGCAGCACCAGCATCAGTACGACGATGGCGGCGAAGAACGTGCGCGGCGCGGCCGAGCCCGGGCGCCGTTCCGACAGGCGCGCGCTGACCACGAAGCCGAGCGGTGCCAGCAGCAGCGAGAGGATCGACCACGGCAGCGGCGTGCCGCCGGTGATCACCAGCGAGGGCACGATGTCCTTGGTCAGCAGGCGGTCGGTGAAGGTCACCCACGAGCCGTAGGACTGCTCGTACATCGTGAAGAACACCAGCGCCATGAAGATCAGCACCATCAGCGCGATCATCTGCTGGCGCTGCACCGGCGTGCATTTCGTGCCGGTGAACCAGGCGAACCAGACCAGCACGCCGCCCAGCACCACCAGCATCAGCATCAGCGCCAGGCTGATTTCACCGCCCAGCGCGAACGCGCCGTTGCCGGCGGCCCACATCAGCCATGCCACCGGCAGCACGCCGAGCACCGCGCACAGATAGATGAGCCATTCGCGTGGCAGGCCCAGCACCTTCTGCTTCAGCGCCGCCGGTTGCGGCGGTTCGGCATGGCCCTGCAGGTACTTCTGGCCCCACAGGAACATCGCCAGGCCGGCCAGCATGCCGATGCCGGCCGCACCGAAACCGTACTTCCAGCCGTAGGCCTCACCGAGGAAGCCACACACCAGGGACGAGAACAGCGCGCCGAGGTTGATGCCGGCGTAGAACAGCGAAAAGCCCGAGTCGCGACGCGGGTCGTCCTTGGCGTACAGCTTGCCGACAATGGTGGAGATGTTCGGCTTCAGGAAGCCGACGCCCATGATGATCAGCGCCAGCGACAGGTAGGTCACCGCCAGCGCCGAGGTGTCGCGCACCACTTCGCCGTTCACCCGGTACGCGGCGTGGCCCTCGAAGGCCATGCCGAGGTGGCCGAGTACCAGCAGGATGCCGCCGAACAGCACTGCCCGGCGCATGCCCAGCCAGCGGTCGGCCAGCATGCCGCCGAACACCGGGATGCAGTACACCAGGCCACCGTAGGCACCGAGCAGGTCCAGGCCGGCCTTGTCGCCGAACAGGTGGTATTTGGTCAGGTACAGCAGCAACAGCGCCTTCATGCCGTAGAAGGAGAAGCGCTCCCACATTTCAGTGAAGAAGCAGACGTAGACGCCCTTGGGGTGGCCCAGGAAGTCGTCGGAAGCAGAGGCGGCAACGGTCATCGACGGCGGGGACAGCGGAAAGGGCGCGATTATAGGCCTCTGGGCCTGGGCAGGCAGCCGCCGGTGGATCCACGCCATGCAGGGATGGCGCTCCCCCGGCGGCCACCGCTCACAGGTATCGCAACCAAGGCAGATCGCGCCTTCGCGCTTTGAACCGCGCGAAGGCCCGCGTCGGCGGGTACAGCACCACCGCCAGCGCACAGGCCACCAGCAGCAGGCCGCTGACCGAATCCAGGGCATATAGCTCGCCATGGGTCGGCCCCCAGGCCGCCAACGCGGCCAGGTACAGCCCCTTCAGTACGTACAGGTGCAGCAGGTAGAAGAACATCGGCGCAGCGCCGATATCGGCCAGCGGCTGCAGTGCCCGCGCCAGCGGCGGCCATTCGTACAGCCGCAGCAGCAACAGCCCCACGCCCAGGGTCAGCAACAGGAACTGCAATGACGGCGGGTACTTGGTGACGTTGAAGATGCTCAACCACGTGCGCAGCGTAGTGGTCTGGTACGACCAGGGAGCATCCCCATACTGGTTGGCGAACCGCAGCAGCGCGAACAGGGCCAGCGCGCCGACGCCTGCCCACAGCAGCCAGCGCTGGCGCTGCTCCGGCGCGCGCGCGCGGCCGAACCAGGGCCCCATCAGATAACCCAGCGCAATCACCCCGATCCACGGCAGTACCGGGTAGGAGGTGCGCAGGCGCAGCGCGCCGGCCTCGATCCAGTCGCGCTGGTGCAGCACTTTCCACAATAGCGCCAGCAGGCCATTGCCTTGCACCCGTAAGCCGTCGAACAGGTTGTGCCCGGCCACCACCGCGATTGCCAGCACCAGCAGGGCCGGGCGCGGCAGCCAAAGCAGCCCGGCCAGCGCGATCATGCTCAGCCCGATGGCCCAGATCACCTGCAGGTACAGCGTTTCCGGCGGCAGCTGGAAGGTCCAGGCGAAATTCACCAGGGTCAGTTCCAGCACCACCAGGAACAGCCCGCGCTTGAGCAGGAACGCAGCTGTGGCCCCGCGCGGATCCGCCTGGCGCTGGCCGTACAGCCAAGCCGACAGCCCGGTCAGCAGTACGAACACGGGGGCGCACAGGTGGGCCAGCAGACGGCAGGCGAACAGCGCAGGGGAGACCGTCGCTGCGTCCATCGGGTCGCTCACCTGGTGTTGCAGGAAGAAGGTCTCACGCACGTGGTCCAGCAGCATCAACAGCATCACGGTGCCGCGCAGCTGGTCGATGGAGGCCAGGCGGGTAGTGGGGGAAGGGGCCACGTACGAAGTTCGGTCGGCGTGGCAGGATATAACATAACAATTGCGTCTTTCCAGCGCGTGCTGAGCTGTTCCGACGAGCGCGCGCGTCGGCTCAGGGCAGGCAAACCGAGGGGCTCCAGCCCAGTGCCTCGTCGTAGTGGACCTGGATCGCTCGCAGGCTCCCGTCGGGGTTGGCCTTCAAGCAGAATCGGGCGCTGTGGTATTGCGTGGCGCCGGTCCTGGTGGCCGACAGCGAAACGTCGTACAGGCGTCCGGGCTGCAGTGGCATGGCCGCTTGCCTTGAAATGGCGTTGACTGGCACTTCTCCGTAGACCACGCAGGCTCCGGGTGGAAGTGGGATTGATGCGGGATGGGCAAAGTAGAAAGACCATTGCCGCCGCAGCGGTGGAGCAATTGCGTCATGCACCTCCACACCAAACACCTCCGGAGTTTTACCGATACGCTTGCGCTCTTTCTTGGGTAGTCCGAAACAGGGTTTGCCGGCGTGGTCGGTGATCTCGACTTCGCCAATGCGGCTCCAGGCAGATGCGTAGTCGCAAAGCGGCATCAGGCAGATCAGGGTCACGAGAGCCACGACCGGTGATTTGATCGGGCGGATCCGCAGTGGGTTGTTCATCGGGCGGCTCAGCGTCATCGGTTCAGATCATGAACACGATGCACGGGGCGTTGAGGCACTTCAAACGATGATGGCTGGAATGCTGCAGGACTGGTTGGCCTGGCCCCTGCAGGACAAGAGACCGCGAGGCCCGGCAGCCGTCCGGGATGTGCCCCATGCGCTTGATGCGTTGGCCGAGTTTGGCCAGAAGCGACTATCTCACTGCCGACCTGGCCGCAACCCTCCCGAACCGCACTGGACTTGCCGCCCCCTGAACGCTAGCGTGGCAGGGATTTTTTGCCAGCAGGGGCTCCCATGAACCACGACGCTGCGCCCAAGCAGCTCACCTTCCGCGCAGTGGCCCTGGCCATCGTGCTGGCGGTGGTGCTGTCGGCCGCAAACGCCTACCTCGGTCTGTTCGCAGGCCTGACCATCGCCACCGCCATTCCCGCCGCGGTGATTTCCATGGGCGTGCTGCGCCTGCTGGGCGGTGGCTCCATCCTCGAGAACAACATCGTGCAGACCGGCGCCTCGGCCGGTTCGTCGATCGCCGCCGGTGTGATCTTCACCATCCCGGCGCTGGTGATCATGGGCTACTGGCCGGACTTCAAGTACTGGTGGGTGCTGGGCATCGCCGGCCTCGGTGGCCTGTTGGGCGTGCTGTTCTCGGTGCCGCTGCGCCGTTCGATGATTGTCGAAGACCCGCTTCCGTTCCCGGAAGGCAAGGCTGCGGCCGAAGTGCTCAAGGCCGGTGAGAACCCGGGCCCGGGCCTGAAGATCCTCGGCCTGTCGGCGGTGATCGGTGCCTTCGTCAAGCTGGCCGCGGAAAGCGGCATGCGCCTGATTCCCGATGCCTGGGCCACCTCGGCCTACGTCGGCAGCTCCAAGGTCACCGCCTTCATCGGCACCAACCTGTCGCCGGCACTGCTGGGCGTGGGCTACATCGTCGGCCTCAACGTCGGCATCGTGGTGGTGTCCGGCTCGATCCTGACCTGGCACATTGCCATCCCGATCTACCAGGCGTTCTTCATGAACACCGACCCGGCGCTGGCCGCGTCGGTTGCCGCTGCCTCGTCCACCGAGGCCGCGTTCGCCATCTGGGGCGCGAAGATGCGCTACCTGGGCGTCGGTGCGATGCTGATCGGTGGCATCTGGACCCTGATCTCGCTCCGCAAGTCGCTGCTCAACGGCGTCAAGAGCGGCTTTGCCGCCGCCCGCAAGAGCGGTGGCCCGGTGCTGGCGCACACCGAGCGCGACCTGCCGATGAAGTGGATGCTGGTCGCCCTGGTGGTGTTCGTGCTGCCGCTGCTGGCCCTGTACCAGGCCATCGTCGGCCAGTGGCACGTGTCCATCCCGATGACCCTCATCATGATCGTCGCCGGCTTCCTGTTCGTCTCGGTCTCGGCCTACCTGGCTGGCCTGATCGGCTCGTCCAACAACCCGGTTTCGGGCATCACCATCTCCACCATCCTGTTCGCTTCGGCCGTGCTGGTGGTGCTGCTGGGCAAGGATGGCCTGCAGCCGGTCGGCGCCTTCGGCGCGCCGCTGGGCGCGGTGGCCGCGATCATGATCGGCGCGGTGGTGTGCTGTGCTGCAGCGGTCGGCGGTGACAACCTGCAGGACCTCAAGGCCGGTTACATCGTCGGTGCCACCCCGTGGAAGCAGCAGCTGATGCTGGGCATCGGTGCGTTCTCGTGCGCGCTGATCATGGCCCCGGTGCTGAACCTGCTGGCCACCGCCTACGGCATCGGCGTGAAGTCGGAGCTGCACCCGAACGCGCTGGCCGCGCCGCAGGCCAACCTGATGGCCTCGGTGGCCAAGGGCCTGTTCGGTGGTGAACTGCCGTGGACCTTCATCGGCATCGGTGCCGTGGTCGGTGCCGCCATCATCGCGTTCGACAGCTGGCTGAAGTCGCGCAACGCCCGCTTCCGCGTGCCTGTGCTGGCCGCCGCCATCGGCATCTACCTGCCGCTGGAACTGATGGTGCCGATCTTCCTCGGCGGCCTGATCGCCTACCTGGTCGAGCGCTTCCACAAGGTGCGTGCCGATGACGAAGAAGGTCGCGACCGCGTGCACAAGCCGGGCGTGCTGTTCGCCGCCGGCCTGATCACCGGCGAAGCGCTGATGGGCATCGCCATCGCGATTCCGATCGTGGTGAGCAGTCGCGCCGACGTGCTGGCCGTGCCGTTCCACCTGCCGGGCGCACAGTGGATCGGCCTGGCCGTGCTGTTCCTGGTCTGCTGGCTGATCTACCGCACCGGCAAGCGCGCCATGGCGTAAGGGTTGGGGTCGGATCCCTTCCCGCAGGGAAGGGCTCTGACCCCGGGTTGACAGCGTCTGGGGTCAGAGCCGATTCCGTCGGAATCGGATCCGACCCCGGTGTCCCCACAAACCGCGCCACGGCGCGGTTTGCCTTTTCTGGCGAAGGCATCGACCCGTCCCCGGCCATGACCGATGGCCTTGGCAGCCCCGGCCGCACGGGCCTACCATCGGTTTTTTGCCGTCCTGCGGAGACCCCGATGAAACTGCGTCATGCCCTGCTGCCACTGAGCCTGCTGGCCGCCCTGCCCAGCGTCGCCGCTGCCCGTGGCCTGGAAGTCCGCGACATGGTGGCCATGGACCGCGTCTCCGCACCGGTACTGACCGCTGACGGCGGCACCGTGGTGTTCGCCAAGCGCAGCGTGGATGCCAACCTGAAGGCCTCCACCGCGCTGTTCGCGCGCAACCTGCGTACCCGCGATGCAGCACCGCCGAAGCAGATCACCCCGGCCGGCTGGAACGTCAATTCCGCTTCGCTGTCGGCCGATGGCCAGACCGTGTATTTCCTCAGCGCCAGGAACGGCAGCCAGCAGCTGTACGCGCAGCCGGTCAGCGGCGGCGCCCCGCGCCAGCTGACCGACTTCCCGGTCGACGTGGACAGCTACCACGTGTCGCCGCAGGACGACCGCGTGCTGTTCAGCGCCGGCGTGTTCCAGGCCTGTGCCTCGGACCTGACCTGCACCGAGAAGAAGCTCAAGGACGTCGCGGGCGCCAAGGCCAGTGGAAAGGTCTTCGATTCGCTGTTCGTGCGCCACTGGGATACCTGGAACGACGGCCGCCGCAACACCCTGTTCGTCGCGCCGCTGCCGGCAGCCAAGGCCGGTCCGGTCAAGGGCGCTTCCGCGCTGAGCGCCACCATCGACGGTGATGCCCCGTCCAAGCCGTTCGGCGGCAATGATGATTTCGCGTGGTCGCCGGATGGCGCCAGCGTGGTCGCCAGCATCCGCGTGGCCGGCAAGCAGGAGCCGTGGTCGACCAACTTCGACCTGTACCGCTTCGACGCGGCGGGCAAGCAGGCGCCGGTCAACCTGACCGCCTCCAACCCGGCCTGGGATGCCGGCCCGGTGTTCAGTGCCGACGGCAAGACCCTGTTCTACCGCGCGATGAAGCGCCCGGGCTTCGAGGCTGACCGCTTCGGCCTGATGGCGATGGACCTGGCCAGTGGCAAGACCCGCGAGATCGCCCCGCAGTGGGATCGTTCGGCTGGCGGCATCACCCTGTCCGCCGACGGCGCCAGCATCTACACCACTGCCGATGACCTCGGCGAACACCCGCTGTTCCAGATCGACGTGGCCAGCGGCAAAGCCACCAAGCTGATCGGCGACGGCAGCGTGACCTCGGTGGATGTGGCCGGCAACAGCGTGGCGATCACCCGCAACAGCCTGAAGAGCAACGACCAGGTGCTGGTTGGCTTGCTGCCGGCCGCGGGCGAAGCCATCGGCGAGCTGCGCGCGCTGACCCCGGCCGCTGGTGAGGTGCTCAAGGATGTCAGCTTCGGCGACTACGAACAGTTCGAGTTCAAGGGCTGGAACAACGACACCGTGCATGGCTACGTGGTCAAGCCGCACAACTACCAGGAAGGCAAGTCGTACCCGGTCGCGTTCCTGATCCACGGCGGCCCGCAGGGCAGCTTCGGCAATGGCTGGAGCTACCGCTGGAATCCGCAGACCTACGCGGGCCAGGGCTATGCGGTGGTGATGATCGACTTCCACGGCTCCACCGGCTACGGCCAGGCGTTCACCGATGCGATCAGCCAGCACTGGGGCGACCGCCCGCTGGAAGACCTGCAGAAGGGCTGGGATGCGGCGCTGAAGAAGTATTCCTTCCTCAATGGTGACAAGGCCTGTGCGCTGGGCGCCAGCTACGGCGGCTTCATGGTCAACTGGATTGCCGGCAACTGGAACAGCCCGTTCAAGTGCCTGGTCAACCATGACGGCGTGTTCGACCAGCGCATGATGGGCTACGCCACCGAAGAACTGTGGTTCACCGAGTGGGAGCAGGGCGGTACGCCGTACCAGAAGGCGGCGAACTACGAGAAGTTCAACCCGGTCAACCACGTGGCGGACTGGAAGAAGCCGATCCTGGTCATCCACGGCCAGCAGGACTTCCGCATCCCGGTCGAGCAGGGCCTGGCCGCGTTCACCGCTGCCCAGCGCCAGGGCATCGAATCGAAGTTCCTGTACTTCCCGGATGAAAACCACTGGGTGCTGAAGCCGAACAACAGCATCCTGTGGCATGACACCGTCAATGCCTGGCTGAAGCAGCACATCGGCAACTGATGGTTGCGGCGCCGCCCTCCGGGGCGGCGCTTCTGTTTCACCATCTGCTTTACCGGTGGGTGCCGACCGTTGGTCGGCACACCTTCCTGATCTGCCGCCACCAGCAGCCGGCCAGCGGCCGGCTCTACCAGAGCGCCTGCATGCCTTCGACTGCCCTGATCCAGAACGACATCGTCGTCTTCGGTTTGATCGCCGCCACCCTTGGCGCCGTGTTCTGGACCGCCTCGCGCGAGCAGGGGCTGTGGAAGCGCTTCTATACGTTCGTGCCAGCGCTGCTGCTGTGCTACCTGATTCCCGGCATCTACAACACCGTCGGCCTGATCGACGGCCAGAACACCAAGCTCTACAACCCGATCGCGCGCGACATCCTGTTGCCGGCGGCGCTGATCCTGCTGACCTTGGCAGTGGATATCAAGGGCATCCTGCGGCTCGGCCCGAAGCTGGTACTGATGTACCTGGGCGCCTCGGCCAGCATCATGCTCGGTGCGGTGGTGGCGTTCCTGGTGATGCGCGCGATCCATCCCGACACCGTGGCCGGCGATACCTGGGCCGGCATGGCGGCACTGGCCGGCAGCTGGATCGGTGGTGGTGCCAACATGCTGGCGATGCGCGAAGTGTTCGACGTCAACGCGACCACCTTTGGCCAGTTCGCGGTGGTCGATGTCGGCGTCGGTTACGTGTGGATGGCCGCGCTGATCTTCCTGGCAGGACGTGCAGCGAAGATCGATGCACGCAGTGGCGCTGATACCTCGGCCATCGATGAACTGAAGGAGCGCATCGCGCGCTTCCAGGCCGAGCACGAACGCATTCCCAGCCTGACCGACCTGATGCTGATCGTGGCGGTGGCCTTCGGCGGCGTCGGCCTGTCGCATGCGATCGGTGCGCCGCTGGCGGCCTGGTTCAAGGCCAACGTCAGCTGGGCGTCGCAGTTCAGCCTGGACGCGCCGTTCGTGTGGGTGGTGGTGCTGTCGACCACGCTGGGCCTGAGCCTGAGTTTCACCCGCGCACGCAACCTGGAAGGGGCGGGTGCATCGCGGCTGGGTTCGTTGCTGCTGTACTTCCTGATCGCCTGCATCGGCATGCAGATGGATCTGCTGGCGCTGCTGGATCGCCCGTGGCTGTTCCTGCTTGGCCTGATCTGGATTGCCGTGCACATCGTGCTGCTGTGGTGCCTGGGCAAGCTGCTGAAGGTGCCGTTCTTCTATTTCGCCGTCGGTTCGCAGTCGAACATCGGTGGCCCGGCCTCGGCGCCGGTGGTGGCGGCCGCGTTCCATCCGGCCCTGGCGCCGGTGGGCGTGCTGCTGGGCACGATGGGCTATGCCACCGGCACCTACCTGGCCTACATCGTCGGCATCACCCTGCGCGCACTGGCCGGGCAGGGCTGATACGGCGACGGGGTGATGGGGTCAGATCCCTTTTGCGACGCAAAAGGGATCTGACCCCGGTTCCCGGTGAATCACGCCACCGGCAACCCGCGTTCGATCAACCATGCCTTCGCGTCTTCGGCGTCCTGCTCGAACCACGCTTTCGTAGATCCCAGCCGATACGTATACCCCCAGGCATCCATGTCGGCCATCAGCCGCTGGCTGCCGACGCCGGGCAGCTGCCCGGCCAGCACGATCTGCAGGTAGCAGGTCGCGTCTTCCTCGGCCACCGAGTCGGTGGCATCGGTATGCACCTGCGCCCGCCGCTCCGGCGGCAGTACGATCAGGTGGCAGGCCTCATGCAGCATCGAGTGCACGGGCGTGTCATCGCGCACGTAGACGTTGCTGGCGATGATGCCCGCCTCGGGCTCGCCCCAGTAGCTGCCGGGAATCGGCTCGCCGGCCGCCACGTGGTGCAGCCGCAGGCCATGCGCGGCGAGCAGGCACTGCGCATCGGCGAAGGCGATGTCGCCCACGCAGGTGATGTCCACGGCGGTTGTCGTATCGGTCATGCGGGTCAGGCAGCCCCGCCCATGCAGGCACGGGCGGGGCAGGGGATCAGGGTTTGTCCGGGCCTTCGGGCAGCGCCACGGAGATGTCCAGCACATCGTGCTGGCCATCCTTCACCAGGTCGACCTTCACCGCATCGACGTCGATGTTCACGTACTTCTTGATCACTTCCAGCAGCTCGCGCTGCAGCAGCGGCAGGTAGTCCGGGCCACCACGGTGGCTGCGTTCCTGCGCGATGATGATCTGCAGGCGGTTCTTGGCGGTTTCGGCGGTGGTCTTCTTCGCTTTGAGGAAATCAAACAGGCCCATGCTTACCCTCCGAACAGCTTGCTGAAGAAGCCCTTCTTCTCGACGTTGGTGAAGCGCATCGGGCGTTCTTCGCCGAGGATGCGCGCGACGGCGTCTTCATAGGCCTGGCCGGCAGCGGATTCGACATCCAGGATGACCGGCTCGCCCTTGTTGGAGGCGTTGAGCACGTCGCCCGATTCCGGAATCACGCCGATCGCCTTCAGGCCGAGGACTTCCTCGACGTCGGCGATGCTCAGCATCTCGCCGCTTTCCACGCGCAGCGGGGTGTAGCGCGTCAGCAGCAGGAAGGCCGGCACGTCCTGGCCGGATTCGGCCTTGTGGGTCTTCGAATCGAGCAGGCCGATGATGCGGTCGGAGTCGCGCACCGACGACACTTCCGGGTTCACCACCACCACCGCGCGGTCGGCGAAGTACATCGCCAGGAAGGCGCCCTTCTCGATGCCGGCCGGGGAGTCGCAGATGATGTAGTCGAAGCCGTCGGCGGCCAGGTCCTTCAGGACCTTGCCCACGCCTTCCTGGGTCAGTGCGTCCTTGTCGCGGGTCTGCGAGGCCGCCAGCACGTACAGGTTGTCGAAGCGCTTGTCCTTGATCAGGGCCTGCTTGAGGGTGGCTTCGCCGTGCACGACGTTGACGAAGTCGTACACCACGCGGCGTTCGCAGCCCATGATCAGGTCGAGGTTGCGCAGGCCGACGTCGAAGTCGATCACCGCCACCTTCTTGCCGCGCCGCGCCAGGCCGCAGGCCAGGCTCGCGCTGGAAGTGGTCTTGCCGACGCCGCCCTTGCCGGAGGTGACTACGATGATTTCAGCCAAAGGACTTCTCCTGGTTCTGCATGAGTTTGGTGCTGCGTCAGTCCAGCGCAGCGATCTTGATCTGGTCCTGTTCCAGCCACACCTGGACGGCCTTGCCGCGCAGGTTGTCCGGAACATCGTCCAGTACCTTGTAGTGGCCGGCAATGGCCACCAGTTCCGCATGGAAATCACGGCAGAAGATGCGTGCCGCGGTGTTGCCCTGGGCCCCTGCCAGCGCGCGGCCGCGCAGGGTGCCGTAGATATGGATGCTGCCATCGGCGATGACCTCGGCGCCGGCGCCGACGGTGGCCATCACGGTCAGGTCGCAGTTTTCCGCGTACAGCTGCTGGCCCGAACGCACGTTGCCCAGCTGCATGCGGCCCGGCTGCGGTGCAGCGGCGTCGGCCACCTTGGCCACCGGCGTCGCTGGGGCTGGCTTCGGTTCGGCACGGGCTGCCCGGCGCGGATCCGGTGCGGGCGGCGGCGGGGCCGGTTCCCCCTCGGCACGCTCGTACTGCGCGCGGAACTTGGCCAGCAGCGGCAGGCCGAGCTGCTGGGAGAGCAGGTCGACCGCGCTGGTGCCGTAGGCCAGCGCCACCGGCAGCACCCCGGCGCTGCGCAGGCCGTCCACCAGCGCCTGCGCGGTGGCCACGTCCGGCACCTGGCTCAGGCCGCCGAAGTCGAGGATCACCGCGGCGCGGCCGAACAGCTTCGGTGCGCGGGTCACGCGCTCGCGCATTTCCTGCACGAGGCGTTCGACATCAAGGGTACGGATGCGCAGGTTGGCGATGCCCACCTGGCCGATCTTCAGTTCACCGGCCTGTTCGTAATCGAAATTCACCGCCACGCTCAGGTCCCCGTCGGCCGCTGTGCCTGCGCCGGCAGCTGCCGGGCGCGTGTCCATGCCACATCCGGCAGCTTGTCGCCGTAGGTCTCCTGGACCCACGGGTAGCTGCACAGTTCCTTGGCCAGCATGCTGGCGCGCACATCGACCTGCGGCATGGTGTTCTGGCCCAGCTCGCGGAAGCCGAAGCTGCCGTGGAAGAGCAGGGCGGCATCGGCGCCATGGTCGAGGAAGACTTCGCAGGTCATCTGCGGGTAGCGCAGCTCGGCGAAGCTCTGCGCGTCGGCGTAGAACGCACGCCCGACGCCACCGCCACGACGGCGGCTGGCGACCACGATGCGGTCGATATAGAAGAACGGGGTGTCCAGCTGCTGCTTGAACCAGGCGAAATTGCTGCTGTCGTGCTGGCTGTCGCTGCCAAAGCCGATCAGGAAGCCGGCCAGGTTGCCGTCGCGCTCGGCGACGCGGAAATACTCAGCGGTTTCATAGAACAGGCGCAGGCGGGCCGCATCCAGGGGAAGGATGGCCAGGCCAGCGTTGTTGTTCAAAGCCAGGACGGAATCGAGCTCGTGCTCGCGCACGTCGCGGATGACAATCGACATTGTGACTCCGTGGGGTAACGCGGTTGGTCCATCAAGGGACCCTGCGCACGATTATTGCATGCCCGGGGTGGGCTGCGGCATGAACAGGCGACCGGGCAGGCATGACTTCCGTGGGGTGCGGTGCGCAGGCGCGGCCCGTAGAGTGCTGGCATGTTGGGAGTCCTCAGCCATACCCGCGTCCTCCGCCTGGCCGGCCTGTTCACCTGGGTCATGGTCGGCCTGCCCCTGGCGTACTCGCAGTTCGAGAACCTGCACAGCCGCGGTGACATGGGTGGCTGGGCGATCCTGTTGTTCGTCGCCTACCTGTCCTTCGGCACGGCCTACTACTGGTTGACCCGTATCCTGCGCAGCGACAGCCACACCAGCTGGCTGGACCGCGGCCTGCTGCTGTTGCTGACGGTCTCGGCGCTGGGGGTCAGTTTCCTCAGCGGTTCGGGCCTGGGCAGCATCCTGATGATGGTCGCCGCCGGGGTCATTCCGTGGATGCTGTCGGTTCGGCTGGGGGTGCTGTGGCTGCTGGTCAGCCAGCTGGCGGTGGCGCCGGTCTATTACCTGCTGCTGCGCTTCCCGCTGTTCGAAGCGGTGATGCAGTCGCTGCTGTACGGCGGCTTCTCCATGTTCATCTTCGTGACCAGCCT
Organism: Stenotrophomonas sp. CASM106; assembly: GCF_049384825.1. Classification (NCBI taxonomy): domain Bacteria; kingdom Pseudomonadati; phylum Pseudomonadota; class Gammaproteobacteria; order Lysobacterales; family Lysobacteraceae; genus Stenotrophomonas; species Stenotrophomonas sp. CASM106. The sequence continues at coordinate 261,111 of NZ_JBMRFS010000002.1, forward strand.
GGTTGCACGGCAGCAGACCGAGGCCCGCGACGAGCAGCGCCGGCTCAATTCGGAGCTGCGTGCCACCCGCGCCCTGCTGGCCGAGAGCGCGCGGGTCAACGAGCGCACCCGCATTTCGCGCGAGCTGCACGACCTGCTGGGCCACCAGCTGACTGCGCTGACCCTGAACCTGGAGGTCGCCGGCCACCTGGCCGAGGGCCAGGCGCTGGACCACGTGAAGCGCTCGCACGCGCTGGCCAAGCTGCTGCTGGGCAATGTGCGCGAGGTGGTCAGCCAGCTGCGCGAGACCGGCGCGATCGATCTGGCCGCGGCGCTGCGCCCGCTGACCGAGAACGTGCCCTCGCTGGACATCCAGCTGGAGATCGAGGATCCGTTGAACGTGGAAGACCCGCAGCGGGCCCACGTGCTGCTGCGCTGTACCCAGGAGATCATTACCAACGCGGTGCGCCACGCCAGCGCCCGCCACCTGTGGATCAAGGTGTACCGTGAAGCCCCCGACCGGGTGGTGGTGGAGGCCCGCGACGACGGCGTCGGCGCGGATATGGTCAATGTAGGCAATGGCTTGCGCGGCATGCGCGAGCGCCTGCAACAATGTGGTGGCCAGCTGCAGATCGAAACCCGTCCCGGAGAAGGCTTCCGGCTGCGGGCGACGGTGCCGGCAACGGTGCTGGTGGCGGCCCTTACCAAGGTTCCTGAAGGAGTGCGTTGATGATTCGCGTCTGCCTGGTCGACGACCAAACCCTGGTGCGGCAGGGAATCCGCTCCCTGTTGGCGCTCGACGACGGCATCGAGGTGGTGGCCGAGGCCGGCGACGGCCGGCAGGCGGTCGAGCTGATACCGCAGGTGCGCCCCGACGTGGTGCTGATGGACATGCGCATGCCGGTGATGTCCGGTCTGGAGGCACTGCAGGTGCTGTCGCGGCAGGAACAGCTGCCGCCGACCATCATCCTCACCACGTTCGACGATGACCAGCTGGTGCTGGCCGGGCTCAAGGCCGGTGCCAAGGGCTACCTGCTCAAGGATGTCACCCTGGCGCAGCTGGTCGGTGCCATCCGTACCGTGGCCGACGGCGGTTCGCTGGTGCAGCCGGCGGTGACCCAGCGCCTGCTGTCCGGCCTGGAGCACATGCGCAACGAGTTCGTCAGCCTGGACCGCCCGGACCCGCTGACCGACCGCGAGACCGAGATCCTGCGGCTGATGGCCAGCGGCTTCTCCAACAAGGAGATCGCCAATTCGCTGGGCGTGGCCGAAGGCACCATCAAGAACCACGTGTCCAACATCCTGTCCAAGCTGGGCGTGCGCGACCGTACGCGTGCCGTACTGAAGGCGTTCGAACTCCAGCTGGTCTGAAGAAAATCGTTCAAGTACAAAGACTTGGGTCGTAGTCGCGGGTTCCTGCCAAGGTTGCCCCCTACTTGCCGGGTAGCGGTATGCGTTACCCTTCGAATTCTTTGTCCATACAAATACGCAGCCGGCAGGGAAACCGGTGCGCCAATCCCGATAAACAATGCCCGCGAAGCCTGCTAGGATTGGCGCTTCGCTTCAATCAACCCGGCCGTGGGATCGGCCCCGGAGACTCTCTGAATGACCCGTATTATCGAGTTCCTGATCGCCTTGGGGATCGTGGCTGGCCTGTTCGTCATCATTGGCGTATGTCTGCCGGGCGAGCGTCACATCACCGAAAGCATCGAGACCAACCGCAAGATGACGATCGTGTACGACACGGTCAGCAGCCTGCGCCGCTTCAAGGACTGGAACCCGCTGGTACTGCGCGATCCCGCCGTTGAACTGAAGCTGTCCGGCCCGGCCTCCGGTACCGGTGCCACCCTCGACTTCACCTCCAAGGACCTGGGCACCGGTTCCTGGAAGATCACCGAAGCCGAAGAGAACAAGCGTGTTGTGATCGCCATCGAAGACGCCACCAAGGGTCACGACAAGGTCACCACCTTCAACCTGGAGCCGACCGGCAAGGGCGGTCGCAACGTCAAGATCACCCAGGACTACTCGGTGAAGTACGGCTTCGACCTGTTCGGCCGTTACGCCGGCCTGTATGTCAGCCGCCAGATCGGCGACGACATCAAGCTGGGCCTGTCGCGCATCGCCAACATGCTCGCAACCGTGCCGAACGTGGACTACCGCACGCCGGAAGCCCCGCTGACCGACCTGGCCATCGTTGAAGTGCCGGCCGAGAACCTGCTGGTGGTCAACGCCGGCAACGTGGACCGCGGTCAGGACACCATCACCAAGTCCATCAAGGACAACCAGGAGTGGATCAAGCGCGTGATGGAGGCCAATGGCCTTGAAGCCGCCGGCCCGTTCCGCATCATCACCACCGACTTCGGCCAGGAGAAGTACGCCTTCGACATCGCCCAGCCGGTGAAGAAGAAGGGTGCTGAAGGTGCTGCTGCCGACGAGCTGACCGTCAAGATCGACGGCGGCGCTCCGGTCAAGTACGTGCACGTTGCTCCGCACCGTTCGGCGCATGCGGCCTACACTGGCCACATGGCGGGTCTGGACGTGGCCCGCAACGGCCTGCGTGCCTGGGCCGTGACTTCGGGCAACGAAGTCATCGACCGCCCGTACGAAACCTGGAAGGACGGCATCGACAAGTCGTTCACTCCGGAAGCGACCTACGACATCTACTGGGCCGTCAAGTAAGCCCCGGCTGACCCATGTAGTGTTGGACACGAAAACGCGCCGCTCATTGCGGCGCGTTTTTTTTGATCCGGCGCCCGGCAAGGGGCGCTGCGCAAGGAGCCCCCATGTTCAATCTCGAACGTCGTGCACGTAAGCCGTCCCTGCTGGCCTGCCTGGGGGCGCTGCTGGCCGCCGCCTCGATCGGCCTGTCCGCCTACGCCTCGCATGGCGTGGCCGATCCGCTGGCGCAGCAGCACCTGAACATGGCGGCGCTGTACGCGTTCGCGCATGGTGCGGTACTGGTGGCACTCGGGCCGCGCGCGCACGGGGCGATCGCACACCTGGCGCTGTACGTGCTGCTGCTGGGTGTGCTGTTGTTTTCAGGCAGCCTGGTGGGCGGGGCGCTGTGGCAGTGGCCGACGCGGATGGCGCCGATCGGTGGCACCAGCATGATGGCCGGCTGGGTGGTGCTGGCGATCAATGCGTTGAGGCGGTGACGGCAATCCGGGTACAGCCGAGCATGGCTCGGCACTACATGGGGGCGTTGCGCGGCAGCTGCTGTAGAGCCGAGCCATGCTCGGCTTCGAGCGAAGCGGCCCGCTTTTGGCTTCGCTCTCTCGTTCCATTCCGCGTGCGGGCGCCACGAGGGGCTCAGCCGTTGGCCGGCCTCCAGCACCAGTGCCAGGGTTCGTAGACGATGCCGTGCGGGTTGTCGCGTGGGTAGCTCAGATGGAAGCCATGCCCGCCCGCATGCACCTGCAGCCAGGCGAACGCGTCGGTGGCTTCAAATGATTCCTCGGCCGGGGCATCGCCCGGTGTGCCGATGTCCAGCGCATGGCCGCTGTGGTGTTCGCTGAACCCCGGCGCTGCATTGACCTTCAGGATCTCCGTCACGCTCAACCCACGTGCCAGCTTCCGCTCGAAGATGCCCAGCTGGTAGGCATGGCTGCGGAAGCCGGAGATCGCGTCCAGCGCAATGCCATCCCGTGCCGCCTGCAGTCGCATCCGTCGCCAGCCCTGCGCGGCGCTACGGCGCAGCCATAGCGGCCGGCCGAAGCGGTCGCGGCCGGCAAAATGCAGCAGGCACGGTTCGGGCTCCAGCGGAAGGCCGCTGTCGTCGGCATAGCGCTGTGCATCCAGGCCCAGTTGCTGCAGGCGTTGCTGCAGCCCGGCCAGCGGCAGCCACTGTTCCTGCAGCGCAGCGCCGAACGGACGTGCCGCCGCTGCATCGAGCAGCGCCAGTGCGTCCTCGGCCCCGGGCTCGCGCGGCAGGCGTGGCACCAGCGAATGCACGCCATGCGTCGTTACCGCCGCCAGATAGCGGCCATCGCGCTTGCGTCGCAGCACCCACTGTGCCTGCGACAGCAGGCGGGCATCCAGGTTGCTTCGTGCGCGCAGCAGGTGGGCGGGCCACAGCTCGATGGCCTCGGTATTGATCAGCAGGGGGGCGCGTCGTTGCATCGCCGCAGCTTACCGCCGAGGCGCCGGTGCGGCCACCTTGCGCAGTGCGTCCAGCAGCACCTGCGGCCGCTCCAGGCTGAGCAGCAGCGTGCTGCCATCGCTGACCGGCAGGGCGAGAACGCGCGTGCGGTCGGTGACCAGCGCGAACCCCTTGCCGCCGCCCTGCAGGCGGAAGTGGCCGGAATAGAAGCCCGGCATCGCATAGCCATTGGTCTTGAAACGAATGCCATAGCGGCGGTCACGCTGCAGGTCGACCACCTCGGCCTGGTCCAGCCGCAGCTGTGCCACCGGAACGCGGCGGCGGTACATCGTCGAGCGCACGTCCAGCACGTCGTCGGCCAGTTCCACCCGGCGGCGGAAGAACGCCGCGCCCAACCCGATACCGAGCGCGGCGATCACCAGCAGGCTCCAGGCGGCACTGCCGCCCATCCGGAACCAGGGCGGCGACAGCGTTACTTCGATCCAGGGCGCCGTGGCCGGTGCCTTGTACAGCTGCGCATACAGGCAGGCCACGAAGGCGGCGAGCAGGGGCAGCACGATCCACAGCACGCGCAACGGCGAACTCTCGGCCACCTCGTACTGCTTTGGATCGCTGGCACCCATGGCTCAGGCCTCCTTCTTGAATACCAGCATCGCCGGGCGCATCGGTGCGGGGATGATGATGTTGACCAGCTCCCAGCCCAGTTGGCCCTGGCGGCTCAGTTCGCTCTGGATGTCCTCGGCCTTGAGCTGGCCCATCATGGACGTCTTGACCTCGATCGTCTGGTAGCTCCAGCGCTTGCTCATTCCTTGTCCCCCGAAGATGGCGTGGGTTTCGGCAGGCGTCCTGCCTTGCGCAGGGCGTCGCGCAGCACGTATTCGATCTGTGCGTTGAGGCTGCGCAGCTCGTCGTCAGCCCAGCGTTGCGCGGCGGCCAGGACGTCGGCATTGATGCGCAGCGGGTAGGCTTTCTTCTCACTCATGCAAGCTCCTGGCGGGGTGGTGGGGCACCCCGTTGCGAGGGTGGTTCAGTACAGCGAACCGGCGTTGACGATCGGCTGGGTACCGCGGTCCGAGCACAGCACGGTCAGCAGGTTGCTGACCATGTGCGCCTTGCGTTCTTCATCCAGCTGCACCACGCCGTTCTTCTGCAGTTCGGCCAGGGCCATTTCAACCATGCCCACCGCACCGGCCACGATGCGCGTGCGTGCGGCGATCACCGCGTTGGCCTGCTGACGCTGCAGCATCGCCTGGGCGATTTCGGCGGCGTAGGCCAAGTGGCTGATGCGTGCGTCGATCACCTGCACGCCGGCGTCGGCCAGGCGTTCGGCCAGCTCGTTCTTCAGGTGCTGGGAGATCTCGCTGGCATGGCTGCGCAGGGCCAGCTGGCCGTCTTCGTGCTGGTCGTAGGGATAGCTGGTGGCCATCGCACGCAGCGCAGATTCGGACTGGATGTGTACGAAGCTCTCGTAGTCGTCCACGTTGTAGACGGCCTCGGAGGCGTCGACCACCTGCCAGACGATCACCGCGGCGATCTCGATCGGGCTGCCGTCCAGCTCGTTGACCTTCAGCTTGCCGCTCTCGAAGTTGCGCACGCGCTGGCTGACCCGGCGCTTGGCAAAGAAGGGGTTGTTCCAGCGCAGGCCGTTGTCCTTCACCGTGCCCACGTACTTGCCGAACAGGCTAAGGACCGCCGCCTGGTTGGGCTGGATGGTGTACAGACCGGCCAGGATGAACACGCCCAGCGCCACCAGCAGGGCGCCCAGCAGCATCAGCAGCAGGCTGGGCGAGCCGGTGCTGGCCTTGGCTGCCACGCCCACCACGAACAGGGCGGCGCCGGCGAGGCCGACGAGCAGGGCGCCGACCAGCGTGCCGAGGCCGTTGAGGGAAGACAGCGACTTCTCTTTCATGGCGGTACGTCCTTGAGGGTTCAAATTTAAGATATCAAAGTGATATCACCTGTCCACTACCGTTCGTCGGATGCCATGGTCAGGGTGCCCGGCCAGCTAGAATGCCCTCCCGCCTTCACATCGCTGCTGGAACCGCCATGGCCAAGCTTGGAACGCCGTTGTCCCCCTCCGCCACCCGCGTGCTGCTGCTGGGCTCGGGCGAACTCGGCAAGGAGGTGGCCATCGAGCTGCAGCGGCTGGGCGTGGAGGTGATCGCCGCCGATCGCTATGCCGACGCCCCGGCCATGCAGGTCGCGCACCGCTCGCACGTGATCGACATGCTCGATGCGATGGCGCTGCGGGCGCTGATCGCCCAGGAGCAGCCGCACCTGGTGGTGCCGGAAATCGAGGCCATCCACACCGAGACCCTGGTCCAGCTGGAACAGGAGCAGGGCCTGCGGGTGATCCCGACCGCGCGCGCCGCACGCCTGACCATGGATCGCGAAGGCATCCGTCGCCTGGCCGCCGAAACCCTGGGCCTGCCGACCTCGCCGTACCGCTTCGTCGATACCGAGGCCGAATACCGTGCTGCCGTCGCCGCCATCGGCCTGCCGTGCGTTGTCAAGCCGGTGATGTCGTCCTCGGGCAAGGGCCAGAGCACCCTGCGCAGCGAGGCGGACATCGCCCCGGCCTGGGACTACGCGCAGACCGGTGGCCGCGCCGGTGCCGGTCGCTGCATCGTCGAAGGCTTCATCGATTTCGATTACGAGATCACCCTGCTGACCGTGCGCCATGCCGGTGGCACCTCGTTCTGTGCGCCGATCGGCCATCTGCAGAAGGATGGCGACTACCGCGAAAGCTGGCAGCCGCAGCCGATGTCGAGCGCGGCACTGGCGCGTGCCGAAGAGATTTCGCGCGCGATCACCGATGACCTCGGCGGCTGGGGCCTGTTCGGCGTGGAGCTGTTCGTGAAGGGCGACGAAGTGTGGTTCAGCGAAGTGTCGCCGCGCCCGCACGACACCGGCCTGGTGACGCTGGTATCGCAGGAGTTGAGCGAGTTCGCGCTGCATGCGCGCGCCATCCTCGGCCTGCCGATCCCGGTGATCCGCCAGAGCGGCCCGTCGGCGTCGTGCGCGCTGTTGGCACACGGCGAGGGCGTGCCGTACTTCAACAACGTCGCCGCTGCATTGCAGGTGCCGGATACTGCCGTACGCCTGTTCGGCAAGCCGAGCGTGCATGGCCATCGCCGCGTCGGTGTCACCCTGGCGCGCGCGGAAACCATCGACGAGGCGCGCGCCATCGCGCGAGATGCCGCCGACGCCATCGGCGTCGAACTGCGCCCGTAAAGCAAAAAGGGGACGGAGGGGATTAAGTCGTTTGTGCCACAAACGACTTAATCCCCTCCGTCCCCTTTTCAGGGCCGTCGACTCTACCGCACGTCCACCCACACCAGGTGGTGGTCGCTGCCGTCGGCGATCTTCGCTTCCGGGCTTTCATTGGCCGGCCAGAAGATGCCGCTGCCGACGTACTCGAAACCGGTCGAGGGCAGTACGTAGTCCAGGCGCATCGTGCCGGACTTCGGGCCGAAATCGCCGGTGGCATGGAACGGTGCGCCCTTGCGCTCGATGCCCTTGGCCGCATAGGCCAGGCTGGTCTGCTCGCCACCGACGCTGCGTGGGGTGGGGTAGCGCAGCACGCGGGCGTTCTCGATCAGTTCGACGATCGCCTCATGGCGGCCATCGCCATCGACCGGGTCGTTGTTGAGGTCGCCGAGGATCACGAAGCGCGCGTCCTGCGCCAGGCCGCCGCACTGACCCTTGTCGTCGCACAGCCATGGCTTGTCACCCTTGGACAGGTATTCCTGCCACAGGCGCAGTTCGTCATGGTTGCGCGCCGCGTTGCGCTTTTCCGGGCCGTCGAACACCGGCGGGGTCGGGTGCGACACCAGCGCGTGCACCACGCCGGCCGGGGTCTTCACCGGCACGTCCCAATGCGACTTCGACGACAGGCGCAGCTGCGACCACACATGGTCGTTGTAGAAGCTCTGGCCGGTACGTGGGTCGACCGGGCGGATCGCGCCGGGCATCGCGCTCCACTTCAGTAGCTGGAAGCTGCGCACCCTGGCTTCGTCGATCGGGTAGCGCGACAGCACCAGCATGCCGTACTGGCCCGGGTGCAGGCCGTAGCCCCAGGCATCGTTGCCGCGGCTGCGGCCTTCGCCACCGACCACACCGTTGTTGTCCAGGTCCAGGCCGCTGGGCACGCCGGTGTTGACCGGTGCCAGATAGCGGTAGGCGAAGTGCAGCGGCTTGCCGCCGCCGGGCTGGGCGACCTCCAGGTAGCGCTTCTGGAACAGGTCGGCGGCGCGATGGGCGTCGTCGAAGTCGAATTCGTTCAGCAGCACCAGGTCCGGGCGCACCTGCTGCAGCACTGCGGCGATCTTGCGCGCGTGTTCGCTGTCGCCTTCCAGCTCCTTGATCAGGCCACCGGCGTCATCGGAGTACAGCGAGGTGTTGTAGGTGGCCAGGCGCAGCGCAGCGGACGGGTTTTCGGTCATCGCAGGGGACGTGGCGAAGGCAGGGGCGGTGGCGCCGCAGAGCAGGGCCAGGGCGAGGATCAGGGGATGGCGGCGGGTCATGTTCATGGGCCGTATTGTGCACCCGGCCCGGTGTCAGCGGTTTGTCAGCGCCCGTCCAGATCCTTGTCGAAATCGTGCCAGCGGCGGCCATCGTAGGCTTCCAGCGGATGGAAGCGGCGCTTGTAGTCCATCTTCTGGTGGCCGCGGATCCAGTAGCCCAGATACACGTGCGGCAGGCCCTCGCGGCGCGCCCACTCGATCTGCTGCAGGATCGCGAAGGTGCCCAGCCCGCGCGTGGCGTGGTCCGGGTCGAAGAAGGTGTAGACCGCCGACAGGCCGTGCTCGGTGACGTCGGTCACCGCTACCCCCAACAGCTGGCTGGGCTGGCCGTCGTGGCCGGGAAGGCGCATCTCCATGAAGCGGGTGTGCGACCAGCTGCCGATCAGGAACTGCTCGAACTCGTGCGGGCCGTGGTCGTCCATGCCGCCGTTGGCATGGCGGTGGGTGAGGTAGCGGTGGTACAGCGCGAACAGGTCATCGCGGGCGGTGGCGGCGGTGATCCGCACCTCCAGGTCGTCATTGCGGGTGGCACAGCGGCGCTGGCTGCGGTCCGGGGCGAAGCGGGCCACCGGTATGCGCACCGCCACGCAGGCCTGGCAGTGCGCGCAATGCGGCCGGTAGACCAGGTCGCCGCTGCGGCGGAAGCCCCAGCTCAGTGCCAGTGGATAGAGCGCGCCGAGGCGGCGGTCGTTCGGGTCCAGCACCAGGTCGCGTGCCACCCGGTCCGACCAGTACCCGCAGGGGTGCTCGCCGGTCTGGAAAAGTCGCAGTTCGTCGTCTCTGTCGCCATGTATCGCCATGGGCACAGCATAGCCCCAGGTTGTCGCAGTGGCGGCGACTGTCCGCCGGATGAATGGAATCGGCAGTAGCGTCAACCGACGTCGCGCCCGGGCGTTGTTGTCCCCCGAGGGTGAAGTGATCACCCCGACGCTGTTCCCATCCCCAGGAGTGACCTCATGATCCGTACCCCCCTGCTGCTGGCCCTGCTGCTCGGCACCTCCGCATCCGGTATCGCGCTGGCGGCCGACACCCCGGCCACGCCGGCACCGCGCCCGGCCAAGCTGGACACCAACGGTGACGGCGTGATCGACCGCAGCGAGGCGGCCGCCAACCCGCGCCTGGCCGCGAAGTTCGACGAGCTGGACAAGAACAAGGACGGCAAGCTCTCGCGCGACGAGCTGCCGCGCTGGCAGCATGGCCGTCGTGACCACGGCGGTGAGCGCTGGGCCGCGCTGGACGTCAACAAGGATGGCCGCATCAGCCGCGAGGAAGCCAAGGCCGATCCGCGCCTGGCCGCGCGTTTTGACCAGCTTGATCTGAACAAGGACGGCTACCTGGACAAGGCCGACCGCGAGCTGCGCATGAAGCAGCATCGTGATGCCTGGTTCGCCGCCGCCGACACCAACAAGGACGGCCAGCTGAGCAAGGCCGAGTTTGATGCGGCCAAGGGCCCGATGCATGGTGGCCCGCGCCATGGCGGTCCGCGCGACGGCGGCGCACCGAAGCCGCCGCGCTGAGGGTCAATGCAGTGAATGACGACAACGCCGGCGGCACTGCCGGCGTTGTCCGTTACAGGCGGCCGCTGCGCATCAGCGAGTACGCCACAAGCGCAATGACCATCAGGTTCATGGCGATGATGGCGGTGCGGCCGTACATCGATTCGAACTTCCAGTTGATGCCGGTTCGCCCGCGCCGCGCCGAATCGCGCGCGATCATCGGCGCCATCACCCGCTGCAGCGTCACCAGGCACTGGTAGTTGACCACGCCCAACCCGACCGCCAGCACCGTCAGCTGCGTCCAGACCGGTGCCTGCAGCACCACAGCCAGCAGGATCGCCAGGCACCAGAACATGCCGGTGGTGATGTTGAGGTAGAGGAAGCGGCGCACATCGGCCCGCTCTGCCGCAGTTTCGGTGTACGACATCAGGAAGCGCCCGCCGAGGTAGCTGCCGATCGCGCCACCCACCACGCCCCCGATCACCACCCCCCAGCTTTCGGCCGGCAGCACATGCAGCTGGCCCAGGGTGGCGGTCAACGATCCCATCGCGGTGCCTCCGGCAACGCTGGCGCCGCCGAGACCGAGCTTGCTGCCACCGACGCCGACGCCGGTGCCGATCAGGATCGCGGCACTGGCGGTGCCGGGTGCGGCCACCAGCACCATCGACACCACGGCGGTGGCGAATGCGGCGCTTGGTGCACTACTGCGCGCGAATTCGCCGAAGCGCTGCAGCAGGCCTTCGCGCACCAGGGCACGTGCACGCGACAGGCGCTTGCGCACGGCCGCATCGCTGAGCCCGAGCAGGTCGGCGACCTGTTGCGAGCGCTGTCCTTCGCGGTAGTACAGCAACAGGACTTCGCGGCTGTCGGCGGGCAGGGCGGAGATGATGTCCTCGGCGGCGATCTCCTCTTCCACCCGCTGCAGGCGATCGGCCGCACCTGGGGCCGGGTCGGCGGCCATGCCCATCGCCACCTCCGCGGCCTCGCCGGTCAGCGGCCGGCCGCGTTGCGCACGCAGCCAGTCGCGGGCCAGGTTGCGGGTGATCTGCCGCAGCCACGGCAGGAAGCTGGTCGCGCTGCGCAGCTGGTGCAGCTGCTGCCAGCCCTTCACGAAGGCCTCCTGGGCGATGTCCTCGCTGGCCTGGCGGTCGCGGGTGATGGCCAGGGCGATGGCGGTGACCGTGTTCTGGCAGGCCAGCACGATACGGCCGTAGGCGTGCTGGCAACCGCTGGCGGCGGCGGGCAGTTCGCGTTCCAGGGTCTGGTCGATCGATGCGGCGAACGTCGTCATGGCGGCGGCTCTCCTGCTGGGATTGTGTCCCATGACGGAGCCGCGCGCCCAATGTGACCGACTTTCTGTGCTGACAAAAAAGGGACGGAGGGGATTAAGTCGTTTGTGCCACAAACGACTTAATCCCCTCCGTCCCCTTTTTGCAGTTGCCGGCCAGCGGCGGGTACGACCCGTGGGTTATTTCGATGGCTGGATGCGGACCCGGACTTCATCCTCTTCCGGTGCGGCCTGCGGGGCCGGTTGCGCCTGCTGCGGCTGGGCCTGCGGGGCAGGGGCCGGTGCTGCCGGGGCCGGGGCACCGCGATGGCGCAGGCCGATCACCAGCGCCACGCCGGCGATCACCACCAGCAGGGCGATGCGGATGCGCCAGGCCCAGCTGCGGCCGCCGCTGCCCTGTTCCGGCGTGTCGCGGAAGGCGAACTCGGCGGTCGGATGGTCGCGGCGGGTGGTGTCGAGCAGGCGCGCCTCACGCAGGATCTCGCGTGCACGCGGCTGGTCGTCGGCGCGCACGATCCATACCGCCGGGTAGGCGTTGGCGTTGCCGAGGTCGGTATAGCTGAACTGGCCGCGGCGACGGGTCTTGTACGAGCGCCCGTTGGTCACCTTGACGTCGATGCCATGCCCGCGCAGGAGCTCGGCCACGCCTTCGACGGTTTCCACGCGCTGGCTGCTGAAGATCTGGCGCATGGGTTTACTCCTTGGCCGGCACGGCGGCCGCGGCAGCCTGGTCGGGAACCACGCGGATCAGGCCCTCCTGCGCGGTGCTGGCCACCAGCACACCATTGCGGGTGAAGAACTGGCCGCGGGCCAGGCCGCGCGAATCCTGCGCGCTGGGGCTGTCCAGCGAGTACAGCAGCCAGTCGTCGGCACGGAACGGGCGGTGGAACCAGATCGCGTGGTCGAGCGAGGCCATCTGCACGTGCGGGTGGTAGTAGCTGATGCCGTGCGGGAACGTCGCCGTGCCCAGCAGGTGGAAGTCCGAGGCATAGGCCAGCAGGGCCTGGTGCAGTTCCGGAGCATCGCCGACCGGCTCGCTCAGGCGCAGCCACACCTGGTGGTAGGGCGGGCGCTTGGGCGGGTTCAGTTCGTCGCGCGGGTAGACGTGGCGGAATTCGAACGGGCCGCCGCGCGACAGCCAGCGCTGCACCTTGATCGGCAGCCGCTCCAGCACTTCGGCCGGCAGCGGCCGGTTCGGTTCGATGTCTTCCGGCTGCGGCACTTCGGGCATCTTGTGCTGGTGTTCGGCGCCGGTCTCGGCCTGCTGGAACGATGCCGCGCAGAAGAAGATCACCTTGCCGTGCTGGATCGCGGTGACCCGGCGCACCGAGAAGCTGCCGCCGTCGCGGGTACGGTCCACGTCGTAGACGATCGGGTGGTCGATGTTGCCGGCGCGCAGGAAATAGGCGTGCAGCGAGTGCACGTGGCGGCCGTTGTCGACCGTGGCCTGTGCCGCGGCCAGCGCCTGGCCCAGCACCTGCCCGCCGAACACGTACTTGGTGCCGATGTCGCGGCTCTGCCCGCGGAACAGGTTGTCCTCCAGCCGCTCCAGCGTGAGCAGGTCTATCAGCTCGGAGACGACGGGTTCGGGCGTGTCGTTCAAGGGGGCGGCCACAGCAGTGAAAGAGGGCCTGATTATACCGGTCAGGGGTCAGATCCCTTTCGCCCGGCGAAAGGGATCTGACCCCGGGCGGGGCAACCGCTATTTGCCCAGCCGGGCTACCAGCGCCTGCAGGGCGTTCTGTGCGTCCGGGGCGAACCAGGCCTCGACGAAGCGGTCGAGCTGGATCAGGTCCGGCTGCAGCGCCACGTGCAGGTCGGCGCGGGCGATGGCGCGGGTCAGCAGCATCGGCTGGCGCGGCTGCCTGAGCAGGTCCTGCAGCCAGGCAATCGCGCGTGCCACCACCAGGTCCCCCTCTGCCAGCTCATCCACCAGGCCGATCTGCACCGCCTGTTCGGCCGGTACCAGTGAACCGGTGGTCAGCAGCACGCCGGCGCGGTGCACGCCCACCGCACGGCGCAGCAGGCGCTGGATGCCCTCCGGCGCGATCAGGCCCACCTGCACCTCGTTCAGGCCGATGGCATATGGCCGCGACGGATCGGCGCTGCGGGCCATCACCCGGTAGTCGCAGCACAGGGCCAGCACGCAGCCGCCCGCCGGGGCGTGGCCGGTGATCGCCGCGACCACCGGGATGCGGCTCTCGGCCAGCGTGCGTACGGCGCCAAAGAAGGCGTTCCAGGTGTCCAGCAGCTTGTGCTTGTCATCGCCATGCGAGAGCAGGTGCGGCACGTCCATGCCGCCGGTGAAGATGCGCTCGCTGCCCGACAGCACGATGCCGTGCGCGTCTTCGGCCATGGCCAGCTCGATGGCATGGATCAACTGCCGGCACAGGTCGGTGTCCAGTGCGTTGACCGGCGGCCGCGCCAGGCGCAGTTCGCGGATGGGGCCATGGTTGATCACCTCGATGAGCGTCGTCATGCTGCGGTCTCGTTGCGAAGAAGGAACCTGGGCGATGATAACCAAACCATTCGTTGGCGTACTGTGGCTTCTGTGTGCGGCCGCAGCATCGGCCTCGGCGGCGGAATCGGGCTGCGTCACGGTGGATCAGGGCTGGGCGCGGTTGCCACCGAATCCGGCAATGCCGATGACCGCTGGCTACGGCGTCATCCACAACGGCTGCGGCAAGGCGGTGGTGATCACCGGCGCGACCAGCAGCAGCTTCAATGATGTGTCGCTGCACGAAACCACGATCACGGATGGGGTCAGCCGGATGCGCGCGATCGAGCGCCTGCCGCTGGCGCCGGGTGCACGTGCCGAGCTCAAGCCCGGTGGCCTGCACCTGATGCTGATGCAGGGCAAGGGCGCGCTGAAGGAGGGGCAGGCGGTGCCGCTACGGCTGCAGCTGGAAGGCGGCGGCGAAGCAAGTGCGACGCTGGCCGTACGCAAGGCTGCGCCGTAGCGGGATGGTCGTGCCGGCCGCTGGCCGGCAGCACGGGCAATGCCGGCCAGCGGCCGCCACTACCGCAGGGCCTTACGACCAGTCGTACGAGAACAGCACGGTGCGGCTTTCCGGCTCGTACAGCACCTCGACCGCGTCGGCGCCGGTGGCGCAGAGGATCGTGTAGTACCGGCCGCTGGCCGGCACGATCAAAGGGCCTTACGACCAGTCGTACGAGAACAGCACGGTGCGGCTTTCCGGCTCGTACAGCATCACGATCGCGTCGGCGCCGGTGGCGCACCAGTTGTAGCCGGCTACGCCGGCCACAGCGAAGAACTTGTTGCCGTTGCGGGTGATGATCACCGTTTCGGCATCGTCCGCAGCGTTGGGATCATCGGCAGCGTCGGTGAAGCCCAGTTCGAAGGCCGCGGGAATCTCCGCGGTCTCGGTCCAGTTGCCGAAGCCTATCGGTCCGCCCAGCGTATCCAAGTAGTCGCGTTCGCTGGCCTCACCCTTGCCGTAACGCGAGTAGCAGGCGAGACGGCCGTGCGCGGCATGGTAATCGCGGGCCTTGGCGTAGCTGTCGCGCATCTGCGCGATGTGCTCCTGCGCATCCTTGTCCTGCACCGCCTCGCCGATGAAATAGCCCTCATTGCCGAGGAAGCGCATCTGGTTGCCGGCGGTCAGTTCGAAGGCGATCCAGTTGGTCCCGGTGAAATCGTTGTGGTGTTCTTCGGTGGTCTCGCCGATGCAGCCGTCGTACGGCTCGATCGGGCACAGCATCGTCGCCACCTGGCCGGCCAGTTCCGGCCGCAGCACGCCCAGGTCGATCTTCAGCAGCGGCAGCAGGTGCTGGCCGAGCCAGGCCTGGTCGGCGGGAAAGACGTCGGTGGGGAAGGGGACCATGCCGGGCAGCAGGTCGCGCAGTTCAGTCTGGTGGATCATGTCAGTCCATTGAATGGGATCGGTAGTGCCGGCCGCTGGCCGGCAACCTCATTGCAGCCAAAGCGTGCCGACCAAGGTCGGCACCTACCAGGGCGCGTCAGGTGGAGGCGCTGCGGATCGCCTCCGGCAGCGGCGCGCTCTTGCCGGTCTGCGTATCCATCCACACCACCACCACGTTGCCGTCCGAGTACAGCTTCGACGCGTCGTGCTGGTCGACGATGCGGTGGCCGATGGTCACGCTGCTGTTGCCCAGGCGCTCGACGAACAGCTCGACCAGGATGTCGTTGGGCCACACGATCGGCAGCCGGTAATTGACGTTGGTCGCGGCCACCACCGGTGCGATGCGGTCGGTCATCGACACGCCGTCCACGCCCAGCATCCAGCGCACGCGCGCTTCTTCCAGGTAGGAAATGTACTTGGCGTTGTTGACGTGGCCCATGCTGTCCATGTCACGCCAGCGCACGCTGATCGGGATGCGGGCCAGGATCTTGTGTTCGCTGCTCATCAGGCGTCCTTCTTCTTCGATGTGCTCTTGCTGGCCTTGCCGGTGCTCTTGGCGGCCGCGGCCTTCTTGGCAACCTTGGCCGGCTTCTCAGGCTTCACCTTGCGTGGCGGGCGGGCGTCGGGCTTGTTGGCCACGGCAGCCGGCTGTTCCGGGCGCGCGCTGGTGGACGGCAGCATGCGCGCCAGGAACTGGCCGGTATACGACTGCGGACAGGCCGCCACGTCTTCCGGCGTGCCGGTGACCAGGATGGTGCCACCGCGGTGGCCGCCTTCCGGACCCAGGTCGACGATCCAGTCGGCGGTCTTGATCACGTCCAAGTTGTGCTCGATCACCACCACCGTGTTGCCTTCGTCGCGCAGCTTGTGCAGCACGCCCAGCAGCGCTTCGATGTCGTGGAAGTGCAGGCCGGTGGTCGGTTCGTCGAGGATGTACAGGGTGCGGCCGGTATCGCGGCGCGACAGTTCCTTGGACAGCTTCACGCGCTGTGCTTCACCACCGGACAGCGTGGTCGCGCTCTGGCCCAGCTTGATGTAGCTCAGGCCGACGTCGACCAGGGTTTCCAGCTTGCGTGCGATCGACGGCACCGGTTCGAACAGCTTCAGTGCATCCTCGACGGTCATTTCCAGCACGTCGTTGATGTTGAAGCCCTTGTACAGGATCTCCAGCGTCTCGCGGTTGTAGCGCTTGCCATGGCAGACGTCGCAGGGCACGTATACGTCCGGCAGGAAGTGCATCTCCACCTTGATCAGGCCGTCGCCCTGGCAGGCTTCGCAGCGGCCACCGCGCACGTTGAAGCTGAAACGGCCCGGCGAATAGCCACGCGCACGCGCTTCGGGCACCTGTGCAAACAGTTCGCGCAGGGGGGTGAACAGGCCGGTGTAGGTGGCCGGGTTCGAACGCGGGGTGCGGCCGATCGGCGACTGGTCGATGTCCACCACCTTGTCGAACAGGTCCAGGCCATCGATCTCCTTGTACGGGGCGATCGGGTGCGAGGAACCGTTGATCTCGTTGGCGGCCAGCGAGAACAGGGTGTCGTTGATCAGGGTGGACTTGCCGGAGCCGGATACACCGGTCACGCAGGTCAGCAGGCCCGACGGAATCGCCAGGTCCACGCCCTTGAGGTTGTTGCCGCTGGCCCCGCGCAGGTGCAGGGTCATCTTCGGGTTCGGCTTGTGCCGGCGCGCGGGGATCTCGATCGCGCGCTTGCCCGACAGGTACTGGCCGGTCAGCGAGCGCGGTGCCTCCAGGATGTCCTGCAGGGTGCCCTGGCCGACGATCTCGCCGCCATGCACGCCCGCGCCCGGGCCGATGTCCAGCACGTAGTCGGCCAGGCGGATCGCATCCTCGTCATGCTCGACCACGATCACCGTGTTGCCGAGGTCGCGCAGGCGGGTGAGGGTGCCGAGCAGGCGCTCGTTGTCGCGCTGGTGCAGGCCGATCGACGGCTCGTCGAGCACGTACATCACGCCGACCAGGCCGGCGCCGATCTGGCTGGCCAGGCGGATGCGCTGTGCCTCGCCACCGGACAGGGTGTCGGCCTTGCGTTCCAGGGTCAGGTAATCCAGGCCCACATCGACCAGGAAGCCGAGGCGCTCACCGATTTCCTTGACGATCTTCGCGGCGATCTCGCCACGCCAGCCCGGCAGGCTCAGTTCGCTGAAGAACTTCAGCGCCTCGTCGATCGGCAGTACCACCAGCTCCGGCAGCGGGCGGTCGGCCACGAACACGTTGCGTGCCGCCTTGTTCAGGCGCGCGCCATGGCATTCCGGGCACGGCTGTTCGCTGATGTACTTGGACAGCTCTTCGCGCACCGCCGGCGATTCGGTTTCCTTGTAGCGGCGCTCGAGGTTGGGAATGATGCCCTCGAAGCGGTGCTTGCGCTGGGTGCGGCCACCGGCTTCGGTGAAGTAGGTGAAGGTGATCGCCTCATCGCCGCTGCCGTACAGCACGGCCTGCTGCACGTTCTGCGGCAGCGAGTTCCATGCCGCGTCGACGTCGAACCGGTAGTGCTTGGCCAGCGAGGCGATCAGCTGGAAGTAATAGGCGTTGCGGCGGTCCCAGCCGCGCACCGCGCCGGCGGCCAGCGACAGCTCGGGATGCACCACCACGCGCGAAGGATCGAAGAATTCGGCCATGCCCAGGCCGTCGCAGCCGGGGCAGGCGCCCATCGGTGCGTTGAACGAGAACAGGCGCGGTTCCAGCTCCGGCAGCGAGTAATCGCAGACCGGGCAGGAGTACTTGGAGGAGAACAGCGTCGGCGAAGCGTCGGCACTGTCCAGGCTCTGCACCGAGGCCATGCCGTCGCCCAGCTTCAGCGCGGTCTCGAAGCTCTCGGCCAGGCGCTGCTTGATGTCCTCGCGCGGGCGGAAGCGGTCGATCACCGCCTCGATGGTGTGCTTCTGGCGCAGCGCCAGCGGCGGCACCGCATCGATTTCATGCAGCTCGCCGTCCACGCGCACGCGCACGAAACCCTGCGCGCGCAGCTGGTCGAACACCTGGGCATGCTCGCCCTTGCGGTCGCGGATGACCGGGGCCAGCAGCATGTAGCGCTGTTCCGGGTCCAGGGTCAGCACCTGGTCGACCATCTGGCTGACCGTCTGCGCCTCCAGCGGATAGCCGTGGTCCGGGCAGCGCGGGGTGCCGACGCGGGCGTACAGCAGGCGCAGGTAGTCGTAGATCTCGGTGATCGTGCCGACCGTCGAACGCGGGTTGTGCGAGGTCGACTTCTGCTCGATCGAGATCGCCGGGGACAGGCCCTCGATGTGGTCCAGGTCCGGCTTTTCCATCACGCTCAGGAACTGGCGCGCATAGGCCGACAGCGACTCGACATAGCGGCGCTGGCCTTCTGCATAGATGGTGTCGAACGCCAGCGAGGACTTGCCCGAGCCGGACAGGCCGGTGATCACGATCAGCTTGTCGCGGGGCAGGTCGAGGTCGAGGTTCTTCAGGTTGTGCGTCCGCGCGCCGCGGATGCGGATGAAATCCATCGCCATGGGGGATCCGGTTGTGGGGGCGTTGGCTGGGTGCCGGGCCAGCAGGGAACGGCAATCGGTCAGCCTACCGAGGTGACCAGATGGGGGCAATGGGCGACAATGCCAGCCCGATGTCTCATCTGGTGAGACAGGCCGTCAGGCAGGGGTCAGATCCCTTTTCACGGGGTGAAAAGGGATCTGACCCCGTTCCGGAGCCGTCCCCAGCGGCGTTCGGGGGTTGACTTGACCCGCGCCCGCTGATCTGCGTACAATTCCGCTCCTGTCCGCCCTCGATGGCGGCAGCTCAGACCACAATAACTACAGAGGAAGGCCTGGTCATGTACGCAGTACTGGTCACCGGCGGTAAGCAATACCGCGTGGCGCAGGGCGAAAAGCTCCGCATTGAAAAGCTCGAAGTCGAAGTCGGCAGCGAGATCAAGTTTGACAACATCCTGATGCTGGGTGACAGCGACGGCGTGAAGCTGGGCGATGCGCTGAAGGGCGCTGCCGTCACCGCCAAGGTCCTGTCCCAGGGTCGTGCTGACAAGGTCCGGATCATCAAGTTCCGTCGCCGCAAGCACCACATGAAGCGTCAGGGTCACCGTCAGTACTACACCGAAATCGAGATCACCGGCATCGCCGGCTAAGCATCAGGAGAAGCAGTCATGGCACATAAAAAGGGCGTAGGCTCCTCGCGCAACGGTCGCGACTCCAACCCGAAGTACCTGGGCGTCAAGATCTTCGGCGGCCAGGCCATCGAAGCCGGCAACATCATCGTGCGTCAGCGCGGCACCCAGTTCCACCCGGGCACCGGCGTTGGCCTGGGCCGTGACCACACCCTGTTCGCCCTCGTGGACGGCAAGGTGGAGTTCTCGGTCAAGGGCGCCAAGAAGCGTCGCACCGTCAGCATCGTCTCGGCCGACGCCTGATCCAGGCATCGCCGGCACCCGTGCCGCGGCATGGCCGTGCTGGATGAAGAGCACGCTGCATGGAGAGCCCCGCTTCGGCGGGGCTTTTCGTTAGAGTTGAAGCAAGACCGGCTGGGCCGGGTTGCCGGCCCGCGGCCGGCATGACATTCAAGGTGGCGGCCAGCAGGTCGCGCCCATCGCAGGCATCGAAACAATGAAACTGGTAGACGAAGCAGAAATCGAAGTGTTCGCCGGCAACGGCGGCAACGGCTGCATTGGCTTCCGTCGCGAGAAGTTCATTCCGCTCGGCGGCCCGGACGGCGGCGACGGCGGTGCGGGCGGCAGCGTGTACATCCGCGCCGACGAAAACCTGAACACCCTGGTCGACTTCCGCCATGAGCGTATCTTCAAGGCGCAGCGCGGCGAGAACGGCATGGGCCGCCAGGCCTATGGCAAGGGCGGCGAAGACCTGACCATCACCGTGCCGGTCGGCACCGTGGTCATCAACGTTGCCACCGATGAAGTCATCGGCGACCTGACCCAGCACGGGGACCGCCTGCTGGTGGCCAAGGGCGGTCGCGGTGGCCTGGGCAACATGCACTTCAAGAGCTCGACCAACCGCTCGCCGCGCCAGGCGCTGCCAGGCGAGCCGGGCGAAGAGCGCACGCTGAAGCTGGAGCTGAAGCTGCTGGCCGATGTCGGCCTGCTGGGCTTCCCCAACGCCGGCAAGAGCACCCTGATCCGTGCCGTTTCGGCGGCAACGCCGAAGGTGGCCGATTACCCGTTCACCACGCTGTACCCGAACCTGGGCGTGGTGAAGGTGGAGAACCACCGCAGCTTCGTGATCGCCGACATTCCGGGCCTGATCGAAGGCGCTGCGGACGGCGCCGGCCTGGGTGCGCAGTTCCTGCGCCACCTGCAGCGCACCCGCCTGCTGCTGCACCTGGTGGACATCTCGCCGATGGAAGGCGGCGTGGAGGGCATTTCGCCGGTGGAGCAGGTGCGTGCGATTGAACGCGAGCTGGAGAAGCACGATCCGGAGCTGCTGAACAAGCCGCGCTGGCTGGTGCTGAACAAGGCTGACCTGATGTTCGAAGACGAGGCGCAGGCCGCGGCCGAGCAGATCGTCGCCGAGCTGGGCTGGAAGGAGCCGTGGTTCCTGGTTTCCGCGCTGGGCCGCGAAGGTACCTTCCCGATCATGAGCCGGATCATGGCCTTCTTCGATCGCCAGAAGGAAGACGAGCTGGAAGCCCGCAACGCGCAGTGAATGCCGTTGTGGTTCCATGCGGAAAACCCGGCTTCGGCCGGGTTTTTCATTTGGTAGTGCCGGCCGCTGGCCGGCAATCCCGGTGAACCGCAGGCAACAAAAAACCCGGCCGGGGCCGGGCTTTTGTCTGCTGCCCAACCCCGAAGGGCAGGGCGGCAACGCCGGATCAGGCGGCCTTGAGGGCCTTGATGCGGTCGTTCAGGCGGCTCTTGTGGCGAGCAGCCTTGTTCTTGTGGATCAGGCCACGCGCGCTGAAGCGATCCAGGATCGGCTGGGCAACGGCGAAGGCGGCTTCGGCGCCGGCGGCATCGTTGGCGTCCAGCGCCTTGATCACTTTCTTGACAGCGGTGCGCAGCATCGAGCGCTGAGCCACGTTGCGCGCGTTGCGCACGACGGTCTGCTTGGCGCGCTTCTTGGCGGACTTGATATTGGCCACGGTGGTGGTTTCCTGAAAAAATCGGTGTTATGGGAACAGCAAGCTAGCTAGTATGATGGCCCGAGAAATGCACGTCAAGTCGATTGTCAAGAGGGACGCTGAGTGAGTTCACCGAAGATGTTGCGGGGCCTGCTGTCGTTCAGCAGCATGACCATGGTCTCGCGGGTTCTCGGACTTGTCCGGGATCAGGTGATCACTACCACGTTCGGCACCAATGCGGTTACCGATGCGTTCTGGGTTGCCTTCAGGATACCCAATTTCCTGCGCCGGTTGTTCGCGGAGGGGTCCTTCTCCACCGCCTTCGTGCCGGTGTTCACCGAGGTGAAGGAGACCCGCAGCCACGCCGAACTGCGTGAGCTGATGTCCCGGACCGCCGGCACCCTGGGCGGGGTGCTGATGCTGGTCACCGCCCTGGCGCTGATCTTCGCGCCGCAGCTGGCGGTGGCATTCTCAAGTGGTGCTGATACCGATCCGGTCAAGCAGACCCTGCTGGTCGACCTGTTCCGCCTGACCTTCCCGTTCCTGCTGTTCGTGTCGCTGACCGCGCTGGCCGGCGGTGCGCTGAACAGCTTCCAGCGCTTCGCGATGCCGGCGCTGACCCCGGTCATCCTCAACCTGTGCATGATCGCCGGCGCGCTGTGGCTGGCGCCACGCCTGGGCGGCACGCCGGAAAAGCAGATCCTGGCGCTGGGCTGGGCGGTACTGGCGGCTGGCCTCCTGCAGCTGCTGTTCCAGCTGCCCTCGCTGAAGGGCATCAACCTGCTGACCCTGCCGCGCTGGGGCTGGAACCATCCGGGGGTGCGCAAGGTGCTGACGCTGATGGTGCCGACGCTGTTCGGTTCGTCGGTGGCGCAGATCAACCTGCTGCTGGATACCCTCATCGCGGCCAAGCTGACCGACGGCTCGCAGTCCTGGCTGTCGCTGGCCGATCGCTTCCTGGAGCTGCCGCTGGGCGTGTTCGGCGTGGCGCTGGGCACGGTGATCCTGCCGGCGCTGGCCCGCCACCATGTCAGCACCGACCGCGAGGGCTTCTCGCGCTCGCTGGACTGGGGCCTGCGCATGACCCTGCTGATCTCGGTGCCGGCGATGCTGGGCCTGGTGCTGCTGGCCGAGCCGCTGATCGCCACGCTGTTCCAGTACCGCCAGTTCACCGCGTTCGATACCCGCATGACCGCGCTGTCGGTGTATGGCCTGAGCTTCGGCCTGCCGGCGTTCGCCCTGCTCAAGGTGGTGTTGCCGGCCTTCTACGCCCGCCAGGACACCAAGACCCCGGTGCGCGCCGGTGTTGCCGCGCTGGTGGCCAACATGGTGTTCAACTTCGCCCTGCTGGCCGTGCTGTACCAGGTGATGGTGCCCGACGCGCTGAAGGCGCAGGGCGTGATGGCGGCGATCGGCAAGCAGCCGGGCCTGCACCTGGCGCTGGGCATTGCCAGTGCGCTGTCCAGTTACCTGAACCTGGGCCTGCTCTGGTACTGGCTGGGCAAGACCGACGTCTACCAGCGGCGGCCGGGCTGGGGCGGCTATCTGGTGCGGCTGGGGGTGGCCTGCGTGGCCATGGTCGGCGTGCTGCTGGCCCTGCTGCACTGGGTCCCCGACTTCACCGGCATGGACAAATGGCACCGTATCGGTGGCCTGATGCTGCTGGTCGGCGGCGGCGGCGCGACCTACGTGGTGGCCATGCTGGCGATGGGCTTCCGCCCGCGCGACCTGCGCGGGCATTGATCGCGGTCCGTGGCGGCTATACTTCAGGGTTACACCATTGAAGCGGCGGCCCCGGTCGGGCCGGAACGAGAGTTGATGAGCAGGCTGTTCAGAAGCGTCGAGGGCGGGGAGCTGTTCCCCAACGGAAGCGTGGTCTGTATCGGTGCATTCGACGGCCTCCACCTGGGCCATCGTGCGCTGGTCCGCCACGCGGTTGCCCGCGCGCGCGCCTTGGGCGTGGCCGCAGTGGCCGTGGCATTCGAGCCGCTGCCGCGTGAATTCTTCGCCCAGGGCACGCCGCCGCCGCGGCTGACCCTGGCGCGCAGCAAGGTCGAGATCCTGCGCGAGCTCGGCGTCGATGCGATCGGCCTGCTGCGTTTCGACGCGGCGATGGCGGCGATGCCGGCCGAGACCTTCGTGCGCCGGTTGCTGGTGCACCGGCTGGGCGCCCGCGAAGTGTGGATCGGGCCCGAGTTCTGCTTCGGCAACCGCCGCCGCGGTGATCTGGCACTGCTGCAGGGGATGGGCGCCGAACTCGGCTTCACCGCGGGCGAGATCGAAGCGGTGGACCTGCATGGCGAGCGCATCTCCAGCACCCGCATCCGCCAGCTGCTGCAGGAGGGCGATTTCGCCCGCGCCAACGACCTGCTCGGCCGCCCCTACGCGATCAGCGGGCGGGTGGTGCGCGGGCGCCAGCTCGGCCGTACGCTGGGCTTCCCCACCGCCAACCTGCGCTTCCCGAAGACCCCGGCACTGTCGGGCATCTACGCGACCTGGGTGCACGGCGTGTTCGACCAGCCCTGGCCTTCGGTGTCCAGCTTCGGTACGCGGCCGACGGTGGAGGGCGTGGAGCCGCTGCTGGAAGCCCACCTGTTCGATTTCCAGGGCGACCTGTACGGCCGCCACATCGACGTGGAGTTCGTCGCCAAGCTGCGCGACGAAGAGAAATTCAATGATCTGGCGGCGCTGACCGACCAGATGCACCGCGACGCCGAACAGGCGCGCGCCATCCTTTCCGAACATAGATTGCGAGCCACTGCGTGAGCCAGGACTACAAGACCACCCTGAACCTGCCAGCCACCGAATTCCCGATGCGCGGCGACCTGCCCAAGCGCGAGCCGGGCATTCTGGCGCGGTGGGAAGAGCAGGGGCTCTACCAGCAGCTGCGCGACAACGCCGCCGGCCGCCCGCTGTTCGTGCTGCATGACGGCCCGCCATACGCCAACGGCCGCATCCACCTGGGCCACGCGGTCAACAAGATCCTGAAGGACATCATCGTCAAGTCGCGCTACCTGGCCGGCTTCGATGCGCCCTACGTGCCGGGCTGGGACTGCCATGGCCTGCCGATCGAGATCGCGGTCGAGAAGAAGTGGGGCAAGGTCGGCACCAAGCTTGACGCCGTCGAATTCCGCCAGAAGTGCCGCGAGTTCGCCGAAGAGCAGATCAACATCCAGCGCGTGGACTTCAAGCGCCTGGGCGTGACCGGTGACTGGGACAACCCGTACAAGACCCTGAGCTTCGATTTCGAAGCCAACGAGATCCGCGCGCTGGCCAAGGTCGTGGCCAACGGCCACCTGGTCCGCGGCGCCAAGCCGGTGTACTGGTGCTTCGACTGTGGCTCGGCGCTGGCCGAGGCCGAGATCGAGTACCAGGAAAAGGAATCGCCGGCGATCGACGTCGCCTACGCTGCACGCGATGCGCAGGCCATCGGCCAGGCGTTCGGCGTGAGCGTGCCGGTCGACGTCGAAGTGGCCGTACCGATCTGGACCACCACGCCGTGGACGCTGCCGGCCTCGCTGGCGGTGTCGCTGGGCGCGGAGATCAACTACGTGCTGGCCGAAGGCCCGGCCCACAACGGCAAGCGCCGCTGGCTGGTGCTGGCCGCGGCCCTGGCCGAGCGCGCGCTGCAGCGCTATGGCGTGGACGAAGTGGTGCTGCACGGTGAAACCACCGGCGCTGCGCTGGAAAACCAGCTGCTGGCGCATCCGTTCTACCCGGAGCGCGAGATCCTGGTGCTCAATGGCGACCACGTCTCCGACGAGGACGGTACCGGTGCGGTGCACACCGCCCCCGGCCACGGCCAGGAAGACTTCGTGGTCAGCCAGAAGTACGGCCTGCTGGACAAGTACAACGCTGGCCAGGTCACTCCGATCGACGGCCGCGGCGTGTACCTGGAATCGACCCCGCCGGCCGGTGACGTGGTGCTGGCTGGCCAGCACCTGTGGAAGGCGCAGGAGGCCATCGTCGGCGTGCTGCGCGACAACGGTTCGCTGCTGGCGTTCCATCCGATCCGCCACAGCTACCCGCACTGCTGGCGCCACAAGACGCCGGTGGTGTTCCGCGCCACCCCGCAGTGGTTCATCTCGATGGACAAGGCCAACCTGCGCAACGATGCGCTGGCCGCCATCGACACCGTCGGCTGGTTCCCGACCTGGGGCAAGGCGCGCATCCAGAGCATGGTCGACGGTCGCCCGGACTGGACCATCTCGCGCCAGCGCACCTGGGGCGTGCCGATCGCACTGTTCACCCACCGCCAGACCGGCGAGATCCATCCGCGTTCGGTGGAGCTGATGCAGCAGGTCGCCGACCGCGTCGAAGCCGAGGGCATCGACGTGTGGTATTCGCTGGACGCCGCCGAACTGCTCGGTGCCGACGCGGCCGACTACGAGAAGGTCACCGACATCCTCGACGTCTGGTTCGATTCGGGCGTGACCCATGAAGGCGTTCTCGCCGCGCGTGGCTTCGGCAAGCCGGCCGACCTGTACCTGGAAGGGTCCGACCAGCACCGCGGCTGGTTCCAGTCCTCGCTGCTGACCGGCGTGGCGATCGACAAGCGCGCCCCGTACAAGCAGTGCCTGACCCACGGCTTCACCGTGGACGAGCACGGCCGCAAGATGTCCAAGTCGCTGGGCAATGGCATCGAGCCGCAGGACATCATGAACAAGCTGGGCGCGGACATCCTGCGCCTGTGGATCGCCTCGGCCGACTACAGCAACGAGATGTCGCTGTCGCAGGAGATCCTCAAGCGCAACGCCGACGCCTACCGTCGCCTGCGCAACACCGCACGCTTCCTGCTCGGCAACCTGGACGGTTTCGACCCGGCGCAGCACCTGCAACCGCTCGAGCAGATGGTCGCGCTGGACCGCTGGATCGTGCATCGCGCGTGGGAGCTGCAGGAGAAGATCAAGGCAGCCTACGACGGCTACAACATGGCCGAGATCGTGCAGCTGCTGCTGAACTTCTGCAGCGTGGACCTGGGCTCGCTGTACCTGGACGTGACCAAGGACCGGCTGTACACCATGCCGACCGATTCGCACGGTCGCCGTTCGGCCCAGAGCGCGATGTACCACATCGCCGAAGCGTTCACCCGCTGGGTGGCGCCGATCCTGACCTTCACCGCCGACGAGCTGTGGGGCTACCTGCCGGGCGAACGCGCCGGCCACGTGCTGTTCACCACCTGGTACGACGGCCTGGCGCCGTTGCCGGCCGATGCCCAGCTCAATGCCGCCGACTTCGACCAGCTGCTGGCCGTGCGCGAGCAGGTGGCCAAGGTGCTCGAGCCGATGCGCGCCAACGGTGCGATCGGTGCGGCGCTGGAAGCGGAGATCACCATCGCCGCCAGCGAAGAACAGGCCGCGCGCTGGCAGCCGCTGGCCGATGAACTGCGCTTCCTGTTCATCAGTGGCGACGTGCAGGTGCGCCCGGCGACCACCGACGAGGTGTTCGTCAGCGCCCAGCCGACCACCAAGGCCAAGTGCGTGCGCTGCTGGCACCACCGCGCCGACGTCGGCAGCAACGCCGACCATCCCGAGCTGTGCGGCCGTTGCGTGAGCAACGTGACCGGCGCCGGCGAAGTGCGGAGTTGGTTCTGATGGCCGCGCCCCGTCCGCATCCGAACGCCCTGGTCTGGCTGCTGCTGTCGGTGGCCATCATCGGCCTGGACCAGTGGTCCAAGGCCTGGGTGCTGTCCAGCCTGCCGGAGTTCCAGCCGGTGGTGGTCATCGACGGCTTCTGGAACTGGTACCGCACCTACAACACCGGCGCGGCATTCAGTTTCCTGAGCGACGCCGGTGGCTGGCAGAAGTACTTCTTCACCGCGCTGGCGATCGCCATCAGCGGGCTGATGGCGTGGTGGCTGCGCGGCACCGCCCGCGGCAACTGGAAGGCCGCGGTGCCGTATGCGCTGATCATCGGTGGCGCCATCGGCAACGTGATCGACCGCCAGGTGCACGGCCACGTGGTCGACTTCATCCAGTGGTATGTGGGCAGCTACACCTGGCCCTCGTTCAACATCGCCGACTCGGCCATCGTGGTGGGTGCCGTCGGCATCGCGCTGTTTGGCCTGTTCGACGGCAAGTCCGCCAAAAAGGCGGATAATGCCAACCCGAAACCGTAAGCCGGCTGCCGCCGGGAGACTGAACTGATGGATGTGCTGCTCGCCAACCCGCGTGGTTTCTGTGCCGGTGTCGATCGTGCGATCGAGATCGTCAAGCGCGCGATCGAAACGCTGGGCGCGCCCATCTATGTCCGCCATGAAGTGGTGCACAACCGCTTCGTGGTCGACGACCTGAAGCAGCGCGGCGCGATCTTCGTCGAGGAACTCGACGAAGTGCCGGACAACAACACCGTGATCTTCAGCGCGCATGGCGTGTCCCAAGCCGTGCGCCAGGAAGCCGAGCGCCGTGGCCTGAAGGTGTTCGACGCCACCTGCCCGCTGGTGACCAAGGTCCACTTCGAGGTCGCCCGCCACTGCCGTGCCGGCCGTGACGTGGTGCTGATCGGCCACGCCGGTCACCCGGAAGTGGAGGGCACCATGGGCCAGTGGAACCGCGAAGCCGGGACCGGGCAGATCTACCTGGTCGAGGACGTGGAGCAGGTCGCCACGCTGCAGATCAACCAGCCGGAAAACTTCGCCTACACCACCCAGACCACGCTGTCGGTGGATGACACGCGCGGCATCATCGATGCGCTGCGCGAGCGTTTTCCGGCGATGCAGGGCCCGAAGAACGACGACATCTGCTACGCCACGCAGAACCGCCAGGATGCCGTGCGCGACCTGGCCAAGCGCTGCGACCTGGTGCTGGTGGTCGGTTCGCCGAACAGCTCCAACTCCAACCGTCTGAGCGAGCTGGCCCGCCGCGAAGGCGTGGAATCGTACCTGATCGATGGTGCGCACGAGATCGACCCGGCATGGGTGGCAGGCAAGCAGCACATCGGCGTGACCGCCGGCGCCTCGGCGCCGCAGGTGCTGGTCGATGGCGTGCTGGCGCGTCTGGCCGAGCTGGGCGCCACCGGCGTGGGCGAGCTGGACGGCGAACCGGAATCGATGGTGTTCGCGCTGCCGAAGGAACTGCGCCTGCGCCTGGTCGACTGACCGGGCCTGACTCTGGTGGGTGCGAACCTTGGTTCGCACTGCGCAATGCGCCTGCATGCGCATCATCCGCTCCATATCTGGATGGATGCTACAACCATGGCCTTTGGTGACGGTGCTGCGCCTGCTACTGGTCTGGCAGCGGGGCCTCTCTCATGGCTGGAACTTGTCTGATGATGAAGACCCGTGCTCTCGCGCCGCTCATGGCTTGTTTAACAGGGTGATCATTTTGACGTGAATGTGACGCACTGTGATGAGCGGTCGTATCGCCTGTATGACCCTGGAACCTCTCTGCGAGCATTCAGCGTTGTGGTCTCACGCCCCTAGCCCTTGCCCCTTGGTGCCGGAAAGTTCGAAGACCTTCTCGTTTCAGGTGTGATCGGTTGCAGGTAGCGGAGTCTTTAGGAGTTTTCCTATAGAGAGAAAAGATCCTTAGCGCCAGGATTTGAGCCGGATCGCTGGGATCCGGGGAATGGGGCTGGAATATGGTATGGAAATACCTGATTTTGATCTTTTCACTTATTTGTCCCGTCTACGCGAAGGCGCAAACTTATCCTGTAACTGGTTTGGGCCAATGCGTAGACTTCATCTCCGCTGCATCCACAACACTTACCTCGCAGATCCAGGCTCATTCGGGCGTCAGGGCATATGGTCTCCCTCCCAGCTATGACCCGCTTACGGCGAAAATACTGGTTCCGCCGTACTCTTGTGATAGCTTTGATCTGCCCGGGCTCTACAAGACCGTAGGCTATCTCAGTCATGAGCTTGGTCATCACGTGGCTGGTGTTCCCAATATTGATGCTCCGATTACCAAGGCGCAGTACGTTGAAAGAAATTGTGTGTGGGAGGCCAAGGCCGTTGTCAATAACGCGGTCGTGAGTGATCAGATTCGAGGATTTTCGGAAGGAACCGTTGAGATTCCGCTGATTTCCGAGAATTCCGCTACGCTTTGGGGCATGTGGTCAAGTGGTGCTTCGCTTGTGGATATTGGCAAGGCATTCTGTGACAACAACCATGTCGCATCGGGGAAAACCTATACCAAGCAGCATGAGGACTACTACGATGCCAACTATCCTTGGTGAATTCGTGAGAGTGCCCCTGAAAGCACTACTCATCTTGTCTGCGGTCATTCCCCTCGCAGCGGTTGCGGTGACACCTCCTTCTCAAATGTGGAGTGCCGCCTCAAGGGACTCCCAACTGGCAGCACTGGATTACATCGAGAGGCTGGAGGTGGTGCGAAGTGCTGGGCCGCAGGCCGCCGCTGATGCATTGGGTATTGAGAATGGCTTCCGCGCGAACTCCGCTTCGGCTTCCGGCATCGCCCGCAATTTCGGCGATATCGCGCTTCTGCCCCAACTTGAACAGCGATCCGGCCAGGTAACGATCGTCGTGAAGGCGTCGGGCGGATGCATCGAGCGGGATGTTGCCAAGGCTAGACTGCTCCTCGGAAAAATCGTATGGGCGCCGTTGGCCGATTCCCCCGCGCCGGTGTTTGGTTATGCACACTTCCAGGGCGGCTCCGCATCGACAGTGTTTTTCGATGCGACCGGCTCCAAGTGCTTGACCGGTGTGAGGATCGAAGATCCGACGAGATTGAAGGGGGCCATTGAGGCGGCTTACAAAGAAGGCGCATCAAACTAGACTTCCCTTCCGGGCGGCTTGCCAGGCCGGCGATCGGTCTGGCAAGCACGTTCCCTCATGGATTTGCGTAGACAGTTCTCTCGCCCCATGACCTTTGGCCATGGGGCAGGGCACGGCACAGGCCTAGCATCGGAAGATTCTCCGTTGTTGGAAGTTGCCCGATGAAGACCCGAGCCCTGGCGATGTCGTTGCTGTTCGCGCTGGCGGCCACGCCTGCACTTGCGCAGACCTCGCCACCGGCCAACGCGGCAGCCCCAGGACTGCTGCGCATCGATGTGGACGCGCGCGATCTGGCCCGGCGCATCTTCAAGGTGACCGCCACCGTGCCGGCCAAGCCCGGCCCGATGACCCTGCTGTACCCGCAGTGGATTCCCGGCAACCATTCGCCCACCGGCCCGATCGACAAGCTGGCCGGCCTGCGCGTGACCGCCAACGGCAAGCCGCTGGCCTGGCAGCGCGATCAGTACAACGTCTATGCGTTCAAGGTGAACGTGCCCGAGGGCGCCAGCGAGATCGTCGCCCACTTCGATTTCCTGTCCTCGCAGGGTGGCAGCCAGGGCCGGGTGGTGATGACCCCGGAGATGCTCAACCTGCAGTGGAACGCCAACTCGCTGTATCCGGCCGGCATCGACGCGCGCCAGCTGCAGGCGCAGGCCAGCGTTACCCTGCCCAAGGGCTGGTCGTTCGCCACTGCATTGGAGACCGCGCGCCGCGACGGTGACACCGTGGTGTTCAAGCCGATCTCCTATGACCATCTGGTCGATTCGCCCTTGTTTGCCGGCGAGCACTACCAGCGCATCGATCTCGATCCGGGCGCGAAGGTGCCGGTGCACCTCAACGTGTTTGCCGACGACGCCAAATCGCTGAAGCCGAGCGAGGCGCAGATCACCATGCACCGCGCGCTGGTGCAGCAGGCCGACAAGCTCTACGGCGCGCGGCACTACAACCACTATGAGTTCCTGCTGGCATTGACCGACCGCCTCGGTGGCATCGGCCTGGAGCATCACCGTTCCAGCGAGAACAGCGCCGACCCGGGCTACTTCACCGAGTGGGACAACAACGCGTGGATGCGCGATCTGCTGCCGCACGAGTACACCCATTCCTGGAATGGCAAGTACCGTCGCGGCGCCGATCTGGCCACCGCCAACTTCAACACGCCGATGGGCGATAGTCTGCTGTGGGTCTACGAAGGCCAGACCCAGTTCTGGGGCCAGGTGCTGGCGGCGCGTTCAGGGCTGTGGTCGACCGCGCAGGCGCGCGACATGCTGGCCAACGTGGCCGCGACCTATGACCGTGGTCGCCCGGGCCTGGCCTGGCGGCCGCTGCAGGACACCACCAATGACCCGACCATCGCGCAGCGCCGCACGCTGCCTTACCGCAACTATCAGATGAGCGAGGACTACTACTCCGGCGGCCAGATGCTGTGGCTGGAAGTGGAGGGCAAGCTGCGCGAACTGAGCGGCAACCGGCGTAGCCTGGATGACTTCGCACGTGCGTTCTTCGGCGTCGGCAACGGCGACTGGGACGTCAACCCGTACACCTTCAACGACGTGGTCGCGACCTTGAACGGCATAGCGCCGTATGACTGGGCGACGTTCCTGCGCGGGCGCCTGGACGGCCACGGCTCGTTGACCGGCGGCCTGGAACTGGCGGGCTGGAAGCTGGTCTACCGCGATACGCCGAACGATGCCTACAAGGCGCAGGAAAAACGCGCCAAGGCGGCGCTGCTGGCGTACTCGCTGGGTGCGACCGTGCTCGACAGCGGCGTGGTCGGCGACGTGATCTGGGACAGCCCGGCGTTCAATGCCGGCCTGGCGCCGGGCATGAAGGTGATTGCCGTTGGCGGGCGCGAGTACAGCAGCCAGCGCTTGAAGGATGCGGTAGCTGCGGCGGCGAAGGACAAGGCGCCGATCGTGCTGCTAGTGAAGCAGTTCGACCGCATCGAAACGATGAACATCGCCTACCACGGTGGCCTGCAGTACCCGGTGCTGGAGCGTATCGCCGGCAAGCCTGACCGCCTTGCGGACCTGTGGAAGGCACGATGAAACCGCGCGCCCGCGATGGCGTGATCCTGTTGATGGCGATCCTCGCCATCCTCGGTGCGTTCCTGCACGGTGACGGGCGCTGGCTGCATTGGTTGGCCAAGCCGACCACCACGCTGCTGATCGCTGCCATCGCCTGGCGGGTGCGCGATCCCGCGCAGCCGTTCTACCGCCGCGCGGTGCTGGCTGGCATGCTGCTGTCGTGCGTGGGGGATATCGCGCTGATGTTGCCGGTGGATGCGTTCGTGCCGGGGCTGGTCGCGTTCCTGCTGGTGCACCTCTGCTACATCGTCGCCTTCCGCGATGGCCTGCGTGCCGGACGTGGCCTGCTTGCCGCCAGCGTCCTGCTCGGCGCGTTCGCTGTACTCAACGTGCTTGGCCTGTGGCCGCACCTGCCCGCACCCATGCGCATTCCGGTGCTGGCATACGTGGTGGTGCTGGCATCGATGGCGGTCCTGGCGCTCGCACGCCAGTGGCGCAGCCCCAAGCCCGATGCTGTGGATGCCAGCAGCTCCCGCTGGGCGGCCGCCGGTGCGCTGCTGTTCGTCGCCAGCGACTCGCTGCTGGCCTGGGACCGCTTCGCCGGCGGCCTGCCACTGGCCAGCCTGCTGGTGCTGTCCACCTACTACGGCGCGCAGTACGCCATCGCCCGCTCCGTGAAACAGCAAAAAGGGGACGGAGGGGATTAAGTCGCAGACGGCACCAAGGCACAAACGACTTAATCCCCTCCGTCCCCTTTTTTGCGTTGACTATCGGAGGCTGGCGTTGCCGGAACGGCCCTCTGCGTCGAAAGAGAGGCGTGCGGACTGGCGATCACCGGCGACCTCGTCCGGCAGCCAGACCAGAGTGCCACCCTTGCGCACGATCACATAGACGTGGCCGACTTCACCGGGAGTGCCCATCAATGCGTTGCGCTGTGCCTGCAGTGCCTGGGCTACGCGCGGCACCGCCTCGAAATCGATGTTGGCCAGCGCCGTGCTGCTGCGGCGCAGGGTGATGGTGGGCGCGAAGCGCTGCGGATTGACCGGGTCGCCCTTGCGCCACTGGCCGCGTTCGAAGTGGTAGCTGTCCACGCGTGACGGCTGCTGAGGATCCACCAGGTCCAGATTGATCCGGCCATCGTCGTAGAAGTGGATGCTGTGGAATACCGTCAGCCGGTGCCCGGCCAGCGCAGGCATCTGTTCCAGTGCCTGGCGGGCGGCCAGCAGGTAGTCCGCATCGAACAACCGGTTGTTGCGTTCGGGCACCGGCGGCAACCGCGGCTCGGTCATCGGCGCGAGCGAAGCGGGCCTCTCGCGCGCTGGCGGCATGGCGATCGGCGCGCTTGCGCTGTTGGCCTGCACCGAATGGCCCAGTGTTTCGCCCAGCGTCTGCAGGGCTCCGCCAGCCACGGCGACGCCGGCCAGCACCAGCAACACCACGGAGAACACCAGCCGGGTCGAGGGCGGCTGCTTCATACACCCTCCAGGCGAACGTTGCGGCGATCTTCCGGGTCGTACAACAGCGTGACCCGCTCGTGCGGAAGATTGGCCAGCTCGATCAACGGGATGAAGCGGCGCACGCTCACCTGCTGCACGCCACCTTCGCGGTCGATGTATTCCAGCTGGAACTCCACCTGCGGCTGCTCGTTGAGATAGGTGCCGGTCTGGCGCAGCTTCAGCACCTTCGCATCCACGCCGATGCCGCGATACTTCAGCGCGTCACCGCGGGCGTCGGCCTGCAGCAGCCGGCCGAGCAGGCGCAGGCCCAGCGCGTAGCCGCACAACACCAGCGGGCACACCAGCAGCGGATGACCGAGCGACAGGAAGGTCCAGCCCAGTCCCTCACTCTGCAGCCGATAGGCGGCCACATAGGCACTGGCCACCGCCACGATGCCGATCGCTGCGCCGACACCACGACGCCAGAGGCTGGCGACATCCAGTTCAGGCTGGGCACCCTCCAGCACCACGTTGGGGAACGCGCCCGGCATCCGGCTCAGGCGTACCTCGATACGCTTGCCGGCCACGAAACGCTGCAGCTGCGGCTTGCTGTCCACCACCAGCATCTGTTCGTTGATGGGCGTGCCGGACAGGTTCTGGAAGCCCAGTTGCAGCTTCCACTGCGCGAAGCCGCGCACGTGCACGCCGGTCTGCTCGGCCTGTTCGATCAACGCGTCGCGCGGCTCACCGCCGGCCAGGATGGTGCGCACCCGATGCAGCGCGCGCGGCGGGCCCAGCAGCAGGTAGTGCAGGAAGGCGAGCAGCAGGGCCAGCCACAGGATCACCGACAGCGCGAGCAGCAGCAGGGCCAGCCAGGGTGCGCTGCGGTCGGCCAGTTGCACCGGCCACGACGTGCCGACATAGAGGATGCAGGGGAAGGGCAACGCGAAGAACAGCAGGAACGCGCCCCAGAACCAGAGATAGGCCTTCATGGGGTGGTGGGGAACCGATGGAACAGGGCGCGTAGGGTACTACGCTCAGCGGATCTGCAGGGTCAGCAGGAAGTAGCGGCCGAGCGGATCGTCCAGCCCCGGCATCTGGCCACCGTTGCCAACCAGATAGTTCACCGGTTGCGTGTCGAGCACGTTGTGCACGTCCAGCGCGGCGACCACGCGCGGCCCCAGGCGTCGTGCGAGATGCAGGTTCCAGCGCAGCTGCCGGGGGTTCATGCAGTGGTTCTGCTCGCGCTGTTCCTCCGGGCATTCCGCACCGGGCAGCCAGGCGCGCGTGCGCCCCACCTGGTTGCCGCGCAGGGCGATGTCCCAGTTGCTGTTCTGCCACTGCACGTTCAGCACGGCGGCCATCGTCGGCGTGACATGGCCGCGCAGGTCCACCGTTGCATCATGGCCACGTTCGCGGCGCAGTTCCTGCTGCTTCAGCGCGTCGAGCGAGAACAGCCACTGGCCGGTGTTGCCGGTATCGATGTGGTACTCCCCGCGCAGTACAAAGTTGCGCGAGGTGGTGCGGCCGATGTTGTCGAAGGACAGGCGCAGGTTGCTCAGGTGGCCGTCCTCGTCCAGCTCCCAGGTGCCGGGGTTCCACACCGCGTCGGCCGGTTGCAGGGCCAGGATCTCGTTGCGCAGTTCGACGATGTTGTGGGTGAGTGACAGCGAGAACGTATCGGTCGGCGTCCAGGTCGCGGCCAGGGAATGGCTGCGCGACCGCTCGGCCTTCAACGCATCGTTCTCCACCACGTCCACGGTGACGCTGCAGCGCCCGTTGCCGCTGCTCTGCGCGCAGTCGGGCAGGGCGCTGGAGGCCGGCAGCTCGATCGCACCGAAATAGCCCGGGGGGCGCCGCTGCTCGAACAGGCTGGGCGCACGGTAGCCGCGCCCGCTGGCAAGCAGGAAGGACCACCGGGGCGTGGGGCTCCAGCGCACGCCCACGCGGGGCGAAAAGGCCTGGTAGTCGCCGTCGCGGTCCCAGCGTGCGGCCAGGTCCATGCGCAGCGTGTGCGCCAGGGGCAGGCCGAGTTCGGCGTAGGCGCCGCCACTGCGGCGCGCCAGGTGGCGCTGCTCCTGCGGCAGGCCCAGCGCCAGGTCACCCTGGCTCAGCAGGGCGTCGGGATGCGAGGTCCAGCGCTCCTGGCGCAGGTCGATGCCGGTGGCCAGCTGTGCAGCACCGCCGGCCAATGGCATCAGCTCCCGCTGCATGCCCCACCAGCCCTGCCACTGCTCGGTGCGCCCGCGATTGCGGATCGACGGGAACAACTGCTCGGCCGCGCCCGCCGGCAACGAGGTGAAGCCGGGCAGGAAATCCAGTGTCTCGGCGACCCGCAGCAGGGGCTCGGCGCGCACGGTGCCCGACGTGGACAGGCTGACATCGCTGCGTTGTGCGCTGATGCCGGCATCCCAGCTGCGCCGGCCCTGGTCGCGGCCAATGCCGAAGGTGACGTCGGCGTCGGTGGCACGTACATGCGGACGCACGTTGCCAGCTTCGCGCAGCACGCTGTTGAAGGTGAACCCGTACAGGCCGATGGCAACGGCGGTTGGACCAAGGTCGAAGCGTTGCCGGTTGTGGCTGGCCCGCGCCTCGGCGTAGGCATAGCGACCTTCGCCGCGCTCATGCCGGTAGCGCAGGTAGGCCGAGGCGGTATCCGAGGCCGGTTGCAGCGAGCGTGGTCGGGCGCTGTCGAACCAGCAGGCACCATCGCGCCGCGTCAATGGGCCTTCGCAGCGTTCTGCCGGCCAGTAGCGTCCATCGCGGAACGCGCCGATCAGGTACTGCGAGGTTTCCGCATGCCATTGGCGGCGATCACCGGCCACGTGGTCGATGCGGTGCAGGTCGATGCCGGCGAACCAGCGGTCCCCTCCGTCGCGCACGCCGCCCGTGGCCGCCTGCACGCGATACTGGCCAGCGTCGCCGCGCCCGCTCAGGCCGGTCTGCAGCATGGCTTCCGGGCCGTCAGCCTGGTCGCGCAGGATGATGTTGACCACGCCGGACATCGCGTCGGCGCCATAGATGGCCGAGGCGCCGCCACGTACCAGCTCGATGCGTTCGACGAAGCTGAGCGGAATTCCCCCAAGATCGGTGAGCCCACCCTGTTCCAGCGACACCATGGGATAGCGTGGCAGGCGCCGGCCATTGACCAGGAACAGGGTCGCACGCGGACCCATGCCGTCCAGGCTGGTGGTGGTGGCCGCACCCACCGGCAGGTACTGCGAATCGCCACTGCGCGAGGTGCTCATCGCCGGGTGCCCGTTCATGCCCGGCAAGTGCCGCAGCAGGTCGAACAGGCTGCCGTAACCGCTGCGCAGGATGTCATCGCGGTCGATGATGGTGACCGGCAGCGTGGTCTGCACGGAGGTGCGCGGCAGCCGGCTGCCGGTGACATGGATCGGCGCCAGTTCCACCTGCGGCGGCGCGTCGGCGGATTTGTGTGGCGAAGGTGCTGCGGGCGTGGTGCGTGCCGCGACCGACGGTGGCGATGGTGGCGCGGGGCGGGTGCGGCGGACGACGAATCCGCCAGCAGGCGTACGCAGGATGTTCACCGGCATGCCCGCGACCAGTTCCTTCAGGGCCGCGGCCGCATCGCGGTGGCCATGAGTGCCGGCCGTGCGCAGGCCATCCAGCTCACGCGCATCGAACAGCAGGGCAATGCCGCTCTGTCGCGCCCATTGCTGCAGGGCCGGCGCCAGCGGGCCTGAGCCAACATCGACCTCCAGGGTGCCCGCTTGCTCGGCCGCAGCGGCAGACGGCAGCGCGGGGATGCCTAACGCGAGGCAGAACAGGGTGCGGAGCAGCAGCCCCCCCTGCAGCGCGCCCGGTACTGCCATCACCGCAGGCCTCCTCAGTACGTGCGGCGCAGTTCCAGCGCGCCATCCGGTCGCGTCTGGCCAGCCACCGACCAGCCCAGTTCCAGTGCCGACAGCAGTTCCTGCGCGTCGCCGGCACGGAAGGTGCCGCTTACCGCCAGGCTGGCGATCTCCGGATCGGCGATCACCAGCGGCGTGTGGCCGTAGCGGTTCATGCGTTCGACCACGATCGACAGCGGTGTGGCATCGAACACCAGCTGTCCCTGCAGCCAGCCTTCAGCTGCGGCATTGGACGACAGTGCCGGACCGGGCTGGATGCGGCCACTCGGCAGTACCTGCAGTTGCTGGCCGGGCGCCAGGGTGTGCTGGGTGCCCCCGCTGCTGACTTCCACCGCACCTTCCAGCAGTGCGACTTCGACCAGGCCATCATGCAGGCGTTCCACCTGGAAGGTGGTGCCGATGTCGCGGATGGTGCTGTCGCCGGCGCGCAGCTGCAGGGCCTTGCCCGACGGTGCGACCTGCAGCTGCAGGCGGCCACGTTCCAGCACCAGGTTGCGATGGCGCCAACCGAAACGGGCGTGCAGGGTGGTGCCCGCATCCAGCGTGGCCACGCTGCCATCGGCCAGCGTCTGCTGCCGGGGCTGGTGGGAGTCGTTGGCGTAGCGCAGCGGCGTGGGGTTGCCGTCGACGGCAATCATCCAGCCGATCCCGATGGCCAGGCAGACGCCTGCGGCAGCGGCCACTGCCGGCAGCCAGCGACGCGGCGCCGGCCGTGCCGCACGTGCCGCGGCGGTGCGCAGCCACGGGTCGGCGGCCAGTTCCTCGCCCTGCTGGAACAGGGTCTCGGCCTGGATCCAGGCAGTGACATGGGCCGGGTCCTCGGCCAACCAGTCCTCGAACGTCTCGCGCTCGCCCGGCGTACAGTCCGGAGCCTCCAGCCGCGCCACCCAGGCGCTGGCGCGTTCGAACAGCTGCGTATCTTCCCTGGGCCTGGCGTGACTCATCCGTTGTCCCTGTCGTTGTGCAGCGGATCCGTTCCGAGTTCCTGGCGCAGGCCCTGCAGGGCGCGGGCGATGTGTTTTTCCACGGTCTTGGCAGTAATTCCACAGTGCCGCGCGATCTGCGTGTAGCTCATGCCGGTGATCCGGTTGAGCAGGTACACCTCGCGCGCGCGCTCGGGCAGCTTGAACAGGGCGTGCCGCAGCAGGGACAGCATCTGCCCGGACTCGGCCTGGCGCAATGGATCGGGCGACGTGCTGGAAGGCTCGTTGCCGCCATCATGTTCGGCGAGGGACAGATGCGGCCGCGACTGCGACGAACGGCCGCGGTCTGCCAGGCGGTTGCGGGCGATACGATACAGCAGCAGCCGCAGCTCGTCGGCACTGTGCGCGCGATAGCGGATCAGCCGCTCCATGCAGTCCTGCGCGATGTCCTCGGCATCCTCCGGCCCGACACCGCGCGTGCGCAGGAACGCACACAACGGCGCGCGTTCCTCCCGCACGAACGCAATGAACGCGTCCGCCGGCGCGGACAGGTCCGGCGCGCGATGGATCAGAGGAGAGGGGGCGGACAGGGCTGGCCTCGGACGTCGGTGGCGGGTACGTCTTCGAGTTTTACGCGACGATGACCGGATGGGGAAGAGTGTGCGTGGCCCACGAATCCATTGTGAATGCGTTCATGTTTCGAGGGGCGCTGCACTGGGGGAGGGCGCACCGTCCGGACGTTGAACTTTCGACCCGCGCGTTGCGGGTGGAGAGAGAGAACACATGAAGCATTCGAAGTTGAGCCTGGCCCTGGCAGCGTTGCTGGGCATCACCGCCATGGCGGCGGTTGATGACGTCATGGCAATGAATTATCACGTGCGGGACGATCGCGTCTTCCTCAGTGGCGGCGTAACCGTTG
The DNA here is from genome assembly GCF_049384825.1 of Stenotrophomonas sp. CASM106. Lineage (NCBI taxonomy): Bacteria > Pseudomonadati > Pseudomonadota > Gammaproteobacteria > Lysobacterales > Lysobacteraceae > Stenotrophomonas > Stenotrophomonas sp. CASM106. The sequence goes on from NZ_JBMRFS010000002.1 coordinate 300,361, forward strand.
CCGATGTGGTGGCGCTGCCCGCGCTGCTGGCCAAGGCGCAGGCCGAAGGACGCCCGATCCACGAAGTCGTGCTGCGCACGTCCAACGGTGGCGCGCTGATCGCCGGCGAGTGGCTGCAGGCGGTAATCCGCACCCAGGGCCTGGACACGATCGTGTCCGGCCACTGCATTTCGTCCTGCTCGATCATGCAGTCCGGCGGCGTCAACCGTTATCTCGGCGGCGACCTGCCACTGGTCGATTCGGTGCAGATCCATGCCGCCAGCAGTGGTGGCAGGATCACCTACGCACCGTCGCCGCGCATGACCCAGATCTACACCGGCAACTATGGCGGCGGCATGGATGCCGGCCTGCTGCACAAGGCCATGTATGAGGTGGTGCGGCCCAATGGCCTGCTGGTGTTCCGCGACCCGGCGCGCACCACGGGTACCTCGGTCACCTTCGATCCGGATGGCAGCGGCAGCAAGCTGGAGTCCTTCCATGGCCAGGACATCCGCGGCAACAACATCATCAACACGGCAGGCTATCGCGACCCGGGCGACACCCTGCGTGTCACCAGCAACGTCAGCGGCGACATCAATCCGGGCTACCTGCGCACCGCGCGCCAGTTGCAGGCCTTCGTCGACGACGATTTCGCGCGCTGGAACACCGACTGGGCCAGCACCTACATCAACTACGCGGTGAGCCTGTACAACGTCTCCACGCGGGGGCCGAACGGCATCGGCACGCAGTCGCTGCAGCAGCTGCTTGCCGACCCCGACCTCCAGGATGAGCTGCGCGGCCAGTTGCGGCTGGCCGATCTGGATGCGTCCACCCTGGCAAGTTCGGCGGGCGTGATCCGTGTCAGCAACGGCGCCACCTGGCGCACCGCCGAAACCACCGGCGCCGATTTCATGCTGGTCGACAACGGCACCATCGCGCTGGAGGGCGGCGCGCTGCGTACCCCCGAGCTGCGGGTGATGCCGGGCAGCGTGGTGGTTGGCCATGGCGATATCGCATCGGTCGGCACCGACAGTGATGCGTTGCTGGATGGCACCGGCCCGTCCTACCGCGAAGACGGCTTCAACCGACTGCGCGTGTTCGGCACGCTGATGCCGCGTGGCGGTGATCTGGTGACCCACGGCTACGTCAACATCATGCCCGGCGGGCAGGTGCTGTTCGATGTTACCGAGGCCGGGGGCACCGGCAGTGGCCGCCTGCGCGTCGGCAGCTTCTACGATGGCGGGGCCGAAGAGGGGGCGCTGGTGATCGCGCAGGGCGCACACCTGGCGTTGAACGTCGCCCAGGGCTTCTATGCCGGCGGCTACCGCCGCGATCTGGTGGAAGGGCCGATCTACCAGGGCGGTTTCCAGGATGCCGTGCGGCTGGGCGACACCGGCTACAGCGCCAGCATCACCGCGGGCGAAGTATTCCGCCCGCGCCACAATTCGCTGCTCAGCTTCAACGTCAACCAGACGGCCGACGGGCTGTGGCTGACCGCCAACCCGGGCTTCGATCAGCTGGGCCTGTTTGCCAACGGCACCTCCGGCGATGGACTGGGGCGCGCGCTGGCAGCCGCATCGGATCGCCAGGACAGCGGCCTGAAGTCGCTGCTCGGCGCACTGCAGTTCGCCGACCGCGATGTGATCGCACAGCAGGCCGGCGCCCTGCGCGGTGACGCGCATGCCAGCCTGCGCCTGGCCGACAATGCACTGCTGGGCAGCATCGGCAACGTGGTGCAGCAGCACCAGGCGGCGATGCGCAGTGGCGGCGATGCCGATGGCCTGGCCTCGCAGGCGGCGCAGTCGGTCTCGGCGCAGCCGGGCATGCGCCATGGCAGCCTGTTCAACCAGTTGGCCATGCATCTGGTCGAGCCGGCCGGCGAGGCTGCTGGCGACAGCCGCGCGGCGGGTGGCCGCCGTGGCCTGTGGGCGCGCGGTTTTGCCAGCCATGGCCGCATCGATGCCGACGGTGGCGTGGCCGGCCTGAGCCATAACATCGGCGGCATCGTGGTCGGTGCCGACACGCGCGTGGCCGATGACCGCGTCACCCTCGGCGTCAGCGTGGCCGCCGCGGACATGTCGACCAAGGCCAGCGATGGCTCCGGTTTCAGTGGCGACGTGCGCGCGCTGGATGTGGGCGGCTACCTGGATGCGATCTATTCGCGTGGCTACCTGTCGGCGGCCGTGCGCTACACCGACCTGCGCCACGATACCCGCCGCAGCCTTTCGGCCATCGATGGCCTGCAACAGCCACTGCGCGCCCGATACAGCAACGACGCGATCTCGGCGCGGGTGGAGCATGCGTTCTCCTTCACCACCGGCAAGGGACTGGTGATCCAGCCGCTGCTGCCGGTGGTGGACTACGCGCGGACCTCGGCTACCCGCTTCAACGAAGGGCAGAGCGCTGGCGCGCTGGTGGGGCGCAGCGGCAGCCTGGAGAGCATCCGCGTGGGCGCCGGCCTCCAGCTGTTCAAGACCTTCGAGGGCAACAACGGCGAGCGCATCACCCCGCGTGCCCGCGTGGTCTGGCAGAAGGAGCTGGGCGACTCGCAGGCGCGCTACAGCACCGGTTTCGCCGCAGCCCCGGACCTGGTGTTCGGTGCCAGCAGCCAGGCCGTGGGCGAGCAGGTACTGGCCTGGAACGTGGGCGTGACCAGTCGCGCCAGCGAGCGCCTGTCGATCATGGCCGACTACGTGGGTGAGCGCCGCGACGGGCAGATCCAGAACGGCGTGATGCTGGGCCTGGGCTACCGGTTCTAAGCGGTACCCGGCCCCGGCGATATGCGTATCGCCGGGGCCATCCCATCAGGGCAGGTGCTGCGGTATGGTCGGCAGGGAAATCCAGCCAGGCCCCGTCATGCAGATCGCCGTTTTCAGTGCCCGCCCCTACGATCGTCGTTTCCTGGACGAGGCCAACCAGCGCGATGCGGCCGGGCAGGGCTTTGCGTTCGTGTACTTCGATGCCGCGCTGGACGTGCATACCGCTGCGTTGGCAAAGGACTGCGCCGCCGTCTGCGTGTTCGTCAATGACCGCCTCGACGCGCCGGTACTGCACGCGCTGCATGCGCTGGGCGTACGCGCCGTACTGCTGCGCTGTGCCGGCTTCAACAATGTGGACCTGGCCGCCGCGAAAGCGCTGGACCTGTTCGTCGCACGGGTGCCGGCCTATTCCCCCGAAGCCGTGGCCGAGCACGCGCTGGCGCTGGTGATGACGCTCAACCGGCAGACCCATCGCGCCTACAACCGCGTGCGCGAGGGCAACTTCATGCTCGATGGCCTGCTCGGGCGCACCCTGCATGGGCGCACGGTCGGCATCGTCGGCACCGGCAAGATCGGCCTGGCCACCGCGCGCATCTTCCACGGCATGGGCTGCACCGCGCTGGGGCATGACCCGTATCCATCGCCGGCCTTCGCCGGCGTGGGCGACATGGTTGGGCTGGATGAACTGCTGGCGCGCGCCGACATCGTGTCGCTGCATTGCCCGCTGACGCTCGATACCCAGCACCTGATCAACGACGCCTCGCTGGCGCGGATGAAGACCGGCGCGATGCTGGTCAACACCTCGCGCGGCGCGCTGGTCGATACCCATGCGGTGATTCGCGCGCTGAAGTCGCGGCGGCTGGGTCATCTGGCCATCGACGTCTACGAGCAGGAAAGCGCGCTGTTCTTCCAGGACCTGTCCGGCGAGATCATCGACGACGAGGCCTTCCAGCGCCTGATGACCTTCCCCAACGTGCTGGTGACCGGCCACCAGGGCTTCTTCACCGTAGAGGCGCTGCAGGAGATCTCGGCAATCACGCTGGGGAACCTGCGGGATTTCGCCGAGGGGCGGGTGTGTGCGAACCGGGTGGGAGCGTAGACACGCTGCGGAAGTGGGCCTCACCCAGTCCCCACCTGGGGTATTTACTTTGGGTGAATATCATATGAAGCTGTCGTGAAGGGGGGGCTTGTCCTCCCTTGAAGTACAGGGGGCGCAAGGGACGGCGCAGCTGCTTTCTGGCCGGAACATGACGCCAGCACACGTCGGTGGATTACCGATCGTCTGGTGATTGCCGACGCAATTGGACAAAGGGATGTTCCATGCGTATCTGGCAGTGGCAGGCGTTGTTGGGCGCGGCATTGGTCGTGTCATCCGGGTGGACCTGGGCGAGTAGCCCGGTCACCCCGCATACCGAGTACTACAAAAAGATCAAGAACAGCGAGGGGCTGGCACCGCTGACCTCGAGCCTGTTCGGGGATAGCATCAGCCCCAGCTCGGGGTCGACCGAATTTATCGTTACCGACATCGACTTGCCAGGCAACAACGCGCTGCCGGTGCGATTGCAGCGTCGTCTCGCTGTGCAGTCCTTCAAGGACCGGCAGCCGTTGGGGGGATTCGGCAGCTGGGACATCGAAGTCCCCTACATGCACGCCACCTTCGACTCCATCTGGAAGTGGAACGAGTCGGGTAATGGCGCCACCCAGCGTTGCTCGCAGACCTTCTACCCCAAGACGCGTACCGGCGTGGGCACCTTCGAGATATGGACCGGCGTGCAGGTGCGTGTCCCCGACCAGGGCGAGCAGGAGATGCTGCTGATCGCCAACGCCTCCAACCCTAAACCCACCAACGGTGAAACCTATCGCTGGGGTACTCGGGGCAACATGCGCCTCAGTTGCCTGGGCTCGACGGCCAATGGCTATCCCGGTGAGGGATTCCTGGGCGTGGATGCATCGGGGAATCGCTACTTCTTCAATGTGGGTATTGAACGAACAGCCGGTTTCATGGATCTCGGCCAGGGCGTAGGTTCAAAACTGGTGCGTGTTCTGCTGATGGCCAGTCGGGTCGAAGATCGCCACGGCAACTGGGTAGCCTATGACTATTCGGGCGACAAGCTGGTTGGCATTCGCGGCAGTGATGGTCGCGCCATCTCCATTGCCTATGCCGGGGACCGTATTGCAAGTGCAACAGCCAATGGCCGTACCTGGAGCTATGAGTACAACGAGGGCTCCGGTGCAATGGGATTCGCACGCTGGCCTGCGCTGCGTGCCGTGCAGCAGCCGGATGGTGCTCGCTTCGGCTATGAGTACAGCTGGCAGGACGGCGGATTCGGGGGCCTGAACCCGGAGTATCAGAGCTGGGATGGTGAACCGAAGCTCTGCATCAAGCCCACGTTCGAGCAGTCTGGATTCACCCTGATCGCGACCCATCCATCAGGAACGCGTGGACAGTTTGAGTTCAAGTACCTGCGCCGCACCCGGCTGGGTGTAAAAAGTACCGCTTGCGCAGACATGGGCGGTGGGCGCTACGCGCAACGCGCCTCCAATGCGTTCGACCTCTTCGCGATCACCAGCAAGACGCTGACGGGGCCCGGGTTGGGCAGTTTGACCTGGACGTACGAGTCGGGCGGATATGACTCGGGCCTGGCCAACTCCGCAGTGTCGACGATTGTGGAGCCAGATGGTACGCGCCGTCACAGTGTGTTCGGACGAAAACTCGACGAGAACGAGGGGCAGTTGCTGCAGGAGGCGGTGCGTGCGCCGGACGGTCAGATCGTCCAGGTCATCACCAATACCTATATGAGTTCGGACGAGGTCCAGGCCGGACCGTTCCCGGACAGCTACGGTTCGATGACCGCGGCCGATGATCCCTTCGCCGTCAAGATTCGTCCCCTGAAGCAATCTGTGCTCAGCCAGGATGGCGTCAACTTCGTCAATACGACCGATCAGTTCGATGCGCATGTGCGGCCGGTGGTGCAGACCGAGAGTAACTCGTTGGGGCGCGCGCGAACGCTGAGAACCACCTACTTCGACGACACGGGTCGTTGGATACTCAGCCAAGTCGCGCGCAGCACACAGAGCGTTGGCGGCGTTGAGATTGAGACCGAACGCACCGAGTTCGACTCGATGGCGCGCCCGCAACGTACCTACGCCTTCGGCGCGTTGCAGCAGACGCTGGGCTATCACGCCGATGGCACGCTCGCCTCCGTGGCCGATGGCAAGGGCAATGCCATTGCGCTTGGCAGCTGGAAGCGTGGCCTGCCGCAGAGTGTCGCGTACCCGGACGGCAGCAGTGCCTCGCTGCAGGTCGATGACAATGGCTGGGTGCGCGCAGCGGTGGAGCCCAATGGTGCCAGCCGAAGCTTCGACTACGACGGGATGGGCCGAATCGTACTGGCGACCCAGGCCGCCAATGACAGCGTGGCCTGGAATCCTTCTACAACGCGATTCTTCCAGGTGGCGGGAGCGGAGATCGGGCTGGAAGCGGGACATTGGAAGCGCGAGTCCAGTACCGGCAACGCACGCGCGGTGACGTACTACGATGGGTTGTGGCGCCCAGTATTGGAAGAGTCGTTCGACGCTGCGGACCGTGGCGGTACATTGCGCCAGACGGTGACCCGTTATGACAGCAATGGGCGCCTGGTTTTTACCTCCTATCCGACGCGCGCGGCGTCCGACTTCCGCTCGGCGCTGCCCGGCACCCATACCGGCTATGACGCGCTCGGGCGCCCCAATCGCAGCGAGCAGGACAGCGAACTGGGCCGGCTTGTCACGACCACCGAGCAGATCGGCGGAGGCAGCGTAAGGGTGACCAATCCGCGCGGCATTGCCACCACCACCGACTACTTGATGTACGGCAAGCCCAGCCAGGACACGCCCATCCGGATTCTCCACGCGGAAGGGGTAGTGACGGAGATTCAGCGCGACACGCTGGGCAAACCGCTGTCGATCCTGAGGCGCAACTACGATGGCAGCGTCAGTGTACGGCGCCAGTACGTCTATGACGGCGCCCAGCGGCTGTGCAAGAGCATGGAGCCTGAGACCGGTGCGACCGGCATGGGCTATGACGCTGCAGGCAATCTGCTCTGGTCTGCCTCGGGCCTGACGTTGCTGGGCCCTCAGTGCGACAGCGACGCTGCCTATGCGTCGCCTTCGCGGGCTGACCGCAGCTACGACAGCATGAATCGCTTGCTGACCCTGCGTTTCTCTGATGGCCAGGGTGATCAGGACTGGAGTTATTGGCCGGGCGGGAAAGTCAAGCGTGTGCAGACGCGCAACAACGGCGCCGTCACCACTAACGACTACACCTACAATCTGCGTGGACTGCCCACGTCCGAGAGCGTGGCCTACGACGGTGGCGAGGCCTGGGCGCTGGGCTATGGCTACGATGCAAACGGCGCCTTGGCAACCCATGTGCAGCCGTCCGGCCTGACGATCGACTACGGCCCGAATGCGCTGGGGCAGCCGACGCGAGCCGGAGCCTTCGCCACCAACGTGCGCTATTACGCGAACGGCGGCATGAGCGGCTTCACCTATGGCAACGGCGTCGTGCATCAGATGACGCAGAACGCGCGCGGCCTGCCCGATCGCAGCACCGACAGTGGTGCAGGTGGCAAGGTCATCGATGACGGCTACGACTACGATGCCAATGGCAATGTGGCGGCCATCAGTGACGGCCTGCCGGCAGCCCCTGGAAACCGCGACATGCGTTACGACGGCCTGGATCGTCTGACCACGGTGACGGCGGCCAGCTTCGGAAACGCAAGCTATGCGTACAACGTTCTGGACAATATCGTCACCGCCAGCGTTGGTGCACGGCGGCAGTCCTTTGAGTACGACTTCAACAATCGGTTGACGAACGTGCGGGATGTCGGCAGTGGTGCGACCGTGACCGGGCTTGGCTATGACAGCCAGGGTAACCTGAAGATCCGCAATGGCGTGGCGTTCCGGTTCGACTACGGCAATCGCCTGCGCGAGGTCGATGGCAAGGAGGCCTATCAGTACGACGCGCATGGACGCCGCACCCTGGCCAGTGCGCCCAATGGCAACATTCGTTCCCTCTATGGGCAGGATGGCGTGCTGCGCTATCAGCACGATCAGCGCCAGGCGAAGGGCTTTGACTATATCCAGCTCAACGGCAGCCTTGTTGCCAAGCGTGCCGTGGATATCGCGCCTGCAGCACTGGTCGTAACGGTTCCGGGTTACAGCGCGGACGGTGCGTTTGCGGTGCAGTGGACAGCCGTTGCCGGTGCGCAGCGTTACGAGGTGCAGGAGTCGGGTGGCGGTGACTGGCAGGCTGTCTATCAAGGGCCTGCGCTGAACGTTTCGCTGGCCGGGCGAAGCTCCGGCGTCTATCGCTATCGTGGCCGTGCCTGCAATGGCACTGTCTGCGGTGCTTGGGGTGTGGAAGCCTCCATCCAGGTGGAGCTTGCTCCCACCGCTGCGCCGGTGATCACTGCACCGGCGCAAGGTATCAACGGAACCTATTTCCTGAGCTGGTCAGCGGTACAGGGTGCCGCCCGCTTTGTGCTTGAAGAGGCCGTGGGTGGCGGATGGAGCGTGGTCTTTGATGGTGCTGGCCGCACCTATCAAGTGACCAGCAAACCGGCAGGCACCTATCGCTATCGGGTCAAAGCATGCAATCCACAGGGCTGCGGCGTCTACTCGGCCGAAGCGGCGATTACCGCGCTGTATGCCCCATCCGTACCCGCACTGTCGGTACCTGCTGCGAGCTACAACGGCAGCTACGCCGTCTCTGTTTCGAGCGTGGCACAGGCCAGCAGCTATCGCATTGAAGAACAATTCAACGGAGCAGCATGGACTGAGATCAACCGGATCAGTGGGAATCAACTGGCCATCAGCGGACGAATCGCCGGCAGTTACGCCTATCGTGCCTTTGCATGCAATGACGCCGGGTGCAGTGCGTCAAGCGCCGTAGGCAGTATCGTCGTGACATTGCCACCGGTCCAAGCCACGGCGATCAATCTCGGTGGCGTGAGCTACAGTTCAACCGTGAGCATGTGGTGGGGCGCAATCCCCGCAGCGACGAGCTATCAGCTGATGGAGCAGCTCAATGGGGGTGGCTTCGGACTCGCCCAGGAAGACGGTGCGACCGCCGTGGCCCGAGGCGGCCGCTGGCCGGGACAGTGGGACTACCAGGTGCGTGGCTGCAATGTCGCCGGTTGCGGACCGTGGTCCGCGGTAGCGGGCGTGCGCGTGATTGGTCCTCCGGCGACCCCGGTTCTGCGCGTGCCGGATGGGGTGGGAATCGGCGCGGCTTACTCGATCTCCCTGCTGGAAGTGGCGGACGCGACGCGCTATGAAATCGACGAAAGTACTGACGGCGCCAACTGGTCGCTGATTGCGGGGGATCGAGCCGTTTCCCTCAGCAAGGGCGGCGGAGGCAACTTCTACTACCGTGGTCGTGCTTGCAATCCCGCAGGCTGCAGCCCCAGTTCTGCTGCTGGCCTGGTTGCGATTTCCAGTGCGCCGGCCGTACCTACGGGTGTGAGGATCGTAAAGAGCGGCCCCAACATCTGCTCGGTCATCTGGAATGCGTCGCCGGGTGCCACCTACTACAACATGCGTTCAAGCAGCGGCGGCGCGACCTATAGGGCAGAAGGCATCGGCTACGACCTCGATACGCGCTGCCAGGGTGGTTACAAGGTGCGTGCCTGCAACGCGCAGGCGTGCTCGGCCTGGTCGAACTGAGGTGGGCGCGATGAACGCAGGAATGAAGATGCTGGTGAGTCGAACCGTAGGTGGGGCCGCGCTGATTCTGGGTGGACTGTTCAATCAGGCTGCTGCGGAGACGATTACCTATATCCATACCGATGCGTTAGGGTCACCGGTCGCTGAGACTGACGCGGCTGGCAGCGTTATCCGGCGTACCACCTATGAGCCCTATGGCGCCGTGGTTGGTGGGTCCGTTGCTGATGGGCCTGGCTATGCAGGGCACGTGAGTGATGCTTCGACGGGCTTGAGTTACATGCAGCAGCGGTATATGGATCCAATCCTTGGTGTGTTCCTTAGTGTGGATCCGGTGTCGCCCCAAAGCGATTCGGTGGGAGCATTCGGACGCTACAGGTATGCCAATTCGAACCCATATCGCTACTTTGATCCCGATGGCCGGCGAGCATGTGGCAAAGACACTGACTGCCAGTTGGAGCAGGGGGCATACGGTGGTTCTTCTGCAGGTCGAGGAACGATGGGCACGGGGGCAGTGGGAAGCAGGCAGTCAACTTCGGCGTCACCAAGTTACGGTCGCTCTCCGCAATCGACTGATCCTGCTTGGACGAGAGATCCTGGGCTGAAGCGGCAGATGGAGCGAGCTTGGCAGGACTCCAACCCCGATGCGCCAACTGTATTGTGGGGGCAACCTGGATCGCTGAAGCGGGAACAAGGAGGGTGGATCGTGGCTCCGAACCTGGTTGGCGCCCCTCAATTGATTCGTGCTCAACCTGGTACTCGTGCTCAAATGGGGCAGGATGTGCTTTTCAAGCCTTCAGAGTTTCAGTGTGGTTGCCGAGTTATAGGATTCTTCCATACTCACCCGAATACTCGGGAAGAGGGTTATCGCCCTGCAGCTAACGGGTATGACTATCAGTTCCTTGAAGAAATGGGAGTGCCTGGGATGATTAGAAGTCATGAGGGTTATGAGTTCGTACCTATCATGGAGGGACGCAGATGAAACGCTCAGTCATCTTGAAAGTGGGGCTGCTGTTTTCATTGCTGATGGCAGGCGGCTGTGCAGCGAAGGAGCCCCGAGGTGAGAAGGGGTTGGAAGGGCTAGAAAGATGCGTGACGACAATCGAGACTTACGTCCAAGAGACGAGGGGATGGAAACGGGAGATGTATCGCATTGCGGAGGAGTCTTCCGGCACCGCAGATATTGGCTTCTCAGTCCAGCACGTCCATGACAGGGTTCTGCTGCCAGAAGGTGGACTGAAGTCATTTCATGTTGATCTCGACCAGCGATGTTCCAAGGTCATCCGTGAAAGCCACTATCAGTAGCTGGTAGCGGCTTGTTGGCCCATGAAGAGGGTAGATGCGCAGCCATTGACCGCATGTTGCTTGTAGTCCTACAATGTCCAGCTAGGCCGGAATAGCTCAGTTGGTAGAGCGGCGCATTCGTAATGCGTAGGTCGCAGGTTCGACTCCTGTTTCCGGCACCAGTTGTAGTGAAAAGCCCCGGCCTTTGGTCGGGGCTTTTTGTTTGCGCCCGCCGGTTATCATAGGATGGTGACCTCACTGAAGGCTGCAAGCCTTCAGCAACGTCTCGTCATCCCCGCATCCCGTGCCAGCCACCACGCGAGCTGCCGGAGATAACCACCCGCTGCTCCCGCCGATGCACCGATCAGCAGGTGTGCGAGCACCCTGATCCCACGCGCGGCCCGCTCCCGCACCCAAGGCAGGACCGCCACCACCTGCGCACCCAGCAACAGCATCAGTACGTCCAGGCCCAGCGCATCCACCACCGGCAACAACGGCAGCAGATCCGGATTGCAGGCCAGCACGATCACCAGTGCGGCACCCAGCACGGCCATCAGGCGGCGCCCGGCGGGCAGGGTGGTCCAGTGCAGCAGTCGGTTGATCAGGTGCATGGCATTCCTTGTGTCATGTGCCGGAATCCTCATCAGGCTTGATCGGCCGCACCGGCTGCCGCAGCACGGTTTTCAACCGCGCCGCGTCGGTCCTGCGCGGGTCGCTCAGGTAGATCTCATGATGGGGGCCGGCGAAGGTGTAACCCAGTGCGGGCATCACTTCGTCATGCAGATGCGCCAGGACGGGGCCTTCGTCGTCGTAGGCGCCCACGTGCAAGGTCTGCAGGCTGGGGCCCTCGGCAAGGATTTCATGGCGGAGGCTGGGCGGCGCATCCCCCAGTTTCGCGCGCGCCTTGCTGATCGCGGCCTGCCACTGCGTAGGGCCGATGCCCTCGGGCGTGCGGATCATTACGGTCCAGGCCCACTCATCCTTGCGTCGCGCGATGAAGCTGGCCGGGTCCTCGGCGCTCCACAGCGCCTCCAGCGGTGGCACCACGTAGTCGCGCCCTTCGGCCTTCAGCGCGAACTTCAATGCATAGCTCACCGAATACAGCCACTGCACGGCCTGCAGGTAGGCGGGGGCCGTGTTCGGGTCGCCGCGACCATCGACCATCAGGTAGGGCAGGGGCGGCACATCGACCGGTACGAACCTGCCGGCGGGCGGTTGATAGAGCGCCCGGTCGCGCTTCTTGAAGTCGATCTTGTCCATCGGGGGCTTCCTCCTGTGCAGAGCATCCCACGCCAGGCACCCGCCAGTACGCTGAACCGGTTCAGGTGACTTTGCCGAACGAGGGCGAATGGCCCCACGAGCGCGCGGGGCCGGCACGCAGTCCTGGGTCATGGGCCCGTCACACCTGCGCGGTGCGACAACGTGTCGCAGCCAGAATCGGGCCTTTCCTGCGCTCGATCAATGTCAATGCCTTTCTTAAATGGTGGGTGACGGCCTAAAATTGAAAGGCTGACTCGACCCCACCTCCCTGCCTGTCTTCCGGACCGGTGGGACCGGCTTTTGGCCGGAACAGGCAGGGACGGGGAACGGCATTCCCTCGCAATTGGATCGACCGATGATTCCGTTGAAAACCCTTGGGCGCTGGTTGCGCCCGGGCCTGCTGCTGTCGTTGCTGGTGATGCTCACCGGTTGCGATGCGGTGGCCATCCTCAGTCCGAAGGGCCAGATCGGCCAGGATGAGAAGACCCTGCTGATCACGGCCACCGTGCTCATGCTGCTGGTCGTCATCCCGGTCATCATCATGACCCTGACGTTCGCGTGGAAGTATCGCGCCTCCAACACCAAGGCCCGTTACGAGCCGAAGTGGTCGCACTCGACGGCGATCGAGGTGGTGGTGTGGTCCATTCCCTGCATGATCGTGCTGGTGCTGGCGGTCCTGACCTGGCGTTCGTCGCACGCACTGGACCCGTATCGTCCGCTGGATTCGGACGTCAAGCCGGTCACCATCGAGGCGATCTCGCTGGACTGGAAGTGGCTGTTCATCTATCCGGAAGAGAAGGTGGCGGTCGTCAACGAAATCAAGTTCCCGGTCAACACGCCGCTGAACTTCAAGATCACGTCCGATTCGGTGATGAATGCGTTCTTCATCCCGCACCTGGGCAGCATGATCTACTCGATGGCTGCGATGGAGACCAAGCTCCACCTGATCGCCAACGAGACCGGCGAATTCCCGGGCATGTCCTCGCACTACAGCGGCGCGGGCTTCGCCAAGATGCACTTCACCGCCTACTCGGTCACCGATGCCGAATACCGCCAGTGGCTGGACCAGGTCCGCGCCGGTGAGCAGACCCTGGACAAGGCCTCGTTCAAGGCGCTGGGTGAAGCACGCAACGCCGAGTGGTATCCGGTCACCTACTTCGGCAAGACCGAAGAAGGCCTGTTCGACTGGGTCATCGCCAAGCACATGGGCGACAACAAGCATTACGGCATGAAGCACTCGCATGCCGGTGCCGCCGCTGCCGATGCCGCCACGCATGAAGCGCACGAGGGCCATGCCCCCAGTGATGCGCATGATTCCAAGGAATCGGGTGAAAACCTGGATGCCAACGAACACGAACACGCAGGCCATGCCGGCCATGCGGGTTCGGGAGAATGAACATGTTGGGAAAACTCTCTCTTGAGTCGATCCCCCACGATCCGATCGTCCTGACGACGTTGATCGGCGCGGTTCTTGGTGGCCTGGGCGTCGTCGCCCTGATCACCAAGTTCAAGCTGTGGGGCTATCTGTGGAAGGAGTGGTTCACCTCGGTGGATCACAAGAAGATCGGCGTGATGTACCTCATCGTCGCCTTCGTCATGCTGCTGCGCGGTTTCTCCGACGCCATCATGATGCGTACCCAGCAGGCCATCGCCGTCGGTGGCTCCGAGGGCTACCTGCCGCCGCACCACTACGACCAGATCTTCACCGCCCACGGCGTGATCATGATCTTCTTCGTGGCGATGCCGCTGATCACCGGCCTGATGAACCTGGCCGTGCCGCTGCAGATCGGTGCGCGCGACGTCGCGTTCCCGTTCGTCAACTCGCTCAGCTTCTGGCTGTTCGTGTCCGGTGCGGTGCTGATCATGCTGTCGCTGTGGATCGGTGAGTTCGCTGCCACCGGCTGGCTGGCATTCCCGCCACTGTCGGGCATCGAATACAGTCCAAGCGTCGGCATGGACTACTACATCTGGGGTCTACAGGTCGCAGGCCTGGGTACCACGCTGAGCGGTATCAACTTCTTCATCACCATCCTGAAGATGCGTACCCCCAGCATGAAGCTGATGCAGATGCCGGTGTTCACCTGGACCGCCCTGGTGACCAACGTGCTGATCGTCGCTGCCTTCCCGGTGCTGACCATCACCCTGGTGCTGCTGACCCTGGACCGTTACCTGGGTACGCACTTCTTCACCAATGACGGTGGCGGCAACGCCATGCTGTACATCAACCTGATCTGGATCTGGGGTCACCCGGAGGTGTACATCCTGGTCCTGCCGGCGTTCGGTGTGTTCTCCGAAGTCATCGCGACCTTCTCGCGCAAGGCGCTGTTCGGCTACAAGGGCATGGTCTACGCCACCGCGTGCATCGGCGTGCTGTCGTTCATCGTGTGGCTGCACCACTTCTTCACCATGGGCTCCGGTGCCAACGTCAATGCCTTCTTCGGCATCACGACGATGATCATCTCGATCCCGACCGGCGTGAAGATCTTCAACTGGCTGTTCACCATGTTCCGCGGCCGCGTGCACTTCACCACCCCGGTGCTGTGGACCATCGGCTTCATGGTCACCTTCGTCATCGGCGGCATGACCGGCGTGATGCTGGCGATCCCGGCCATCGACTTCGTGCTGCACAACAGCCTGTTCCTGATCGCCCACTTCCACAACGTCATCATCGGCGGCGTGGTGTTCGGCATGTTCGCCGGCATCACCTACTGGTGGCCGAAGATGTTCGGCTTCCGCCTCAATGAGTTCTGGGGCAAGTGCGCGTTCTGGTGCTGGTTCATCGGCTTCTACGTGACCTTCATGCCGATGTACGTGCTGGGCTTCATGGGCATGACCCGTCGCCTGCAGAGCACGGTCAACCCGGCCTATGAGCCGCTGCTGCTGATCGCCGCCGCAGGTGCCTTCATCGTTGGCGCCGGCATCCTGTGCCAGATCATCCAGGTGGCCGTCTCGATCCGCGACCGCAAGAAGACCGTCGACCTGACCGGCGACCCGTGGGATGCCCGTACGCTGGAGTGGGAAACCTCTTCGCCGCCGGCCTTCTACAACTTCGGCACGCTGCCGGAAGTCACCGAGCTGGACGATTTCTGGGAGCGCAAGCAGCGTGGTGAAGCCTGGCCGAAGCCGGCCAAGTACACCGACATCCACATGCCGCGCAACACCGGCACGGGCGTTGTCATCGGTGCCTTCAGCCTGGTGTTCGGCTTCGCGATGATCTGGCACATCTGGTGGCTGGCCATCGTCGGCTTCGTCGGCATGATCGCCACGTTCATCTACCGCACCTTCGACCAGGACGTGGACTACTGGGTCCCGGCCGCCGAGGTGGAACGCATCGAGAACGAACACCGCAAGCACCTGGAAGCCCAGGGCCTGGTGAAGTCGGAGCTGAAGGCATGAGCACCAATACCTCGACCCTGAGCCACGGGCACGCCGCGCACGCGGCGGCCCATGGCCATGACGACCACGAGCACCACGACACCGGCGGCAACACCGTCTTCGGTTTCTGGGTGTACCTGATGAGCGACTGCCTCATCTTCGCCTCGCTGTTCGCCACCTACGTGGTGCTGGCAGGCGGTACCGATGGTGGCCCGACCGCGAAGGACCTGTTCGAACTGCCGTTCGTGGCGTGGGAAACCGCGCTGCTGCTGACCTCGTCGCTGACCTTCGGCCTGGGCATGATCGCCATGCACCGCAAGCAGGTTGGCCAGATGTTCCTGTGGCTGGCGGTTACCTGGCTGCTGGGCTTCGGCTTCATGTGCATGGAAGTCTATGAGTTCCAGCACCTGATCCATCAGGGCTACGGTCCGGATCGCAGTGCCTTCCTGTCGGCGTTCTTCGCCCTGGTCGGTACCCACGGCCTGCACGTCAGCGCCGGCCTGCTGTGGCTGCTGGTGATGTTCGTGCAGCTGAAGAAGTACGGCCTGACCCCGACCAACAAGACCCGCATGGCGTGCCTGAGCCTGTTCTGGCACTTCCTGGACCTGATCTGGATCGGCGTGTTCTCCGTCGTCTACCTCAATGGAGCGCTGTAATGGCACATGACAACCACGCACACGACCACGGCACCGGCGGCGAAAGCCACGGCAGCGTGAAGTCGTACCTGATCGGCTTCGTGCTGGCGGTGGTGCTGACCGTCATCCCGTTCTGGATGGTGATGTCGGGTGATTTCTCGCGCACCGTCAACGGTGTGGTGATCGCGGTCACCGCGGTGCTGCAGATGCTGGTCCACCTGGTGTTCTTCCTGCACCTGGACCGCTCTTCGGAAAGCCGCTGGAACGTCAACGCTGCGGCCTTCACCGTTGTGGTGATCGGCATCATCGTGATCGGCACCCTGTGGGTCATGCACAACATGAACGTGCACATGATGCACTGACGTCCTCGCGACGTTGCCACGCAGAAAGGCCGCCCTCGGGCGGCCTTTCTGTTTGCTGTGGTTGCGCGTTTCGTGCACCCACCAGGCTGGTAGTACCGGCCGCTGGCCGGCAATTACGCGAAGCCGGCCAGCGGCCGGCTCTACCAGGAGATCCACGCCATGCGTGGATGGGGTCAGATCCCTTGCCTGCGGCAAGGGATCCGACCCCGGACCTGGCGCCTCACCCCACCCGGCGCAGGAATTCCTCGGCGTCCATCGGTCGGCCCAGGTGGTAACCCTGCAACTGATCACACCCCAGTTCGCTCAGGTACTCGCGCTGCGCCTGCGTCTCCACGCCCTCGGCCACCACCTGCAGCTGCAGGGTGCGGCCCAGCGCGATGATCGACGAGACGATGGCGGCGTCCTCGTCATTGCGCTCCAGGTCGTGCACGAACGCACGGTCGATCTTCAGTTCGGTGGCCGGCATGCGCTTGAGGTACAGCAGGCTGGAATAGCCGGTGCCGAAATCATCGATGGCGATGTGCACGCCCATCGCGGTCAGGTCGTTGAGAATCGCGAGGCTGGCATCGACGTCCTTCATCGCCGTGGTCTCGGTGATCTCCAGGGTCAGCCGCGCCGGTTCGATCCGGTGCCGCTGCAGCACCTCGCGCACGCTGTCCAGCAGTGCCGGCGAGGCGAACTGCAGCGGCGAGAGGTTCACCGCCATCGACCATTCCGTATGCCCGGCCTGGTGCCATGCCCGCAGCTGCGCACAGGCGCGGTCCAATACCCAGTCACCGATCGGCAGGATCAGGCCGCTGCGCTCGGCAATGGGGATGAACACGTCCGGCGCCAGCAGTCCCAGCTCCGGGTGCTGCCAGCGCAGCAGCGCTTCGGCCCCGGTGGCCGGTGCGCCGGCGGCAGGGAACTTGGGCTGGTAATGCAGGATCAGTTCGTCGCGGGCGATGGCCTTGCGCAGGTCCTGCAGCAGGCGCAGCTGGCGGTTGGCACTGAGCTGCATCGAGGGGGTGAAGAAGGTGTAGCCGTTCCGCCCGGTTTCCTTGGTGTGGTACATCGCCGCATCGGCGTGGGCCATCAGCTCGCGCTCGTTGCCGGCGTCATCCGGGTACAGGGCAATGCCAAGGCTGGCGCTGACCTGCAGTTCGGCCGCATCCAGCAGGAACGGTTCGCCGGCCGCGGCGATGATGCGCTCGGCCACCACCACCGCATCGTCGGGAATGTCGATGGCCAGCACGATCACGAACTCATCGCCGCCGAGGCGGGCCAAGGTATCCTGCGGTCGCAGCTGGCCGCCGATGCGCTGTGCCACCGCCACCAGCAGGCGGTCGCCGAGCTGGTGGCCGTACGCATCATTGACCGCCTTGAAGCCGTCCAGGTCGCAGAACATCACCGCCACTGCATGGTTGCGGCGCCGCGCCTTCTCGATGGCCTGCTCGATGCGGTCCTGCAGCAGCATGCGGTTGGGCAGCTGGGTCAACGGGTCGTGCAGCGCGGCCTGGATCAGCTTGTCGTTGGCGTGCGCCAGCGAATCGGCCAGCAGACCGGTGCGCACGCGCATCTGCCGGTCGAACAGCGAGGCGACCAGGGCGATGCCCAGCGTGGCCACGGTGGTGACGATCACCAGCACTGCCAGCCAGCGCGTGTCGATGCCGCCACTGCCGACGGCGCCACAGATGCTGCCTTCGGGGAAGCGCGCCGCCGCCATGCCGGTGTAATGCATGCCGACGATGGCCAGCCCCATCACCAGCGAAGCGAGCGCGCGCAGCAGCAGGGTGTTGCGCCGCTCGGCGCGCAGGCGGAAGGCGATCCACAGTGCGGCGCCGGCGGCACCGATGGCCACCGCGATGGAGGCGGCAAACCAGCCCGGGTGGTAGTCGATGCCGGGCTGCATGCGCATCGCCGCCATGCCCAGGTAATGCATGGTGGCGATGCCCAGGCCCATCAGCACGGCACCGGCCAGCAGCCGGCGCCACGGCAGGCTGGGCCGCGACACCAGCCACAGCGCATAGGCCGAGGCGCCGATCGAGACCGCCAGCGAGTACAGGGTGATGCCAAGGTCGTAACCCACCGGAATCGGCAGGTCGAAGGCGAGCATGCCGATGAAGTGCATCGACCAGATGCCCAGGCCCATGGCCGCCGCCCCCCCGGCCAGCCACCAGCGGGCCACGCGACCCTCGGCCGTGGCCAGGCGCCCGGCCATGTCCAGTGCCGTGTACGAAGCAAGAATGGCCACCAGCAGGGAGATGATGACCAGGCTCTGACTGTAGCTGCCAGTCATGATGAATCCAGTGGGGGAGGGAGGGGCGCCCGCAAGGCGCACGCCCGCGACCCCTATCGGCGCAGGTGGGCAGGACTTGAGTGGTCGCAGCACCTGCGACCCGGCTCGGCTATCCTGCCACGCCTGTTCCCGTTGCTGGAAATCATCCGATGGCAAAAGCCCGCACCGCCTACGTCTGCAATGAATGCGGCGCCGAATTCAGCAAGTGGCAGGGCCAGTGCACCGAGTGCAACGCCTGGAACTCGCTGTCGGAAATCGTGCTGGAAAGCGCGGCGGCGGCCAAGGCGCCGGCTTCGCGCCGGGCCGGCTGGGCCGGCAAGATCGACCCGCCGAAGATCACCGCCCTGAAGGACGTGGAGCAGACCGAGCATCGCCGGGTCTCCACCGGCATCGGCGAGTTCGACCGGGTGCTGGGCGGTGGCCTGGTCGAGGGCGCGGTGGTGCTGGTCGGTGGCGATCCGGGCATCGGCAAGTCGACCCTGCTGCTGCAGGCGGTGGCGAAGATGGCGGCCGAACTGCCGGTGCTGTACGTCACCGGCGAGGAATCGCTGGCGCAGGTCGCCGGCCGCGCGCACCGCCTGGAGCTGCCGCTGGACGGGGTCAACGCACTGGCCGAGACCGGGGTCGAATCGATCCTGCAGCATGCGTCCAAGGCCGGCCCGCGGCTGATCGTGGCCGACTCCGTGCAGACCCTGTGGACCGAGAGCCTGACCGCCGCGCCCGGTTCGGTCAGCCAGGTGCGCGAGAGCGCGGCGCGGCTGGTCCGGTTTGCCAAGGAAACCGGCACGGCCGTGTTCCTGGTCGGCCACGTGACCAAGGAGGGCGGCATCGCCGGCCCGCGCGTGCTCGAGCACATGGTCGACGCGGTGCTGTATTTCGAGGGCGAGAGCGGCAGCCGCTTCCGCCTGCTGCGCGCGTTCAAGAACCGCTTCGGTGCGGTCAACGAACTGGGCGTGTTCGCGATGGGCGACAAGGGCCTGAAGGAGGTCTCCAACCCATCGGCGATCTTCCTGTCCGGCGGCAGCACCCATCAGCCGGGCAGCTGCGTGATGGTCACCCGCGAGGGCACCCGGCCGCTGCTGGTGGAGGTGCAGGCGCTGGTCGATGCGTCGCCGCTGTCGAATCCGCGCCGTGTCGCGGTCGGCCTGGAGCAGAACCGCCTGGCCATGCTGCTGGCGGTACTGCATCGCCACGGTGGCGTGCTGGTCGGCGACCAGGACGTGTTCGTCAACGTGGTCGGTGGCATCCGCGTGCAGGAAACCGCCGCCGACCTGCCGGTGCTGCTGGCCGTATTGTCCTCGCTGCAGGATCGGCCGCTGGCGGAAAAGACGATTGCGTTCGGCGAGGTGGGCCTGTCCGGTGAGATCCGACCGGTGCCCAATGGCGAAGACCGCCTGCGCGAGGCCGCCACCCATGGCTTCAAGCGCGCCATCGTGCCCAAGGCCAATGCGCCCAAGGGCGGATCGGTGAAAGGCATGGAAGTGATCGCGGTGGAGCGCCTGTCCGAGGCCATCGACGCGGCGTGAGGCACTGGGGGGACTGCTGCGGGGCCTGCCTCTACATACGTCGTATACGGCAACGGTCAGGCTGGCTGTGCTAGTTTTTCCCGCTCGACGAAGGCGCCCTCTGGCGCCTTTCCGTGCCCAGGAGTAAACGATTACATGCAGGACACCGCGCTCACCGCCCCCAACGCCGAGATCCGTCGTGCCGGGGTCGATCTCAATGGACTGATGACGGTGCTGGGCAAGCACCTGTATTCCGCCCCGGTGGTGGCGCTGCGCGAGCTGGTGCAGAACGCGCACGACTCGATCATCCGCCGCCGCATCGAGCAGCCCGGCGCCCAGGTGCCTTCGCGCATTTCGGTGCAGGTCGATGCCGGTGCCGGCGTGCTGCGCATCACCGATACCGGTGCCGGCCTGACCCGCCAGGAGATCCACGACTACCTGGCCACCGTCGGTGTCGGCTATACCCGTGGCCTGCGCCAGGGCGGCGAGGATGATGAAGGCCTGATCGGCATGTTCGGCCTCGGCTTCCTGTCGGCCTTCGTGCTGGCGCGGCGGGTCAGCGTGCGTACCACCTCGTACCAGACGCCGGAGCTGGGCCATCTGTACGTGTCCAGCAATGCCGAGCAGTACACCGTCAGCGAAGTGCCGGCACGCGCGGTCGGCACCGAGGTGGAACTGGAGCTGCATCCGGACTTCCTGCCGCTGGCCAACGAGGCGCGCCTGCACGAGGTGCTGGGCCGCTACTGCGCGCTGCTGTCCGAACCGATCTTCATCGGTGCTGCGACCGAAGCGCTCAACCCCGAGCCGCCGCCGTGGCGGGGGCAGGGTGACGTGGCCGTGCACCCGGTGCAGGCACGCCGCCAGGCACTGCAGTTCGCCGCGCGCTTCGAGCACGATTTCGAGCCGATCGTCACCGTGCCGCTGCGTGCCGACGGCAACAGCGATGCCACCGGCCTGCTGTGGGTGCAGGATGGTGCCACCTATGGCACCAGCGACAACCGCAACCTGTCGGTGTTCGTGCGCGGCATGCTGCTGGATGACGATGCCCGTGACCTGCTGCCGCCGTGGGCCGGCTTCATCGGCGGGGTGATCGAATCCTCGCGGCTGACTCCCACCGCCAGCCGCGAAGACCTGCAGCGCGATGACCAGTACCGCGCTGTGCAACATGCCTTGCTGGAGGCGCTGATCGATGGTCTGGCCGACGTTGCGCGGCAGCAGCCGGAGGCGTGGCGACGCGTATTGAGCCGCCACAACGAGGCGCTGCTGGGCGCGGCGCTGTGCGATGACCGCCTGTTCGACCTGCTGATGGAGCATGTGCGCGTGCCGACCTCGCAGGGCGACCTGCCGGCCAGTGCCCTGCCGGCGCGCGGTGCCGTGCATGTCATCCTCGACAATGGCGGTGGCTTCGAAGAGATGCTGTTCCGCGCGATGGGGGTGCCGGTCGCGCATGGCCATCGTTACGCGGTGGTGCCGTTCCTGCGGCGCTGGGCCCAGGCCAAGGGCCTGCGCCTGGTTGAACTCGGCACCGAGCAGGGCAATCGCGCACTGTTCCGCAGCGATGACAGCCTCGACGATGCGCAGCTGGCCTGGCTGCGCGAACAGCTGGGTGATGGCGAGCAGCTGCTGCCGGCGCGTTTCAGCCCGGAAGCACTGCCGGTGGTGGTGGTGCCCGACCGCGAGGCCGAACTGAAGCAGCGCCTGGAAGACGACGAGAACGACAAGCGCGTTTCGATGGCGGCGCTGCGCCTGGCGCGCCAGTTCACCGCACGCATCGAATCGCGCGCACCCTCGCGGCTGTACCTCAACCTCGACAACCCGGCGGTGCAGGCGCTGCTGCGCGCCCAGCGCGAGGGCCACCCGCAGGCCGAAGCGGCGGCGCGCCTGCTGCGCTCGCTGAAGATCATCGTCGCTGCGCAGGGCCGTCCCTTGGCCCGGGCAACGACCGCCACGCAGGGCCCGGATCTCAACGGCGCCTTTACCGATATCGCCGGTGCCCTGCAGCAGATGCTGCGCTGAGCACCGCGCCCTCTCATCCAGCCTTCGCTAGACAGGAGTACTTACCCCATGGACATCTGGAACTGGGTCGAAAAACTGCAGGGCGACCTGCGCCAGGCCGGCCAGGCGCAGAACGCGCACCTGCTGAACCGCCTCGCCGACGAGGTCAGTGAACTGCAGATCGACCGCGTCGATGCACTGCTGCCCGAAGCACGCGCACTGGGCAAGGCGCTCGACAACCCCTGGGTCGACGTCTACGTCGGCCACTGGGCGCTGCGCAACCGCGTCGGCAACCGTGTTGAAGGCGAGAGCGCACTTGGCGAAGCCGTTGCGCTGTTCGAGCGGGCACACCGCGAAGACACCTTGGAATGCCCGCAGTCGATCTGCGTGACCCAGGACCTGGCCGCCTGCTACGGCAACATCGATGGCCCGGGCTGGGTGCCCGAGCGCATCGAGGTGTGCGACGAGACCCTCGGCCGCATCGATCCCAGCTGGGCCTGCTTCCAGTGCCTGAGCTGCGAGAAGGCCGATGCGCTGCTCGACGATGGCCGTGGCCAGGAGGCGCTGGATTACCTGCAGGCGCAGGCCGACGCCGTGGAGGCCTGTGGCAAGGAAGTGTTCGACAGCTTCCCGGAGATGCAGATCAAGATCCTGCTCGCTGTCGGCCGCGCCGACGAGGCACTGGCGCTGATCGAGAAGCGCGAAGCCGAAGTGGCCGCCTCCGGGGAGTACGAGCCGGCCAACTGCACGGTGCCGCGTCGCCTGTCCAAGGCATGGGCGCTGGCCCAGCTGGGCCGCGACGAAGAAGCGCTGCAGCAGCTGGTGCCGTGGAGCGAGCTGACCCCGAACTACTGGCGGCTGTGGGCGAACACCGCCGCAGCGCTGTGCCAGCGTGACCCTGCGCGCAATACGTGGGACCTGGGCACGCGCTTCAACACGATCATCGAGCACTTCGCCCGGGTCGGATCGCATCGCCTGCTGATCGAAGTGGCAGCGCTGAGCCTGGAGCTTGCCCTGCAGCGTGGTGCGCGCTGGGTGGCGCTGCGCCAGCTGGAACTGGCCCGCACCCATCTGGCGCAGCTGCGCCAGGACCGGGGGGCGGCAGCGCTGGTGGCCGGCCTGGCGGCGCGCATCGATGCATTGCCGGATGTCGCACCGCTGCCGGTGCCGGCCGGCGAGCTGCTGGCATGGCTGGACGCGCAGGGTGAACAGAACCAGGCGCGCGACCCCGAGCGCGAGGCGCAGTGGTTGCTGCAGGCGCAGGCGCAGCTGCCCGATGACGAGGCCTTGGCCGAGATGGCCGCCTCGGCGCTGAGCGCCTGCGGCGCGCAGGCCGAGGCGCGAGCGCTGTTGTGGCGGTTCGTACGCAGCCATGCGCAGAACGATGGTCCCGCAGCCTACACGCTGATGCGCTGGCTGGCCGAGCAGGGGGACGACGACGGCCTGCGCCAGCTGGCCGAGGTCTACCGCAGCAGCGTGCCGGTGTTCGCGCACTGGTGCGACGTGCAGCGCGCACGCCGGGTGTCCGACTGGCCGGCGCTGGAGCAGGCGGCCCGATCGCTTCTGGAGCTGTCTCCGGGCTCGCACGGCGCGCGCGGCACGCTGGCGCGCATGTACATGGAAACCGGCCGCTTCAGCGAGGCCCAGGCCTGCTATGCGCAGTTGGTGGAGCTGCTGGACGAGCCGAACGCCGCGCATTGGGACCACATGAGTGCGGCCAGCGCGGCGCGCGACTGGGACGCGGTGCGCCGCTCGGCCGCGGCGATCGGCATGGAGCTGTCCAGCCACGAGGGCGTGGTCGAGGAGCCTTGGGGCTGGGTGATCATCCGCAGCGAAGAGAACGGCGAACCGATGGAGTACTACGCCCGCCGCAGCGGACCGGTGACCGCGCGCATCGTCGAGAATGCGCCGTCCAACCGCGCCCAGCAGGTGGGCGACTGGGTGGTGTTCGATGCCGCACTGGTGCATCCGGCACCCGAGGAGGAGGAAGCGCGCGAGCATTTCATCCCGACCTATGCGCAGGTGCATGTGCTGGAGCGCGGCGGCTTCGCCCGCAGCTGGATGATCGATGGCGCGCACCCGGGCGAAGAGGCGTGGAATGCCTTCGTCGAGGCGGCCGAAGCACAGGGTTGGAAGGTGTGGTCGCACAGCCGCCCGGACTACACCGTCACCGACCCCGATAGGGAGGAGGGCACGCTGCCCGGCCTGCTGTTCACCGTCGCCCAGCCGCAGGACCATGCGCCGCTGGCGCTGCACCGCTTCCTCCAGCAGCACACCGCGACGTGGCCGCATCCGCATTGCTGGCTGCGCCTGGCTGAAGCCTGTGACCAGGATCGCCAGCCGCACCTGGACGTGATCGAGCGTTACGGGTTGTAAGCCGGGTATCGGGTAGTGCCGGCCGCTGGCCGGCAGCACCGGGATATCCTGTAGTGCCGGCCAGCGGCCGGCACTACATCAGGGACGGATACATGCGAAAGACAGGGATGTTCGTGATCGCCGGGCTGCTGCTGGCCCCCACCGTGCAGGCCGCACCGGCCTGCCAGGAACCCATGGCCGTTGCCCGTGCCTTGTTCGAGGCCACGACCGGCAATGGCGACCTGCTGGAGCCACCGCCCGCGCTGGTCAGCCCGGCGTTCGGCAAGGCACTGCGTGGCGAGCGTGCCTGCCAGCAGCGCGAAGAGGGCATCTGCACGATCGATTCCGACCCGTGGCTGGATGCGCAGGACGGCGACATTGAAACCCCGGTGCGTTACCGCTGGAAAGAGGCCTCGGCCACTGCCGGCCAGGTCGAGATGCGCTATGCGGTATGGAAGAAGGCCTACGTGACCCGTCTGCCGATGGTGCGCCAGGGCCAGGGCTGCTGGCAGGTCGATGACATCCTCACCAACAGCGGTCGCTCGGTGCGGAAGATCCTGGCGCAGCCGGTGCCCTGACCGGCGGCAGCATCCACGCAGGGTGCGGTCCAGTTGCCGGCCAGCGGCCGGCACTACCAGGTGATGTTGGGTGGGTGCCGACCGTTGGTCGGCATGCCTTTATCGCGAATGCCCGAACACCAGTTCGATCACGAACTGGCTGCCGAAGAACGCCAGCAGCAGCAACAGCATTGCCGCCAGCGTCCAGTGCACCGCCTTCATGCCGCGCCAGCCGTAGCGGCGACGGCCGATCATCAGCACGCCGAACACGATCCACGACAGCACGCTCAGCACGGTCTTGTGCACCAGCTTCTGCGCCAGCAGGTCGTCGACGAACAGCACGCCGGTGACCAGGGTCAGGGTCAGCAGCGCGAAGCCGACCGTGATCACCCGGAACAGCAGCGATTCCAGGTCGGCCAGCGGTGGCAGCGCGCGCAGCCACGGGCGGAACTCGCGGCGGCGCAGGGCGCGTTCCTGCAGCCACAGCATGATCGCCAGCAGCGCGGCGATGCTCAGCGTGGCGTAGGCCAGCAGCGCCAGCCATGCGTGGCTGGCCAGGCGCCAGCCCAGCACCTTGCTCGGCTCGTGGCCGTAGCCGTGATAGACCAGAAGCAGTACCGCGGCCAGTGGGAACACCACCACGCCCAGCGCCGACATGCGGCCGCGCGCGCCCACCAGCGAGGTCAGCCAAGCCATGCCCAGGCCGACCAGCGACAGCGCGGCGAAGAAGTGCATGTCCGGCCCGCCGTTGGTGCGCATCGCCACCATCACGTGGTAACCGCCATGCAGCAGCATCGCTGGCAGGGCCGGCCACAGCCAGGTGGGGGAGCCGGTGCTTTCATCGCGGCCGAGCGCGCGCACCAGCAGGGCACTGGCAGCCAGGTAGAGCAGGACGGCGATGAGAACGATTGTCATCGTTGCAGTTTCGCATACCCCTGTGATGCTGGCGACGGCCCGGTGGTCGCAGTCCGGGCGGACAGCCGGACCCGTTATACTGTCTGCCTTATTGTCCCCCGCTTTCAGACAGGTTGCGCCGCATGTTCGAGTCCCTGACCCAGCGCCTTTCCGGCACCATCGAGCGCCTGCGTGGCCGCGGCCGCCTGACCGAGGAGAACATCCGCGAGGCGACCCGCGAGGTGCGCATCGCGCTGCTCGAAGCCGACGTCGCGCTGCCGGTGGTGCAGGCCCTGATCGAGCGCATCAAGGTGCGCGCGGTCGGCCAGGAAGTGCTGAAGTCGCTGACCCCGGGCCAGGCCCTGATCAAGGTCGTGCGCGACGAGCTGACCGCGGTCATGGGTGCCGAGGCCAGCGACCTGAACCTCAATGTGCCCGCTCCGGCCATCATCCTGATGGCGGGCCTGCAGGGCGCCGGCAAGACCACCACGGTCGGCAAGCTGGCCAAGCACCTGAAGGAAAAGCGCAAGAAGAAGGTGATGGTGGTTTCGGCCGACGTCTACCGCCCGGCCGCGATCGAGCAGCTGAAGACCCTGGCCGAGCAGGTCGGCGTGCTGTTCTTCCCGTCCAGCGCCGACCAGAAGCCGGAGGCCATCGTCCGCGCCGCCATCGACGACGCGCGCAAGTCGTTCGTCGACGTGCTGCTGGTCGATACCGCCGGCCGCCTGGCCATCGACGAAGCGATGATGGCCGAGATCAAGGCCCTGCACGCTGCCGTGAACCCGGCCGAAACCCTGTTCGTGGTCGACGCCATGACCGGCCAGGACGCGGCCAACACCGCCAAGGCCTTCGGCGACGCGCTGCCGCTGACCGGCGTGGTGCTGACCAAGACCGACGGTGACGCCCGTGGCGGTGCCGCGCTGAGCGTGCGCTACATCACCGGCAAGCCGATCAAGTTCGTCGGTGTCAGCGAAAAGCCGGAAGGCCTGGACGTGTTCCATCCGGACCGCATCGCCAGCCGCATCCTCGACATGGGCGACGTGCTGTCGCTGGTCGAGCAGGTGGAGCAGCAGGTCGACAAGGACAAGGCCGCCAAGCTGGCCGAGAAGGTCGCGAAGGGGAAGAAGTTCGACCTGAACGACATGCGCGACCAGCTCGAGC
This sequence comes from Stenotrophomonas sp. CASM106, assembly GCF_049384825.1. NCBI lineage: Bacteria > Pseudomonadati > Pseudomonadota > Gammaproteobacteria > Lysobacterales > Lysobacteraceae > Stenotrophomonas > Stenotrophomonas sp. CASM106. Next base: position 327,465 of record NZ_JBMRFS010000002.1, read on the forward strand.
AGATGCAGAACATGGGCGGCATCGGCGGCCTGATGGACAAGCTGCCGGGCCTGGGCAACATCCCCGACCACCTGAAGCAGCAGGTCAGCCAGGGCAAGGAAGTGCCGCGCATGATCGCCATCATCGGCTCGATGACCAAGAAGGAACGGCGCAACCCGAACCTGCTCAACGGCTCGCGCCGCGCGCGCATCGCCAAGGGTTCGGGCGTGACCCCGGCCGACGTCAACAAGCTGATGAAGCAGTACATGCAGATGGAAAAGATGATGAGCAAAATGGCCGGCGGCGGCATGAAGGGCATGCTGCGCAGCATGAAGGGCATGATGGGTGCCATGGGCGGCCGTGGCATGCCGTTCCGTTGATGACGGCCCCGTCCGCAGTGTGATGTAGCGCCCGAGCCCACGCTCGGGCGGCGGCGCGCAAGCGCCGCAGCAGGTGGTCGGGCAGCAGGCTCGACTCTTCCCCTGTCCCGCGCGCACCATGGGGGCCTGTCCGAAACGATGGGCCATCATGCAGAGTTCCGCTGTAACTTCCCGCGTCGAGGCGTTCTGCCGGCGCTTTGGCATTTCCGTTCCGATCCTGCTGGCACCGATGGCCGGTGCCTGCCCCGTACCGTTGTCCGCCGCGCTGGCCAATGCCGGCAGCATGGGGGCGATGGGCGCGGTGCTGTCGTCGTCGGCCGATATCGGTCGCTGGATGGAGGACTTCCGCGCGACCTCCACCGGCCCGGCGCAGGTGAACCTGTGGCTGCCGGACCCCGCACCGAGCCGTGATGTCGCTGCCGAGGCCGCCAGCCGCGCTTTCCTCGCGCAGTGGGGCCCGGACGTGCCGGCCAGCGCCGCCGACGCCACGCCTGCCGATTTCGAAGAACAGTTCGCTGCGTTGCTTGCGGCACGCCCGGCGGTGGCGTCGACCATCATGGGCGTGCTGCTGCCGCGCCACGTGCAGCAGCTGAAGGACGCCGGCATTGCCTGGATCGCCTGCGCGACCACCTTGTCCGAAGCGCGTGCCGCACAGGACGCCGGTGCCGACGCCGTGGTGGCGCAGGGCATGGAGGCCGGTGGCCATCGCGGTGCGTTTGATCCGGCAATGGCCGAACGCCAGCTGGTCGGGCTGTTCGCGCTGTTGCCGCGCCTGGCCGATCACCTGCAGATTCCGGTGATCGCTGCCGGTGGCATCGCCGATGGCCGTGGCATTGCTGCCGCACTCACCCTGGGGGCCAGCGCCGTCCAGATCGGCACCGCCTTCCTGCGCACGCCCGAGGCGGCGATCGCATCGGCGTGGGCCGATGGGCTGGCCGCCAGCGAACCGGAAGATACCTGGCCGACGCGCGCGTTCAGCGGCCGCCTTGGCCGTGGCCTGGCGACCGCGTATGTGCGCGCCGCTGCTGCCGAAGGCGCCCCTGCGCCGCGCCCGTACCCGGTGCAGCGTGGCCTGACCGCGCCGATGCGCAAGCAGGCCGTGCAGGAAAATCGCCTGGCGGCGATGCAGGCCTGGGCCGGGCAGTCGGCGTGGATGGCGCCTGCACAGCCGGCCGCCGACGTGCTGCGCGGCATGTGGGAACAGGCGCAGGCGCTGCTGCGATGAGGGTCACCTGCAATGGCCAGCCGGCGCAGGTGGCGGACCTGCTGCCGGCGCTGGTGAACTACGGCCACTTCACCTCGCTGCAGGTGCGTGGTGGTGCAGTGCAGGGGCTGGACCTGCATCTGGCGCGGCTGTCGCAGGCCACGCGCGAACTGTTCGGCAGCGAACTGGACACGGTGCAGGTGCAGGCGTGGATGTCGCAGGCGCTGCGGCAGGCCGGCCTGGCCGATGCCTCGCTGCGGGTGACGGTGTACTCGCGCCGCTTCGATTTCCGCAATCCGCTGGCGACCGTGCCGGTGGACGTGCTGGTGGCAGTTTCAGCGCCGGTGGCCCTGGCCGCGCCCAAGCGCGTGCGCAGCGTGGCCTGGCAGCGCGAAATGCCGCAGATCAAGCATGTGGGCACGTTTGGCCTGTTTGCCGAGCGGCGCGCGGCGATGGCGCAAGGATTCGACGATGTGCTGTTCGTAACCGCCGATGGCGACGTGAGTGAAGGGAGCACCTGGAACCTGGCCGTGCACGATGGTGAACGGCTGCTCTGGCCGCAGGCGCCGGCCCTGCGCGGGACCGCCGAAACGTTGCTGAAGCAGCATTGGCCCGGCGCACAGTTGACGCGGCCGTTGGCGCTGGCAGAACTGGACAGTGTGAAGGCCGCTTTTGCCTGCAACGCCAGCGGCCTATGGGCGCTGGACGCCATCGACGGGCATGCCCTGCCAAGCTCGCAGACGCTGGCTGAACAGGGCAGGGCGGTGCTGGCAGCGGTGCCGTGGCAGCCGCTTTCCTGAACGAGGCGCGTGATTGCCGATCGCTGGGCATAGCCGGACGCTACCTTGAAGCGTTGCAGCCGGTAGCGCCGGGCCATGCCCGGCGGATGCGTCCGCAGCGAACAACACTCAGGAGTTCCAATCAGATATGGGTACGGTCACCGAGCAGCATCGCGCGGTAGCGATGCACGCAATCAAGGTCATGGGCGCTGAGGGGCGGCCCAAGGTCCAGGCCTTTCACGATGATCATCGCCTACGTTCGGTCGATATCCTCACGATGTTCAGCTCTCCGGAAGCAGGGCTGAAGTCCATCTCGTCCATCGGCCTATCGGATTCTGTGTTATGTCATGCGGAGGGGCACGAACTGGAAACGCGCGTCGAGCTGTGTGCGTGTGCAGAACAGGACGCGCTGCATTGGGACAACGTCGTCGCCTCGACGGCTTTCGCGATCATGCGCGATCGTGCGGCGGTGCAGCCTGGTAGCGTGATTCCCGACATCCTGCAGGACTACTTCCCGTCGACCCGGATGCCGCACGTCTATCTGGTGCCGCCCTTCTTCTGGAATGACGCCAGGTTCCCGGGGCTGCAGTTCCCGCCGGTTGCCATCAACTGGCTGCAGTGCATCGCCATCCACGAATCCGAGCGGCAACTTGTCGAGCGGATTGGCGGCGATGCATTTGACGACCTGCTGCAGCGGCACGAGGTAGATGTGCTGGACATGCATCGGGCGCCGGTAGCGGGAGCGCTCTGACGCTATCGCCCCGGGAATCTTGGAGGGGCGGTCGGAGGTTGATCACTTTGCTGAACGAAAGTGGCGAGGCATAGCACTGCGCTACCGTGAAGATGGATACAGCCCGGGGTTGGCTCGGCCGGGCTCTGCCGCTATAATCGCCCGCTTACCTCGCCATCCTGGCGACTGGGCAATAGGAAAAACACCATGGTCAAGATTCGACTGACCCGCGGCGGCGCCAAGAAGCGTCCGTTCTACCACATCATCGTCACCGACGTGCGCAGCGCGCGCGACGGCCGCAACATCGAGCGCGTTGGCTTCTACAACCCGGTTGCCCAGGGCGCCGAGAAGCGCATCGAGCTGGACCTGGCCCGCGTTGACCATTGGGTCAAGAACGGCGCCCAGCCGACCGACAAGGTCCGCAACCTGATCAAGGAAGCGACCAAGTCCCAGGCCGCTGCGGCCTGATCCTGACGGGCCACGCTTCGGCGTGGCCCTCTTGGTTGAAGCAGATGAAAGATATCGAGCGCCGCATCCTGCTGGGCAGGGTTGTCGGCGCTTTTGGTGTGCGCGGCGAAATCAAGCTCGAGTCCTGGACCGAGCCACGTTCCGCCATTTTCCGTTACCAGCCGTGGATCGTGCGCAGCCCGTCCGGCGTGGAAACCACGATTGAAGGTGTGCGTGGCCGCGACAGCGGCAAGCACCTGGTCGCCCGTTTCCCCGGCGTCGAGGACCGCGATACCGTCGAAGCGATGCGCGGCACCGAGATCTACGTGGCCCGCAGTGCATTGCCGCCGCCGAAGCCCGATGAGTACTACTGGGTGGACCTGGAAGGCCTGGACGTGAAGACCACCGAGGGCGTTGCCCTGGGCCAGGTCTCGCACCTGTTCAGCACCGGCGCCAACGACGTGGTGGTGGTCCGCGGTGACCGCGAGCGGATGATTCCGTTCGTGCAGCCGGACTTCGTCAAGTCGGTCGACTTCGAGGCCAACCTGGTCGTGGTCGACTGGGATCCCGAGTTCTGAGCGTGAGCATGCGTTTCGACGTCATCACCCTGTTCCCCGAGTTCCTCGCCCAGTCCGCCGGACTGGGCGTGGTCGGGCGCGCGCAGGAGAAGGGGCTGTTCAGCCTGCACGGCTGGAACCCCCGTGATTACGCCGAAGGCAACTACCGCCGCGTGGACGACCGTCCGTTCGGTGGTGGCCCGGGCATGGTGATGCTGATCGAGCCGTTGCAGGCCTGCCTGCAGGCGATCCGTGAGGCCGATCCGACCCCGGCGCGGGTGATCTACCTCAGCCCGCAGGGGGCGCCGCTGACCCAGGCCAAGGTGCGGGAACTGGCGGCGCTGCCGCGCGTGGTCCTGCTCTGCGGCCGCTACGAGGGCATCGACGAGCGTTTCCTGGAGGCCAATGTCGACGAGGAGATCTCCCTCGGCGACTACGTGCTGTCCGGGGGTGAACTGGGCGCGGCGGTGATCATCGACGCCGTGGCCCGCCTGCAGGACGGTGCCCTGAACGACGCCGAATCGGCGGCGCAGGACAGCTTCGAGGGCGACCTCGGCCTGCTCGACTGCCCGCATTACAGCCAGCCGGCCCAGCACCCGCTGGGTGACGTGCCGGACGTGCTGCGCTCGGGCAACCACGCGGCCATCGCCGCCTGGCGTCGCCAGCAGTCGCTGCTCCGGACCGCCGAGCGGCGCCCGGACCTGCTGGATGAACAGGCACTGGGCAAGGCCGACCGCAAACTGCTGGAGCAGGGCCGTCAGGCCCGGAACCAGAAGGCCAGCCCCTAGCGCAGGGTCGGCTTTATCGGCTATCATGGCCAATTCCCGTCGGCCCTGGTCGGCGCGCGCAGTACCCAAAACAAACGTGCAGCACAGTCCGGTGACTGCATGAGCCTACGTTGTCGATACGACACGCCCACCCGAACAAGAATCGGTGTAACCCATGAGCAAGCTGAACAAGTCCATCGTCGCGGAATTCGAATCCGCCCAGATCACCCGTGAACTGCCGAAGTTCAGCCAGGGCGACACCGTTGTCGTCAACGTGAAGGTGAAGGAAGGCAGCCGCGAGCGCGTGCAGGCCTACGAAGGCGTCGTCATCGCCACCAAGAACGCCGGCCTGAACTCCTCGTTCACCGTCCGCAAGATCTCGCACGGCTACGGCGTCGAGCGCGTTTTCCAGACCCACAGCGCCATCATCGACTCGGTCGAAGTGAAGCGTCGTGGTAAGGTCCGCGCCGGCAAGCTGTACTACCTGCGTGGCCTGGAAGGCAAGGCTGCCCGCATCAAGGAAGACCTGGCTGCCGCTGCTGCCGCCAAGGCTGCCCGTCTGGCCGACAAGGCCTGATAAACAACTTCGGTTGTTGCCGCGACGGCCACCTTCGGGTGGCCGTTTGCGTTTCCGGCATCGCATCGGCCACGATCAGGTGATGAACGACATCAACCTTCGCTATCCGGCCGTGATCCAGTCGGCGTTGCGCTTTCTCGACGGCAAGGGGCTGGCACGCGTGCAATCGGCGCCGTTGCTGCATCGCCTGTTGTGGCGCCTGGGCATCGCACTGCCGCCACCGATCCTGGCCGGCTTTGGCACCAACGCGTTGGTGCAGGGCCTGCTGTTCGGGCTGTTCTGGACCGCGCTGATGTGGCTGATGCTGTGGCAGGGCAGCGAACGTCCGCTGGTGCTGTTGCTGGTGGCCGGTCTGGTGGCCGGCGCGCTGTTCGGCCTTGTGATGGCGGCGCTGATGCGCTCGCTGCGCCGCCACCGCAAGCTGCCGGATTGGCGCCAGTTCCGGGCGCGGCAGGCGGACTGAGCCGATGGCGCACTGCGCCGTGACCGCTGGCTACGGGCCGCGCTAGGCTGCGGTTTCATCCCGATGGACGTGCCGTGCGATGCCTGCCAAGCGAACCGCACCTTCCACCGCGCCCACGCTGTTGTCCGGCGGCAACCCCCGGATCGCCAAGGGCGAGGGCGATGCTCCGGTGCAGGCATACATCGCCGCCATGCCGGACTGGAAACGCCCGGTCGGCGCACAGCTGGATGCGTTGATCGAACGGGCCGTACCCGGCGTGCACAAGGCGGTGAAGTGGAACTCGCCGATGTATGCGGTGGCGCCGGGCGAAGGCTGGTTTCTCAGCTTCCATTGCTTCACCCGCTACATCAAGGTGGCGTTCTTTCGTGGCGCGGTGCTGAAGCCGATGCCGCCCGAGCCGTCCAGGAGTGCCGATACGCGCTACCTGCATATCGCACAGGATGGCGCGCTGGATGAGGCACAGTTCCTCGACTGGGTGCGCCAGGCCGCCGCGTTGCCCGGCGAGCGCATGTAACCCCGACTTTCTCATTCCTTTCCCGACGAGAGCTCCTGATGGCTACGCATGCCCCCAACCCGGCCGATGCCGGAACACCGGCGGCCGAACTGATCGATGCACGCATCGCCGAGCTGGCAGACTGGCGCGGTGAAACACTGGCACGCGTGCGTGCATTGATCCATGAAGCGCTGCCGGACGTGCAGGAAGCCTGGAAGTGGCGCGGTACACCGGTGTGGGAGCACAACGGCATCCTGTGCACCGGCGAAACCTACAAGCAGGCAGTGAAACTGACCTTCGCCAACGGTGCGGCGCTGGCGGACCCGAAGGGCCTGTTCAACGCCAGCCTGGAGGGCAACACGCGGCGTGCGATCGACATCCATGAAGGTGCGATGCCGGATGCCGCTGCGTTCAAGGCGCTGCTGCGCGCAGCGGCGGCGTTCAATGCGGCGAAGAAGAAACGGTAGAGCCGGCCGCTGGCCGGCTGTTGCGCGATGCTGCTGGAGAGGTGTGAGGTTGCCGGCCAGCGGCCGGTACTACCTTGTCATTGGCCGGTCCATGAGGTTGCCGGCCGGCGGCCGGCACTACCGTGGTGGTGCGGCATCCGGGTCGGCCACCGGCGACGGCGGACTGGCCGGAATCTCCGACGGCGTCGCCAGTTCTTCGGCATGCGAGGGCTTGCCCATCATCTTCGCCTTGCGCCAGCCGCCCCAGCGGTAATACGCCAGCGACAGCAGCATCGACACCAGCGAGCTGACCGGGAAGCTCCACCAGATTGCATCGGCGCCCCAGTACGGCTGCAGCAGTTCGGCGAACGGCACGCGCACGCCCCACAGCGAGCCGGCCAGGATCAGCAGTGGCGGAATCACCGCGCCGGTGGAGCGCACCACGCCGGAGATCACGAAGCTGACGCCGAAGAACAGGAACGAGCCGATCACCACATGGTTGAGGTGGCGGGCGATGTCCAGCGCCTGGCTGGCCGGCGGCAGGAACAGCGCCAGCAGCTGGCGATCGAACACAACCAACGGCAGGATCAGCGCGCCGGTCAGCAGGAAGTTGAACAGCACGCCCTGGCGTGCGGTACCGCGCACGCGGTCCCAACGCTGAGCGCCGACGTTCTGTGCGGCCATCGAGGAGCACGCCGCGCCGATCGCCATCGCCGGCATCTGCAGGTAGTTCCACAGCTGCAGGGACGCGCCGTAGCCCGCGGCGGTGTCGGTGCCGTACTGGTTGACCATGGTCATCAGCAGGATCACCGACAGCGAGATCAGCACCATCTGCAGGCCCATCGGCACGCCCTTGACCACCAGCGCCTTGAGGATGGTCATGTCGAGCTTGAACAGGCGCAGGTCGGCGCGGCCCAGCCACAGGGTGTGGCGCTTGTGCCGCATGTACAGCAGCAGGCCGGCCAGCGACAGCGTCTGCGCGACCAGCGTGGCCCAGGCCGAGCCGGCGATGCCCAGCGCGGGGAAGGGCCCCATGCCGAAGATCAGTACAGGGTTCAGCACGATGTCCAGTGCCACCGATACCATCAGGAAGCGGAACGGCGTGCGCGAATCACCGGCACCGCGCAGGGCGGCGGTGAGGAAGGCGAACGCGTACAGCGTCGGCATCGCCAGGAAGATGATCTGCAGGTAGGCCTCGGCCAATGGCAGCGAGGCGGCCGGCGTGCCCATCGCCGCCAGCAGCGGATGGGCCATGAACCAACCGGCGATGGCGATGATCACCGACAGGCCGATGAAGAAGGTGGCACTGGTGCCGACCACGCGCCGCGCCTGCGCGATGTCACGCGCGCCGATCGCCTGTCCGATCAGGATGGTCGAAGCCATGCCGAAGCCGAACACCGAGCCGATCAGGAAGAACATGATGTTGTTGGCGTTCGCGGTGGCGGTCAGTGCCGCCTCACCGAGGAAGCGCCCGACCCAGACCGCATTCACCGAACCGTTCAGCGACTGCGCGATGTTGCCTGCCAGGATCGGCAGGGAAAACAGCAGGAGATTGCGGCCGATCGGGCCGGAGGTCAGGTCAAGCGGCGCTTTGGCCATGGAGTGGTGATCGAATCCCGGGAGGCGCACACTAGCACCAAGCCGGTTTGCGGGATGTGGCAATGCATCAACGACTGCAGGTGAAGTGGAGCCTGGCGCTGGCCTTGATCAGCGTCGTACTGGCCGCATGTTCGACAGGTGACCGGCTGGGCGATACCCAGGTGCGGCCCACCGACCGGCCCGAGTGCCTGGTCGGCAGCCAGCGCCAGGATCTTTCTGCCGGCGTACCCACCCTGATCGGGGGCAGCGGCTGCCGCACCGACCCCGACAACCCGCGTCCCCTGAACAAGCGAACGGAGTAGTCCCTGCCGATGACCGAGCTTTCCCCGCTGCCGCCCAGTGTCCGCCTGGACATCTGGCTGTGGGCGGCCCGTTTCTTCAAGACCCGCAGCCTGGCCAAGCAGGCCATCGAGACCGGCAAGGTCAGCGTGGCTGGGCAGCGCCCGAAATCCTCACGCGCGGTGCGCGTCGGCGAGCAGCTGCAGGTGGATCGCGGCGAGGAGCATTTCGAGATCCAGGTGCTGGGGCTGAGCGATCAGCGCGGGCCGGCGCCGGCGGCGCAGCAGCTGTATGCCGAGAGTGAGGCCTCCAGGGCCCGCCGCGCCGAGCAGCGTGCGCTGCGCATCGCCGCACGCGATGGTTTCCAGCCGCCGGAGCACAAGCCGGACAAACGCGCACGGCGGTTGATCCGCGCGCTCGGCGATATCGACGCGTTGTAAGTTGCAGGGCGCCAGACCGGGTCCGGCGCCCCCTTGGCTCAGCGCTTGCCGCCCAGCAGGCTGCCGCCGATCTTCAGCAGATCGCCCACGCCGAGCTGGCCGTCACCGTCCTGGTCCAGCACGCTGCCAAGCAGGCCGCCGGCAAGACCACCCTGTTGCTGCACCTGCTGCTTTTCCTGGCCGAGGGCCTGGCTGAGCGAGCCGGCATCGGCCTGGCCACCACCGAGGCGCTGGGCGAGGAAGGCCATCACGATCGGTGCGAGGATCTGCAGCAGCTGGCTGGTACGGCCGCTGTCGAGCTGGGTGGCCTGGGCCAGGCCGGTTTCCACCTTCTGCTGGCTGCCGCCGAAGATGTGGCCGAGGATGCCGGCACCGTCGCTGGCGGCGCCACCGCCACCGCCGCCCAGTACCGAGCCGAGCACGCTGCCCAGGTCCAGGCCGCTGTGGTTGTTCTGCAGTGCACCGAGCAGCGCCTGTGCGCCCTGCGGCTGCGAGGCGTTGTTGCCCAGCGCGCCCATCAGCACCGGCAGCGCGGCACTGATCGCACCGGAGGCCTGGGTATCGCTGATGCCGAGCTGCTGCGATACCTGCTGCAGCGGGGCGCCCTGCAATTTGGCGAGAAGTTCGTCGGTCAGGCTCATCTGCGGAATCCTTGATTGGGGTTGGGCGTGCAGAAGGTACGACGCAGACCGTTAAAACGGCGACGCCGCCTCACGGGGAGGCGGCGTGGCGTTCACGGGGCAGGGCGATCAGAGCTCGATGTCTTCGGCACCCGGGGTCGCGGTGGGGAAGTCCGCTTCCGGCTGGGCCGGCTTGAACGGATCCGTTGGCTGGCTGGCCAGCGCCTTCAGCGCCGCGGCAACACCAGCGCCATAGGCCGGGTCGGCCTTGCTGCAGTTGTCGATGTGGCGCTGCTTGATGAAGTCCGGCGCATCGCCCAGGGCACGGGCGGTGTTGGCGAACAGTCGCTCCTTCTGTGCCTGGTTGTAGCTGCGGAACAACGCACCGGGCTGGCTGAAGTAGTCGGCGTCGTCCTCACGGAAGTTCCAGAAGTCGGCGTCGCCCCGGATCTTCATCGGCGGTTCGCGGTACTGCGGCTGTTCCTGCCACTGGCCGTAGCTGTTGGGTTCGTAGTGCGGCAGGCCGCCGTAGTTGCCGTCCACGCGCATCGCACCGTCGCGGTGGTTGCTGTGCACCGGGCAGCGCGCCGCGTTCACCGGAATCTGGTGGTGGTTGACGCCCAGGCGGTAGCGCTGCGCATCGGAGTAGGCGAACAGGCGCGCCTGCAGCATCTTGTCCGGCGACGGGCCGATACCCGGCACCAGGTTGCTCGGCGCGAACGCCGACTGCTCCACGTCCTGGTACCAGTTGACCGGATTGCGGTTCAGTTCGAACTGGCCCACTTCGATCAGCGGGTAGTCGCTCTTCGGCCACACCTTGGTCAGGTCGAACGGATGGATGCGGTAGGTTTCCGCCTCCAGTTCCGGCATGACTTGGATGAACAGTTTCCACTTCGGGAAGTCGCCCTTCTCGATCGCGGCGAACAGGTCGCGGCCGTGGCTTTCGCGGTCATGGCCGACCAGGATCTGCGCCTGCGCGTCGGTCAGCGATTCGATGCCCTGCTGGCTGACGAAGTGGAACTTCACCCAGAAGCGCTCGCTGTCGGCGTTGGTGAAGCTGTAGGTGTGCGAGCCGAAACCGTGCATGTGGCGGAAGCTGCGCGGAATGCCGCGGTCGCTCATCACCACGGTCACCTGCAGCAGGGCTTCGGGCAGCAGCGTCCAGAAATCCCAGTTGTTGCGTGCGCTGCGCAGGTTGGTATGCGGGTCGCGCTTGACGGCCTTGTTGAGGTCGGCGAACTTGCGCGGGTCGCGCAGGAAGAACACCGGCGTGTTGTTGCCGACCAGGTCCCAATTGCCTTCTTCGGTGTAGAACTTCAGGGCGAAGCCGCGGATGTCACGCTCGGCGTCGGCGGCGCCACGCTCGCCGGCCACCGTGGTGAAGCGGGCGAACATCTCGGTCTGCTTGCCGACCTTCTCGAACAGCTTGGCGCGGGTGTACTTGCTGATGTCGTGAGTGACGGTGAAGGTGCCGAATGCGCCCGAGCCCTTGGCGTGCATGCGGCGCTCGGGAATGATCTCGCGGTTGAGGTTGGCCAGCTTTTCCAGCAGCCACACGTCTTCCATCAGCAGCGGGCCACGCGGGCCGGCGGTCTTGCTGTTCTGGTTGTCCACCACCGGTGCGCCGAAGGCCGTGGTCATCGGCGTGACCGGTTCATCGCCGTGCTTCTGCTTCGGGGTAGTGCTCAGCTCGCGCTGCTGCTGGGCGCCTTCCGCAGGCGACGGCGCGGTGTGATACGGACATTTCGGGCTGTTGTTATCGGACTGGCTCATGGCTGGCTCCTGCGGGTGAAGACGGGATGGAACATCTTCACTCGACTTTAGCTAGGGCCAGATGAAATGAATAATCGAATGATCCGTTCATTTTGATAGTTTCTGTCAATTAAAACGAAGAATAAGATTTGCCGGATCTTTCGACAGGCCTCCCGCATGGCGGCGGGAAGCCATGGGTGCGCGCTGCGGTTACAGCAGTGCTTTCAGTCGGTACAGCGCTTCCAGTGCCTGCTTCGGCGTCAGTTCGTCCGGATCGATGGCGGCCAGTGCTTCCTGTGCCTTGTTCGACGGCGCCGCGAACAGGCCGAACTGCTGCGGTGCATCCAATGCCTGCGGCGCCAGCTCGGCGGCATGGCTCTCACCGCCGCGCTGTTCCAGCTCGGCCAGTCGACGGCGCGCCTGCGCCACGGTGGCGCGCGGCAGGCCGGCCAGTGCGGCCACCTGCAGGCCGAAGCTGCGGTTGGCCGGGCCGTCCTTCACCGCGTGCATGAACACCAGCGCTTCACCGTGCTCGACGGCATCCAGGTGCACGTTGGCGATGCCGCTGCGGCCGCCCTCGTGCTGCTCGTCGGCCAGCGCGGTCAGCTCGAAGTAGTGGGTGGCGAACAGCGTGTAGCAGCGGTTCTGGTAGGCCAGGTGGCGGGCCACCGCGTCGGCCAGCGCCAAGCCGTCGTAGGTGGACGTGCCACGGCCGATCTCGTCCATCAGCACCAGCGAATGCGCGGTGGCGTGGTGCAGGATGTAGCTGGTCTCGGCCATCTCGACCATGAAGGTCGACTGCCCGCGGGCGAGGTCGTCACCGGCGCCGATGCGGGTCAGGATGCGGTCGATCGGGCCGATCAGCGCCCGGCTGGCCGGCACGAAGCTGCCGATGTGGGCCAGCAGCACGATCAGCGCGTTCTGCCGCATGTAGGTCGATTTACCACCCATGTTCGGACCGGTGATGACCAGCATGCGGCGGTCCGGATGCAGATCCAGATCGTTGGGTTCGAACGGCTGCTCGCGCACCGCCTCGACCACCGGATGGCGGCCACGCTCGATCTTCAGGCACGGTGCCGTTTCAAGTTCCGGTCGCGACCAGTCCAGCGCCTGCGCGCGTTCGGCGAAGGCGGCCAGCACGTCCAGTTCGCTCAGCGCGGCGGCGCACTGCTTCAGCGGTTCCAGCTGCGCGCCGAGGGTATCCAGCAGCTGCTCGTACAGGTACTTCTCGCGCGACAGCGAACGGTCGCGCGCGGACAGCACCTTGTCCTCGAATGCCTTCAGTTCTTCGGTGATGTAACGCTCGGCATTGGTCAGCGTCTGGCGGCGGGTGTAGTGCACCGGCGCGCGATCGGACTGGCCCTTGCTGATTTCGATGTAGTAGCCGTGCACGCGGTTGTAGCCCACCTTCAGGGTGGGAATGCCGCTGCTCTCGCGCTCGCGCAGTTCCAGGTCAACCAGGAACTGGTCGGCATGGGTGGACAGGCGGCGCAGCTCGTCCAGCTCTTCATCGAAGCCATCGGCCAGCACGCCGCCGTCGCTCAGCTTCAGTGGCGGCATTTCGGCGATGGCGCTGGCCAGCAGCTGTGCGCACGCGTCGTGCTCGCCCAAGGCGGCATGCAGTGCCTGCAGGCGCGGTGAATCCAGCGGCGCCAGCACTTCGCGCACCGCCGGCAGCAGGCCCAGGCCATCGCGCAGGGTGGAGAAATCACGCGGGCGCGCCGAACGCAGTGCGACGCGGGTCAGGATGCGTTCCAGGTCGCCGAGGCGGCGGAACTGTTCGCGGATGTCGGCATCGCTGCCGCGATCGATCAGGGTTTCCACCGCATGGTGGCGCTGTACCAGTACCTCGCGCAGGCGCAGCGGGCGGTGCAGCCACCGGCGCAGCAGGCGCCCGCCCATTGGCGTCACCGTGCTGTCGAGCACGCCCAGCAGGGTATTGCGGGTATCGCCGTCGACGCGCGTATCCAGTTCCAGGTGGCGGCGGGTGGCGGCGTTCATCGCGATCGCCTCGCCGGCGGTTTCCATCGCGATCGAGGTCAGGTGCGGCAGGCGCTGCTTCTGGGTTTCCTCGACATAACCGAGCAGGGCGCCGGCGGCGGCGGTGGCACGTGGCTTGTCATCGATACCGAAGCCGCTCAGATCGTGCAGCTTGAAGAAGTTCAGCAGCTGGCGGCGGCCGCTGTCCGCGTCGAACAGCCACGGCGCACGGCGGCGCACGCCGGTGCGCTGGCGCAGGAAGTCGGGCCAGTTCTCCTCGTCGGGCACCAGCAGCTCGGCCGGTTCCAGTCGGGCCAGTTCGGCTTCCAGCGCGTCGTCGGTCTCGACTTCATTGACCAGGAAGCGGCCACCGGCCAGGTCGGCCCAGGCCAGGCCGTAGCCCTGCTTCGTGCGCGACAGCGCCATCAGCAGGGTGTCACGGCGCTCATCCAGCAGCGCTTCGTCGGTGACGGTGCCGGGGGTGACGATGCGCACCACCTTGCGTTCGACCAGGCCCTTGGCCAGCGCCGGGTCGCCGATCTGCTCGCAGATCGCCACCGACTCGCCCAGCGCCACCAACCTCGCCAGGTAGCCTTCATAGGCATGTACCGGCACGCCGGCCATCGGAATCGGCGCGCCGCCGGAGCTGCCACGCTGGGTCAGGGTGATGTCGAGCAGGCGCGCGGCCTTGCGCGCATCGTCGTAGAACAGCTCGTAGAAGTCGCCCATGCGGAAGAACAGCAGCAGGTCCGGATACTCGGACTTGGCTGCGAAGAACTGCTTCATCAGCGGGGTGTGTTCGGCGGACTTTTCTTTGGACATGGGGCTCGTGAATCCGGGGCGTCCGTTCGCGCCGGAGGGCAGCGGCAACGGAGCGGGTACAGGGCCGTCCATGGTAACTGCTGGGGCACAGGGCTGCGGCTACCGGTGGCAGGCGGGTACCGCACAGCCACCGGGTCAGGCCGGGACCAGGGTGATCTGCCGGTGGCTGGCGAAGATATCCATCACGATCTCGAAGTAGGTTGGGCCCTCGCCCCGTTGCAGGGCGTCCAGCTGGCGCGCAATGGTCCGCGTGTTGAAGGTGCCCGGGGCTTCCAGCTTGGACTGCAGCCACTGGCATGTGGTAGTTCGTCCCAGTGCGGCGCGGCTGTGCTCGATATCACTCCAGATCACCGTGGCCCGCTCATGGCCGGCCAACACGCCATGGACGCCATGCAGCAGATCATCCAGGGCGTCCAGGCTTGGCGCGAGCTGCCAGTCCTCGCCGGCCATGAACACGCGGTTGATCTCCGCATACAGGCTGGGGATGTCGTGAATGGCACAGCCTTCGATCTGCAGGATGAGCGACATATGTCGACTGTAGCGTTGTTCCCTGTGCGTTGGACATGGCTGAGCGCCGGATGCTTTGCGGACCCATGCTGGGGTTTGGCAAACTACTTTGCTGAGTCAAAGTGCTCGGCACTCCCGTCGTGGCGCGCGCCGGTTTGCAGGGAAGAAAACGACGTGACCCATCGCCAATAGCAGGGCCATCAGCTGGTAGAGAGTTCGCCCGAAGTCTTCTTCTTCATTGATTGGTGCCATCGGCAGCAGGACCCCCTCGGGCGCGTTCAACTTCCACTGTCAATGATGACTGGCTGGGTGATGGAAATAGATTCTCCTCCTGTATCATCGGCAAGAAAGGTCTGGGAAATTGTTCCTGGGATGGTCAGTAACGTTGTATCTGCGTCTCCGGTGCGGTGGGGGTAGTTTGATCTGTCCCCGTTGTGAGCAGGGTGAGGTGTTGAAAGCTCAAGTAAAGGAGCGCGGCGTTCAGATATTTGTCTGCGACGAGTGCGATGCCGTGTGGTTCTCCTTCGCTGCTATAGGGGTCTCTCCGTTCAGAGACCTTGAGCGGTATCTTGAGGAAATTTCCGTCGCCCCGTCCTGGGAGTCAATTTTCGTGGACAGGCATGAGTAGAAAGTACGCAGTTTCCATGCACTCCTCGATCGTATTGCCTCAGCGCAGCGCGTGGGTCCGTGCAGCATGGGGTGACCTTCCCGTCTCCTACTTCCAGAGCGACGAGAATCTCAATGACTGCGGTTTTATTGACTTGAAGGTCAATAAGTGGGAGATCAGTGGCAGTCGATTGTAATGGGGTCTGGACCCCTTCATCAGGGTTGAAATACTCAAGGGTCGGGGCCCTGCGATGGCAGATGCCAGATTGCAGCCCTGACGGTAGTCGCGAAGCAGCGCGTTGTTCCTCTGGACAGAAGGGTGCCAGGATCGATGGGCTTCATCCTCCCCCTCCGTGCATCAGGTGACGGTTTCTGCGGTCACGACTCGCGAGCGCTGCGTGATGACTGCGATTGATGTGCTCGTGCATTGATATGCCCGGCAGGAATAACCACCTCCATTAAGTGTGTCCTTCACACCTTTCTGCATAGTTCCAGAGATTTGGATCGATACAATAATATCGACCCATAAAGTTTCCGTGCGCTGCGCCGCCATCGATCGTACGGCCATGATCAAGGGAATTGAGATGCTCGCCTTACGCAACCTCCGAGTGGGATCCCGGCTGGGTGCCGGGTTTGGATTGCTGCTGCTGTTCATCGTGGCCATCGTTGGCCTGGCGCTGTACGGAAATCACCTGAAGTCCGCCCAGTTCGAGAAAGTGGTGGACGTCAACATGGTGAAGATGCGGCTGTTGAACGACATGCTGGATACCAACAACGCGGTGTTGATGCACCGCCGCCTGATGGTGATCAAGCGCGGCGAGGATTTTGACAGGGATTATCAGAAGGCGCAGGAGCTGTCGCAGACCTACGACGGTATCTGGGCCAGGTACATCAGGATTCCGCGCGACGCGACCGGCGATACCCTGGTGGCGAAAATCGACGCGGCACGCAAGGCCACCGACGCCTCCACCCGGCATCTTCACGAGCGCATGAAGGCCGGGGATTTCGACGGCGCGGCCAAGGAACTGCTTGCCGAGCAGGGGCTGGCAACCGCGTGGAACGAAGCGATCTCGACCCTGCTGCGGCATCAGGAGACACTGACCGAGCGCAGCCGCGAGGAATACCGTTCAACCGAATCCTGGACCGGCACGCTGTCGATCGTGTTCGGCGTGTTGAGCCTGGTACTGGGCTCGCTGGCCGCGTGGGCCATCACCCGCAGCCTGACCCGCCCGCTGGAAGGCGCGGTGAAGCTGGCCGACGGCATCGCCAATGGGCGGCTGGACAACAGCATTGACGCCTCCGGCAACGATGAGGTCACGCAGCTGCTCAGGTCGATGCAGCGCATGCAGGCGCAGTTGCAGTCGGTGATGGCGGCGCAGGGCGAGTTGGCGCGCCAGCACGATGCGGGCAGCCTCAGCTATCGCATGGACGAGAGTGCCTTCCCTGGTGACTACGGGCGCATGGTGCACGAGACCAACGCGCTGGTCGGCTCACACGTGCAGGTACAGAACCGGCTGATCGAAGTGATGAAGCATTACGCCCGTGGCGACCTGTCGGTGGACATGGATCCGCTGCCGGGCGAGAAGGCGGCGATCACCCAGGCAATGGACGAGACCAAGACCAGCCTGTCGGCGATCAACAGCGAGATCCGCCGGCTGGCGACGGCCGCGGCGGCGGGCGACTTCAGCCTGCGCGGCGATGAAGATCGCTTCGCCTACGATTTCCGCGACATGGTGGCCGGGCTCAATCGCCTGATGCAGACCACCGACGAGAACCTGGTGCAGGTGTCGACCCTGCTGCAGGCGATCTCGCGCGGTGACCTCACTGTGCGCATGCAGGGTGACTTCCACGGCGTGTTCGCCCGCATGCGCGATGACTGCAATGCGACCGTCGATCAGCTCAAGCAGATCGTCGGCCGCATCCAGGCCAGTGCGTCCAGCATCAACCTGGCGGCAGGCGAAATCGCCTCGGGCAACACCGATCTGTCGCGGCGCACCGAGCAGCAGGCGGCGAACCTGGAAGAGACGGCGGCGTCGATGGAGGAGCTGACCTCCACCGTGAAGCAGAACGCCGAGCACGCCCGCCAGGCCAACCAGCTCGCCATCGGTGCGCACGGTGTCGCCTCGCAGGGCGGCGAGGTGGTCGGCCAGGTGGTCACCACGATGTCGGCCATCGAGGCCTCGTCGAAGAAGATCGCCGAGATCATCTCGGTCATCGATGGCATTGCCTTCCAGACCAACATCCTGGCGTTGAACGCGGCGGTGGAAGCCGCGCGTGCCGGCGAGCAGGGCAGGGGCTTTGCGGTGGTGGCCAGTGAGGTGCGCACGCTGGCACAGCGCTCGGCCGGTGCGGCCAAGGAGATCAAGGGCCTGATCGAAGATTCGGTTGGCAAGGTCGCCGATGGATCGGCGCTGGTCCGACAGGCAGGCACCACGATGGGCGAGATCGTTGCTTCCGTGCAGCGCGTGACCGACATCATGGCCGATATCTCTGCTGCCTCGCAGGAGCAGAGTTCGGGCATCGAACAGGTGAACCAGGCGGTGGTGCAGATGGACGAGACCACGCAGCAGAATGCGGCACTGGTGGAAGAGGCCAGTGCTGCGGCGCGTTCCATGGAGGAGCAGGCGAACCTGCTGGCCGAGGCGGTTTCGGTGTTCCGCACCGGCGCGGTAACGGCGGCTGCAGCCGTGCGTCCGGCCCTGGCTGCGGTGACCGCGACGGTCACCCCGATGCGCAGGGCGGCAGCGCTGTCGCCGCGCATCGAGCCGACACTGGCGGCCAATGCCGGTGGCTGGGAAGAGTTCTAGCAGAGGGCAAAGCCGGCAGGGAGACGGCGTCCATCACGATGGCTGATCGTGATGGGCGCGGATTTTCTTCCTGAACGCGCGATGGCCGATGAGGCCGCGGACACGCGCATTTCACTTCCGGTTGCCAGCCGCGGGAGGACACTTGCGCCATACCGGAACCTAGGAGATGGCCATGAAGACCTCGACCCGATTGCTTGTGCTGGGCACCCTGCTGGCGGCTTCGTCGGTGGCCGGCGCGCAGACCTATGGCCCGCGCGATGAAGGACGCCGATTCAACGATGGCAGCCGCGTGGTCTGCAAGAACGTGGAAGTGCAGCGCAACTCGCGCGATCCGAACCGCATCGCCGGTACGGCCACTGGCGCGGTGATCGGCGGCCTGCTGGGCAACCAGGTGGGCGGCGGCAATGGCAAGAAGCTCGCTACCGTGGCCGGTGCTGTTGCCGGTGGTGCGGCGGGCCGCCAGATCCAGGGCAACAGCCAGCAGAAGAACGGCGACCGCGTGGTCGAGCGCCGCTGCGAACGCGTCTATCGCTGATCGATCGCCGACGGCCCCCGTTTTTCCCCTTCCACATCGCAGTACTCGAACGCCGGCCTCGCGCCGGCGTTCTTCATTGCAGGAAAAGGGGACGGAGGGGATTAAGTCGCAATCCCCCCCAACCGGCCGCTTACGACTTAATCCCCTCCGTCCCCTTTTTTGCGAGGAGGCGCCAGGTGGCGAGGCTGCCGTAGAGCAGCAGCAGGACGGTGAGGGTGATCAGTTCGTGGCTGACTTCGGCCAGGCTGGCGTCCATCTGGTTCAGGCGCACCATCAGGTTGATGCCGGAGGTGGTCGGCAGCAGCTGCGCCAGCCAGACCAGGGGTTGTGGCGTCATCACCGAGGGCCACGACAGGTTGGCGAGGAAGAACAGCGGGATCGAGGTGGCGATGATGTACTGGAAGGCGCGTTCGCGGGTGCGGAAGAAGCTGCCGACGAACAGGCCGAAGGCCACCGTCGCCGCGATGAACAGCGTGCCACCCAGCAGCTGGCCCAGCGGGTTGCCTCCGCGTGGATAGTCCTGCACCCAGGCAGTGAACCCGGCATACCAGAACAGACCGAACAGGCCGATCAGGCCGAAGCCCAGTGCCATGCCGGCCAGGGTCGGCAGGTCGAAGCGCAGGCGCCGGCCGAGCGCGAGGCGGCGGCCGCCGAGCAGGACGCCGATGCCCATCAGCAGCGTCTGGTGCACGATCAGCTCGGCCACGCCGGGAACGATGGCGCTGCCATAGCCTTCCTGCGTGTTGTACAGGGGGCGCTGCACAAGCGTGACCGGTGGTGCCTGCGGTGCGCCCATGAAGGCGGCCTGGCCGACCACGGCATCACGCCCGAACGCACCCAGCGCGTCAGCCACGCTGCCCAGCACCCAGCTGGCGCGTCCCAGGTAGGCACCGTTGCCAAGCAGTACCAGCTTGGCCGGGTGGCCGCGCAGGATGTCGCGCTCCAGATTGGCCGGGATCACGACGATCCCCTCGGCATGGCCGGCTTCCAGCTGCCGGCGTGCGCTGTCGACGTCCGCGGGTTGACCGACCACGCGCGCAACGCGCAGTGCGTCGAGCTTTCGCAGCAGCTCGCGGCTGGTCGCGCTGTGGTCTTCGTCCACCACCAGCACCGGCAGGTTGCCGGCCACCTGGTGCCGGTAGGCGGCTGGATAGAAGAACGAGTACAGGATCACCGCCCCGACCATCACCACGATCGCGTAGCGGTCGCAGAGCACTGCCATCAGGGTCTGCCGCAGGCTGCGCCAGAGTGCGCTCATGCGTCGGCCCCTGCGGGTTGTGCGGCGGCAGGTGTGCGCGCGAAGGCGATCAGGCGCAGGCCGCCAATGCCACCTGCCACCACCGCCATCAGCAGCAATGTGGCCAGCGGCCACACCGAAACCTGCAGCGGCGAACCGATGAACTGCTGCTGGGTCTGCAGCTTGATGTAGGCGCTGAGTGGCAGCAGTTGATGCCAGATGCGGGTGAACAGAGGGCCGTCCAGCACCGGGAAGGTGGCGCTGGAGAAGGCCAACGCGGTGCCGATGCTGAGGCCGACTGCGGACAGCGCGGTACCCATGTCGCGGGTGACGCCGACGAAGAACAACGCGTAGGCGGCCGTGGCCAGGTAGAACAGTGGCTGTGCGAGCAGCAGCAGGAGCACGCTGCCGGCCACGCCGTCACCGCGCAGCCAGGCCAGGTAACCGATGCCGAGCGCGCCATACAGCGAGAACAGCAGGATGTACGGCGCGACCTTGCCGGCAATCGCCGCCCACGGCGCGCGGCCCAGCCAAGCGGGCAGGGTGCCGTCGCGGATCTCGCGGCCAAGGCTGCCGGCCACTGCAAGTGCCAGTACCAGCGACAATACCGCCGGGAAGATCAACGGCAGCAGGAACAGCTCGTAGCTGCGTGCCGGGTTGTAGAGGATGTCCGACTGCACCGCGATGGGTGCCGCGCGCAGCTTGCCCGGGCCGACCTGCAGGCCGATGCGCTCGCGCAGCAGGCGCGCGTTCCATGCGGAAACCGCGTCGCCGATGTCGCGCGACGCCGACTGGCCGGTGGT
This sequence comes from Stenotrophomonas sp. CASM106, assembly GCF_049384825.1. Taxonomy (NCBI): domain Bacteria; kingdom Pseudomonadati; phylum Pseudomonadota; class Gammaproteobacteria; order Lysobacterales; family Lysobacteraceae; genus Stenotrophomonas; species Stenotrophomonas sp. CASM106. The sequence continues at coordinate 348,274 of NZ_JBMRFS010000002.1, forward strand.
CATGTAGGTGGCGTTGTAATAGGCAAACACCGTGCCCTGGCGCCCACGCAGCGCCTGCCGGGTGACATCGCGCGGCACCAGTACGATGGCGAACACATCCAGCCGACGCAGCTGCGAACGTGCGTCTTCCAGGTCCACCGGCTGGCTGGCGACGCGCACGCCGGGACTGGCGTCGAGCATGCGCAGCAGCAGGCGGCTGTCACTGCTGTGGTCGAGGTCGACCACGGCGATCGGGATATCGCGCATCACCGAGGGCGTGAACATCCATGCCATCACCGCCAGCATCAGCAGCGGCAGCAGGGTGACCAGCATCAGGTCGGCGCGGTTGCTGCGCAGCGACTGCAGCTCGCGCCGCCAGCTGGCGGCGAAGCCGCCGCGGCCGGGGCTCAGTGCTGGGGCCATGCGAACAGCACGCTCATGCCGGGGCGGAAGCCCTCGATGCGGCGTACCGGGCGCACCCGCACCTCGAAGCTGCGGACGTCGTAGCCGGACGACTGGCGGGTGGTACGCCAGGTTGCATAGTCGCCGGCCGGATTGATGAAGTAGACCTCGAATTCGCCGTCCAGGCCGAGCGCCGGCACGCTGCCCTGCAGCTTGCTGCCGACCTTCAGGCCCTGCATCTGCGATTCGCGCAGGTTCATGGCGACCCACATGCGGTCGATGTCGACCAGGGTGAACACCGGGTAGCCGGCCGGCACCAGTTCGCCCGGGTCGGCCATGCGCTTGTTGATTTCGCCGGCGACCGGCGCGCGCCCTTCCACTTCGACACGCGCTGCGTTGACCTCGGCCACCGCGCCCTGTGCCTGTTGCACCTGGCCCTGCGCGGCACGCTTGTCCTGCTCGCGCGCGCCGGCCAGGGCCATGTCGTACTGCGCGCGCGCGGCACGGGCCAGTTCACGCGAACTGGTGGCCTGGGCATGCGCTTCATCACGCTTCTGCCGGGTCATCACCCCTTCGTTGAACAGGTTCTGCACGCGCTGGTAAGTGGCTTCAGCCAGCGCCGCACCGGCTTCGGCCCGCTTCCAGTTCGCTTCGGCGGCGCGGATGTCTTCGCTGCGCGCGCCTTCGTCGGCCTTGTCGGCCACTGCCTGTGCGGCGGCCAAAGCGCCGTGCGCCTGCTGTTCCTTGGCGGCCACTTCGGGGCTGTCGAGCAGGAACAGCACCTGCCCGGCCTGCACGCGGTCGCCCTCGCGCACCTTCAGTTCGGCCACGCGCGCGGTGATCTTGGCGGCCACGTTGATCGTGTCCGCATCGGCCATGCCCTGGATCTGGTCGGCCGGGCTGCGCCAGGCCAGCCACAGGCCGAGCACCACCACGACCAGCAGCACCACTACCAGGATCGGTCCCAACCGGCGCTTGCCCGGGGGCGTCGTCGCATCGTCGTGCAGCACATCACTCATGGTCGATCACCTCGTCCGCCCGCCGCCGGAACTCTTCGAAACGGTCCATCTGTCCACTGATCTCCAGCAACTGTGCCAGCGCAATATCGTATTGGTAGGCGGCCTGTGCGCGCTCGACGCGGGCGCCACCCAGGCCGAGCCGCGCGTCGATCACATCCAGCGAAGTCGCCTGGCCTTCGCGGAACGCCAGCTCCTGCAGGCGCAGGTTTTCCTGTGCCTGGGCGATGCTGCTGTCGAGCAGCACGTACTGCTGGCGTGCGGTTTCCAGCTCGTTCCAGGCCTTGCGCACACCCAGCGCGACCTGGTTCTCGGCCTCGCGCAGGCCCGCTTCGGCCTGGTCCTGCTGCGCACGCGCGGCGCTGATCTGCGCCGGCCGCGAGTTCGGCGACAGGAAGGTGTACTTCAGGCCGATGCCGAACGCCCAGTCCGGATCGGTCAGCATCTCGTCGCGGCGACGGAAGTCGTACTGGCCGAAGGCGAAGATCTGTGGCTTCAGCTTGGCCTGCTGCACGCGCACGCCCTGTTCGGCCTGCGCCACCATCGCCCGCAGGCGCGCGATCTGCGGCTGCCGCGCCTGCGCGGTGCGTTCGAAGCTGGCCACCGGTTCCAGTGGCACGCGCTGCACGAACAGCGGCGACACCGGCTGCACCTCGCCGCCACTGCGCAGCAGCGTGGCCAGTGCGGCCTTCAGCGTGGCCAGGTCGTTCACTGTCTTCTGGTATTCGCGCTCGGCCTTGTCGCGGGCCACGGTGGCCTGCAGGCGCTGCGCGCGGGTGGCGAAGCCCTCGCGCTCCAGCTTCTCTGCGTCGGACAGGTGGCGGTTGAGGCCATCGCGCACATCGCGGCGCACGTCCACCGCCTGCTCGGCCAGGCGCTGGCCGAAATAGGCCTGGGCCAGCTGTACGGTCAGCGATTGGCGTTGTGCTTCGCGCTCGGCACTGGCCTGTTCGTGGGCGGCACTGGCGGCACGTTGCGCGGCCGGAATCACGCCGCCGGTGTACAGCGGCAGCACTGCAGTCACCACCGGGCGGGTACGCCAGTCGCGTTCGGTGAACGACAGCGGCGAGTCGATGCCAAAGGCCTCGGCCACCGGAGCCAGCGAACCCAGGGGCAGGGTGAGCGTCTTCTGGAACTGCAGCCGGCGCACTTCGCCGGTGATCTCCGGCAGGCGCAGCAGGCGGGTCGCGTCCTGCAGGTCCTGCTTGTTGCGCACGGCGGCGTCGGCAGCGGCCAACGCATCGGAGACCTGCTCCAGGCGTTGCCGTGCCTGTTCCCAGTCCAATGCCGGTGCGTTGCTGGTGGGCTGCGCGGCGGCAGCGAATGGCAGGCAGGCTGCCAGCGCCAGCGCGGCCTTCGCGCGGTGCATCCTTGTACGTCGGCCGATCACGCCCATGCCGTCCCAGTAGTGAAGAAGTGCGCAAACGGTAGTGCGTGCAGCGTGAAGCCCGGGTCTGCGATCATCGGTTTGTCCTCAACGAAGGGTGCCTCTGGCCGCAGTGCGCAGCGCCTGGGTGATGTGCTGCAGCGTGCTTGAGCGCACGGCGGCATGCTGCCAGTACAGCGGCACATCGAGCCAGCGGCGGGGTTCCAGTACCACCACGCGGCCGGCGCGCACGGCGGGCGCGACCAGGGTTTCCGGGGCCATGCCCCAGCCGAGTCCGCACGCGGCGGCTTCGACGAAACCGGTGGAGGAGGGCAGGTAGTGTAGCGGCGGCTGCAGCCGCGCGCGGGTCAGGCGCCGCACGAAGCGCCACTGCAGTTCATCTTTGCGGTTGAACACCAGCATCGGTGCGTGCGCCAGGGTTGCGGCCTGCATGCCATCGCGGAAGTACTGGCGGGCGAAGCCGGGCGAGGCGATGGCGTGGTAGCGCATCGCGCCGAGCGGGTGCGCGTTGCATCCCTTCACCGGTTGGCTTTCGGCGGTGACCGCGCCGAGCACGCTGCCATCGCGCAGCAGCTGCAGGGTGTGGTCCTGGTCGTCCATGCGCAGGTCGAACAGATAGCCGTGGCGCTGGTGCAGGTCGGCGATGGCCGGCACGAACCAGGTATCAAGCGAGTCATCGTTGACCGCCAGCGGGATCGGCCTGCGCGCAGCGTCGCTGCCACGCTCGGGTAGCAGCTCGGCCAATGCCTCGGCCTCCAGCGCCTGCATCGGTCGCACCCGGCGCAGCAGCGCTTCACCCGCGGCAGTCGGCCGGCAGGGTGCCTGGCGCACCACCAGTACCTGCCCGAGCCTGTCCTCCAGGGCCCTGATCCGCTGCGACAGTGCTGACGGGCTGATCGACAGGCGGCGTGCCGCAGCCTCGAAGCTGCCTTCCTCCAGCACCGCGGCAAACGCGGCCAGTTGCGGGTGTACCAGGTCCATGCCGGTGCCTCTTCAGTTTTCCTGCACAGGATAAAGAAAAATCAGTTTGTCTAATCAAGGCGGTTGGCGGCACCCTGCGCGTCCCCTCGCTGCCTGGCCTGTCCCGATGTGGATTGCCGCTACCGCCGCCGGCTTGTTCGCAGGTGCCGGCCTGATCATCGCCATCGGCGCGCAGAATGCCTTCGTGCTGCGCCAGGGCCTGCAGCAGCGCAATGTAGGGAGGGTAGTGCTGGCCTGCGCCGGCGCGGATATCGCGCTGATCCTTGCTGGCGTTGGCGGCATGGGCGCGCTGGTGCTGCAGTGGCCGCTGCTGCTGCAGGTGCTGCGCTTCGGTGGTGCGGCCTTCCTGTTCTGGTATGGCCTGCGGGCGGGGCTGCGCGCGTGGCGCGGTGGCAGTGCCCTGGCCGCCGCCGAGGCGCAGGGCGGCAGCGGACGGCAGGTACTGCTGACCTGCCTGGCGTTCACGCTGCTCAACCCGCACGTCTATCTGGATACGGTGGTGCTGCTGGGCAGTCTGTCCACGCGCTACCCCGGTGACCTGCGCTGGGCGTTCGCCGCCGGTGCCTGCGCCGCCAGCGTGGCCTGGTTCTGCACGCTGGGCTATGGCGCGCGCCTGTTGCAGCCGGTGTTCCGCAGGCCGGGCGCCTGGCGGGTGCTGGATGCCGCCGTGGCGGTCTTCATGTCCTGCCTCGCCACGCTGCTGCTGTTGCGCCCGCTCTAGGCCGCGTCCACCGCGCACTGCGCGGTTTCGCCGGGGCGCAGGGTCAGCACGCGCACGCCGCTGCGGGTGACCGCCACGGTGTGCTCGAACTGCGCCGACAGCTTGCCGTCGCGGGTGTAGACCGGCCATTGGTCCGGCTGCTGACGGATGGCCGGCTTGCCCTGGTTGAGCATCGGCTCGATGGTGAACACCATGCCTTCTTCCAGCACCATGCCGGTGTTGGGATGGCCGTAATGCAGGATCTGCGGTTCCTCGTGCATCTGCTGGCCGATGCCATGGCCGCAGTATTCCTTCACCACGCTGTAGCCGTGGCTGCGCGCGTGGCGGGCGATGGCGTGGCCGATATCGCCCAGGCGCGCTCCCGGGCGCACCGCAGCGATGCCCTTCCACATCGCCTGGTAGGTGGCCTGCACCAGCCTGCGCGCGGCGTAGTCGACCTCACCGACCAGGTAGGTGGTGCTGGAGTCGGCGATGTAGCCGTTCTTCTCCAGGGTGATGTCGAGGTTGACGATCTGGCCGCTGCGCAGCACGTCGGCGGTGCTGGGAACGCCGTGGCAGACCACGTTGTCGATCGAGGTGTTGAGCACATACGGGAAGCCGTACTGGCCCTTGCTGGCCGGCCGCGCCTGCAGCTCATCGACGATCATGCGCTCGACGAAGTCGTTGATCTCCATCGTGCTGCGTCCCTGCAGCGGCAGCTGGTCGAGCGCGGCGAACACCTGCGCCAGCAGGCGCCCGGATTCGGCCAGCAACGCGATTTCGTGCGGCTGCTTGATCATCGTCATGTCAGGCCCGCCCGGGCGCCAGCGCCTGCGGCTGCACCCCGGCTGCCCGCAGTTCGCTGGCGACGATGTCCTGGAAGCTCAGCGTGGGGTTCATCTCGCACAGCATGCCGACCCGGATCCAGAAGGTGGCCTGGGCGTTGATCGAACGGCTGGAGACGGTGCAGGCACGGCGCAGCTGGTCGTGCAGGGTGTCATCGATGTTGACGATGCCCATGGGCGGTCCTGGCGGAATGGATATACGAAGCATATATGTTCCGTATATCCGCCTCAAGCCCGCGTCGTTCAGTCCACGTGGGTGGCAAAGCGCAGTCGGTTGCCGTCCGGGTCACGCAGGAGCATCTCGCGGCTGCCCCATCCGGTGTCGTGCGGTGGCTGCTCGATCGGTACGTTGGCGGCACTGAAGGCGCGGTGCAGGGCGTCGACGTCTTCAACGATGAAGTACACCGCGCCGCCGACCTCGCAGTCGCCGCTGTGTTCGGTGAGGAAGATCGTCTGGCCGTCGCGGGTGAGCTGGGCGAACAGCGGGAAGCCGGGTTCGAAGCGGTGTTCCCAGTCGACCACGAAACCCAGCCCCTGCACGTAGAACGGCAGGGTGGTGTCGGCATGGCGCATGCGCAGTTGCGGGATGACGGTCTGGGGCATCGCGAGGCTCCGGGGCGGGAGTCCAGTGTAGTGCCGGCCGCTGGCCGGCATCCCGGCGAGCCTGGGAACGATGAGGTTGCCGGCCAGCGGCCGGCACTACCGAAGCCACGCCGGCCAGCGGCCGGCACGACCGGCGCGGTCAGCAGGCGGTCGGCACGGCGGCCATCGCCGCCAGCAGTTCGCGATTCACCTGCTGGTGCCGTGCCTGCCACACCGGCAGATCCTCGGCGCTGACGTCAGGTTGGCCGTCCAGCGACGACAGCCAGCGCTTGAAGCGGCTCTGGTAGTTGGCCAGCGACACTTCGCCGGTGATGTCGCTGCCGACCAGGCCGCCGGCGCGCAGCGCTTCGATCACCACCAGTGCGTGTTCCAGCTGGAAGCGGCCCTGGTCCCAGTTGCTGCGGGCGACGTCCTCGGCGAACACATCCTTGTCGATCGACAGGTAGGTCGGTTGCGGCGACTTGGCCTGCTCGGCGGCGAACGCGGCAACCAGTGCCTCCGGGTGCTCGAACCGTCGGAATGCACGGCCGCTGCCGAGGCGGTGGCCCCAGCCCACGTCCACATCCATGCACCAGTAAGTCAGGCGCCCGCCCATCAGCGGGCGCCAATGGTTCTCCCAGGCGTGGCCCAGGCCGATGTCACTGGAGGTGATGCCGAGCACATGGATGTGCGAGATCTGCGGCAGCTTGCTGGCCGCGTTCACCCACGACCCGCAGTGCATGCCGAACGGGAAACGCATGTTGTCCGGATGGTTGTCCAGCACCACCAGCTGGAACGGCTGGTGCGCGCGCATGCGACGCAGCAGCGGCAGGCTGAGGTGGTGGAAGTCGCCACTGCCGAGCATCACCGTGCCGAGCTGGGCCGGCAGCGGTGCCAGCACTTCAGCGGCGAAACGGTCCAGGGTTGAAGTGCTGCAGGCGAAGCGCAGCGGATCGTGCCACTGCGGCAGCGCCAGGGTCTGCGCCTGTGGCAGCGGCAGTACGCCACCGTCCAGGTCCAGGATCAGCGGAAAACGCGCCGACATCGTTCAACCGCCTCCATCAGGTTCGCCCTGCAGGTACGGTGCCAGCTTGCGCAGGGCAGCGCGCAGCAGCGGGGAGCGGGCGTGGATCGCGTGCCGGGTGGAGGTGAAGCGGGCGCCCAGCTCGGCCTTGATCCGCGAGTCGGTCCAGCCGGCCACGTAGTGGCTCAGGCCGTGCTGCAGCGCGTACTCGAGGTTGTGCATCCAGCTGACCGCGTACAGGTTGTGCTCGCGTGATTGCGGGTAGGCCAGGCCGATGTACTTGTCCACCAGCTTTCCGGCGTGGATGTAGCACAGGTTCCAGCCGATCAGCAGACCCTGGTGGCGGTACAGGAACATCCGTCCCTGGCCCTGGCTGTCGGCCAGCAGGTATTGGAAGTAGGCCACGTCGAGCTGGTCGAAATGCACCGCGCTCTGCGCGAACACGCCCAGGTACAGCGCGTACAGTTCGGCCTGCAGTTGCGGGTTGGCGAGGGCCGGATCGCCGGTGGCGATGCAGTCGATCTGCAGGCCATCGCGCGAGCGCAGCTTGCGCCGGATGTTCTTGCGGCGCGAGGACGACAGGCGTCCGAGATAGCCATCGATCGAATCGAAATCGATCGCCACCCAAGCCAGCGGCATGCCTTCCAGTTCGACGAAACCGCGTGCCAGCAGCGCCTGCAGGAAGGCGCTACTGTGTGCATTGGCCGCGTCGTCCAGCAGCGGCGAATCGATTGCCAGGTCCTTGACCACCAGCAGCCGGGAATCGCCGATCGCGTGACGCGTCACGTCCTCGGCCAATGCCTCTGGTGCGACGTGCGCGGGCAACGGGCTGTACTCGGTGCTGGTGGCACCGACGAAGCGGGTCTTCCAGGTGATCCAGGGCCGCCACAGGCGCGACAGCGGCAAGCCAAGCAGCTTGCCGCGCAGGTCGTCGTCCATCGTGGTGGTCAGGTCGAGCGGCGCACGGAAGGTCGGCAGGCCGCTGGGAAGCAGGCCTGCCTCGAATCCAAGCGGCGGGTGGGCCAGGAAGCCCTCCAGCAGCGCGGCCGGTTCCAGCGCGGTGCTGGATGCGCGTGACGTCATCTCCATCGGCACGGGAACCGGCAGCGCATCGACCTCAGCCCTTGGCCTTGGTCAGCGCCTGGTCGAGCAGGGTGATCGCCAGGTCGATCTCTTCGTAGCTGATGTCCAGCGACGGCGCGAAGGTGATCACGTTCTTGTACCAGCCACCCACGTCGAGCACGAGGCCCATGCGCTTGCCGTCGTGCAGGAGGTCACCGGCCAGGCCGATGTCGACCATGCGGTCCAGCAGTTCCTTGTTGGGGGTGTAGCCGTCGGTCTGGCAGATCTCGGCGCGCAGGGCCAGGCCCAGGCCGTCGACGTCGCCGATCTCCGGGTGACGCTTCTGCAGGCCACGCAGGCCGTCCAGGAAGTACGCGCCCTTCTCCGGCACGGTGCGCTCGTAATCCATTTCCTTGCCCAGCTTCAGCACTTCCAGGCCGAGGCGGGTGCCCAGCGGATTGGAGTTGAAGGTGGAGTGGGTGGAGCCCGGCGGGAACACGGTCGGGTTGATCAGTTCTTCGCGCGCCCACAGGCCCGACAGCGGGTTCAGGCCGTTGGTCAGCGCCTTGCCGAACACCAGCACGTCCGGGGTAACGCCGAAGTGCTCGATCGACCACAGCTTGCCGGTGCGCCAGAAACCCATCTGGATTTCATCGACGACCATCAGGATGCCGTACTTGTCCAGCACGCGCTTGAGGCCAGTGAAGAAGTTGCGCGGCGGGATGACGTAGCCGCCGGTGCCCTGGATCGGCTCGACGTAGAACGCGGCGTACTCGGCCTGGCCGACCTTGGGATCCCACACGCCGTTGTACTCGCTTTCGAACAGGCGCTCGAACTGCCACACGCAGTGGTCGGAGTACTCGTCCGGGGTCATGCCCTTCGGGCGACGGAACGGGTACGGGAACGGGATGAACATCGCGCGCTCGCCGAAGTGGCCGTAGCGGCGGCGGTAGCGGTAGCTGGAGGTGATCGACGAGGCACCCAGGGTGCGGCCGTGGTAGCCGCCCTCGAAGGCGAACATCAGGCTCTTGCCGCCGCGCGCGTTGCGCACGATCTTCAGCGAATCTTCAATGGCCTGCGCGCCGCCGACGTTGAAGTGCACGCGGCCGTCGAGGCCGAACTTCTGGTGCATGTCCACGGCAATGGTCTTGGCCAGCTGCACGCGGGTCGGGTGCAGGTACTGGCTGGCGACCTGCGGCAGGGTGTCGATCTGGTCCTTCAGCGCGTCGTTCAGGCGCTTGTTGCTGTAGCCGAAGTTGCAGGCCGAGTACCACATCTGCAGGTCGAGGTAGGGCACGCCCGCACCGTCGAACATGTAGCTTCCTTCGCCGCGCTGGAAGATCTTCGGCGGGTCGACGTAGTGGACGGTGTCGCCGAAGGAGCTGTAGCGGGCTTCGTCGGCCAGCAGCTGCGCGTCGGAGGCAGCCGCGTCGGCGTTCTTGTCAAAAATGTTCATGCAGTTCGGTTCCGTGAAGGACGTTCGAAAGGGGTGACGGGGGAGCGCGCCTGGAAGGGAGTGCTCAGGCGGTGGCCAGCAGCAGGGGCAGTGCGGCGGGCTGCGGGCTGGCGTCGAGGCGACGTGGCTGCAGCAGGCTGCCATCGAGCAAGCGCGGCAACAGTGCGATTGCATCGTGGAAGGTATCGATGGCGGCATGCTCGATGCCGGCCTTCGTGCAATGGGTGATCAGGCGGCGCTTGGCGAACACGAAGTCGGCATCTTCGGAGACGCAGAAATCCGAGCTGCCATCGCCGATCATCAGCACGCGTGGTGCTTCGTCGGCACGCGCCTGCGCGGCGCAGGTGCACTTGCAGGTACCACTGCGGCATCCTTCGGCCTGGTAGGGCGACTCCAGTTCCCAATGGTCTTCGCACCAGCGCAGGTGGTTGGCCACCACCGGCAGTCGCGACAGGCCGTGGTTGGCGAGGATGCGGTGGATCGCATAGTCCAGCCCGTCGCTGACGATGCGCAGCGGCACGCCCAGCTGTTCGGCGCGGCTGACAAAGGCGGCGAAGCCCGGATCGATCTGCACCTGGTCCAGGTGCGCGTCGAGCGTGGCCGGGTCCAGCTTCAGCAGCCGCACCTGGCCCTGCATGCATTCACGCGAGCCGATCTTTCCCGCCTTCCACTGGTCTTCCAGTTGCTGCCAGCCCGGCTGGCCGTACTTCTCCAGCAGCGAGTCGATGACATCTTCGAGGCTGATGGTGCCATCGAAGTCACACAGGATGCTCCAGTGCATGGGCAGGTCCGTCGATGAAAGAAACGTCCGGCACGATGCCGGGGCAGGCTCAATGTAGGCAGGCAGCCTTTCTCGTTCCTTTCCTGTTGAAAGCCTGCACCGCCGGGTGGGGAAAGTGTTCAGGAATCGAGCGTGCTGAATGGGCGTGATGCCGTGAAAACCGCGCTTTCAGGGCTGCGCAGCGGCCAGCGCCCGCAGGATCTGCGCGGTCTCTTCCCGTGTCTGCCAGGCGCTGTTGCCGAGGGTCAGCATGCGTGCGGCGAAGTCGCGCGCGTTCGGCATGTCGTCCTGCGGCACGATGCCACGCAGGTAGGCGTAGTCGGGCAGGGCATGGATGAACATGCGGCTGGCACCGAGGCCGCGCGGCCACAGTTCGTCCAGTGCGGCATCGCGCGCGCGCTGGCTGGGCAGCAGCAGCATCAGCATCGGCCAGGTGCCGCCGGTGCCGGCCAGGCCATCGACCACCTCCACCGCCGGCAGCTGTGCCAGCTGCACACGCAGCTGCAGTGCGCGCAGGCGCCCGGCCTGCAGGAACGCAGGCAGCCGCCGTGCAGCGTGGGCGCCCACGTTCTGCCGCCACTGGCTGACCCGGTGCTGCGGGATGTCCAGCGGGAAAATGTCTCCGACCGCGTCTTCCAGATCGCCGCGTTGCAGGGCGCTGCGCAGCGGATTGCCGTACACCAGCGACAGCAGCGAGGGGCGGTAACAGGCGGCAAGACCCAGCAGCTGCACGCTGCGAAGCAGCTCCCAGCGCAGGCTGAAACGTACCTGTTCGGCGGCATGTTCGGCCAGCGCGGCGCGCAGCTCGTCATCGCGGCTGACCAGCAGGCCGCCTTCATGCAGGCTCAGCCCCTTGCCGGCGGCCAGGCTGAAGAATCCGATGTCGCCACGCAGGCCCACGCTGCTGTTGCCGACCCGTGCGCCCAGCGCCTGTGCGGCATCTTCGATCACCCAGGCACCGGCGCCGCGTGCGACCTCGCAGGCCCGTTCGACATCGGCGATGCGCCCGCCGAGGTGGGTGGGCAGGATTGCCAGCGTCCGTGCGTCGGCCAGGCGCGAGAGCTGTGCCGGATCAAAGTCGAAATGGCCACGCCGGGTATCGCACAGCTGCACGCGCAGGCCGAGGCTGTGCACCGCGATCGGCACCAGCGGACAGGTATAGGCCGGCAGGATCACGGTATCGCGCTTGGGCGCGCGCTTGCGCAGGGTACGCAGCGCGATCAGCAGCGCGTGGGTGCCGGAACAGGTCAGCTGCAGCGGCGGTGTGCCGAGCTGGGTGGCCAGGATGTCGCGCAGGTCGCCGCCGCCGGGAAGGAAGTCGCTGGCCTGCATCGGCAGGCCAGCGGTCGGCGGCAGTTCGCGCGCGAACAGGCTCATCGCAGCCCGCTCACGAGGTGCTGTCGGCGGGGCTGTGCGGGTCGTCCGCTTCGGCGCGGCCGAGGCAGACGATGCCAGCCACGATCAGTACCGCACCGACAAGGTGGTGCAGGGTGAGCGGCTCTTTCAGCAGCCAGGCCGACAGCAGCAGCACACTGATCACCTCCAGGTGCGAGGCCGCGAACGCCGGGCCGATCGGCGCATGGCGCAGCAGGCTCATCCAGGTGAAGAACGCGCCGATGTAGCCGAGGACCGCGCCGTATACCCACGGCTGCGACAGTACGCGCAGCAGCCACGCGGTGTTGGCCTCGACCGGCAGCGCGGCGTCACCGGCGTACTTGAAGCACAGCTGGGCCAGCGTGTCGAAGGCCATCAGCAGGGGAAAGCCGATCACATACAGGCGCCTCATGAGCCGGCCCCCACCACCGCCACGCCCGCCGTGACCAGCAGCATGCCGGTCACCCGCAATGGCGTGAGCTTTTCGCGGAACAGGATGCGGCCGGCGATCATCAGCGCGACGATGTTGATCGAGCCCAGCAGCACGCCCTTGGACAACGGCACCAGCGACAGGAACGCGATCCAGGCAACGAACTCAAGCACGTAGCAGGCGATGCCGATCCACAGCCAGGGGCGGCTGAGCATGTGTTTCCAGCGTTGCAGTCCTTCGCCATCCTGCGGGTCGCTGGCGGCGGCCTTGAAGGCGAGCTGGCCACCGGTATCGAGCACCACATTGGCCAGCCACAGCAGCGTGGCGAGTGCCCCCATCTCAGGCCACCGCCTTGAGCACGCCGCTGCGTTCACCGATTTCGGTGAAGAAACGCGCGCTGCGGCGGATCACCTCGCGGCGTTCGCGGTCGATCGTGATCATGTGGTAGCTGTCTTCCAGCACCACCAGTTCCTTCGGGCCGCTGACCCTCGATATCACCAGTTCGGCGTTGCCCATGCTGGCCACGTCGTCTTCGCGGGCGTGCATCACCAGGCACGGTGCGGTGACCTGGTGCAGGTGGCGGCGGGTCCAGTTGCTCAGGGCGCGCATCTCGGCCAGCGCGTGCCAGGGGTTGCCCGGCAGGCCGGCCGCGGCGCTGTCGCCGGACAGCATGGCGGCACTGACCTGCGCACGCAGGCGCTCGTCACGCAGGCCATAGGGCGGTTCTTCCATGAACATGCGGTCGCGGCCGATGTTGAAGCGCTTGAACCACGGCAGCAGGAACGACAGGCGGGCCACGGCGGGAATGTTCCAGCCGTCGTAGCGGAAGGTGGCGCCATACACGCCGACGCCGGACACCCATTCGGGGCGGCGTGCAGCCAGCGCCAGCGCCAGTACCGCGCCCATCGACAGGCCGCCGACGAACAACTGGTCGACCTTGCCACGCAGGCTCGCCGCTGCATCTTCCACGCCCTGGTACCACTGTTCCCAGGTGGTCGCCAGCAGGTCATCCACGGTGCCGCAATGGCCGGGCAACTGCACGCCGTGTACGGTGAAGCCGGCGCTGTTCAGGCCCTTGCCCAGCATGCGCATTTCCGCCGGGGTGCCGGTCAGGCCGTGGACCAGCAGCACGCCCTGCGGGCCACCTGGGAGGAAGAAGTCGTGCGATTCGGTCACCTGGCGGCTCCGGGACGGCAGTGGGGATGGTCAGGATCGCAAGCGCGATTTTCGCCAGCCTTTCAGCGCCCCGGTACGGGTCAGGGGGCCTTCAGCAGCGGCAGTGTGATGGCGACCTTCAGGCCCCCACCGGCGCGGTTGAGGAAGGTCAGGCGGCCGCCGGAATGCTCCACCGCTTCGTGCGCGATGGCCAGGCCCAGGCCGGTGCCGCTGGCTGCGGTGCCAGGCGCTCGGAAGAAGCGCTCGCCCAGCCGTGGCATCACGTCCTCGGGCACGCCGGGGCCGTTGTCCTCCACGTACAGTTCGACGTCATTGTCATCCAGCGCATGCACGCCGACCGTGACGGTCGCATCGCGGCCGGCATAGCGCAGCGCGTTGTCGATCAGGTTGTCCAGTGCTTCCTGCAGCTGGGCACCGTTGCCGAGCACGCGCAGCGGGTGGGGGCTGCCGCGGTAACCAAGATCAATGCCATCGCGGATCGCTTCGGGCACGCGCATGCCGACCCACTGCGGCACCAGCTCGCACAGGTCCAGTGCCTCCACGGTATCGGGCACGGTCTGCGCCCGGCTCAGTGCGAGCAGCTGGGTGCTGACCCGGGCGGTGCGCTGGTTGAGCCGGCGGATGTGCTGCAATGCCTCGCGCACCGTGTCCGGGTCACCATGGGCCAGCGCCTGGTCCACATGCAGGGCCATGCCGGCCAGCGGCGAACGCAGCTGGTGCGCGGCATCGGCGATGAAGCGGTTCTGCAGCGTGATCATTTCCGCCTGGCGCGCGAACAGATCGTCGATGGTGCTGATCAGCGGCTGGATCTCCTCCGGCACGTCGGCGTCGGAGATCGGTGCCAGTTCGCCACGGCGCTGCGCCAGGCGGGTCCTCAGCGGCGTGAGGATGCGCAGGCCGTAGGTCACGCCGAACCAGACCAGCGCTGCGGTGCCCAGCGCCAGCATGGTCATCAGCGGGATGATGATCATCAGGATCTCGCGCGCACGCTGGCGGCGGTCGGCCATGCTTTCGGCCACGGTCACCGCCAGCTCGTCCTGCGGATCGTTCATCGCCTGCGTGCAGACGGTGGCCATGCGCACCTGCTGGCCATTGAGGTTGCCGTCGTACAGGGCCGGATGCACGCCGGTGCAGTCCTGAGAAGGGGCATACGGGCTGAAGTCCGCATTGCCGCTGAGGGTGCCCTTGCGGCTGCTGTCGACGTTGAAATAGCGATGGCCGTCGGGGTCGTACTCGATCAGGAAGCGCGCCTGCGGAGACAGGTCGCTGGTCACCGGCATGGTGCTCAGCATCTGCGCGAACGAGTGCGTGTCGTCGATCAGGTTACGGTCGTGGATGCGGTTGGAATAATCCAACGCAACGTAATAGGCCAGGATCGTATTGAAGGTAAGCAGGCCCAGCATCGGCAACGCCAGGAAGGCGAGCAGGCGCCGACGCAGGCTGGGGGGGCCGCTGATCACGGGGCGCTGTCGTCCTGCGCGTCTTCCAGCATGTAGCCCAGTCCGCGCACGGTGCGGATGCCCATGCCGCCGGGCTGCAGCTTGCGGCGCAGGCGGTGCAGGGCGATGTCCAGGCCGTTGTCGGTCAGGTCCTGGCCCCAGTCGCACAGCGCCTCCACCAGCTGTGCGCGCGAGACGATGCGCTCGGCGCGCACCGCCAGTGCCGACAGCAGGCCGAACTCGCGTGCGGTCAGTTCCAGCGACTGGTCGTCGATCCACACCCGATGCCCGGCCAGATCGATGCGCAGGCGGCCGATGCGCAGGTCCGGGTTGCCATTGCTGGTCACGCGGCGCAGCTGTGCGCGCACGCGGGCTTCGAATTCGTCCAGTGCGAATGGCTTGACCAGGTAGTCGTCGGCACCGAGGTCGAGCACGCGCACGCGTTCGGCCAGGCCGTCGCGGGCGGTCACCACCAGTACCGCCAGGCCATCGCCGCGCTGGCGCAGGCGCTGCAGCACGTCGCGGCCATCCAGCTGCGGCAGGCCCAGATCCAGCACCAGCAGCGCGTATTGGGTCGAACCCAGCGCGGCGTCGGCGTGCGCGCCGTTGTCGACGTGGTCGACCACATGCCCCTGCCGGCGCAGCGAGGCGCACAGGCCGGAGGCGATGTCCGGGTCGTCTTCAGCAATCAGAACGCGCATGCGCGGGAGGCTCCTGTAACGGTCGGGCCCAGCGGATGGACGGGGTGGGCCTCTCGGCTGCCGAGGGTAGCCGCAAACGGGGTGAAGGTGGAGCGCGCCGGCACCTCCCGGCGCCGTCGCGCTGTCCCGCCATTCAGTCCTGCAGGCCCGGCTCACCCAGTACCAGCGGCACCCGTGAGCCGTCCAGCAGGCCGCGGCTGAGCCTGCCATCCTCGATGAACAGCAGTTCGCCGTTCTCGCCGTTCTTGATGCTGCTGTCGATGGCGATCACGCGGTCGCCATGGAAGCTGCTGACGTGCGGCATCGAGGTATGGCCAACCACGATGCGCGTGAGCTGCAGGCGATCGAGCACGGCCTGTACCGCCGCGGTGTCGAGGCGGCCATCGAAATAGCCGCGGTACCAGATCGGGCTGGTCTTGCCGTCATACAGCGGTGCGGTGGCCGGGTCGGCCTTCACTTCGGCCTTGGGCAGGCCCAGAGAGGCCTGATAGGCCGCATTGGTGCGTGCCGGGTCCAGCGCCAGCTGCACCGCTTCGGGCGAGATGCCGCCATGCAGGAACAGGGTATCGCCAATCTTCAGCAGCACCGGGCGGGTGCGCAGCCACTGCCCGATCACCGAGTCGGCGCCATACAGTTGCGGGTAGCTGCGGCCCAGCAGCTGGGCGCTGCGCAGGTACTTCGGGTTGACGTAGCGCAGGTCGTCGTACAGCACCATGGTTTCGTGGTTGCCTAGCACGAAGTGCACTGCGCCACCGGCGGCGGCGGCCTGCTGCTGCAGGCCGTACAGCAGCCAGAACGCCTCGGTCACCTGCGGGCCGCGGTCGAATACATCGCCAGCGATGACCAGCGTGTCCTTGCCCAGGGCCCAGCGATCCTGGGCGTCGATGACCTGGTGGGCGCGCAGCAGGCGCACCAGCAGCCCGTACTGGCCATGGATGTCCGACAGCGCGACGATGCGCGGCGCGGCCGGCAGCACGGAGACCGAGGCCGCATTCGGCGCGGCCACGTGCACGGTGTGTTCGTAGCCACAGCGCGGCGCGATATCGGTGCCCGTCGTGTTGATGGCCAGCGAGCGCGACTCGACCTTGTCGTCGCAGATCCACTTGGCCTGCAGCTGGTCGCCCTGGCGGAATACATAGGGGCCATCGGCCTGCACGTGGTCGGCGGGCGCGGCAACCTCGCGGGCCTGCGTGGTTGCTGTGGCGCAGGCCAGCAGCGGCAACAGCAGGGCGGTCAGCAGGAAAGGGCGATAGCGCGGCATCGGCGGCGTCCGGCGGCGGAAACCTCCGATGCTAACCGGCGCGGCCGGATCGTGGTGTGCGCGAATGGGCGGATCAGGCGTCGCGCTGGTCGTCCTTGAGCTTGCGCACGCGGGTGGCGGCGGCCTGCAGCGGCTGACCGTCGCGCCCGTGTGGCTGCATGTAGGGCAGTGGTCGCCGCGTGCTGGATTCGATCAACTGCGAATGGGCTTCACCGGCGCTGAAGCGATGGCGTTCTCCCCACTGGCGCAGCGCGACCAGCAGCGGGAACAGTTCCTGGCCGGCGTGGGTGAGCACGTATTCCTGGTAGGCCGAGCCATCGGAGGCCGGTTGCAGTTGCAGGATGCCGGCCTCGACCAGCCTGCGCAGGCGATCGCTGAGGATGTTGCGCGCCGCGCCGAGGCTGCGCTGGAAGTCGCCAAAGCGTGTGACTCCGTCGAAGGCATCGCGGATCACCAGCAGTGCCCAGCGATCACCGAGCAGGTCGGCGCTGCGGGCAACGGGGCAGGGACTGTTGGCGTGCATGCTGTGGCCTCCGAATGTGGTTGCAGTTTAAAACCAATGACGATAGCCTGCATCAAGTTTCAAATTGCAACTACATCATGAGCGCATCGATGTCCCGCCCATTGCTGACCCTGCTCGCGGTCGCGGCCGGCGCCAGCGTTGCCAACGTCTATTACGCGCAACCGCTGCTGGATCGGCTGGCACAGGCCTTCGCACTGGACCGTGCCGTGGCGGGCGCAGTGTTGGCGGCAACCCAGGCCGGCAGTGTGCTGGCATTGCTGGGCCTGCTGCCGCTCGCCGATCGCGGTGACCGGCGACGCCTGCTGCGGATGCAGTTGATGGCGCTGGTGCTGGCCCTGCTGTGGCTGGCAGCGGCACGCACGGCCGGTTGGCTGTTGTCGGGCATGCTGCTGGCCGGGCTGTTGGGCACCGCGCTGACCCAGGGCTTGATCGCCTATACCGCCACGCTTGCGCCGCCCGAGCAGCGCGGGCGCCTGGTGGGCGTGGTGCAGGGCGGCGTGTTCATCGGCCTGTTGCTGGCGCGCGTTGTATCGGGCGCGGTCGCGGCCACCGTCGGCTGGCGGGCGGTCTATCTGCTGTCGGCAGCGCTGATGGCGGCCCTGGCCGTGCTGCTGTGGCGGCGCCTGCCGGCGGTGCCGGTGCCGGCGGTACCACCGCGCTGGCGCGAACTGCTGGGTTCGATGCTGGGCATGCTGCGCCGGGACCGCGCGCTGCGCGAGCGTGGGCCGCTGGCATTGCTGCTGTTTGCTGGCCTCAACGTGTTCTGGGCGGCGGTGCCGCTGCCGTTGTCGGCGCCGCCGTTGCAGTGGTCCACCGCGGCCATCGGCGCACTGGGCTTGGCCGGCGTAGTGGGCGCCTTGATGGCGGCGCGGGTCGGGCACTGGATGGACCGCGGTTTCGCCGGTCGGGTCAGTCTTGGCGCGTTGCTGCTGATGCTGGCCGCGTGGTGGCCGCTGCTGGGCCTGCCGCAGGCGCTGTCGTTGCTGCTGCTGGGCGTGATCGTGCTCGACCTCGGTGGGCAGGCACTGCACATATCGAACCAGGCGCTGCTGCTGCGTGCACCGGCAGAACAGCATGGACGCCTGGTGGCGTTGTACATGCTGTTCTATGCAGTGGGCAGTGGTGCCGGTGCGGCTGCCGGGCCCTGGATGCAGGCCCGGCATGGCTGGCCTGCGGTGTGCCTGCTGGGTGCAGGCATCGCGGCGCTGGCGCTGTTGTGGTGGGCAGCATGGCGGGTGGTGGCGTCCAATGCATCGGCTGGCGCGCGAACCGGTAGAGTCGACTGTCGGTAGAGTCGACTGTCAGTCGACTGCTCTTCGCCCCGCGTGCGAAAAATCCCGCGCTGCGTGCGATAGTCGACCAGCGGTCGACTCTACCTGTCCTGTCGTCATCGCTGCAGTGCACGCCGTCCCGGTGCTTCCTCAAGGTCCGCGCTGGCCACTACCACGCGGTTGCGGCCGCTGCGCTTGGCCTCGTACATCGCCGCATCGGCCCGTGCCATCAGCCGCTCGTAGTCCGGGTGGCCGTCATGGCCGGCTACGCCGATGCTGGCGGTCAGTGCCAGTACCTGGCCGTTGGCCAATGCCACCGGTGACTGCGCGATCTGCCGCCGCAGGCTTTCGGCGATCACCGCGGCCTGTGATTCGCTGGCCGCGACCAGCACCACCACGAACTCCTCGCCGCCATAGCGGAACAGGTAGTCACTGCCGCGGGTCAGCTGGCCGAGCAGGCCGGCGACGTGCTGCAGCGCGCGGTCCCCGGCGTCGTGGCCGTGGCCGTCGTTGATCGCCTTGAAGTGATCCAGGTCGAGCAGCAGCAGCGAGAACGGCGTGCGGTTGCGCGTGGCCAGCTCGATCTCCCGGCGCAGCACGGTAGGCAGGAAGCGGCGGTTGAGCAGGTTGGTCAGCGCATCGCTGCCGGCATCCAGCTCGCCGATGCGCTCGAACAGCAGCGTCATCAGGGTGCGGATGGCGGCCAGGTCCTCGCGGATGGCCGGCAGCACCGCCAGTCGTTGTGCCGGGGCATCGTTGCTCGCCCGCTGCAGGTTGCTGTCGATGCGGGCCATCAGCTGGCCGACCTGCCGGGTCTCGCTGCTCTCGCCGAAGCTGGGGATGCCCTTGTGGGTGAACCACAGGCCGAACTCGGAAGTGGCCAGGCTGGCGCTGTCGCTGGCCTGTACGTGGCCAGCGAGCGCGTAGAGCAGGGCGTTCTCCCAGTCCAGCAGCAGTGCGCGCTGGCGTTCGCGTTCGGTGCCGACGTTCTGCACCAGCGAGAACAGCCGGTACGCAGCATCGGCGCGGGTCGAGCGCTCGCGTGCATGGGTATAGGCCAGGGTCATGCCTTCCATGGCGATGTCCATGATCGCGCTGAGGCAGTCGATGGCGGCGAACGCAGTGGCACTGTCGGGCGCGTCGTCGTGCAGGCGCACGAACAGTTCGTGCTTGAGCACGCGCGCGCCGCGGGTGACCAGGTCGACCGGAATACCGACCCGGGCATGCACATCGCCGATCACCCGCTGCGAGGCAACGGCGCCGGCAATACCGTCGGCATTGGTGGTCAGCAACTGCACCAGCCAGCGCTGCATGGCCGGCTGCAGGCGCTGCTTGACCTGATCGTGGGACAGGAAGCGGCGTGCACGCCCGTCCTGCAGCAGTACCTCGTAGAAGCGTTGGGCCAGCGCCGGCGGGGCATCGGCGGCGGCGGCGTGCAGCAGCGCGGTGGCGGCAGGGCCGGCCTGTTGCAGGCAGTGCTGCCAGGCCTCGGCCAGCGGTTGGCTGGCATCGTCCAGTTGGGGTGGTTCCACGTCGATCTCTGACTGCGTACGGCAAACCACGGGTATCGGCCGCGGTGGCGCACGGTTGATGGCGGGTTGGCCGGTCAGTTTATGCGCGATGCAGGGTTGCACGGCGCGCAAAGCACGTCGGCGCCGCGGCGGCAATGAGTGAACGCATTTGAGAATCACTCGCATTGATGGGAGAATGCGCGCACGGATCGGCCCGCAGGCGACTGCAGCGACGCTCCGCCTCCCCCTCGTCGTTGCCTCAAGCCCTTTGCCAGAGGCCCCGTTGCCCTGCCAGAAGGTCCAGATCATGTCTCCTGCCGTTGTCCTTTCGCCGCGCCCGCTGGCGCTCGCCGTTGCCGCCCTGCTGGCGGGAAGCGCCCTGACCGCCCAGGCCGAAACCGATGCCACCGATATCGACACGGTGCATGTCACCGCCTCGCAGATTGCCCGCCAGGCACTGGGTACCTCGACCATCACCGCCGAGGACATCGCCAAGCGCCCGCCGGCCAACGACATCGCCGAGCTGCTGCGCACCATGCCGGGCGTCAACCTCACCGGCAACAGCGCCTCGGGCCAGTACGGCAACAACCGCCAGATCGACCTGCGTGGCATGGGGCCGGAAAACACCCTGATCCTGGTCGACGGCAAGCGCATCGGTGCGCGTGACGCCGTGCGCATGGGCCGTAGCGGTGAGCGCAATACCCGCGGTGATACCAACTGGGTGCCGGCGGAAATGATCGAGCGCATCGAAGTGCTGCGCGGCCCTGCGGCGGCACGCTATGGCTCCGGTGCGTCCGGCGGCGTGGTCAACATCATCACCAAGCGCCCGACCGGCGACCTGACCGGAGCGGTCGACCTGTATGGCCTGGTGCCCGAGCACAGCGCCGAAGGCGGCAGCGAGCGCGTCGGCCTGCAGCTGAGCGGGCCGATGACCGACACCCTGTCGTTCCGCCTGTACGGCAACCTCAACAAGACCGACGCCGACTCACTGGACCTCAACCGCCAGTACGCCACCAGCCCGAACGCGGTGCCACCGGCTGGCCGCGAGGGTGTCAAGAACCGCGACGTCAACGCGTTGCTGCGCTGGGACATCACCACCGACCAGGTGGTGGAGTTCGAAGCCGGCACCAGCCGCCAGGGCAACATCTACGCCGGTGACCGCGCGGTCAGCACTACCGGTACCTCGACCGGCGTTGACCTGGCGGCGCTGGCCGAAGGCGAAGCGGAAACCAACCGCATGTACCGCAACACCGGCGCGATCACCCATCGCGGCCGCTGGGGCGACGTGACCTCGCGGGTGACCGCCGCGGTGGAAGCGGTCAACAACTCGCGCATCAATGAAGGCCTGGCCGGTGGCCCGGAAGGCAGCTTCAACGGCACCGACTGGTCGACCTCGCGCCTGCGCAACTACCAGCTGGATGGCGAAGTGAGCTTCCCGACCTCGCTGGGCAGCGCCGAGAACATCTGGACGCTGGGCTTTGAATACCTGGACAGCCGCCTGACCGACCCGTACTCGATGAGCCAGTCCAGCAGCAGCGGCGGCGGTATCCCGGGGCTGTCGGCCGATCGCGCGCGGGGCAAGGCCGACGCGCAGACCACCGCAGTGTTCGTCGAAGACAACATCTACCTGGGTGAGCGCTGGATCGTCACCCCGGGCCTGCGCTTCGACCACCACAGCCAGTTCGGCAACAACACCAGCCCCAGCCTCAATGCGCAGTTCCGCATCAACAGCGACTGGGTGGTGAAGGGCGGCATCGCCCGCGCGTTCAAGGCGCCGAACCTGTACCAGTCCAATCCGGACTATCTGTACTACACCCGTGGCAACGGCTGCCCGAATGCACTGCCGAGCCTGGGTGCCGGTTGCTACATGCGCGGCAACGCGGACCTGAAGGCGGAAACCAGCCTGAACAAGGAACTGGGCATCGAGTGGGCACCGCAGAGCGGCTGGCAGGCCTCGTTGACCTACTTCCACAACGACTACAAGGACAAGATCCAGGCCGGCTACACCCAGATTGGCCTGACCGCCGACACCAAGGGCCGCATCTTCCGCTGGGAGAACGCGCCCAAGGCGATCGTGCAGGGGCTTGAAGGCAACCTGGTGATCCCGCTGCTGGGCGAGCAGGGCAACCGCCTGAAATGGAGCAACAACTTCACCTACATGGTGGAAAACGAGAACAAGAGCACCGGCCAGCCGCTGTCGGTGATCCCGAAGTACACCGTCAACACGATGCTGGACTGGCAGGCCACCGACAAGCTGTCGGTGCTGCTGACCGGCACGTTCTACGGCAAGCAGAAGCCGGCCACCGCCAACATCAACAATGATCCGCGCTGCACCGGCAGCTGCGATCCCTCGATCGCGCTGCAGGACCGCGGTGCCTACAACATCTGGGGCGTGAGCGCGCGCTACAGGGTGACCGGGACCGTCAGCTTCGGCTTCGGCGTGAACAACCTGGCCGACAAGCGCCTGTTCCGCGAGGCCAACAGCAGCGATGCCGGTGCGGCGACCTACAACGAACCGGGCCGCGCGTACTGGGCCAGCCTGCGCTTCGGGTTCTGACCGCACGCGGACGCCGGTCCGCTGCGGTCGCCAGGCCAGGCCTGGCGCTGCCGGCCACGCTCCGGTAGCGCCGGGCCATGCACGGTGAGGGATCGCCTGGGCTGCAATGTTATAAACACCGTAATAGTCTCCCCCGCCAGCACGGCGTAGCCTGCACCGCATCGCAAAGGAGCTGTTGCCATGGGCCACGACCACGATCACCTGCCATCCCAGATCCGCCACGAGAAACCCTTGTGGTGGGCCCTCGGCCTGACCTCCACCTTCCTCGTCATCGAGGTGGTGGGCGCGTTCTGGACCAACAGCCTGGCGCTGCTGTCCGACGCGGCACACATGGCCACCGATGCACTGGCACTGATGATCGCGCTGGTCGCGGTGCGGTTGAGTCGGCGCCCGCCGGACGCGCGCCGCACCTACGGCTATGCACGCCTGGAAGCGCTGGGCGCGATGATCAACGGCGCCATGCTGTTCGTGGTCGCCGCCTACATCCTGTGGGAGGCGATCGGTCGCTTCCGCGAACCGCAGGAGATCGCATCTTCGGGCATGCTGGTGATCGCCGCCGCAGGCCTGGTCATCAACCTGATCTCGATGCGCCTGCTGCAGGCCGGCAGCGGCGAGAGCCTGAACGTGAAGGGCGCCTACCTGGAAGTGTGGGCGGACATGCTTGGCTCGGTGGCGGTGATCGCCGGTGCGTTGTTGATCAAGTGGACCGGCTGGAAGCCGATCGACCCGATCCTGGCCGTGCTGATCGGCCTGTGGGTACTGCCGCGCACCTACGTGCTGATGCGCGAGGCGATCAACGTGCTGCTGGAAGGCGTGCCCAAGGGCGTGGACGTGGCCAAGGTGCGCGACAGCCTGTCCGGTCATGCTGCGGTGCTGGACGTGCATGACCTGCATGTGTGGGCGCTGGCCTCCAGCACGCCGGCGCTGACCGCGCACATCGTGATGCGCGACGGCACCGACGCCGATGCGCTGCGCCGTGAGCTGGGCGGGCGCCTGCACGATGACTTCGGCATCGAACACGTGACGCTGCAGATCGAAGCGGACCACTGTGGTGAAGCCTGCGCTGGACCGGCGTCGGCAAAGGGCGGCGCGCAGCAGGGCCATGAAGGCCACGACCACGGTGAGGACGCGCAGGGCCATCGCGGCCACGTGCATCATTGAATGAAAATGAAAGCCGCACCGGGGAATGCCCGGTGCGGTCATTCGTCGCGTCGCGAGGCCAGCCGATCCGCCAGCCGGGTCGGTTCCGGCAGCCGGTAACCGCGCAGCGTGCGCTGCACCCAGTCCAGCGCGGTATCGGCACTGACCCGATGGCCGCCGGCCACGAACAGCGGCTTGCAGCGCACCTTGCTGCGCAGCACCCAGCCCAGTTGTTCGTCGCCATCCTGCAGCGGCGCATGTGCACCGGCCTCGGCGCCCGGTTCGACGAACCGGCCCACCAGCTTTGACTTGGCCACGCCGATGCTGGGCAGGTCGGTGACCACGCCCAGATGCGCGGCCACGCCCAGCCGGCGCGGATGGCTGATGCCATGGCCATCGACGAACACCAGGTCCGGCGTGCGCGGCAGCAGCGCCAGCGCGGCCAGCAGTGCCGGCAGCTCGCGGAAGCTGAGCAGGCCGGGGATGTAGGGCATCACCGTGGGGATGCGCGCGATCTCCTGCGCCACGGGCTTCAGCGTCTCCACGTCCAGCAGTACCGCCGCGGCGCGGGTGATGGCGCCGTCGTCTTCAAAGCCAACATCCAGCCCGCCCAGCCAACGGACGTCGCGTGGCAGGCGGTCCTGGCGCTCCACGCGGCCGGCCAGCTGGAGCTGCTGCGCGCGTGCCGCGGAGACGCTGCCTTCCCAACATCCGGGATCGATCACCGTATTCATCGGTCACAGCATCGCACGGGCGGCGCCACGGCCCGGTGAGCGGCGGCCGGGCTACAATGGCGGTCTGCCTTTCCTCGCGTTGGAGACCCTGCAGTGACCCGTAAACTCGTACTGTTGCGCCATGGCCAGAGCCAGTGGAACCTGGACAACCGCTTCACCGGCTGGGTCGATGTCGACCTGACCGAGCAGGGGCGCCGGGAAGCGGCCGCCGCCGGTCGCCTGATGCGCGAGGAAGGCCTGCAGTTCGACGTCGCCCACACCTCCGTGCTCAAGCGTGCCATCCACACCCTGCAGGGTGCGCTGGCCGAGCTGGAGCAGGACTGGCTGCCGGTGAACAAGTCCTGGCGCCTCAACGAGCGGCACTACGGCGGCCTGCAGGGGCTGGACAAGGCCGAGACCGCGGCCAAGCACGGCGAAGAGCAGGTCAAGGTCTGGCGTCGTTCGTACGACATCCCGCCGCCGCCGATGGACCTGGAAGATCCGGGCCACCCGATCCATGACCGCCGCTACGCCGGTCTGGACCGCAACGCGCTGCCGGGCACCGAGTCGCTGGCCACCACCCTGGACCGCGTGCTGCCGTACTGGCACGACGCCATCGCGCCGCAGCTGAAGGACGGCAAGACCGTGCTGGTCACTGCCCACGGCAACTCGCTGCGCGCGCTGTACAAGTACCTCAACAATGTCTCGCGCGAGGAGATCCTCGAGCTGAACATCCCGACCGGCATCCCGCTGCTGTTCGAACTGAACGACGACCTGACCGTGCAGTCGTTCCGCTACCTGGGCGACCCGGAAGCAGCGCGCAGGGCCGCCGAAGCCGTGGCCAACCAGGGCAAGGCGAAGTAAGAAGCACAAGGCCGGCGCAAGCCGGCCTTCGCTTTTGTCGAGCCGAGCCCACGCTCGGCCGGCGCTGTCGCAACCCGGTAGAGCCAACCCATGGGGGCTGCATCAGCCAGCTACGAGGGATCCATGCGGCGCACCTTCGGCGGCTGCAACGCGGCAATGTCGATGACGTGTTCCTGGCATATCACCTGATAGTGCGTGAATGGGCCCGGGTAACTGACATCGGCAAAGGTGGCATGGTCCAGATAATCGAGGAACTTCGAACGGCTGTAGCGGCGGAACAGGTTGCCGCTCCAGCTTTCGGCGTCGTCCCAGCGCTGGTAGGACTCGTTGTGCACGGCGTAGCTGATGTAGTGGTCCCAGATCAGCTCAAAACGCTGCGAGTGGGGCATCACCTCTATCGCACGCGCATCATCGATTGAACGTCCATGAGCGAGCTCCACACGGGAGGGCTTTCCGACCACCAGGCCTTCCTCGACGACCAGGCGCAGACGATTCGCTTCCGGCTCGCCGATGCCCGCCAGGAACAGACACTCACAAGCGTCGATGGCCCGCAGCAGCGCAGCTTCGTCCATGGTCATGAGGTCCAGTGATCGCGTAAGCCAGAGCATAGCGGCATGCAGACGGAGCCGCGCCATGCGCTCGTGACCTTTGGCCGGTCCCCAGCGTCGCTCCCGCGGCTACCCTGTGAAATTACCCGCAGGAGAGCCTCATGAACGTCCGCAATCTGGTCCCGCTGGGCCTGACCATCGCCATCGCTGCCTCACTGGCGGCCTGTGGCAAGAACGAAACCGCCCCGGCGGCCAGTGCCGACGCCAAGCCGGCCTTCGACCTGTCGCAGATCAAGACGCCGCTGATCTCGCTCAACAGCGCCGACCTCGATCCGGCCATTCCGGCCTGTACCGACCTCAATGGTTTCGTCAACAGCAAGTGGCTGAAGGCCAACCCGGTGCCGGGCGACCAGACCACCTGGGGCAGCTTCGAGATCCTGCGCGAGCGCTCGCTGGAAGTGCAGCACGCGCTGGTGCAGCAGGCCGCCGCCAGCCAGGCCAAGGCGGGCTCGGTGGAAGCGAAGATCGGTGACATCTGGAAGACCGGCAACGATGAAGCGAAGATCGAAGCTGCCGGCCTGGCGCCGCTGCAGCCGCAGCTGGACAAGATCACCGCGCTGAACGACACCGCCGCCATCACCCGCTACCTGCGCGACAGCCAGGCCGAGGGCAAGGGCGTGCTGTTCTCGCTGTTCGCCAATGCCGACTACAAGGATTCGGCCAACGTCATCGCCTACGTCGGCCAGGGTGGCCTGGGCCTGCCGGAGAAGGGCTACTACTTCGACGATGCGCAGGCCAAGATCCGCGACGCCTACGTGGCCTATATTGCACAGGTGCTGACCCTGTCCGGCGTGGACGCGGCGCAGGCCGCCGAGCAGGCGAAGGCCGTGATGGCCTTCGAAACCCGCCTGGCCAAGGCCTCGATGTCGCGCATCGAAATGCGTGACCCGGCCAAGCGCTACAACCCGCTCAGCGCGGCTGAGGCCGACAAGCTGACCCCGAACTTCAGCTGGACCGCGCTGTTCGAGACCCTCAAGGTGCCGGCCGCGCAGAAGTTCTCGCTGGCCCAGCCGGGCTTCTTCGGTGAAATGGACAAGATGCTGGCCGATGTGCCGGCCAGCACCTGGCAGGCCTACCTGCGCTTCCACACCATCGACGACGCCTCGCCGTACCTGAGCAGCCAGTTCGAGAAGGCCAACATCGATTTCTATGGCACCACCCTGCGTGGCCAGAAGGAAATGCAGCCGCGCTGGAAGCGCGTGCTGGAGTCGGTCAACGGTGGCATGGGCGAAGCCCTGGGCCAGCTGTACGTCGACGCCGTGTTCCCGGCCGAGTCGAAGGTCGCCATGCAGCACCTGGTGGAAAACCTGTCGCAGGCGCTGAAGGCGCGCCTGGAGCAGCTGCCGTGGATGGGCGAAGAAACCAGGAAGAAGGCCCTGGAGAAGTGGGCCAGCTTCACCCCGAAGATCGGTTACCCCGACAAGTGGCGTGACTGGGCGGGCCTGCAGACCAACGGCGACAGCTACCTGGGCAACATGCAGGCGGCGCGTGCGTTCAACTACCGCTACATGCTGGACAAGATCGGCAAGCCGGTGGACAAGACCGAGTGGGGCATGACCCCGCAGACCGTCAACGCGTACTACAACGCCACCAAGAACGAGATCGTGTTCCCGGCGGCGATCCTGCAGGCACCGTTCTTCGACGCCAAGGCCGATCCGGCGCTGAACTACGGCGGCATCGGTGCGGTCATCGGCCACGAGATGATGCACGGCTACGACGACTCGGGCAGCCAGTTCGCCGCCAACGGCAACTTCGACAACTGGTGGACCGACGCCGACCGCAAGGCCTTCACCGAGCGTACCGACCAGCTGGTCGCGCAGTTCGACGGCTATGAATCGGTGCCGGGCGTGTTCGTGAAGGGCAAGCTGACCCTGGGCGAGAACATCGGCGACCTCGGCGGCCTGACCGTGGCCTACGACGCGTTGCAGATGGCGCTGAAGGAAGACCCGAAGGCGAATGTCGAAGTGGATGGCCACAGCCAGGACCAGCGCTTCTTCATGAACTGGGCCACCGTGTGGCGCCGCAACTTCACCGATGGTGAGCTGCGCGTCCGCCTGAACACCGATCCGCACGCCCCGGCCAACTTCCGTGCCAACGGCGCACCGTCGAACATGCCGTCCTATGCCGCTGCATTCCAGTGCAAGGCCGGCGACGCGATGGTGCGTGCCGACGACAAGCGCGTGGTGATCTGGTAATCGATCACCGTGACTGCGTGATGCGAAAGGCCCGGCGAATGCCGGGCCTTTTGTCTTCCAGGCCGGTAGCGCAGCGCCGACTGGTAGAGTCGACTGACAGTCGACTCTACCGACGGGTCGTTTCACCTTCCGGAAGATCTCAGGCCAGCTCCGGCTCCCGCGCCAGCATGCGATGGAAGCGCTGCAGCACGTAGGGATCGACCAGCCCTCCAGACTGCGAATCGATGATCCGCAACGCGGTTTCGTGCTCCATCGCGTCGCGGTAAGGGCGCACGCTGGTCATCGCATCGTAGGCATCGGCGATGGTGACGATGCGTGCGCCCAGCGGGATGGATTCGCCGCGCAGCCCATCGGGATAGCCGCTGCCATCGAAGGCTTCGTGATGGGCGCGGATCAGCCGCGCCACGAGCGCGGCGTCGCTGCGGCCGGTGGCCAGGAAGATGTGCTCGCCGCGCACCGGATGCTCGCGCATGATCGTGCGCTCCTCATCGGTATGCCGGCGCGGTGCCAGCAGTACGTCGTCGGGAATGCCGATCTTGCCGATGTCGTGGAAGCGCGCGGCCAGGCCGACCTGCGCACAGGCCTGGTCGTCGAGATCGCAGTGCGCGGCCAGCCGCTGCGCGAACAGGCCGACGCGGTCGCAGTGATGGCGGGTGTAGGCGTCGCGCATCTGCAGCGACATCGAGAGGGCATCGATCAGGCAGGCCTGCGCGTGCAGCAGGTCGGGGGCGGGTACGGCGTCAGGAAACATGGTCATCCGCCCGCACCGGGTGGGGACCGGTGCGGGGTGTTCGGGGGGCGATCAACCCGGGGCGAGGGTGGTCAGAAGGGCGCGGGCCGCGTTGAAGCGGTCTTCCGGCAACG
Source organism: Stenotrophomonas sp. CASM106 (assembly GCF_049384825.1). Taxonomy (NCBI): domain Bacteria; kingdom Pseudomonadati; phylum Pseudomonadota; class Gammaproteobacteria; order Lysobacterales; family Lysobacteraceae; genus Stenotrophomonas; species Stenotrophomonas sp. CASM106. The sequence continues at coordinate 377,116 of NZ_JBMRFS010000002.1, forward strand.
GCAGCGGGTGCTTGATGCGCAGCTTGTCGGGCCCTTCCATGGCGTACAGGTTCGGTTGCTTCTGGATCAGCTGGATCACCGCCATCGGGTCGATGTTCGGCTTGGATTCGAACACGATGCGGCCACCATTTTCGCCCAGGTCCAGCTTGCGGATGCCCAGCGTGTTGGCCTTCAGCTTCAGCTCGGCGATGGCGAACAGGTGCTTGGCCGCATCCGGCAGCAGGCCGAAGCGATCGATCATCTCCACCTGCAGTTCGCGCAGCGCATCGCTGTCGCGCGCGCTGGAAATACGCTTGTACAGGGTCAGGCGGGTATGCACGTCCGGCAGGTAGTCTTCCGGGATCAGTGCCGGCACATGCAGTTCGACCTCGGCACCACGCACTTCCTCGCCGGCATCAAGGTCGGGCAGCTTGCCCTGCCTGATGCTGCGCACCGCGCGCTCCAGCAGCTCGGTGTACAGGCTGAAGCCGACCTCGGCCATCTGCCCGCTCTGGTCCTCGCCGAGCAGTTCGCCGGCACCGCGGATTTCCAGATCGTGCGTGGCCAGGGTGAAGCCGGCGCCCAGCTCGTCCATCGAGGCGATCGCTTCCAGGCGCTTCTCAGCGTCGGGGGTGATCGCGCGGCGGTCGGGCGTGATCAGGTACGCGTAGGCGCGGTGGTGCGAACGTCCGACGCGGCCACGCAGCTGGTGCAGCTGGGCCAGGCCGAAACGGTCGGCACGGTTGATGATGATGGTATTGGCGTTGGGGATGTCGATGCCCGACTCGATGATCGTGGTCGACAGCAGCACGTTGAAGCGCTGCTTCTGGAAATCCAGCATCACCTTTTCCAGCTCGCGCTCGGGCATCTGCCCATGGGCGATGCCGATGCGCGCCTCCGGCACCAGCTCGGACAGCTCGCGCTGCATGCGGCCGATGCTTTCCACGTCGTTGTGCAGGAAATACAGCTGGCCACCACGCGCCAGCTCGCGCTGGAAGGCTTCGCGCAGCAGCGCGTTGTCCCACTGGGTGATGAAGGTCTGCACCGCCAGCCGGTTCGGCGGCGGCGTGGCGATGATCGACAGGTCGCGCAGGCCGGCCATGGCCATGTTGAGCGTGCGCGGAATCGGTGTGGCGGTCAGGGTCAGCAGGTGCACGTTGGCGCGCAGCGCCTTCAGCGCTTCCTTCTGGCGTACGCCGAAACGCTGCTCCTCGTCGACGATGACCATGCCCAGGTCCTTGAACTTCACGTCCGGCTGCAGCAGGCGATGGGTACCGACGATCACGTCGATGGTGCCGGCGGCGACCTTTTCCAGCTCGGCCTTGATTTCCTTGGTGGTCTTGAAGCGCGACAGCACCTCGACCTTCAGCGGGTAATCGGCGAAGCGGTCGCGGAAGTTGCGGTAATGCTGTTCGGCCAGCAGCGTGGTCGGCACCAGCACAGCCACCTGCTTGCCGGCACTGGCGGCCGCAAAGGCCGCACGCACCGCCACCTCGGTCTTGCCGAAGCCGACGTCGCCGCAGACCACGCGGTCCATCGGCTGGCTGCTGGCCAGGTCGCGCAGGGTGGCGTCGATCGCGGCCAGCTGGTCCGGGGTCTCCTCGAACGGGAAACCGGCCGCGAACGGCTCGTACATCGCGCGGTCGACCTGCAGTGCCAGGCCGGCACGCGCCTGGCGGCGGGCCTGGATCTCCAGCAGTTCGGCGGCGACGTCGCGTACTTTCTCGGCGGCCTTGCGCTTGGCCTTGCTCCACTGCTCGCCACCGAGCGAATGCAGCGGCGCGGTTTCCGCCGACGCACCGGAATAGCGGCTGATCAGGTGCAGCTGGGCGACCGGCACATACAGGCGGTCGCCCTTGGCATATTCGATTTCGAGGAACTCGCCGGGCATGCCGCCGACGTCCATCGCGATCAGGCCACGATAGCGGCCGACGCCATGATCCTCGTGCACGATCGGCGCGCCCTCGGTCAGTTCACCGAGGTCGCGGATGATCGCTTCCGGCTCGCGGCCGGCACGGCGCGTGCGCCGGGTGCTGCCGGCGCGCTCGGGGAACAGCTGGCGCTCGGTCAGCACCGCGATGCGCGGATCGTCCAGCGCGAAGCCATCCTCCAGCGGTGCCACCGCGATCGCGAAGCGCGCGTCGTCGGCGAGGAAGCTGGGCAGGTCGGCCACCACCGGCGGCTTCAGCTCGGCGGCCTGCAGCACTTCCAGCAGCGCCTCGCGGCGGCCGGGTGAATCGGCGGCGATCAGTACCCGGCCCGGATAATGGCCGAGGAAGGATTTCAGCGCATCGCCAGCGGGGGCTTCGCGCGCGGCCACCGGCAGCGGTGGCAGCGGCTGGTCGCCCAGCGCGTGCGCGTCGGCGATGCGCGCATGGTCAGCCGCCCACACCTCGATGCGCGGGGCTTCGTTCAGGCGCTCGCGCAGCAGCTCCGGCGACAGGTACAACGCCGACGGCGGCAGCAGCGGGCGCTCCACATCATGGCGGCGCTGCTCATAGCGGTCCGCAGTCTGCGCCCAGAACGCGACGGACGCTTCATACGCACCGGCACAGACCACCGGCAGGCTGCCGCTGGGCAGGTAGTCGAACAGGGTTGCGGTGCGTTCGAAGAACAGCGGCAGGTAGTACTCGACGCCGGCCGGCGCCAGTCCGGACTTCAGGTCCTGGTACAGCGAACTGCGCCGGGTATCGACATCGAACCGCTCGCGCAGCGTGGCCAGCACGCGGGCGATGCTGGCTTCATCCATCGGCACTTCGCGGCCGGGCAGCATGTGCACCGCCTCGACCTTGTCCAGCGAACGCTGGCTTTCCGGGTCAAAGGCACGGATCGAGTCGATGTCCTCGTCCAGCAGTTCCACCCGCAGCGGCTCGTCGGCACCCATCGGGTACACGTCGAGCAGGCCGCCGCGCACAGCGAAGTCGCCCGGATCCATCACCTGCGGCACGTTGCGGTAGCCGGCGCTTTCCAGGCGGCGCTTCTCGGCTTCCAGGTCCAGGCGCTGGCCGACCTTCAGGTCGAAGCTGCCACCGATCACGTAGCTGCGCGGGGCCAGCTGCTGCAGCAGGGTCTGCACCGGCACGATCACCAGGCCACGCTTCAGCGCGGGCAGGCGGTGCAGGGCGGCCAGGCGCTGCGAAATGATGTCCGGATGCGGACTGAAGCGGTCGTAGGGCAGGGTTTCCCAGTCCGGGAAGGCGACCACCGGCAGGGCCGGATCGCCGCCGAGCAGGGTGTGCAGGTCGGCTTCGAGCTGGTTGGCACCGTGGTTGTCACGGGCGATCACCAGCAGCGGGGCGTCGTGCGCACGCGCGGCCTGGGCAAGGTACCAGGCCAGGGCGGTCGGCGAGGCGGGGGCGCGCCACCAGGCGCGGAGCTGGCCGGCGCGCGGCAGCGGCGGGGCGGGGTATGAGGTACGCGACATGGACCCCGGATTTTAGCAGAAGCCCGATCGAAGCCCGGTGGGTCGTGCCGGCCGATTGCCGGCAGCCTCATGTGCCGTTGGGGTAACGCAGTTCAGGCCAGCGGCCGGCACTACCGGCAGGCATCGCCGGGCGGGGCCCGGCGCATCTGTCAGTTGTCCAGCTCCAGCACCATCCGCACCAGGCCTTCGGCACCGGCCGGGTGCGGGACCGGCTTGAAGCCCAGCGAGGCGGCCAGCTGTTTCATCGGCTCGTTCTCGGCGGCGACGTCGCCGTACAGGCGGTCCAGGTACTTGCCGCGGCCCCACTTCACCAGCTTGCGCATCAGCTGCCGGCCCAGGCCCTGGCCAATGAGGAAGCGGCTGATCAGGATCGCGTACTCGGCTTCACGGGTGCCGGGGATGATCGAGGCCCGGGCGACCGCGCCGACCACCGCTTCGCCAGCGGGCAGGGATTCGGCTGCGACCAGGGTGATCTCGGTCTTGGGATTCGGGTGGGTCAGGCGCTGGGTGGTTTCCGGCGAAAGCTCGGTCACCGCCTGCAGGAAACGATCACGGATTTCTTCCGGCCCGAACAGGCTGAACGCCGCTTGCAGCGGTGCGCCATCTTCCGGGCGGATGGGGCGGATCAGCAGCTCGTGGCCGCTGGGAGCCTTGAAGATCTCATGCCAGGGCGGCATGCGGTTGCGAGTGGCCATACCGGGTGATTCCTTGGTGGTCCATCGATTGTGGCATCACCGGGGCTGCATTCCGTGAACGAAAGGCTCACGGCGGTACAGCCTCGTGAAGGCCGTCATTCGGGGGCTTTGAGCCAATCCAGGCGGGTGCTGGCCCCCGGTTCGCCCAGGTGCTGGCGCAGCGCCGGCAGGGCCGGGCCGACCACCCGGTCGAACTGCCACGGCGGGTTGAGCAGCAGCATGCCGCTGCCGTTGAGGCGCAGCGGCGAGTCGTCCGGGCGCACCAGGAACTCGATCGTCATCGCCGATTTCACCGGCAGGGCGGTGGCCTTGCGCAGGAAGTGCAGGATGGTGCGGCGCTGCTTGATCGGGAACCACACCGCGCAGGTCGCCTGTGGCCAGCGCGCCAGGGTCTCGGCCAGGGCGGCCAGAACGGCCTGGTACTCGGCGTCCTGGGCCTCGTACGGCGGGTCGATCAGCACCAGGCCACGGCCGATCTTGCTGCCGTTGAACTTCGGCGGCAGCAGCGAGCGCAGCAGGGCATAGCCATCGCCAGCGCGCACATCGACGCGGCTGTCATGGGCGAACAGGGCCTTCAGCGTGGCCGTTTCGGCTTCCTGCAGCTCGCAGACCGCCATGCGGTCCTGCGCGCGCATCGCCTGTGCGCTCAGCAGCGGCGAGCCCGGGTAGTTGGTCAGCGCGCCCACCGGGTTGTCGGCCTGCACCGCCTTCAGGTAGCGCTCGACCACCTCCGGCAGCCTGGGCTGGGCCATCAGCCGCATGATCCCGGATTCGGCCTCCAGGGTCTTGCGGCTCTCTTCGCTGGCCAGCAGGTAGCGGCCGGCACCGCCGTGGGTGTCGAGCACGAAGAACGGGCTGTCCTTGCGCTTGAAGCTGTCGATCAGGGCCAGCTGCACGATGTGCTTGAGCACATCAGCGTGGTTGCCGGCGTGGAAGGCGTGGCGATAGTTCATGGGCGGCAGTGTACGGGGCGGCGGCCGCAGCGGCTATGCTGCGCGCCATGACAGCTCCCGTTGCCCATGTCCTGGTGGTCGAGGACGAAGCCGCCATCGCCGAAACCGTGCTTTATGCGCTGCGCAGCGAAGGCTATGCCGCCAGCCACTGCCTGCTGGGCGGCGAGGCCCTGCAACGGCTGCAGGCCGGCGATATCGACGTGGTGGTGCTGGACGTGGGCCTGCCGGACCTGGGCGGTTTCGAGGTCTGCCGGCGGCTGCGTGCGCAGCCCGGGCCGGCGGCGCAGCTGCCGGTGATCTTCCTGACCGCCCGCAACGATGAAGTGGACCGCGTGCTCGGCCTGGAACTGGGCGCCGACGATTACATGACCAAGCCGTTCTCGCCGCGCGAGCTGGTGGCGCGGGTGCGCGCGCGCCTGCGTCGTGCGGCAGCGGTCGTCGCAGCGCCCCGCGCGGACGCCGGCTGGCAGGAACACGGGGCGTTCGCGATCGACCGCGAAGGCCGGCGTATCCGCTTCCGCGGCCATGCGCTGGACCTGACCCGATACGAGTACGCGTTGCTGGAAGCGCTGCTGCAGCGGCCCGGTGCCATCCTCAGCCGCGCGCAGCTGATGGACCGGGGCTGGGACAGCAGCGCCGACAGTGCCGACCGCACCGTCGACACCCATGTAAAGACGTTGCGCGCCAAGCTGCGTGCGGCTGGTGCCAGCGACGACCCGATCCGCACCCACCGTGGCCTTGGCTACGCGCTGGAGGTCTAGCCGATGCGCCTGGTACTGAAGCTGTTCCTCGGCTTCTTCCTGATCACCGGCATCGCCGCGTTCTTCGTGATGCGCGTATTCGTCAACGAGGTGAAGCCCGGTGTGCGCCAGGCGATGGAATCGACCCTGGTCGACGCGGCCAACGTGCTGGCCGAGATGGCCGCCGCCGACGTCAAGGACGGCACCATCCGCAGCGGCAGCTTCACCCGCAACCTGGCCAAGGCGCGGCAGCGCGACCTGAAGGCGATGGTCTGGCGTTTTCCCAAGCGATCGCTGGATTACCGGGTGACCATCACCGATGCCAGGGGCATCGTCATCTACGACTCGCTGGGCCGCGACCTCGGGCGTGACAATTCGCGCTGGAACGATGTCTACCGCACCCTGCGTGGCGAGTACGGCGCCCGCTCCAGCCCGGAAATACCAGGCGAAGAAGGCGATACGGTGATGCACGTGGCGGCGCCGGTATACGACCCGGCCGATGGGCGCACCCTGATCGGCGTGCTCAGCCTGGCCCAGCCCAACCGCAGCATCGATCCGTTCATCGCCGCCAGCCAGCGCGCCATCATCGAGCGCGGCGCCTGGTTGATCGGGCTGTCGGCGCTGGTCGGCGTGCTGGTGACGATGTGGCTCACCACCGGCCTCGGCCAGCTCAGCCGCTATGCACGCGCGGTCAGCGCCGGCGAACCGGTGCCACCGCCACGGCGCCGCCGCGACGAGATCGGCGACCTGGGCCAGGCGCTGGAAACCATGCGCCGCAAGCTGGAGGGCAAGGCCTATGTCGAACAGTACGTGCAGTCACTGACGCATGAAATGAAGAGCCCGCTGGCGGCGATCCGCGGTGCCGCCGAGCTGCTGCAGGAGCCGCTGCCCGAGGCCGACCGCGTGCATTTCGCGCGCAGCATCGTCGACCAGCAGGAGCGGCTGACCGAGACCATCGACAAGCTGCTGGCGCTGGCCGAAGTGGAACAGCATGGCTGGCTGCAGACCCGCGATCCGATCGCGCTGCCAACGTTGCTGGCCGATGCGGCAGCGGCGGCGCAGGTGCGTGCGCAGGCGGCCGGCGTGCAGGTCAGCATCGGCAGCGCGCCCGACCTGCGCGTGCAGGGCGATGCCTATCTGCTGCGGCAGGCGTTGCACAACCTGATCGACAACGCCATTGCCTTCTCACCGCCCGGCGCGGACATCGCACTGCAGGCCGAGGTGGACGGGCAGGGCGTGCGCCTGCAGGTGGCGGATCGCGGTGCCGGCATTCCCGACTACGCGCGCGAACGGGTGTTCGAACGCTTCTATTCGCTTGCCCGCCCGGGCAGCGGCCGGCGCAGTTCCGGCCTGGGCCTGCCGTTCGTGCAGGAGGTCGCGCGCCTGCACGATGGTCGCGCCAGCCTCGACGCGCGCGACGGCGGTGGCACCGTGGCCAGCCTTTGGCTGCCGTTGTCAGTGCCGGGCCAGCGTCCGCGCCGCTGACTTCACACTCGCTTCAACTTCGCCACAAACCCTGCTCACCGCAGCGGTCCATCCTGCAGCCCTCTCCAACGAGGATGGACCATGAAATCCCTGAAGATGCTGCTGAGGTTCGCCATTGTCGGCGGGCTGATCCTGTTGCTGCTGGTGCCGCTGATGATGATCCGCGGGGTCATCACCGAGCGCAGCCAGTACCGCGACGAGGCCTTTGCCCGGGTGGCCGACAGCCGTGCCGGCACGCAGCAGCTGGTGGGCCCGGTACGGGTGGTGCCGTGGGTGGAACGCAAGCAGGTTGAACTGGTTGACCCGCTGGGCGTCAAGAAGACCGAGATCCAGGTGACCGAGGGCCACTGGCTGCAGATGCCGGCGTCGCTGGAGGTGGGGGGCGAGATGCTGCCGAGCCAGCGCGAGGTCGGCCTGTTCAAGGTGCCGGTGTACAGCTGGAATGGCCAGTTGAAGGCGACCTTCGCCGAAGACGACTATCCGGTGAAGAACGGCCGCACCTATGGCCAGCCCTATGTGGCGCTGGGGGTTTCCGATGTGCGCGGCCTGGTGGGCACGCCGAACCTGCGGGTGGACGGCAAGCAGCTGCGGTTGCTGCCCGGCGTAGGCGTGGCCAGCGAAATCGGACGTGGCCTGCATGCGCCGGTGAGCGGTTTCGCCGCGGATCAGGGCGGCGCGCTGGCCGCCAGCACCGTTGAACTGGAGCTGCGCCTGGATGGCAGCCGCATGCTGTCGGTGGTGCCGGTGGGCGATGACACCCGGATCGCGCTGCGTTCGAGCTGGCCGCATCCGTCGTTCAGCGGCGCCTTCCTGCCCAACGAACGGCGTGTCGATGCACAGGGCTTCGATGCACGCTGGGCGGTGTCCTCGCTGGCCTCCGATGCACAGCGCCAGCTGCGCAGCGAGGGCTCGATCGATTCGCAGGCCGTGACGGTGTCGCTGGTCGATCCGGTCGACACCTACACCCAGGCCGACCGTGCCTCGAAGTACGGCGTGCTGTTCGTGGTGCTGACCTTCGTCGGCTTCATCCTGTTCGAACTGATCAAGTCGCTGCGCATCCATCCGCTGCAGTACCTGATGGTCGGCCTGGCGCTGGCGATCTTCTTCCTGCTGCTGATCAGCCTGTCCGAGCACATCGCGTTCTGGAAGGCCTACCTGGTCTCGGCCGTGGCCTGCATCGGCCTGCAGGCGGTGTACCTGGCCAACGTGCTGGGCCACTGGAAGCGCGGCCTTGGCTTCGCTGCGCTGCTGACCGTGCTGTACGGCGCGCTGTATGGCCTGCTGGTGTCGGAGAACAACGCACTGCTGATGGGATCGCTGCTGCTGTTCGTGATCCTGGCGCTGGCGATGTGGGTGACCCGCCGGGTCGACTGGTACGCGCTTGGCGCGGACCTGAAGTAAGGAGCACGCCATGAGCTGGCGCCAGGGATTGCGGCAACGGGCGCGGCAGGGCATTCCGGCCCTGCTGGAAGTGGATGCACTGCTGCAGGCACATGGCGTGCTGGCGGCCCTGCCGGGGGCACGGATCGCCCCCGGCGTGGTCCGCTTCCAGCTTGCCGCGGTGACCTGCGAGGGATTGCAGGGCAAGGGCCTGGCCTGGTTGCAGGGCGCGCGGCAGGGACGCGGTGCGCTGGCGGGGAAGGTGCCGCGCTACCGGCCATGGAAGGCCGGGGCGGAAGCACTCGCGGAAATCGGCATTGGTGGCCTGCCCGATGACTGGCCCGCGCATGCGGCGGTGTATGGCTGCAGCAGCATCGACCGGCGGCACTGGTTGCTGCTGCTGCCGGAGCGGGCGCAGCTGTGGCTGGGGTGGAGTGGGTGAGGTGGTTTGGCAGATGCGACCCAACCACTCTTCTGTGGGGGCGAACCCTGGTTCGCACGCTTCCGCGCCGCCCATGACCGATGGGACGGTATCGCGGCGCCGCTGCTGGCTAGACTCGATGGGTTGATGAGCAGGCCGGAAGGCAGGGGTGCGATGTGTTGAAGTGGGGCGTGCTGGCCGTAGCGCTGGCAATGGGTGGCAATGCAGCGGCGCAGCAGCGCGAATCAGTGGACCTGGACATGGTCAGCCGCATCCGCCAGGAGGCCTTCCACCGTTCGCAGGTGATGGACACCTTCAGCTATCTCACCGAACGCATCGGCCCGCGGCTGACCAACTCCCCGGCGATGGGCCGCGCCAACGCGTGGACCCGCGGCAAGTTCAACGAATGGAAGCTGGACAACGTCCACGACGAAGCGTTCGATGACTTTGGCCGTGGCTGGGAGTTCACCTCGGCCAGCGTGGAAATGCTGGGCGACCGTGTGCAGCCGCTGCATGCACTGCCCAAGGCCTGGACGCCGGGCACCAAGGGGCCGGTTGAAGGCGAGCTGGTCCAGGTCGAGATCAAGAAGCCCGAAGACATCGAAAAGTACCGCGGCAAGCTGCGCGGCAAGATCCTGCTGCTGGGCGAGGCGCGCGAGTACAAGCGCGGCACCGAGCCGGATTCCCATCGGCATGACGCGACCTCGCTGGAAGGGCTGCAGGCGTTCACCCTGCCGAAGGACCAGGACGCCACCGCCGAACGTGCCAAGCGGGTCAAGGAGTACCAGGAACGCCAGCAGCTGGCGACCAGGGTCAATGCGTTCTTCGTCGAAGAAGGGGCGCTGGCCTCGATCAGCATCAGCAGCTGGGACAACGGCATCATCCGCGTTGCCGGTGGTGGTTCGCGCAAGGCCGGCGAGCCGGTCGGCATCCCCGAGCTGGCGATGATCAGCGAGCACTTCAACCCGCTGGTGCGCGCGCTGAAGGCCGGGCAGACCGTGCGCCTGCGCGTGGATGTGGCCGCGCGCTTCACCGATGACGCCGACCAGCCCGGCTACAACACGCTGGCCGAGATCCGCGGCAGCAGCAGGCCTGATGAAGTGGTGATGATCGGCGCGCACCTGGATTCCTGGCACAGCGGCACCGGCGCGGCCGACAACGCCGCCGGCGTGGCAGTGATGATGGAGGCCATGCGCATCCTCAAGGCCACCGGCGCCAGGCCCAAGCGCACCATCCGCGTGGCGCTGTGGAGCGGCGAGGAGCAGGGCCTGATCGGCTCGCAGGCCTATGTGGCCAAGCATTTCGGCCGGTTCCCGGAGCCCACCGACCCGGCGCAGAAGGCGCTGCCGGCGTCGCTGCGCGAGCCGACCGGTGCACTGCAGAAGACCCGCGATTACAGCAAGTTCCAGGTCTACTTCAACATGGACAACGGCTCCGGCCGCTTCCGGGGCATCTACGCCCAGGAAAACCTGGCGGCGATGCCGATCTTCGAAGCCTGGCTGGCGCCGTTCCATGACGTCGGCGCCACCACCGTGGCGACCCGCAACACCGGCAGCACCGACCACATCAGCTTCGACCGCATCGGCCTGCCGGGCTTCCAGTTCATCCAGGACCGGCTGGACTACTTCACCAATGTCCACCACAGCCACCTGGACACCTGGGACCACGCCGAACCGGAAGACCTGAAGCAGGCCGCAGCCATCGTCGCCTCGTTCGCCTACAACGCCGCGATGCGCGAGCAGCCGTTCCCGCGCAAGGTGGAACCGTAAAAGGGGACGGAGGGGATTAAGTCGCATCTCCCCTCCGTTTCCCGGTTGCAGTACCCACGGGCTGGGCAATCGCGACTTAATCCCCTCCGTCCCCTTTTTCCGTCGGGGGCGGCGGGCTGGTAAAATCGGGGGATTCCCGTTCCTCGAGCCGTCCATGACCTGCCGCACCCGCTTCGCCCCCAGTCCCACCGGCTACCTGCACATCGGTGGTGCCCGCACCGCGCTGTACTGCTGGCTGGAGGCCCGCCACCGTGGCGGCGAGTTCGTGCTGCGCATCGAGGACACCGACCGTGAACGCAGCACCCAGGGCGCGATCGACGCCATCCTGGAGGCGATGGAGTGGCTGGGCCTGGACTACGACGAAGGCCCGATCTATCAGACCGACCGCGTCGCCCGCTACCGGGAAGTGGCAGAGCAGCTGATCGCCGACGGCAAGGCCTACTACGCCTACGAAACCCGCGAAGAGCTGGACGCGATGCGCGAGGCCGCCATGGCCAGGCAGGAAAAGCCGCGTTACAACGGCGCTGCACGCGAACTGGGCCTGCCGTACAAGGACGACCCGAACCGCGTCATCCGCTTCAAGAACCCGCTGGAAGGTACGGTGGTGTTCGACGACCTGATCAAGGGCCGCATCGAGATCGCCAACAGCGAGCTGGATGACATGGTCATCTTCCGCCCGGACGGCTACCCCACCTACAACTTCGCGGTGGTGGTGGACGACTGGGACATGGGCATCACCGAGGTCATCCGCGGCGACGACCACATCAACAATACCCCGCGCCAGATCAACCTGTACGAGGGCATTGGTGCGCCGGTGCCGAAGTTCGGCCACATGCCGATGATCCTGGACGAGCAGGGCGCCAAGCTGTCCAAGCGCACCGGTGCGGCCGACGTGATGCAGTACAAGGACGCCGGCTACCTGCCCGATGCGCTGCTGAGCTACCTGGCCCGCCTGGGCTGGTCCCACGGTGACCAGGAGCTGTTCAGCCGCCAGGAGCTGATCGACCTGTTCGACGTGAAGGACTGCAATTCCAAGGCCTCGCGTCTGGACATGGCCAAGCTGGGTTGGGTCAACCAGCACTTCCTGAAGACCGAGGACGTGGCCGCCATCGTGCCGCACCTGGTCTACCAGCTGCAGAAGCTGGGCCTGGACGTGGCCGCCGGCCCGGCCCCGGAGGATGTGGTGATCGCCCTGCGTGAACGCGTGCAGACCCTGAAGGAAATGGCCGAGAAGGCCGTGGTCTGGTACCAGCCGCTGACCGGGTACGACGAAGCGGCGGTGGCCAAGCACCTCAAGGCCGGTGCCGAGGTGGCGCTGGGCAAGGCCCGCGAACTGCTGGCAGCGTTGCCGGAGTGGACCGCCGAGTCGGTGGGCGTCGCCCTGCACGACACGGCCGCAGCGCTGGGAATCGGCATGGGCAAGGTCGCCCAGCCGCTGCGCGTGGCGATCACCGGCACCCAGGTCAGTCCTGACATCTCCCATACCGTGTACCTGGCCGGCCGCGAGCAGGCCTTGAAACGCATTGATGTGGCCATCACCAAGGTAGCAACGGCCTGAGGCATCCTTGCCAGGCCCGAACCGGAGAACACGCATGCCCGCCAAGACCGCCACTGCCTGTACCGCCCCGCACCACCACGTCCACGACGCATCGGATTTCGTGGCGGTGGTCGAGCGTGTCTCGCGCGAACGCGGGCTGCGCCTGACCCCGATCCGCGCCAACGTGCTGAAGCTGATCGCCGAGGCCGGCAAGCCGGTCAAGGCCTACGAGCTGCTGGAATGGGTGCGCAACGGCAAGGGCGTGGGCGCCGATGCCCCGCCCACCGTGTACCGCGCGCTGGACTTCCTGATGGCCAATGGCTTCGTGCACAAGCTGGAATCGGTGAATGCCTTCGTGGCCTGCCACCATCCCAGCAGTGCCGCGCATTCGGTGCCGTTCCTGATCTGCAACAGCTGCCACAGCGCGGTGGAACTGGAAGACCGCGAGATCGTCACCCAGCTGGAGAAGCGCGCCAAGGAGCTGGGCTTCCAGCCGCAGGCACAGACGCTGGAAGTGCATGGCCTCTGCGCGCGCTGCGCCGGCTAACGCAACGGTAGGGCCGGCCGCTGGCCGGCATTTTGGAAACGGGGTCAGATCCCTTTGCCACTGGCAAAGGGATCTGACCCCGTTTCATACCGGTGCGGCAGGGCCTGCGTCCTAGTCCATCGGCTTGGACCGGGTATCCACCCGCACGATCACCGACATGCCGGGCCGCAGCTGCTTTGCCAGCTTCTGATCCCTGTTGATCGATATCCGCACCGGCAGCCGCTGCACCACCTTGGTGAAGTTGCCGCTGGCATTGTCCGGGCGCAGCACGCTGAATTCCGACCCGGTGGCTGGGGCGATCTCCTGCACGCGGCCCCGCAGCACCTGGCCCTGGAACGCGTCCACCGAGAACGTCGCCGGTTGGCCGATCGCCATGCCCCAGGTCTGGCCTTCCTTGTAGTTGGCCACCACCCACAGCGTGTCAGGTACCAGGAACAGCAGCTGCGAACCGGCAGCGACGTACTGGCCCACGCGTACGCTGGCTTCGCTGATCTGGCCGTCGCGTGGTGCGTGGATCACCGTGTTGGCCAGGTCGATGCGGGCCAGTTCCAGCTGCGCCTGCGCGCTTTCCACCTGCGCTTCCAGGCTCTTGCGCGCGACCTGGGTCGACACCAGCGTTTCCTCGGCGATGCGGATCTGCGCCTGCGACTGTTGCACGCTGGCCTGTGCCGACGCCTGGGTGGTGCGGAACTTGTCGCGGTCGTTGATGGACACCAGCTGCTGCGCCGCCAGTTCCTCGTAGCGTTTCAATTCATTGCGCGAACGCTGCAGTTCGGCCTGGCCGGCCGACAGCGTGGCGCGGGCGGAGGCAATCTGTGCGCGGTTCTGCGCCTGTGACTGGTCCGAGTTGGCCAGCGCCGCGCGCGCGCTGTCCAGCGTCGCCTGCGCCTGGGCCACGCGCTGCGCATAGATGCGGTCATCGATGCGCAGCAGCGGCTCGCCCTGCTTCACATGCTGGAAATCCTTCACCAGCACTTCGGTCACATAGCCGTTCACCTGCGGCGCCATCACCGTGATCTGGCCGCGTACATAGGCGTTGTCGGTCACCATCACGCTGCTGGTGAACGGCCACAGGTGCCAGGCGCGCAGGATCAGCGCAATGCCCAGCAAGGCCACTACCACCATCACCACCACGCTGCGGGCGCTGGGCTTGAGGTACTTCGGCGCGACCGCAGGTTCTACCGGCGTGGCCGCGGGCGCCGCGTCGGTCGGCGGCGGTGGGGTGACGTTGTCGGTGTCGTCGGGGCGGGGCGGGACGGGAGGCATGGGAGGACTCAACGGGACGCGGCCGGCGTGGACGCGGTGGAAAGGGCGGGGTGGCGCTTGCGCCATTGCTTGAGCACGGCGGTGCGCAGCGACAGCAGCAGCAACCAGCACAGGAAGCCGATCGCCAGCCAGCCGCTCAGCGTGAACACGTCATTGAAGCCACGCACGTTGGCTTCGCGGCGCGTGGTCTGCGCCAGCTGCGCGCTGCCCTGCGCACTGCGCAGCACCGGGTCGGTGATCTGCGCAGCGTACAGCTGCTGCTGGATGCGCAGCCGTTGCGCGACCACCGGATCGGCCGGATCGAGCTGGCTGGTCAGCGCGCTGGAATACAGCTGCTCGCGATGCAGCTGGAAGGTCCCCAGCACCGCCGAACCTGCCAGGCCACCCAGGGTCTGCGTGATCGACAGCGTCACCAGGAAGGTGATCATGTGGTCGACGCCCTGTTTCAACGCGGCGGAGATGCCGAGCATGATCAGCGGGCCCATGAACATGCCGGCACCGACCGAGGCCAGGAACTGGCTGGCGTAGAAGTCGTGCGGCCGGTCCAGGCTGGTGCGGTGCTGGTCGAAGAACGCGGCGGCGCCCAGCAGCAGGATCGCCATCAGCAGCTGCGCGATCAGCCGCTTCGGTCCGAAGGTGAGCGAGGCGCCGGCGATGCCGACGATCACCCCGGCCAGGATCACTACGAACAACGGCCGCATCTGGTCAGGCCCCATGCCCAGCGTGCGCATCAGGTTGACCACGCCGTAGGACTGCTCGGTGGTCAGGAAGCGGATCAGGAACGCGCCGACGATGAAGTGCAGCACCGGCAGCTTCGACAGCCAGCGGATCTGCAGCAGCGGATTGCGCCGGTAGTGTTCGATGATGAAGGCGGTGGTGGACAGCACGATCGAGGCGACCAGCGCCCAGCCCAGCCATGGGGTGTTGAGCCACCAGCGGGTGTAGCCCTGCGCCAGCACGATCACCAGCAGCGCGACCGCCGGCGCGAGCAGGGCGAAAGTGAGGAAGTCCAATGGCTCGAACGCCTTCACCTGGATGCCGGGCGGCAGCTTCAGCACTACCACTGCCGCGAACGCGCACAGGGCCAGGCCGGCTTCGAAGGAGTACAGCTGGTGCCATTGGCCGGTATCGACCAGGCCTGGTGAAACGATCCAGGCGATCGGCACCGCCAGCTGCGACAGGCCGACACCGACCACCAGCAGGTTGCCGGTGAATCGCCGCGGCAGCGCCTGCAGCATGTACAGCGTGCCCAGTGTGGAACAGGCCGCACCCGCGAAGCCGCTGGCGGCTCGGGTCAGCATCGTGGTCTCGAAGCTGCCGACGAACAGGTGCAGCACCGCCAGCGCCGCATACAGGCCCAGGCCGATCTCGGCGAACAGGCGGATGCCGTACTGCTGGCGGAACTTGAAGGCCAGCAGGTTGGCGGTGACATTCACCATCGCATACGCGGCCACCAGCCAGCTGCCCTGGGTCGGAGTGAGCGCCAGCTGGCCCTGCAGGAACGGCAGGTTGGCGGTGACCAGCGCATTGCCGAGGCCGCCGGTGATCGCCACCAGCAACGATACCAGCGCATAGGCCGCGCGCCGGTACGGCGGGTGCCAGGGCATCGACGCCGAGCCGGGCATGGTCGGCTTCTCATGCTCCTCCCAATCCGGAACCGGCTTCAGATACGGCTGGACCATCAACGGGCCTCGCTGGCAGCTCCCTGGAGACCCCCACGCAGCAGCTGCAGGGCACGCCCGGCCAACTGGGCGCGCTCGTCGCGGGTCTTGCCGCGCAGGGCCGCACCCAGCATGCCCGAGATCAGTGAAATATCCGTCTTTTCCAGGTCGTCACGGCACAGCCCGGCGGCCTTGGCGCGCGCGATCGGTTCCTCCAGCAGGTCGCGCACGGTCTCGCGCGCGGCGCGCATGGACGGCACGTCCGAATCAACCGCACGCCAGTAATCGGCCAGTGCCGGCGAATCGATGATGCGCTGGGCCATGCCCTCGAACACCTCGAACAGGGCGTCATCGCGGTCACCGAGCTGTTCGACCTGGCGCCGGATGCGGTCGACCGTGCGCTGCAGCAGCGCCTGGATCAGCGCGGTGCGGTCGGGGAAGTTGCGGTACAGGGTGGCGCGGCCCACCTGGGCGCGTTCGACCACCAGATCCAGCGGGGCGGTGACGCCATGTTGGCCGAAGACATGATCGGCGGCGTCGAGGATGAGGGCACGGCGGGCAGCAGCATCGGCACGTTGAGCGGTCATGGAATTATTTTCGGACAAAAGTGTCCGATTGGCGAGACTTTGAGTGACGGGATTGTCCGGTTGTTGTCGTACGCACACCTTTGTGACGGATGCGTGATGGCGTGGGACGGAATGAAAACGGGGGCCCGAAGGCCCCCGTTCAATGCGGTGGTGCCAGAGCCCTTTCCTTCGGAAAGGGATCCGACCCCGCCGTGCGCGATCAGAAGAACGCGCGGATCCCGAATGCGACTCCACGGCCTGGCAGCGGCGAGTAGTCGCGCAGCAGCGAGGTATGCGGGCGCACTTCGCGGTTGGTCAGGTTGCTGCCATCCAGGAACACCTCGTAGCTGTTGCCCGCGTTGCGATCCCAGCGGTAGGCCAGGTGCGCGTCGACCAGCGTGTAGCCGTCGCTCGGGGCTTCGTTCTGGGCAACGTCCTTCTGGCGGCTGTAACGCACCGCACCGACCGAGGCGCGCCAGCCGTCCTTCGACCAGCGCAGGTCGGCACCCACGCGGGCCGGGGCGATACGCGGCAGGTAGCCGGTGTTGGCCAGCTCCACGCTGTAATTGTGGTTGTGGTCGCCGTGCGGCACGGCGATGTCGAGGTTGCGGCTGCCGCTGCCATCCAGCTTGGCCTTCACGTAGTCGCCGAACAGGCGCAGATCCCAGTCACCGGCGCCACCCTCGAACAGGTGCACCAGCGCTTCGGCCTCGGCGCCGCGGAACACCGCGTCCTGCTGGGTCCAGGCGCGGACCGGCAGGCCTTCGGTAACACCGGTGTCGGCGAGGTAGATGAAGTCCTTGAACTTGGTCTGGTAGACCGACGCGGAGAAGTCCAGGCGATCGCTGTGGGTATGGATGCCCAGTTCGACGCGCTGGCCGCGCTCGGTTTTCAGGTTGGCGTCGCCGATCTCCAGCGAGCGGGTGGCGATGTGCGCGCCGGCGGCGTACAGCTCTTCGTTGGTGGGTGCACGCTCTGAGCTGTCCACGCCGATGCGCAGGTCAACGGCATCGTTGAGCTTCCAGATACCGGCGGCAGACAGGTTGGTGGCACCGAACGTGCGGCGACGGTAGTCACCGGTCGGGTCCAGCTTGACCTGGTCGTGGCGGCCACCCAGTTCCAGCTTGAACGGGCCGAACTGCTTTTCCTGCAGCACGAACAGGCCGATGTTCCTGGTGCCGGTATCCGGTACGAACGCCTCTTCGCCCTTGGCGCCGAAATCGCTGTTGCCGAACTGCAGGCCGAACGCGCCGTCCCAGCCGCCGATCTGCTGCTGCACGGCTTCCAGGCGCGCTTCGATACCACGGTTGGTGAAGCGCGTCGACGGCGTGCCGGCCTCCAGCTCCACGTGCTCGTAGTCGGTGTAAGCCACGCGTGCGTTGATGTTCTTCAGGAACGAGACCGGGTTGTAGATGCCGGCCTTGGTCTCGAAGCGGTTCTGCACCATGTCGATGCGCACGTCATGCTCGTCGCCGCCTTCCTCTTCATCGCCGTGGTCGTGACCGTGGTCATGGCCATGGTCATCACCATCGGCATGCACGTGCGCGCCGTTGGGAATGCCGTAGTTGGTGCGATAGGTGCTGGCCGACACACCGAAGTAACCACCGTCGCCCAGCCACGTTGCGCCGACGCCGCCGGCGCGGGTGCGGATCGAACTGTTGTCCAGGCGGCCGCGGCGCGGTTCTTCGCCCTCGGCTGCATCGTGATCATGGTCGTGATCGTGGTCATGGTGGTCTTCAAGGCTGTCGATCACCGCGTAGCCGGGAATGCGGTAGTCGTCGCCATTGCGCACCAGGCCATCCACGTGCAGCACGACATTGCCGCTGACACCATCGAGGCGGAACATGCCGCTGCGCTCATTGTTCACCGAGTTGCCGCGCAGCTCGGCGCGGCCGCTGAGCGGGCGCTCCGGCAGTTCGCGCGCGATGCGGCCATCCACCACATTGACCGCACCACCGATGGCGCCGCTGCCGAACAGCAGCGTGGCCGGACCCTTCAGCACTTCGATCTGGTCGGCCAGGAACGGCTCGATGCTGGTGGCATGGTCGGCGCTGACCGTGGAGGCGTCCATGTTGCCCATGCCATTGGACAGCACGGCAACGCGCGGGCCTTCCTGGCCGCGGATGATCGGGCGGCCGACGCCGGGGCCGAAGAAGGTGCTCTGTACGCCGGGCAGCTTGGCCACGGTATCGCCCAGGGTGCCGGCCTTCTGCTCGTCCAGGCGCTCACCGGCCAGCACGTCCACCGGGCGCGCCAGGGATTCGGCATCGCCCTGCAGCGGCGACGCGGTGACCTGTACCGAGGAGAGTTCGGTCAGGTGGCGGTCACGGTGGGAGGTGTCCTGGCCGGCTGCAAAGGCGACGGACGGCAACAGGGCGGCGAGGGCCAGGGCCAGGGAATGCGGCTTGAGCCGAGGGGTGTGGGCGGGCATGGGCAGGTCCTTTGTTACAATGTATCAATCGCAGGGCGCACGAATCCCGTCGAGGGGACAGGGGGAGGGGAAACCGTGCGGTTCGGAGAGGGATGTTATATTATTCCATAACGATTCGCCGACCCTGCTGGAAGTCATGTCCCTGTCCTCACGCCTGCGCCACCTGCTCGATCGTTTCGGTGCCACTGGTTCGATGCTGTGCGCAGTGCATTGCGCGGTGATCCCCGTGCTGCTGGCGGCGGCGCCGTCGCTGGGCCTGTCGTTCTGGCTGAGCGATGGCGTGGAACAGGCGCTGGTGGTGTTCGTGACCCTGCTCGGGCTGTTCAGCCTGGTCTGGGGCTATCGCCGCCACGGTGCGCTGCGTGCGCTCGGCTTCCTGATCCCCGGCCTGGTCGCGCTGTGGGCCGGCGTGCTGTACGACCCGCTGCACCACAATGCGGTGCCGCATGCGGTGGTGATGACCATCGGCGGCCTGCTGGTGGGCGTTGCCCACCTGGTCAACCTGCGCCTCAACCACGGCCACGTGCACGACGCAAGCTGCGCGCACTAGGCACGCCGTGATAGGATTTCCGATCGTGCGCGGGGGCGCCCAGCAAGGCGGCCCCGCCGAACCCGTGTCAGTACGGGGTAACCAGATTTCACACTTGAGGAGTTGAAGACATGGGTAAGGGTGACCGCAAGACCGCCAAGGGCAAGCGCTACAACGCCAGCTACGGCAACGCCCGTTCGCACACCGCGAGCAAGGTCGCCGTAGGCGCCGCCGCCCCGGTTGCCAAGAAGACCGTGGCCAAGGCTCCGGCGAAGAAGGCCGTGGCGAAGAAGGCCGTCGCCAAGGCCTGATCAGGCCGACCGACCGGTCCAAGGAAAACGCGGCGCCTGGCGCCGCGTTTTTTTATGCGCGTTCCTGCAGGGCCGAGCCCATGTTCGGCTGGCGTAATGCAGCCGAGCATGGGCTCGCTCTACAGGGAATTCAGCGCAGGGTCTGCTTCAGCGTTTCCGGATTGCCATCGTTCGGCGCGGCCGGCACCTGCAGCAGGTGGGCCAGCAGCGGGTAGACGTCGACATTGTCGAAGCCGTCGATCACCAGGCCCTGGCGGAACGACGGGCCGCTGGCCACGAACACCGCACGCATCGACGGTAGGGCATTGTCGTAGCCGTGCGAGCCACGGTCCTGCTTCGCGCGCTTGGCGATCTTCTCGCGGTGCAGCGCATCCCAGCCTTCATCCATCGCACAGACGATGGCCGGAACCCGCGGATGCGTGCCGTAGTGCCAGCGCGCCGGCAGGTTCTCCTTCTTCCAGCACTCGTAGTGCGCATGGCGGCCGAGCAGGGCGCGTTCGGCCTCAGCCTCACGACCGGCCACTGGCGCGAAGCCCACCGACTGGCCCTGGCTGACGTTGCGCGCGATGGACGGGTCGGCCATCGATTCGGTGGCGATCACGTGGCCGTCGGCGACGCTGGCCATGCCGTGGTCGGACACCACGATCACATTGGTGGTGGCGACCAGGCCGCGCTGCTGCAGGCCGTCGAGCACCTGGCCGACGATCAGGTCGGCGCGTGCGATGGCGTCGGCGTACTGCTTCGACCCGGGGCCGTAGTTGTGCCCGGCCTTGTCCACGTGCTCCATGTACAGCGTGGTCAGTCGCGGGGCATCGGCGTCGGTCTGTGCCAGCCAGTCGAGCACGATACCGGCACGCTGCTCCAGCGGTTCCTTGCCGTCGTAGATGCGCCACTGGCTGGGGCGCACACCACGGATTTCCGATTCACTGCCCGGCCACGACGTCGTGGCGGTGCGCACGCCGGCGTTCTCGGCGCCGACCCAGATCGGTTCACCGCCCCACCAGGCACTGGTGGTGACGGCCTCGCGGTTGCTCAGCTCGAAACGGCCCAGCGCTTCATCGTCCATGCTGTTGTTGACGATGCCATGGTGGTCCGGGCGCAGGCCGGTGACGATGGTGTAGTGGTTGGGAAACGTCAGGGAAGGATAGGACGGTGTCATCCAGCGGGCGCGCACGCCGCCGTCGATCATCCGCTGCAGGTTCGGGGTCAGCCCGCGGTCCAGCGCATCGGCGCGCAGGCCGTCGATGGAGATCAGCAGCAGCTTCGGCGGTGCGGCCGATGCGACGGACGTGGGAACGGAGGCGGTAGGGGCAGGCGCAGTGGTGCAGGCAGCCAATGGCAGCAGCAGCGCCAGCGAACAGGTCAGGCGTACGGAAGTCATCCGTGCATGATAAGCCGGTGCAATTACCGGCCCAAGACATGACGCGCCAGGATCGCCCGGGGTCAGATCCCTTTTCCACGGGAAAAGGGATCTGACCCCGATGTTCAGGCGAACAGCGGGGGCTGGCGTTGTTCCAGCCGCAGCAGCGCGGCCTTGGTTTCCAGGCCACCGCCGAAACCGGTCAGTGCACCGTTGCTGCCGATCACGCGGTGGCAGGGCAGGATGATCGGCAACGGGTTGCGCCCGTTGGCCGCGCCCACCGCGCGGGTCGCGCTGGGCTGTCCCAGGTGTTGCGCCAGCTGCAGGTAGCTCCAGGTCTGGCCGAACGGAATCAGCGCCAGCGCCTGCCACACGCGCAGCTGGAACGGCGTACCACGCGGCGCCAGCACAAGGTCGAAGCTGTTGCGCTCGCCGTGCAGGAACTGCAGCAGCTGCTCGCGTGCTTCCGGCAAGGCATCCGGTGCGTAATGCCAGTCATCACGCCCGCGCGCGGGGTGGCGGTTCTCCGGGAACAGCACGTGTGACAGGCCACGCTCGTCGCCGGCGATGGTCAACACGCCGATCGGGCTGTCGAAACGATCGAACAACAGTGTCATGTCGGTTCTCCAACGAATGTGCCGGACAGGTGCCACAGGTGCAGCACGGCGTAGGCGCGCCAGGGACGCCACGGTTGCGAGCGCGCTTCGGTTGCGCGTTCGCTCAGGCGCTGGCCCTGCGCGTGGCCGAGGACCTGCTGCAGTACAAGATCGCCGGCCGGGAAGGCATCGGGCTGGCCGAGGCCACGCAAAGCGATGTACTGCGCGGTCCATGGGCCGATGCCGGGCAGTGCCACGCAGCGGGCAACAAACTCTTCCAGCGCCTGGCCGGGCCCGAAGTCGAGCTGGCCGCTGGCGCAGGCGGTGGCCAGTGCACGCACGGTCGCGGCGCGGCTGCGCGGCAGGCCGATTGATTCCAGAGGCGCCTCGGCCAATACCTCGGGTGCCGGGAACTGGCGATCAAAGTCGGACGACATGCCCGGCAGGTGCGCGCCATAGGCATCGACCAGCCGCCGCGCGAAGGTGGTGGCGGCGGCAACAGTAACCTGCTGGCCGAGCACGGCGCGCACGCCCACTTCGAAGCCATCCCAGCCGCCGGGCACGCGCAGCCCGGGGCGTTCGGCGATACCGCGCGCCAGCAAGGGTTCCTCGCCCAATGCGGCGTGCACCTGCTGCAGGTCGGCATCCAGATCAAACACGCGACGCACGCGGCGCACGATGTCCGGGATCAGGCGCGGATCCACCGCACCCAGCTGCAGGCGCAGCTCCGGGCGCTTCGGGTCGGCAGTGACGCGCAGCAGGGTGGGGCGCTCCGGCGTGCCCAGCACGCGCTGATAGCTGTCCTCGCCAATCAGCTCGATGCCGGGCAGGCTGCGCTTGCGCAGGAACGCCAGCATGCGCGGGAAGTCCAGCGGCGGACGGTAGCCCAGGCGCAACACCAGGCCGCCATCGTCGGCGGCCAGCGGTTGATGCTGGCGGCGCAGTGCGGTGGGGGCCATGCCGCAGCCCTGCAGGAATGCGGTATTGAAGCGGCGCAGGCTGTTGTATCCGGCGGCCAGTGCGACGTCGGTCACCGCCAGCGTGGTCTCGGTCAGCAGTTGCTTGGCCAGCAGCAGGCGATGGGTGGCGTGGATCTGCCCGGGCGTCGCACCCAGGCGTTCGACGAACAGGCGCTGCAGCTGGCGCGCGCTGAGGCCGAGCTTCGTAGCAAGATCGGCCACCGGCTGCTCCTGCAGGAAGCCGCCGTGGATCAGGGCCAGGGCGCGCTGTACGGTCTGCCCGGCCAGTGCCTGCTGGGCCTGTGGTGCCAGCTCCGGGCGGCAGCGCAGACACGGGCGATAGCCGGCGGCGGCGGCAGCAGCGGCGGTCGGGTAGTAGGTGATGTTGCGCGGCTTCGGGGGCGGTGCGGGGCAGACCGGGCGGCAATAGATGCCGGTGCTGCGCACGGCGGTGAAGAACACGCCGTCGAAACGTGCGTCGCGGGCCAGGCGGGCGCGGTCGCAGGCGGCGGTGTCGAGGGCGAGGGCGGTGTCCATGGCGGCAGTCTAGGCGGGTGCGGGCGGGGATACTCGCCACATTCGGACATGGATGCTGAAGGGGGTCACGCCGGGCTGCGCCCGGACCCGCGGTAGTGCCGGCCGCTGGCCGGCAACAGCAACAGCAGAAGCGGGATTCCTGTGGGATGGCGTGGTGGGTCCGGTGGCAGGGGACGCCGTGAACCCCCAGACCGGCCCAGCCGCTGGCGGCTGTGCGTTCGGGCGCTTGCGAAGCAGTGCTTCGCAAGCAAAGCGCCCTCACGCCTGGGGACTTGGTCGCGGCATCCATGCCGCTCGCACCCCTGCCACCGGACCCGCCACGCCTTCGACAGGTTCCTGAGGCCGTTGGTAGGTGTCTACCTTGGTCGACACGCTTTCCCAAGGGTCAGAAGGGGTTCAGTGCCACGCGCTGAATGCGCGGCCTGGACGGGTAGACTGTGGCTCTTGGTCCCATGAATCCCGGTTGCCCGATGTCCGCCAAATTCCGCTGGTTGCCCCTGTTGTGCCTGGCCCTGGCGGGCTGCAGTCAGCTGGAGAATCCGGGCAACGTGACCGCTGCCGACAAGGCAGCGCGGGCGCCGGCCAGTGATGGCGAGAACATGGTTTCGATCAATGCCGCCGACGCGCCACCGGCACCGGCACCACCGCGCAGCCAGGCGGGTCGGCCGTGGCCGCAGGCGCAGCTGGAAAATGGGCGTACGTGGGTCAGTTGCAGCACGGAATATGCGGGCGATGCCGGCGACGGTGCCGAACTGGAAGGGCTGCAGCGCGAGCAGATCACCCAGGCCCTGGCGCCGTGTGCCGAGCGTGGGCTGATGCGCGTGCGTTACGCCGGCAAGATCAATCCGGGCTTCGCCGAAATGATGTGGCGGTTGGCGGTGGTCGCTGACGAACTGAAGATCCACAAGCGCATCCTCGACCTGGACTCCAGTGGTGGCCAGGTGGAGTCGGCGATCGTGGCCGGTGACAGCATCGGTGAATCGGGCTGGACCATCTGGGTGCGCGAAGGCTCCATCTGCCACAGCGCCTGCGTGTTCGTGCTGGCTGCCGGTGACAACCGCCTGCTGTCGGGCAAGGTCGGCATCCACCGCATGATGCGGATCAGCTCCAAGGCCACCTCGCGCGCCGAGCTCAACCGCGAGCTGCACGAGGTCTACGACAACGTGAAGGATTACCTGCAGCGCAATGGCGTGGCGGTGGGCGTGGCCGATCTGATGATGACCGTGCCCAATCGCAGCCTGCGCCTGCTGACGCCGGATGAGCTGCGCCAGTACGGCCTGGATGGCACCAACGCGGTGCAGGACGATCTGGAACGGATCAAGCAGATGCGCGCCTGCGGCGATGACTTCGTGCAGCGCAAGGACGCGTTCCTGATCGCCTTCGACCAGCAGTGCAAGCGCGACGGCGCCGACATGGAATCGATCAACAGCTGCGGCCAGGCCCTGAAGCAGCGCTTCGGTTTCCCGGATGCGGTATGCCCGGACGAAAGCCCGCTGTCGGAGATCGATGTGGCGACGCTGCCACCGGCACCGTCGGAGCCGCCGCCGGTGGCCGAGCAGCCGCCAGCGAACACCGCCGCGCCCGCCGCGCAAGCTGATGCGGCAGCGGTGGAGGGCAACGCTCCGGCACGCTGACGGCGTAGTCACCGCGCTGGCGTAGACTGCGGTTCTCTCCAGAAAACCGGCGGTGTCCATGAAGCGCGCGTTCCTGCTGCTGTCCCTGCTGCCCCTGACCGTGTTGGCGCAGGCCCCTGCGCCGGCCACGCCTGCACCGGCCCCGGCACGCCCGGCACCAGCCTCGCCGGCAGCTGCGAAGCCCGCTACCGCCGGTTCCCCTGCGTTGACCGCTGCTCAACAGGCGCAGGTGCAGAAACAGGACGCGGAAATGGGCGCCGCCGCAGTGAAGGCAGCGCAGCTGGTCGACGCCAACCGCGCCGGCGAATTGTGGGATGGCGCTTCGGCCGTCGCGCGTCGTGCGGTGCCGAAGGCCGCTTTCGTCAGCCAGTTGGCCGCCGAGCGTACGCGCCTGGGTGCGCTGGCCGGGCGTGGCCAGCCGACCATCACCCGCGTCAAGTACAGCGCCGGTGCAGCAGTGCCGGAAGGGCTGTACATCAACGTCAGCTTCCCGACCCGTTTCGCCAACAGCGCACAGCCGGTGCGCGAGCTGGTCTCGTTCCGTTTCGACGAGGACCAGGTGTGGCGCCTGGCCGGTTACAGCCTGCGCGCGTCGGCACCCTGAGGAGGTGAATGATGGCAACTGAACTGACGATGCTGGCCTGGTCGGTACTGCTGGGCTTCGTGTACATCTTCGCCACCTCCACGGTGGTCACCCGCGAGCGCGGGATGAAGTGGAATGCTTCGGCACGCGATGGCGATGCGAAGCCGCTCAGCCCGCTGGCCGGCCGCCTGCAGCGCGCGCAGGCCAATTTCCTGGAGACGTTCCCGTTCTTCGCCGCCGCCGCCATCGCAGTGGTCGTGGCCGGTCGCGGCAACGACACCACTGCACTGGCGGCGCAGGCCTACTTCTGGGCGCGTGTGGTCTATCTGCCCCTGTACGCCGCAGGCGTGCCCTATGTGCGCAGCCTGGTGTGGCTGGTGTCGCTGCTATCGATCCTGGCGCTGGTGTTCGCACTTCTGTAAGTCGGCCTGATCCAGATCAAGGCCGCTCAGGCGCGCGGCGCTATGCTGGCGCGGATTGGATCAACGGCAGGAGGCGCGCATGCGCAGGATGGACGTGGTGGTGGTCGGCGCCGGACCGGCAGGTCTGTGCTTCGCGCGCGCGCTGGCCGGCAGCGGGCTGCAGGTCGGGCTGGTCGAAGTGCAGCCGCGCCAGGCGCTGGCCGAGGCCGCCTTTGATGGCCGCGAGATCGCGTTGACCCATGCCTCGCGGCAGAGCATGGAGCAGCTGGGGCTGTGGCAGCGCCTGCCGCACGCTGAAATTGCTGATCTGCGCGATGCCAGGGTGATGAACGGCGGCTCGCCGTTCGCGCTGACCTTCGCCAGCAGCCAGGTCGACGGCCAGCCGCTGGGCTGGCTGGTACCCAACCATCTGATCCGTCGCGCCGCGTGGGATGCCGTGCAGGGCCAGGACGGCCTGGAGCTGTTCGACGGGCGCAAGGTGCTGGGCGTGCAGGCCGATGCGCAAGGCCACGTGGTCAAACTCGATGACGGCAGCCAACTGCATGCGCGGCTGCTGGTGGCCGCTGACAGCCGCTTCTCCGCCACCCGCCGCATGCTCGGCATCGGTGCGCAGATGCGCGACTTCGGCAAGTCGATGCTGGTGTGCCGCATGCAGGTCGAGCGCGACCATCACCACACCGCCTGGGAGTGGTTCGGCTACGGCCGCACGATGGCGCTGCTGCCGCTCAACGAGGGCCAGGCATCGGCGGTGATCACGCTGCCGCCGCGGCAGATCGAGGCGTTGCTGGCGATGGACGAGGTGGCCTTCGGTGAGGCCATCAGTGCCTGCTTCGAACACCGCCTGGGCCGGATGCAGCCGGTGGCCACGCCGCAGGCATATCCGCTGGTGGGTGTGTACGCGGATCGCTTCGTCGGCGAGCGTTCTGCGCTGATCGGCGATGCCGCAGTCGGCATGCATCCGGTCACCGCGCATGGCTTCAACCTGGGCCTGGCCAGCGCACAGCGGTTGGCGCAGGGCATCGTCGCGCAGCAGCGCCGTGGTGCCGACATTGCCGCCGCCGGCATGCTGGCCAGCTACCAGCGTGGTCATCGGCTGGCGTCGCGGCCGCTGTACGAGGCCACCAATGCGATCGCCAGCCTGTACACCGACGACCGTCGCCCGGCGCGCCTGCTGCGTGCGGCCGGCCTGCGCCTGGCGCAGGGCGTGGCACCGTTCAGGCAGCTGATTGCCTCGCACCTGACCCAGCGCGTGGCCTGAACAGCTTCAGATCAGCCTGCAGCCAGCACCCGGATCTGGCTGTCGGCGAATTCGACCACCTGGCCTGCGCGGATCTTGCAGGCCTTGCGCAGTTCCACTTCGCCGTCGACCCGTACCTGGCCCTCGCTGATGACCATCTTGGCCTCGCCGCCACTGGTGACCAGATCGGCCAGCTTGAGCAGCTGCTTGAGTTCGACGTAGTCACCGTCGAGGTCGAATTCGAGAATCTGCATGGAGCGGGGTTCCTGGGAAGAGGGCGCAGGCCAGCGGCCGGGCCGGGAAGAGGGCGCGTATTGTGCGCCAGCACGGGCTCGACGGCACGTGTGAGGAAAGCTGTATGCCTCGTTCAGCATCAATGCGGTATCATTCCGCTCTGAGCGAGTGAAATCTCCTCCGACCGAGCAGCGCCAGGGCACGCGATAAGAAGGGCGCCCAAAGCGCGGACCATCACCTTTTTTATCGCACTGCCAGGAAGACGGCAGTGCCTTCGGAGTTCCCCATGTCCCAAGATTCCCAAGCGCCGCTGCAGTTTGCGCAGCTCGGCCTGTCCGAGCCCGTGATGCAGGCCGTCACCGCCATCGGCTACGAAACCCCGTCGCCGATCCAGGCCGCCACCATCCCGGCGATGCTGGAAGGCCGCGACGTGCTGGGCCAGGCCCAGACCGGTACCGGCAAGACCGCTGCCTTTGCACTGCCGGTACTGTCCAACATCGACCTGCAGCAGATCAAGCCCCAGGCCCTGATCCTGGCGCCGACCCGCGAACTGGCCATCCAGGTTGCCGAGGCGTTCCAGTCCTATTCGTCGAAGATCCCCGGCTTCCGCGTGCTGCCGGTGTACGGCGGCCAGCCCTACGGCCAGCAACTGTCGGCCCTGCGCCGCGGCGTGCATATCGTGGTCGGTACCCCCGGCCGCGTAATCGATCACCTGGACCGCAGCACCCTGGACCTGTCCGAGCTGAAGACGCTGGTGCTGGACGAAGCCGATGAAATGCTGCGCATGGGCTTCATCGACGACGTCGAAGCGGTGCTGAAGAAGCTGCCGGAGCAGCGCCAGGTGGCCCTGTTCTCGGCCACCATGCCGCCGCAGATCCGCCGCATCGCGCAGACCTACCTGCAGGACCCGGTGGAAGTGACCATCGCGGCCAAGACCACTACGTCGGCCAACATCCGCCAGCGTTACTGGTGGGTGAGCGGCATGCACAAGCTGGACGCGCTGACCCGCATCCTGGAAGTCGAGCCGTTCGACGCGATGATCATCTTCGCGCGGACCAAGGCCGGCACCGAAGAACTGGCCAGCAAGCTGCAGGCGCGTGGCCTGGCCGCTGCCGCCATCAACGGTGACATGCAGCAGGCCCAGCGTGAGCGGACCATCGCCATGCTGAAGGAAGGCAAGCTGGACATCCTGGTCGCCACCGACGTGGCCGCGCGCGGCCTGGACGTGGAGCGCATCAGCCACGTGCTGAACTACGACATCCCGTACGATACCGAAAGCTACGTGCACCGCATCGGCCGTACCGGTCGTGCCGGCCGCAGCGGCGAGGCGATCCTGTTCGCCACCCCGCGCGAGAAGGGCATGCTGCGCCAGATCGAGCGCGCCACCCGCCAGCCGATCGAAGAGATGCAGCTGCCGAGCGTGGAAGCGGTCAACGACACCCGCATCAACAAGTTCACCTCGCGCATCAGCGAAACCCTCGGCGCCGGTGGCCTGGACTTCTACCGCCAGCTGCTGGAGCGCTTCGAGAACGAGCAGAACGTGCCGGCCATCGAGATCGCTGCCGCGCTGGCCAAGCTGCTGCAGGGCGATACCCCGTTCCTGCTGCAGCCGCCGGTGCGTGCCCCGCGCGAAGAGCGCGCACCGCGCGAGCGCTTCGACCGTGGTGACCGCCCGGAACGTGGTGATCGCTTCGACCGCAACGAACGGGGTCCGCGCTTCGAGCGCGGCCCGCGCCGTGACGACGCCGAAGGTGGTTTTGAACAGCGTCCGCGCCGTGAGGTTCCGCCGCGTGGTGCACCGGAGCAGGGCATGGAGACCTACCGTATTTCGGTCGGTCACCAGCATGGCGTGAAGCCGGCCAACATCGTCGGCGCCATTGCCAACGAAGCCGGCCTGGAAAGCCGCTTCATCGGCCGCATCGACATCCACGACGACTTCTCGCTGCTGGACCTGCCGGCACAGATGCCGCCGGACGTGCTGTCGCACCTGCAGAAGGTCTGGGTGTCCGGCCAGCAGCTGCAGATGCGTGCGCTGGCTCCGGGTGAAGACACCAACCCGGCCCCGCGCCCGTTCAAGCCGCGCTTCGACAAGCGTGGCCCGGCCGGTCCGGGTGGCCCGCGTCGTGGCGGCCCGGGCGGCCATGGTGGCGACCGCGGCGGTGACCGCGACAGTCGCCCGCCGCGTCGTGACGGCTTCAAGCCGCGCGGCCCGCGCAGCTTCTAAGCCGCACCCGCAGCCGTCCACACCACCGCCAGCCCCCGGGCCGGCGGACAGAAAAAGGGGACGGAGGGGATTAAGTCGTATCTGGCTGGCCATGCGCCTGTGCCAAGAACGACTTAATCCCCTCCGTCCCCTTTTTCGCATGGCCCACACATTGCCGGTCCTAGGCTGAGCCGGTTCCTAAGGAGGTTGTCACCGCAGCACATTCAGGGGGATCCGGGATGGGTAGGAGTGGCACGGACCAACACAGCCGGCGGGTGCCGATGACCCGGGGGCTGGGACTGCGATTTGCGTTGTTGACCGGCATGGCGATCGGACTGGTCGCACTGTCCGCCCTGATCCAGGAACTGCAGGCGGCCTCCACTGCCTGGATCGCCGGCCAGGGCTACTGGTCGCGTGGCCAGCAGGATGCCACCGCCGCACTCAGTCGCTACCTGGCGCGTGGCGATGCCGAGGACCTGGACGACGCACGCCAGGCCCTGCAGGTGCCGTTGGGCGATCTGCAGGCGCGACTGGCGCTGGAACAGGCCGAACCGGACGAGGAGAAGGCCAGGCAGGGCTTCCTGCAGGGCGGCAATGCGCGTGCCGACATCCCACGCCTGGTGTTCTCGTTCCGCTACGCGCGCGACATCGGTGCATTCCGCGAAGCGAGCGCGTTGTGGCGGCAGACCGATGGCGACCTGATGGCGCTGCAGCGACTGATCGATGAACTGCAGCTGCGGCACGACGGCAACCTGGTGCCCGTTGCCGCACGCGACCACTACCTGCAGCAGCTGCGTGACCTGGACCAGCGGATGAAGGTGCAGAGCCAGGCGTTCTCGCAGGCGCTGCTGCGGATGGCGACGCTGGTGAGGCTGGCCACGTTGATGGTGGCGGGCCTGTCGGTGCTGGCGATCAGCCTGATGGCGGTCGCCCTGGCGCGCCGCGTCGGCAAGGACCTGACCGAACACGAGAGCCGTTTCCGCGCGGCGTTCTACCAGGCCAACGTCGGCATGCTCAAGCTCGATGCCGAAGGCAAGGTGATCGAGGCCAACCAGGCGATGGCCGATATCCTCGACCATCGTCGTGACATGCTGCTGCAGCTGTCGCTGGGCGACCTGCTGATGGACGGCGAGCTGGTCATCGATGGGGTGGGCCGCATCGATTGGGACCGCCAGCTGCGCCCGAGCGAACTGCGCTTCCGCCGTCGCGATGGCAGCCTTGTCTGGGGCCGCTGGAGCGGCACCGGCGTGCGCAGCACCGGCGGTGGCCTGTCGGTGTTCGCCATCATCGAAGACGTCAGCCAGAACCATGCACTGGCGCGCGAGATCGAGCACCACGCCAGCCACGACCCGCTGGCCGGCCTGATCAATCGCCGCGAGATCGAACGGCTGCTGGAACGCGCGCTGCTGCAGGTGCGCAGCGAAGGTGGCACGCACGCGCTGTGCTACATCAACCTGGACCATTTCAAGCTGGTCAACGACAGCTTCGGTCACGCCGCCGGCGACCAGATGCTGCGCAGCTTCGCCGACTACCTGGTGGCGGCGGTGCGCGATGGTGACTGGGTGGGCCGGCTGGGCGCGGACGAGTTCGCCGTGTTCCTGGCCCATGCCGGGCAGGACGAGGCCAAGCGCGTGCTGCAGCGGGTAATCCGCAACCTGGGGCAGGCGACGTTCCCGGTCAGCGAAGGCAGCCCGCAGCTGAGCTGCAGCATCGGCGTGGTCGAGGTCAGCGCCGATGCGCCGGATGTGAACTGGCTGATGAGCGCCGCCGACAGCGCGTGCTATGCGGCCAAGCAGGCCGGCCGCAACCGCGTGCACTGCTTCAACGAGAACCGCATGGCGCTGGAGGAACGGCGCCAGGAAGCCGAGCGGCTGCAGGGCGTCAGCCTGGCCATGGCCGAAAACCGCATGGTGTTGTATGCGCAGCGCATCGCCCGC
The DNA here is from genome assembly GCF_049384825.1 of Stenotrophomonas sp. CASM106. Classification (NCBI taxonomy): domain Bacteria; kingdom Pseudomonadati; phylum Pseudomonadota; class Gammaproteobacteria; order Lysobacterales; family Lysobacteraceae; genus Stenotrophomonas; species Stenotrophomonas sp. CASM106. The sequence continues at coordinate 408,512 of NZ_JBMRFS010000002.1, forward strand.
GTCGGCGATCCCTCCTACCTGCACTACGAGGTACTGGTGCGCATGCGTGGCAGCGATGGCAGCCTGCACCTGCCGGGCCAGTTCATGCCGGCGGTGGAGCGCTATGGCATGGCCGTGGCGCTGGACCGGCACGTGCTTGGCCTGCTGTTCCGGCACCTGCAGGTGTGCCCGGCACACGTGCGGCAGCTGGGCCTGTGCAATGTCAACGTTTCGGCGCAGTCGATCGCCGAGCCCGGCTTCCTCGCCTTCGTCTGCGACCTGCTGGAGCGCAACCGCGCGCTGGCCTCCAAGCTGTGCTTCGAGATCACCGAGACCGCTGCGATCAGCAACCTCAGCCAGGCGCGTGCTTTCATCGATGCAGTGAAGGCGCGTGGCTGCCGGATGGCGTTGGACGATTTCGGTTCCGGGCTGTCCTCGTTCGGCTACCTGCGCCAGCTGCCGGCCGACATCCTGAAAATCGACGGGGCCTTCGTGCGCGACATGGATACCGATCCGGTCAGCCATGCCACCGTGCGCGCGATCAGTGAACTGGGGCGCGAGCTGCAGATGGAGGTGGTGGCCGAATGGGTGGAGACTGCCGACGTCGCCGCCGCGCTGACCCGGCTTGGGGTGCAGGGCCTGCAGGGTTATGCGGTCGAGCGGCCGCAACCGCTGGAGCGGATGACCCTGGCCGACCTGCGGCCGGTGCGCCTGGTGGCGGTGAAAGGTCCGCCCGCCGCTGGCTGAACGCCCGTCGGCGACTTTGGTCTACACGTGGGCTGCAGCCGCGGCTGCGATAATGCCCGGCAGGGGCGACGCGCAGTGGGCGCGGGCGTAAGCAGGAACAGGACGTGGCGTGGGCGGCAGGCAGGGGCAGTACGGAACGGGAGCGGTGCTGGTCGTGCTGCTGGTGTGGTTGGCAATGCCGTGGCCGCTGTCGGCGGCCGTAGCCGAAGCCGGGCGTGACTACCTGCTGGTCGGTGCGGCGACCGATGAACCCACCCCGCATCGCGCATGCACGCCGGAGATGCTGGCGGGGCCACGGCAACAGGTGCAGGTGTCCGCGCCAGCGGGCGGCTGGTCGGGCCAGCCGCAGGCACTGGACGTGTTCAATGTGTTCGCGGGCGAAGTCCGCGTGCAGCATGGGGATCGCGAAATCTGCGGCAACATGCACGATGCCCGTACCCGTGATTCCCGGTTCCGCGCAGGCATCGGCCTGGTCGCGGTGCCGCCGGCGGGCAGCCATGAACCGTTCCTGGTGTCATGGCAGACGCCGCTGAAGGCGCGCTGGGTACCGACCCTGCGGCTGGGCGCGCCCAGTCCCGTGCAGCAGAACGATACTGCCCGCCTGCTGGTGCGCGCGGCCTGCATTGCCGTGGCAATCGCACTGGCGTTGTCGGCCCTGATGGCCTTCCTTACCACCCGCGACCGCAGTTTCCTGGTCTACATCGCCGGTACCACCGTGCTGGTGCTGTGGCAGGCCATTCTCGGAGGGCTGAGCGGCTACCCCGAGCCATGGCTGCCGGTGGGTGAGCGCAGCGCGTGGTGGCTGCTGTCGTTGACCGCTGCATCCCAGGCGCTGGTGCTGCCCGCGTTGTGGCGACTGAACGGCGGCGACCGCCTGCTGCCGCGATCGCGCCCGATGCAGCTGCTGGCGCTGTGGGGATTGCTGGCGCTGGCCGCGTGGGTGCCCTGGCTGCAGCGGGACAGCCTGGCCTGGGTGGCGCAGGTCCTGCAGGTGTCCTACCTGCTGGGCTGCGGCCTGGCATTGATGGCCGGGGTGTGGGCATGGCTGCGCGGCGACCGCTGGGCGCAGGCGGGGTTGGCGGCGCTGGCACCGATGCTGGTGTTGATCCTGGCCGACGCCTGCCGCGCTGCGTGGTTGCTGGAGTACCGCGTGGAGGCACTGCAACTGTCGGTGACCTGGCTGCTGATGATGGCTGCCTATGCGCTGAACCAGCGGCTGGGCCGCCTGCGCCAGCAGCGCGATGAACTTCGCCAGCTGGCCGAGACCGATGGCCTGACCGGGCTGCCCAACCGCCGTGCCGGGCTGCAGCAGCTGGCACGGCACCTGGAACGGGTCGATCGCGAGCGCGGCCCGCTGGTGATCGGTTTCCTGGATATCGACCTGTTCAAGGACATCAATGACCGCCATGGCCACGCCGTGGGTGACCAGGTACTGGTGGCGGTGGCACGTGCATTGCGTGCCGCGGTCCGCAGCCAGGACCAGGTGGTGCGGATGGGCGGCGAAGAGTTTCTGCTGCTGATGCCGGGCATGCCGCGCGAGGCGGCATCGGCGCGCCTGGATCGCCTGCGCCAGCACCTCACCGAGGCGGCCCGGGCGCTGCAGGTGCCCGGTCTGGAGGTCACCGCCAGCATCGGCCTGGCGCAGTGGCGGCCGGGCGAGGACGATCTCGCCGCGCTGCTGCGCCGGGCCGACCACGCCATGTACGTGGCCAAGCGTGCCGGCCGCAACCGGGTATTCGACGGCGAAGAACTCGATCCGCCGCCCCCGGCATGAAGCGCAGCGGGCGGGGATGCCGGATAATAGGGCGATGACCACCCGACTCAACAAACATATCGCCGACACCGGCTTCTGCTCCCGCCGCGAGGCCGATCGCCTGATCGCCGCCCGCCGGGTCACCGTCAACGGCCATCCGGCCGGCACCGGCGCGGTGGTGGGCGAGGAAGACCAGGTGCTGGTCGACGGCCAGCCGCTGCGCGCGCGCGTGGCCCGCAAGCCCGGTGCCCGCCGCCATGTCTACATCGCGCTGAACAAGCCGGTCGGCGTCACCTGCACGACCGAGACCTCGGTCAAGGGCAACATCGTCGACTTCGTCGGCCATGAACAGCGCATCTTCCCGATCGGCCGCCTGGACAAGGAGTCCGAAGGCCTGATCCTGATGACCAGCAACGGCGACATCGTCAACCAGATCCTGCGCGCCGAGAATGGCCACCAGAAGGAGTACCTGGTGGCGGTGAACAAGCCGGTCACCGACGAGTTCCTGCGTGGCATGGCCCGTGGCGTTCGCATCCACGACCAGATGACGCTGCCGTGCAAGACCTCGCGCATCGCCAAGTTCGGTTTCCGCATCACCCTGCAGCAGGGCCTGAACCGACAGATCCGCCTGATGGCGGCCGAGTTCGGCTATCGGGTGACCCAGTTGCGTCGCGTGCGCATCGACAACATCAAGATCGGTGCGCTGAAGCCGGGCCAGTGGCGCAACCTGACCGAGCAGGAGCTGCAGGGCCTGCTGCCGAGGCAGCTGGACTGGTAACGCGCGGTAGTGCCGGCCGCTGGCCGGCTGCACCAGGCATCCAATGAGCGTGGGATGCCGGCCAGCGGCCGGCACTACCCGTTGTGCGGATTACGCACCGGCACCAGCTAGACTTCGCGGTGACCTGCCGGAACGTGACGCTGCATGATCAAGCCCGACAAGCCTGCCAATGAAGCCCTTCGGCTTGAGGCGCTGTACCGCTACCGTATCCTCGATTCGGAGCGTGAAAAATCCTTCGACGACCTGGTGGTGATCGCCAAGGCGGTCTGCGGCACCTCGATGGCGGCGGTGACCCTGATCGACGTCGAGCGGCAATGGTTCAAGTCGATCCAGGGCATCGATGCGGCAGAAAACCTGCGCAGCGAATCGATGTGCGGCCACGCGATCCTGCAACCGCAGCAGGTCATGGTGGTCGAGGACGCGTTGCAGGACATCCGCTTCCACGACAATCCGGTGGTGGTGGGCGATCCGCACATCCGCTTCTATGCGGGCGCGCCGCTGATCAGCTCCGATGGCCTGCCGCTGGGCACGCTGTGCGTATTCGATGCGCAGCCACAGCACCTGGCCAGCGACAAGGCTGAAGCGCTGGCGGCGCTGTCGCGGCAGGTGATGCTGGTGATGGAACTGCGCCGCTTCGCGCTCGACATCCAGAAACACATGCTGGAGCGCGATGACTACGAGCGACTGCTGTCTGAGTACCAGGACGTACTGCTCGCGCAGAATGCCGACCTGGCCGAACAGAGCCGCACCGACGCGTTGACCGGCCTGCCGAACCGCCGTGCGATGGCGGCAGCGCTGGAAGAGGCGGTGGCGGTGAACGGAGACCAGCCCGGGGTGGCCTGCGTCGCGCTGCTGGACATCGACCATTTCAAGCACATCAATGATTTCCAGGGCCACGCCACCGGTGACCGCGTGCTGGCCGAACTGGGCGTGCTGCTGCGTTCGCATTTCGCCGGTCGCGGCATGGCCGCGCGCTATGGCGGCGAGGAATTCGTGGCGGTGATGCCGGCTACCGACCTGCGCACCGCCGAACTGCAGTGCGAGTTCCTGCGCCTGGCCGTGGCTGATCTGCCGCTGGGATTCCCGGTCACGATCAGTATTGGAGTGGCCCAGCACCAGCCCGGTGAAAGCGTGGATGACACGCTGGCACGTGCCGACAAGGCGCTGTACCGGGCCAAGGGCAATGGCCGCAACCGGGTGGAAGTGGCCGGCTGAAGCATCTGCCACCCGCGCGGTAAACGGATGCCGCTCCAGTAGATCAATACGATGCGTGGATGCTGTCACCGATTCACATCGCGTCGCAGCTCCTGCGATCAGAACCGGGCAGCATGATCCCCTGGTTCCCCGGACGCCGACCATGCTGCAGACCCTGGCCATCGCCCACTATCGTTCGCTGCACGGGCTCGTACTGCCGTTGCAGCAGTTGAACGTGGTGACCGGTGACAACGGCAGTGGCAAGTCCAGCCTGTACCGTGCCCTGCGCCTGCTGGCAGAGACCGCGCAGGGCGGCGTCGCGGCGGTGCTGGCCCGCGAAGGCGGGCTGGGCTCGGCGCTGTGGGCGGGTCCGGAAAAGATGGACCGTCGGGTTGCTGCCGGCGAAATCCCCCTGCAGGGCGGCCCACGCCAGGAATCGGTGGGATTGAAGCTGGGCTTCGCCACTGACGAATTCGGCTACGCCATCGATCTGGGCTACCCGCCGCCCAGTCGATCGGCCTTCGCACTGGACCCGCAGATCAAGGCCGAGGCGATCTGGGCCGGCCCGTTCCTGCGCAGCGCCAACCTGCTGGTCGACCGTCGTGGAGCGATGGTGCGGCAACGCCATGCGCGCGGCTGGGATCTGGTGGATGACAGGTTGTCGCTGTTCGACAGCCTGTTCACCCAGGTCGGCGATCCGCAGCGCCTGCCGGAAACCATCGCCCTGCGCGAGTACATCCGGCGTTGGCGCTTCTACGATCATTTCCGCAGTGATGCCGATGCCCCGGCGCGGCAACCGGCGATGGCCACGCGCACGCCGGTGCTGCATCACGACGGCCGGGATCTGGCGGCGGCCTGGGTCACCATCCTCGAGATCGGTGACCCGGTGGCGTTGGCACGCAGCGTCGACGATGCATTCCCGGGCGCCACGGTCGGCTTCGAGGAGCTGGATGGACGCTTGGCGCTGCGTTTCCACCAGCCTGGGCTGCTGCGGCCCTTGTCGTTGGCCGAACTGTCCGACGGCACGTTGCGCTTCCTGCTGCTGGCCGCTGCGCTGCACACGCCGCGTCCACCGCCGCTGCTGGTGCTCAACGAGCCGGAGACCAGCCTGCATCCGGACTTGCTGCCGGCGCTGGCGCGGCTGATCATCGCAGCCAGTGCGCGCAGCCAGGTATGGGTGGTGTCACATGCCAGCCGGCTGATCGCGGCGCTGGAACAGGCGCCAGGGTGCCATTCGCTGCATCTGTACAAGGAACAGGGCCGCACGCTGTTGAGCGGGCAGGGCCTGCTGGATGCGCCGGCCTGGCATTGGCCGCAGCGTTGATGCGGCCATCCACGCCATGCGTGGATGCACTCAATCGGCGATGTTGCGCGCCTCGGCCGTGCCAAGAATCTCCGGATGCTGCACCGGCTTGCGGCGGTTCAGCAGCGGATGCAGGAACACGGCGCCTACGATGATCGCCACGCCGAGGTAGAACCACGGGGTGACTTCGTGCTGCTCGCGCAGCAGCACCACCGCCAGCACCACCGCATAGACCGGCTCCAGGTTGGTCACCAGCTGCACCGTGTAGGCACTCAGGTGGCGCAGTGCGACCAGGGCCAGGGCAAACGGCAGCAGCGTGCAGAACCCGGCCAGCACCAGCAGCAGGATGCCGTCGTGCAGGTCCGGGACCACCCACAACGGGCTGGCCAGCGCAGGCAGCAGGTAGGGCATCAGCGGCGCCAGCAGGGTCAGGGTGAGGGTGCCCGCACCCAGCTCCAGCGCGGTGACCGTGAGCGGATCTGCGTGGCTGACCATGCGCTTGTTGAGCGAGCCGAACACTGCCACCAGCAGCGCCGAGATCGCGCCGATCAGCACACCCAGGCGCATGCCGTCGGGCACGCCACCGACCACCAGCGCGACACCCGGCAGCACCGCCAGGCCGAACGCCAGTTCACGCAGCTGGAATGGCCGCTTGGCCACCCACGGTTCGATGATCGAGGTGAACACCGGCGCCAGCGCGATGCAGGTGGCGGCCACCGACGCATTGGCCAGCTTTACCGCACCGTAGAACGTCAGCCAGTGCAGGGCGACCAGGGCGCCGATGCCGGCATAACCGGCCACCAGCCGCACTGGCAGCGTACGCAGTCCACGCCAGACCCGCGGCAGCAGCGCCAGCATCGCCGTCACCAGCAGCATGCGCCACCACACCAGCGGCAGTGCGGGCAGGGTGATCAGCTTGCCGAGGATGGCGGTGACGCCCCACAGCAGGACACAGAAGTGAATCTGCCACAACGCTTTGCGGGTGTCGGGTGTGCTCATCCGCCTATTGTGCGGCAATCGCACGGCCGCCGGCGATGCCTGTGGCATGCTCGCGGAAACTCGCCAGGGGAACCCCGCAATGGCTGCCAACCGTTCCGCCCAGCGTGCATGGGCAGCGCTGACTGCACTGATGGCGGCCACCTCGTTGCTGCTGCAATACCTGTTGCTGCTGCATGGCCCCGGGGCGGCTGCCGGGGTCGGCATGGCGACGCTGCGCTTCGTTGGTTACTTCACGATTCTCAGCAACCTGGCGGTGTGCCTGGGATGCGTCCGGCTGATCCGTGCGGGTGTGCTGAACGCGACTGTCGCCGCGGCGATCGCGTTGTGCATCGGGGTGACCGCGTGCATCTACGTGCTGGCGTTGCAGGGGCTGTGGCAACCCACCGGGCTGCAATGGTGGGTCGATGCCGGCCTGCACTACGCTGTGCCGGCGCTGTACCTGCTGGGGTGGTGGTGGCTGCTGCCGCATGGCGCGCTGCGCTGGCGCGCACTGGGCGGGGTGCTGCTGGTACCGCTGGTGTACCTGGGCTGGGCGATGCTGGTGGCCGAAGTGACAGGACAGGCGCCGTATCCGTTCCTCGAACTGCAACGCCTGGGGCTGGCGGCGTTCCTGCTCAACGTGCTGCGCGTTGCGAGCGTGTTCGTGGTGGGGTGGACCCTGCTGTGGGGGCTGGACCGCTGGCGCTGTCGATGAGGCGCTGCAGGGCCATCGCTGCCGCCGGGTTGCGCGCTTTGCCTGCGCCGATGCACAGCAGGTAGACCTCGCGCGGGGCCTCCGCAGCGGGCCCGGCCAGGCAGGGCAGGTCATCCACTGGTTCACCGCGTGACCAGCGGCGTGCGCGTTCGGCCCAGCGTTGCTGCACGGGCGCCGGCAGGCCCTCGTTCAAGCGGGCCTGGCTGCGCTTGATCCGCGCATAGACGAAGCCGGCACTGACATCACCGTGCAATGGCGCCTCGTCGCTGTCCTCGATCACCAGCGCCACGCCATGGCGGCGGGCGGCGTCGACCAGTGCCGGGCCATGTGCCTCGGCGTTGCGGACCTCCAGCGCATGCTGCAGCGGCACCCCGTCCAGCTGCTTAGGCAGCTGTGCCATCAGCGCCTCCAGTGCATCGGCGTCGGCCGGGTGGCGCGGATCGAACTGCCACAGCAATGGGCCGAGCCGGTCACCGAGCGCCAGTGCCGCCTGCAGGAACGGTGTGGCCGCTTCCACGGTGCTGGACAGGTCGCGTCGCTGCACCAGGTAGCGCGGCGCCTTCATCGAGAAGCGGAAACCGTCGGGTGTCTGCGCAGCCCATTGCGCGCACTGGGCCGCAGTTGGCGTGCGGTAGAACGTGCCGTTGATCTCGATGCAGCGCAGGGCGCGGCTGGCGTGGGCCAGTTCCTCCCGCTGCGGCAGGCCTGCTGGATAGAACACACCGCCGCGCCATTCGGGAAACACCCAGCCGCCGATGCCGCAGCGGATCTCTGCCTGCCTGCCGGCCGTGGTCACTGGCCGTGGTCCGTGCGCCACGGGTCGTAGCTGCCGAACCACCACAGGTAGCCTTCCGGGTCGGCGCAGGCGTAGCCGCGTCCGCCATAGTCCTGGTCGGCGATGTCGATGATGATGCGGGCACCGGCGGCCTTGGCCCGCGCGTAGTGCGCATCGGCATCGGTGACGATCACGCAGGCGCTCTGGGTCTGGCGTCCGCCGACCTCGTCAGGCAGGGCAGCGTGTTTGCTCCACGCACTCTGGTTGCTGGCCGAGCCCAGCATGATCATGCCGCTGCCGAAGGTGAGCTGCGCATGGAAGACCGTATCGCCATCGGCGTAGACGGCCTGGGCATGGAAGCCGAAGGCGCGCTGCAGCCAGTCGATGGCGGCCTGCGCGTCGCGATAGCGCAGGCACGGAATGATCGTGGAGCCGCTGCTGGGTTGGCCGTTCTCGCCCATGACACCCCTCCTATGGCACAGGGCAGGATGCGCCGCCGGACGTTACCATCCCGCGAAACCCCGGTGACGGCCTGCACATGGCCGCCACCCCTGTTCGGAGATCGTGCTGGATGAAACCCTGGATCGGAGGAGCCGTGCTGCTGGCGTGCACGACCATGGCGAGCGCGGCGACCCCGCCGCCGCTGCAGGACCTGGATGCGACCGTCGAGCGCGTGCGCGCGCAGTTCGACGTGCCCGGCATTGCCGTAGCGGTGGTCAAGGATGGCGAGGTGGTGCTGGAGCGCGGCTGGGGCGTGCGCGAGCAGGGCAAGCCGGAACCGGTGCAGGCCGATACGCTGTTTGCCATTGCGTCCAACACCAAGGCGTTCACGGCCACCTCGCTGAACCTGCTGGCGGAAGAGGGCAAGTTGAAGATGGACGACAAGGTGATCGACCACCTGCCGTCGTTCCGCATGTCCGACCCGTTCGTGACCGGGCAGATGACGATCCGCGACCTGCTGTCGCATCGCAGCGGCCTGAGCCTGGGCGCCGGTGACCTGCTGTTCTGGCCAACCACGTCCTACAGCAACGCCGAAGTGGTGCAGCGGCTGGGCAAGGTGCCGCTGAAGGGCGGCTTCCGCGAAAGCTATGCCTACGACAACATCCTGTACGCGGTCGCCCAGCAGGTGATCGAGCACGTCTCGGGCGTGAGCTACCAGCAGTTCCTGCAGACCCGCATCTTCGACAAGGTGGGCATGGCCGGCACGCGCTACAACGCCGACCACCTGAAGCCAGGTGACACGGCGGCGGTCGGCCACGCCAAGTACGATTTCAAGGACCTGCGCACCGTCGCACCGCTGACCTGGTCGAACAATGCCGGCGCCGGTGGCATTTATTCCAGTGCGCACGACATGGCGCGCTGGATGCAGGTGCAGCTGGCCGAAGGCAAGCTGGCCGACGGCACTGCGCTGTTCAGCGAAAAGAGCCAGCAGCAGATGTGGCGGATGATCACCCCGCAGTCGATCCCGGCGCCGAGCGTGCCGGAGCTGGCACCGGCACGGGCCAACTTTGCCGGCTATGGCGAAGGCTGGAGCCTGAGTGACTATCGCGGCCGGAAACTGGTCTGGCACACCGGTGGCTGGCCGGGCATGGTCTCGCGCTTGACCCTGGTGCCGGGCGAGAAGCTGGGCGTGGTGGTGCTGACCAACCAGGAAGTGGGCGCGGCGTTCAACGCGATCACCCTGAGCGTGCTTGATGCCTATCTGGGCGGCGACAAGCACGACTGGGTGGACGCCTATGCCAAGGCCGTGGCCAAGGGCCAGGACAAGGCCGACGAGGCCTGGGCCAAGCATCAGAGCGCGCGCGACAAGGGCAGCAGGCCGTCGCTGCCGCTGGCCGGCTACACCGGCACGTTCCGCGACCGCTGGTATGGCGAGATGCAGGTCAGTGCCGCAGGCAAGGGCCTGCGCCTGCGCTTCATGAAGACCGCGCAGCTGAGCGGCCGCCTGGAGCACTGGCAGCACGACACCTTCATCGTGCGCTGGGATGACCGCTCGCTCAACGCCGATGCGTTCGTGAACTTCAGCCTGGACCCGGACGGCAAGGTGCGCGAGGTGCGCATGCAGTCGATCTCCGACCTGACTGATTTCAGCTTCGATTTCCAGGACCTGCTGTTCACCCCGGTCAACGAATGAAGGTAGTGCCGGCCGCTGGCCGGCAACCTCATGATCTTCCGAAATGCCGCAAGGGTGCCGGCCAGCGGCCGGCACTACCGGAGCCGCGGCGATCATCGGCTGGCGTACACATCCGGCGTGGGATACTTCGCCGCTTGCAAGAGGCGAGGGAGTGCGATGTTCCGTTGGTTTGAATCCCTGATCCCGGTGTTCCCGCCCGTGGATGGGCGCATGCCACCGCGCAAGGTGCTGCCGTTCTACCTGCACTACCTGCGCCCGGTGTGGCCGGTGCTGCTGGCGACCCTGATCGCCGGCCTGCTGCTGGCGCTGGTGGAAGTGGCGATGTTCGATTACCTGGGCCGCATCGTCGACATGGTCGCCGAGCAACCGGGGGCCGATTTCTTCAAGCGCCATGCCAATGAACTGGGCTGGATGCTGTTCATCACGGTCATCGCGCGGCCGATCCTGGTCGGCCTGCACAACCTGCTGGTCAACCAGGCGATCGTGCCCGGCCTGAGCAACCGCTCGCGCTGGCTGATGCACAACTACGTGGTGCGGCAGAGCCTGAGCTTCTTCCAGAATGACTTCGCCGGCAGCGTCGCCAACCGGGTGATGCAGACCGGTACCTCGCTGCGCGAGTCGGCGGTGCAGATGGTCGACTCGCTCTGGTACATCGTGGTCTACACCGGCACCGCGCTGTACCTGTTCGCGCAGGCGGACTGGCGGCTGATGGTGCCGCTGATCCTGTGGCTGCTGGCCTATGCGGTGATCATGGTCTACTTCGTGCCGCGCGCGAAGGAACGCGCCTGGATTGCGTCCGAAGCGCGTTCCAAGGCGATGGGCCGCATCGTCGATGGCTACACCAACATTCCCACGTTGAAGCTGTTCGCCCATGGCGGGCGCGAGCAGGCCTATGTGGCCGAATCGATCCAGGAACTGGCGGTCAAGCACCGTGCGCAGACCCGGGTGACCACCGGCATGGACCTGACCATCGCCATCGTCAACGGTTTCCTGATTGCCGGTACCTGCGGGCTCGCGCTGTGGTTGTGGAATGGCGGCCACATCACCGTCGGTGCGATCACGCTGGCGACCGGCCTGGTGATCCGCATCCACAACATGTCCGGCTGGATCATGTGGACCATCAATGGCATCTTCGAGGACATCGGTACGGTGCAGGACGGCATCACCACCATCGCCCAGCCGCTGACCGTGCAGGACCGCGAGGACGCGGTGCCGTTGCAGGTGACCCGCGGTGGCGTGCACTTCCAGGACATCCACTTCCACTATGGCAAGAAGGGTGGCGTGATCGCAGGCCTGGACCTGGTGGTGAAGCCGGGCGAGAAGATCGGCCTGGTGGGTCCTTCCGGTGCCGGCAAGTCGACCCTGGTCAACGTGCTGCTGCGCCTGTACGACCTGGAAAGCGGCCGCATCCTGATCGACGACCAGGACATTGCCTACGTCACTCAGGAAAGTCTGCGCCAGCAGATCGGCGTGGTCACCCAGGACACCTCGCTGCTGCATCGCTCGATCCGCGACAACCTGCTGTACGGTCGTCCGGACGCGACCGATGAGCAGTTGCGCGCTGCGGTGGCCAAGGCGCGTGCCGAAGCCTTCATCGACACGCTGGTGGATGGGCAGGGGCGTCGTGGTTACGACGCACATGTCGGCGAGCGTGGCGTGAAGCTGTCAGGTGGCCAGCGCCAGCGCATCGCCATTGCCCGCGTGCTGCTGAAGGACGCCCCGATCCTGGTGCTGGACGAAGCGACCTCGGCGCTGGACTCGGAAGTGGAAGCGGCGATCCAGGACAGCCTGGATGAGCTGATGGGCGGCAAGACGGTGATCGCGATCGCGCACCGGCTGTCGACCATCGCACGCATGGACCGGCTGGTGGTGATGGACCAGGGCCGCATCGTCGAGACCGGCAGCCACGCCGAACTGATCGCCGCCGGTGGTCTGTACGCGCGCTTGTGGGCGCGACAGACCGGTGGTTTTGTGGCCGCCGATCAATGATTGCTTTCGGGGTCGGAGCCTTCTCTGCGAGCAGGATCCGACCCTGGCCAGGTATGCCTTGGGGTCGGATCCCTTTCCGCAGGAAAGGGCTCTGACCCCAGCGTGTTTCCGGAGACCTGCATGATCCGACCCGTACGCTCCTTGTTGCTGGCACTCATTCTGGCCACCACGGCCGCAGCCGCGGCACCGACACCGGTGCAAGGCGACCAGCTCGAGCAGGTCGTCCTGCTCAGCCGCCACAACCTGCGCGCGCCGGTGGTGGCGTCGGGCGCCCTTGCCCATGCCACGCCGGAACGCTGGCCACGCTGGGACGTAGGCCCCGGCGAGCTGACCACCAAGGGCGGCGTGCTGGAGGTCTACATGGGGCGCTACATCGGCCAGTGGCTGCGCCAGGCGCAATTGTTGCCGGCGTCGGGTTGCCCGCGGCCGGCTGACTTCCATGCCCATGCCAACAGCCTGCAGCGTACCCAGGCCACCGCGCAGTTCTTCATTGCCGGTGCGTTTCCGGGCTGCCATGTTGTGGTCGAACAGCGCATGGCGCTGGGGACGATGGATCCGCTGTTCGACCCGGTGATCCACAACGATGACGCGGCATTCCGCAAGCGCGCGCTGGCGGCAATGCAGCAGGCGCTGACAGCATCGGATCTGGCACCCGCACTGTCCGTGGTGGAGGAAATTACCCGTTACCCGCAGTCGGCGGCCTGTACGGGGCGCAGCGACTGTCATCTGGTGCTGGGCGACACGACCTTCAATGCGGAGCCGGGCAAGGAGCCACGCGCTTCGGGTTCACTGGCACTGGCCAGCGGTCTGGTCGATGCCCTGCTGATGGAGCATTACCAGGGAAGTGGCGTTCCGCGCGAAGGTTGGGGCCGCTTGAACACGGAAGGCCAATGGCTGGCGTTGGCGCAGATCCGCAACCGCTACCAGGACATCCTGTTCGGAACACCCGCGGTGGCGCGTGACGTGGCCGCTCCGCTGTTGGCGCGCGTGGATGCGTCGTTCGGTGATCCGGCGTCGCCGAAGGTGACCCTGCTGGTCGGCCATGATTCCAATATCGGTTCGGTGCTGGCGGCGATAGGAATCGGTGACTACAGCCTGCCAGGCCAGTTCGAGAAGACGCCGATCGGTGGCCTGCTGCAGTTCGAGCGTTGGCGTGACCGCCAAGGCGGTGGCGAGCGTTTCCGCCTGGCCTACGTCTATCCGATCACCGCGCAGCTGCGCGATGCCGTGCCGCTGAACGAGGCACAGCCGCCGGGGCGCGTCGCACTGCCCTTGCCGGGCTGTGACCGGCAGGGCTGCAGCCGTGCGCAGTTCCAGCAGCTGCTACAGCGGGCCCGTCGCTGAAACAGGGGGCTATCGCAGCGGCGTGCGCACGATGCCCTGCGCAGCCATCAACGTAAGGTCGCCGCCCAGCCGTGGGGAACGGAACGGTCCGCGTGCATGCGCGGCATCGAACAGGCCGCCATCGGGTGAGCGCAAGCGGTAGAACTCGACCCAGCCGCTGGCCTGCAGGGGCAGCTGTGCAACGCCGGTGTGTTCGTTGAACCATGCAGGGTCCTTGCTGCCTTCGATGATGCGGCGGGCAAGGCGGTCAATGGCGCGATCCCTGCTGGCGTACCAGTCCTGGCCGCGCAGCCGAGCCAGCTCGGCCATCATCACCAGCGGCGCCAATGCGTAGTCGTGGTAGTGCAGGGCGCGTTGCCCGCGCGCCATCTCCAGCGGCAGGCTGCCATCGTCCTGGATGTCATCGACGCCCTTCTGGAAGGCGGCGTGGCCGGCTTGCCACAGGGCATCGTCGTCGGTGGCCAGTCCGGTGGCCAGCACGCCCAGACCGCCCCAGTAGTAGTGGTTGTTGCGGCGCCGTTTCGGATTGTTCCAGTACGCCAGGTTGGCCCGGGCCAGCCTCTGCAACCACGGATCGATGCGCGCGCGCTGCCGGGCATCTGCCTGGTCGTGCACCTTCAGGTAGGCCATCGCTACCGCATCGAGCATCCACTGCCGCATGTAGAACGACTGGTTGTTGTTGACCCGGATCATCTGCCCGAGCATGGCGCCGTCGTCGGCCCACGCACCCAGCCAGGCCAGTGTGCATTGCGCCGCCGCCCGGTCACCGGTGCGCAGGTAGTCATCGCTCATGCGTGCCACGTCGGCGGCATAGCGGTCCAGCGGCGCGGTTGCGTCCTTGTTCTGCTGGTGCAGTACCGGGTCGATCACCGAACCGGCCTTGTCGGTGTAGTAGCCCAGGGCGCGGATGTCCGGCTGGCCGGGCGGCGGCGGGGGGCAGGCAGCGAAGGCACCCGCACTGGCCAGCAGCGTGGGCAGCAGCGCGAGGCGAAGCAAGGGGAGAGACATTGGAAACCGGCGTAACGGGGAATCCGGCGAACGATGCGCCCGGCCATGTTGCCGGCATGTGATGCGGCGATGGCGTGGCGATGCTGCACAAACAGAACGGCCCGGGTTTGCCCGGGCCGCTCCGTTTCACCTCACACCGGTTCGATCACTCGATCGGCTGGTCCAGCATCAGCTGGCGTGCGAAACGCACCGGCGGTGCGCCGTAGGACAGTACCTGGTCGTGGTACGCCTTCAGGTTGAACTTGTCGCCCAGCTTTTCCTGCACCGCCTTGCGGGTGTCGAAGTGTTCCTGCGCACCCACGAAGTAGGTCGGCAGCTGCGCCGAGGTCAGCTGCGCGCGCACCCACTTGCCGGCCGCTTCGCTTTCCTGCTGGAACGCGTCGTGGGTCATCAGGTGCATCGCCTTCTCGCGATCCCAGTTGTCCACGTGCACGCCCTGGTCGAGGATCGCGTTGGAGATCGTGCGCAGGTAGAACTTCAGCTGCACCAGGTGGAACAGCGGGTCGTTGTCGAGGTAGCCCTGCTCCTGCATCATGCGCTCGGTGTAGACCGCCCAGCCTTCGGCGAACAGGCCCGAACGCAGCACCGCACGCAGGGTGGAGGGGAACTTGGCCGAGTGCCAGCCTTCCAGGTAATGGCCCGGGGTGCCTTCGTGGATGCTCAGCAGGTGGATCATGCGCGAGTTGTATTCACGCAGGAACGAGTCGACCTGCTTCTCGTTCCAGTCGTCCGGAATCGGCGACACGGCGTAGAAGGTCTTCAGGTTCTTGTCCAGCGGGCCCGGAGAATCGCAGTAGGCCACGGCCACGCCACGCTGGAATTCCGGCATCAGGATGATGTCCACCGGCGCGTCGGGCAGGGTCACCAGGTCGTGCTCGCGCACGAACGCGGTGGACTGCTCCAGCGCGGCCTTGGCATCATCGACCACCTTGTCGCGCGCCGGCTTGTCGGCGTAGGCCAGTTCCAGTGCGGCCTCGATCGCCTTCTGCTGCTGCTCGTCGGTCGGCTGGGCCGGCATCTCCGGCGCACCCGGCTTGTCCTTCAGTACGGTCTGCGCGATGCCGTACATGTCCTCGCGCACGCGCTTGAGTTCGGCGCGTGCACGCTCACCGATCTCCTGGCGCGACAGCGAGGAGCTCAGCGCGAACTTCAGCTTCTGGTCGTACTTTTCCGCACCAATGCGGAAGTCGCCCTTGGCGTTCGGCACCAGGGTCTTGTCCAGCCAGGTCTGCTGCTCGTCCACGGCCTTCTTCAGGCCGTCGATGGCGGCCTGCAGGCGCTGCTGGTCGGCCTGCGGCAGTTCGCCGATGTGCGGGGTGATGAAGGTATCGACGATGCTGAGGATGCCCTTGTTCTGCTTGGCCACCGTCTCGGCATGGATCTTCGGAACGCGGGCCGGATCCAGGTTCTCGCGTGCCTGGGCGAAGATCGCCGGCAGCTTTTCCATGCGCGCGGTCGCCGACTTCAGGCGCTCCGGCAGCGGCGCGAACTCCCGGGCCATCAGGCCATAGATCGCGCTGCCGGCGATGCCGTTGTACAGCTGCGGGTCCCACTTGCCGGACTGGAGCACTTCGGCGTTCCAGATTTCCGACTGCAGCTGGTTGCGCAGGATCGCCGCGTCCACCTGGTTCTCGCGGCCCAGCTTGGCCACCTCGATCTTGTCCAGCTCGCCCAGCAGCGCCTTGTAGGCGGCCACGGTCTTCTGCTGGCCGGCGGCGCTCAGGTCGTCCAGTTCGCTGTCGTAGCGGTGGTCACCGATCTGGGTGGCGCTGACCGGCGACAGCTGCATCCAGGTGTCCAGGGCGCGCTTGGACAGATCGGCGAAGGCGGCATCGACCGCCGCGTCACCGGCCTGCTGGCTGGTGGCCGGGGTGGAAGCGTTGGTCGGGGCGTCGGCAGGCTGGCAACCGGCCAGCGCAGCGACCAGGGCGAGGGCAAGAAGATGCGGGCGCATCGGCATTCCTGTACGGGGTCAAACCCTGAGCATAGGGCCCCGTCGCTGCTTTGTCCCCGTGCCATAGGATTACCATGGGCGGATTCAAGGACCCTCCAAAGGAGCGCAGGACATGGAATACCAGGGAAGCTGCCATTGTGGCAGGATCGCATTCACCGTACAGGCCGAGGCGCCGATCAGCGACGTCATCGACTGCAACTGCTCGATGTGCCGCCGTCGCGGCAGCCTGCTGTGGTTCGCCCCGCGCGAGGCGTTCCAGCTGGCCACCGATCCGGCTGACGTGGCCACCTACCACTTCAACAAGGCGCATATCGACCACCACCACTGCCGCCAATGCGGTATCGCCCCCTACAGCGAAGCGATCGATCCGCGTACCGGCACACCGATGGTGGCGGTGAACGTTCGCTGCGTGCCGCAGGTCGATCTGGCCGGTCTTTCGGTGACCTCTTACAACGGAGCCGCGCTGTGAGGCCGCTGTGCGCGTGGACGCGCACGCTGGCAGTGCCGGTGCTGCTGTTGGCACTGGCAGCCTGCGCCAAGAACGGTGAGCGCGCTGCAGAGGCGGGCGCGACCGCGGCCGATGCCGCTGTTGCTTCGCCGGAAGGCGCATTCCTGGCCTACGAACATGACGTGCAGGTGCAGCTGGAGGCGGCGCAGATCGCACCGCGCATCCAGCAGATCGCCCAGGCCTGCCAGAGCGCGAAGTTCGGCGACTGTGCAGTGTTGCAGGTCGACCAGCGCGGCGGCGAGCAGCCCAGCGGTGAAGTGAAGGTGCGCATCGCGCCGAAGGGCACCGAGCCGCTGATCGCGATGGCCGGTGAGGGCGGCACGCTGCAGTCGCGCAACACGCGCGCGGAGGACCTCGCGCAGGAAGTAGCGGACACCGCGCTGACCAAGTCCCGGCTGGAGAAGGAACACGCGCGGCTGTTGTCCTACCAGGACCGCAAGGACCTGAAGATCGAGGACCTGATGGCGATCACCACGCGGCTGTCGGAGATCGAAGCAGGCGTCGAGCAGGCCAACAAGGATGCCGCACAGCAGCGTCGGCGCATCGATACCCAGCTGGTGACGATCCACTTCGACACCACCTCGGGCCAGCGCAGCCGCAGCGAGATCGGCGAGGCGCTGAGCGAGTCGGGCAGCATCCTCAGCGGCAGCATTGCGTTCCTGATCCGCGCCGTCGCCGCGTTGCTGCCGGTGGGTGTGCTGGCCCTGGTCGTGGCCTGGGGTGTGCGGGCGTGGTGGCGTCGCCGCCGTCGCACGCTGCCGCCCACCCGCTGAGGTGACGGCTGATGCCGGCAGGGAGCCGGCGTCAGCCCTCGTCGGTCTCGTACTCGACGAACACATCCAGCTCCAGCGCCAGTTCCTGCACCGCGTCGCGCACCTTCTGCGCGGTGCTTTCATTGCCGACTTCCACTTCCAGCTCGTGGATGCCCGGGCCGATGTCATCGGACAGCCCCGCCGAACTGGAATCGTCGTCGTCCATGTGCGGCATCAGGTCGTCGGTTTCCTCGACATGTTCGATGCCCTCCAGGCCGAGCAGCAGGTCGCTGATGGCGCGGGCGTCGTCTTCGGTTCCGGTGATGCGCAGTCGCAGCATGGCCATGGCGTAGGTACGTTGTGGAGTTGCCTGCAGCCTAGCCAGCGCCGGGCAAAGAACGGGTGAGGGCGCAGTCAGGCGCGTGTGGCCGGGCGTCCGAGCAGGCTGTCCGGCAATGCGGGAATCGGCGTGCGTTCGTCCTGCGCCTGCTCCAGCAACCAGTCGATGAACAGGCGTGCGGCCGGGCTCGGCGGTTGTCCTTCGGCGTGCACCACGTGATACGCATAGCGCGCCTTCAGCGCCGGGCCGGGCAGGCGTACCACCTCGTAGCGCTGCAGGTAGGGCTGCGCGATGTGGGTACGTGCCAGCACCGCGCCCATGCCGTACACCGCTGCACGCATCGCATCGGTGCTGTCGGCGAAGGTGTGCATCGGCGGCAGCGGCGAGGGCGGGCGCACGCCGGCATGACGGAACCAGTCGCGCCAGCCCTGCGGCGACAGGTCGGTCAGCAGCGGCAGGTCGGCGATGCGCGCCGGATCGACCAGTGCTTCGACCCCGGCCAGCGCCGGCGAGGCCACCGGGAACAGGTAGTCGTCCATCAGGTGCTGCGCACGCAGGCCCGGCCACTGGCCCAGACCGTAGCGGATGCCGACTTCCGGCCCATTGTCGTCGTAGCGATCCAGGCCGCTGCCGGTGTGCAGCTCGATGCGGATGTGCGGATGGGCCTGGGTGAAGCGCGGCAGCCGTGGCAGCAGCCAGCAGTAGGAGAGCGAGCGCAGCGTGGTGATCCGCAACGGCACGCTGTCGGCATCCGGCTGCAGGTGATGGGCGACGGCCGCAACATCGGTGAAGGCGGCGCTGGCGGCGTCGGCCAGTTGCCGGCCCTCGGCGGTCAGGCGCACGCCGCGGGCGTGGCGCAGGAACAGGCGTACTTCCAGCACTTCTTCCAGCCGGCGCACATGGTGGCTGACCGCGCTGGCGGTCAGGTGCAGCTCCTGCGCGGCCTGGGCGAAGTTCTGGTGGCGCGCGGCGACCGCGAACACGGCCAGTGCGGGGAGCAGGGAAGGGCGTAGCTGCATGTCGAGCCTCAAACCATATTTGTGGCTGGCAGCGATACTACGCGCTTGTGCGGCAGGCGTCTGCGCCCGATCCTGTCTGCCTTGACGAGGAATTGACGATGGACGGAGGCGAGGCATGAATGCGGTCCCACAGGCAGCCGAGCGCGACTGGCGCACACCGCTGGAGTTGACCCTGCTGGGCGCCATCTGGGGTTGCTCGTTCCTGTTCATGCGGGTGGCGGTGCCGTCGTTCGGCCCGTTCGCGCTGGTCGAGGTGCGGCTGGTGCTGGGCGCGCTGGTGCTGCTGCCGTTCCTGTGGCGTGCCCGCGCGCAGTTCCCACCGCGGCGCTGGCTGTGGCTGGCACCGATCGGGCTGATCAACTCGGCGCTGCCGTTCGTGCTGTTCGCCTACGCGGCCGAGCGAGCCCCTGCGGCGATCGGCGCCATCTGCAATGCGATGACCGTGCTGTTTGCCGCGCTGATCGCCTTCCTGTTCTTCGGCGAGAAGATCGGCATGCGCCGCGCGGGCGCGTTGCTGGTCGGCTTCGCCGGCGTGGTGGTACTGGCCACGGCCAAAGTCTCGGGCCTGAGCATCGGCACTGCAGTGCTGGCTGGTGCGGCGGCCTCGCTGCTGTACGGCCTGGGCGTGAACCTGGTGAAGCGGCACATGACCGGCCTGCCCTCGGCGGCGGCCGCTGCTGCAACGCTGTCGTGTGCCTCGCTGTGGATGCTGCCGATGGCGGTGACCCACTGGCCGCAGGCGGCGATTCCACTGAAGGCGTGGGGCGCGGCGATTGCCTTGGGCGTGGCCTGCACCGGGCTGGCGTTCCTGATGTTCTACCGCCTGATCGGTCGTATCGGCCCGTCGCGGGCGTCGACGGTGACCTACCTGATTCCGCTGTTCGGCGCGGCCTTCGCGTGGTTGTTCCTGGGGGAGGCGGTGACGGTGCAGATGTTGATTGCGGGTGTGTTGATTCTGGGCAGCGTGGCGGTGAGTCAGAAAGGCTGAGCGTGCCGACGCACTGGTAGTGCCGGGCGCTGCCCGGCAGCTCTTTTCCGCGCCTGCGGAGAGGTGTCACTTTCTTTGCTCGTGCAAAGAAAGTAACCAAAGAAACACGCCGCCAGGCCGCGAGCCGGTGCTGCGCACCGGTGCCCTGCGCTCCTCGGCCCGTCGAGGGACGGCGCGGGAACTCGCTGCGCTCAGACACCCGCGCCTCTTCGCCCTCGCCAGACCTGCGGTGCTCGGCTCGCTCAAGGCGGACTGGAAGGTCAAGATCAACAGCAAAAGCATCCACGCATTGCGTGGATCTTCTGGGTGCAGCTGTGGCCTTTGAACTGGGTCCGCCTTGAGCGACCCGAGCATCGCAGGGGAATCAGGGGCGAAGAGGTGCCGATGTCCTGTAGAGCCGACTGCTAGTCGGCTGCCTTGTGCACACCGTCCCCTGATTCACCGAGAAGCGCAGGGGACCGACGTGCGAAACACGGCGGCTCGCGACCTGGCGGCGCGTTTCTTTTGGTTACTTTTCTTTGCGTACAAAGAAAAGTAACGCCCATGAACAGTGAAGCACCTTCAGCACGCGTCACGCGCAGGAAACCATCAGCGCACCGGCACCGGAATATTGCACAGATCGATATGCCCGGCCGGACGCTTGTAGAAATCATCCACGCGGTTGCGCCGCGCCTCCACCGTATCGGCGAAGGTCTTCGAGTCGGTACGCAGTACCTGGATCGGCGTGCGCTCGGCTGCCGGCACGTCGCTGGCGCGGCGGATCGACACGATCGGCGTGCGCAGTGTCGGGTCGGTGTAGAAGCCCATCGGCGCCGGCCCGCGCGGCGTCGCGCTGACCAGTTCCATGCCCTTCAGCACGCGACCGACCAGGGTGATGTTGCGGTCCAGCTGGCGCGGCGACTGTCCGGTCACCACGTACAGTTCGGCACCGATGCTGCTGTCTTCCTCGTTGCTGCGGCCCGCGCCCAGCATGCCGTAGCAATGTGCCAGCCAGGCCTTGCCGGCCTGCGGGTCCTGGCCGACCGGGAAGCCGTCGACAAAACCGGTCTGCGCGGCCCAGCCATCGCGGTCCGGCAGCGCGGTGACCTTCAGGCCGGCGCTGGCGCGCTCGAACTCGGCCGGCAACTTGCGCGCGGCGCTGCCGAACGGCTTGGCCTTGGCTGCGTCATCGGCGTCGGCATCGCCGAACTGCACCACGAAGTTGTCCTGCGAGCGGTAGATGCTGGTGCCGTCCCAGAAGTGCTCGTGGGCGAAGGTCCGGATGTTGGCGACATGGCGCGGGGCGAACTGCGGGGCCAGCTCGATGATGACCCGACCGGCCGGCAGGTCCATGTACAGCAGGTTGGCCGGGTCCGGGGTGCGCCAGTCGCTGGCCGCCGAGGCGTCGAGGATCTGCTGAGGGCTGCGGTAGGGCGTGGCCGCGCTGGCCAGGGCGGGCAGCAGGCAGGCCAGGGCGAGGGCGGTCAGGGCAAGGCAACGGCGGTGCGGCATGGGAACCCCGGAACATGAACGAGGCTTCGATTCTGCGCGAGCCGCGCAGCGGCGCCAACCGGCAGAGTGACTAACGACACATTCGCTATACCGAACTTCGCACTACTGTGGACTTCAACGTAGTGGAGGGCCGGTCATGTCCGAGGACGATGTCCACCTGAAGAAGTTCCAGAAGGAGCTCAGCGCCGGAACGGTGTCGCTGGCCCTGCTGGCGGTGCTGGCCCGGGCCGGGGAGCCGCTGTACGGCTACCTCATTGCCAAGGAGCTGGAGCGGGTGGGCGAGGGCGTGCTGAGCGGCAAGCAGAGCGCGCTGTACCCGGTACTGCGCAACCTGGAGGGCGCCGGCCTGCTGGAAAGCCATGTGGAACCTTCCAGCAGCGGGCCGCCGCGGCGCTACTACCGCATCAACGAACGTGGCCGCGAGGTGCTGGCGCAGTGGCGCCAGGCCTGGCAGGCCACCCGCGATTCCGTCGATTCCGTGTTGGAGGGGGTACCGCAATGAACGACCCGAGCCTGGCAGGCCGCGCCCTGCCCACGACCATCCCGCAGTACCTGGCGCAGCTGCGCGCGGCGCTGGAAGGTGCCGATCCGGCGATGGTGCAGGACGCGCTGTACGACGCCGAGGAATACCTGCGCTCGGAGCTGGCGGCGCAGCCCGGCCGCAGCGAGGCCGAGGTGATCGCCGACGTTGCCGGCAGCTATGGCGCGCCGGATGAAGTGGCCGACATCTACCGCGAGACCGAAGTGACGGTGAACCGCGCGCTGCGTACGCCGCGTGCGGATACCGCGCCGGTGCTGCGTGCAGCGGCGGAAGCCAGTGGCGTCGAGCCGGCCTCACCGCCGCAGGCGCCGGTGCAGCGTTCGCTGCTGGCGCGCTTCTTCGGCGTGGTGACCGATCCGCACACCTACGGTGCGCTGTTCTACATGCTGCTGTCGCTGGCCACCGGCATCTTCTTCTTCACTTGGGTGGTGACCGGCCTGTCATTGTCGCTGGGCCTGCTGATCCTGATCATCGGCATTCCGCTGACCGTGCTGTTCTTCGGCTCGGTGCGCGGGCTGGCGCTGCTGGAAGGACGGCTGGTGGAAGCGCTGCTGGGCGAGCGCATGCCGCGCCGCCCGCGTTACACCGACCGCAGCCGCACCTGGCTGCAGCGCATCGGCGACATGTTCACCGATGGCCGTACCTGGCTGACGCTGCTGTACTTCGTGCTGATGCTGCCGCTGGGCGTGATCTACTTCACCATCGCGGTGACGCTGCTGTCGCTGTCGCTGAGCCTGATCTGGGCGCCGGTCGCGGCGATCTTCAGTGGTGACATCCCCGGCGTGTACATCAACGACGTGAATGTGCTGCCGATGGCGGCCTCGCCGCTGGTGGCGATCGCGGTTGCTGCGGCGGGCGCACTGCTGCTGGTGCTGACGATGCACCTGGCACGCGGCATCGGCAAGCTGCATGGGCTGATTGCCAAGAACCTGCTGGTGCGGTTGTAACAGGCCAGGGGTCGGATCCCTGTTCGCAGAACAGGGCTCTGACCCCGGATCCCATCATGCTGGGGTCAGAGCCCTTTCCGTTGGAAAGGGATCCGACCCCGGGCGGGGCATTACCCCGCCTTGCGCCGCAACGGGGTGACGTTGCTCTTCTTCTTCGCGGCCTTCGCCGCCGGGGCTTCGGCATGCGCGGCGAAGAAGTCGCGCACCTTCGGGTACACCACCTCGCGCCAGCGACGGCCGCTGAAGATGCCGTAGTGGCCGGCACCTTCGACGATGAAATGCTCACGGCGGTCCGCAGTGATGCCGGTGCACAGCGCCTGCGCGGCTTCGGTCTGACCAAGGCCGGCGATGTCGTCCAGCTCGCCTTCGATGCTCAGCAACGCGGTATCGCGGATCGCCGACGGATCGACCTTCTCGCCGTTGACCACCCACTCGCCACGCGGCAGCAGGAAGTCCTGGAACACCACGCGGATGGTATCGAGGTAGTACCTGGCCGGCATGTCCAGCACCGCGTTGTACTCGTCGTAGAAACGACGGTGCGCGTCGGCGTCTTCCAGGTCGCCCTTGACCAGGTCGGTGTAGAAATCCCAGTGCGAGCTGAAGTGGCGGCTCGGGTTCATCGACAGGAAGCCGGCGTGCTGCAGGAAGCCCGGGTACACGCGACGGCCGGCACCCGGATAGCTGGCCGGCACGGTGTGGATGACGTTGTTCTCGAACCACGACAGCGGGTTCTGCGTGGCCAGGTTGTTCACTGCGGTCGGGCTGCAGCGCGCATCGATCGGGCCACCCATCATCACCAGCGTGCGCGGCGTCGGTTCACCACGGCTGGCCATCAGTGAAACCGCGGCCAGCACCGGTACGGTCGGCTGGCACACGCTCACCACGTGCAGGCGTTCGACGCCGAGGTGGCGGATGAACTCCTGGATGTAGGCGATGTAGTCATCCAGCCCGAACTCGCCTTCGCTGGCCGGCACCATGCGCGCGTCGACCCAGTCGGTGACGTACACGCGGTGGTCGCGCAGCAGCGTGCGCACGGTGTCGCGCAGCAGCGTGGCGTGGTGGCCGGACAGTGGCGCCACCACCAGCACGAACGGCTGGTTGAGCATGGTGTGCAGCTGGTCGGCTTCATTGCTGTGGCGCTTGAAGCGCAGCAGCTTGCAGAACGGCTTGCTCACTTCCTCGTGCACGACGATCGGCACGCGCTCGCCATCGACGTCGATTTCGTTGATGCCCCACTCGGGCTTCTCGTAATCCTTGCCGATGCGGTGGAAGAGTTCATTGACCGCCGCCAGGCGATCAGCACCGGGCATCTGCGACCACCAATGGCCCTGGTTGGCGAAGAATCTGGCGTTGGCCTGGGCCTGGTGCACCCAGGGGGCGAGCAGGTTGCGGGTCAGTTCGTGCAGTTGATAGAGCATGACGACCGAATATGTATGGTCATATGTTGCCGCGCAGCATATCCCATCCGGGTGTCCCGCAGGTTAAGTCGGCTGAAAATAATGAATCCGGATTCACATCCGTTCCAGCGCGGCCGCATCGCCCGCCAGGGCGGGGCCGAGCCAGCAGTGCGACCCTACCGGCTGCAGGCCCTGGCGGGCCAGCGTGCGGCGGTACCAGCGCGCCGGTCGGGCCTGGAAGCCGTCGTGGTCGCCTTCGAACGCGTCCTCGGCGGCGAAGGTCTCCAGGAAGGCCACGCCGCCGGTCAGCTCGGCCACGCCGGCCAGTCCTGCACGCAGCTCGCGGTCGGGCACGTAGTGCATCACGTCCGAACACACCAGCAGGTCGACCGGGGCGCAGGGCCGCAGCCAGGCGAAGTCGCCGAAGCGGGCCAGGTGCAGGTTGCGGGTCCTGCCGTAGCGGCGCACAGCGTACTCGCTGCTGTCGAAGCCGAGATATTCGACCTTCGGACGCAGCTTCAGCAGCGGCGCGCGCCAGGCGCCTTCACCGCAGCCGATATCCAGCACGCTGCGGATCGGCCGCTCCAGGTAGTACTCGGCGCTGGCCACGGCCAACGCCACCTTGCGCGCCAGGCGGGCGCTGCCGCCGATGTCGGCACGGCGGTACCAGCGTTGGAAGTAGGCGGCGTCGTAGGTCTTGTCCATGGGGCGGTGCGCGATCGGGGAAAACGGCGCCTATCGTACGGTGTTGCGGCGCGCCATGCGTCGATGTGTCGCGGCGGGCGTGCCTGCGGCGGCTTCGCCACGGCATGCGAGAATGGCCGCCAACCTACGCCAGCCGCCGGAGCGAGCGCATGCAGAGCTACTACTGGGTCAAGACCTTCCACATCGTGTTCGTGGTGGCGTGGATGGCCACGGTGTTCTACCTGCCGCGCATCCTGGTGAACCTGGCCGAGACCGCGGGCCAGCCGGCGGTGACCGAGCGCCTGCAGCTGATGGGCCTGCGCCTGTACCGCTTCGGCCACTCGATGTTCGGCCTGGCGTTCCTGCTCGGCCTGGTGCTGTGGCTGGGCTACAAGGTCATCCCCGATTTCCCGACCATGGTGGCGCCGGGAGCTGCCGGCTGGCTGCACGCCAAGCTGGGGCTGGTGGTGGTGCTGCTGGTGTACTTCGGCTGGACCGGCCGCCTGCTCAAGGGCGTGGCCAAGGGCCGGGCGCTGCCGTCGTCGCGCGCGCTGCGCTGGATCAACGAGATCCCGCTGCTGGCGTTCATTCCGATCGTGTGGCTGGTGCTGGCCAAGCCGTTCTGAGGCGGGGTCACCTGCGTCCGGTAGATCCACGCCATGCGTGGATGCTGTCAGGGCGCAAACGAAGGAGCCGGGCAAATGCCCGGCTCTTTCATTTCTGCAATCACCTCGTGTTGCCGGCCAGCAGCCGGCACTACCGGGCTTAGGCTGCTTCGTACGTGCCGTAACTGCGCAGGCGCGTGTAGCGCTGTTCCAGCAGCTGTTCGGTGGACAGCTTGTCCAGCGCGTCCAGTTCGTTCAGCAGCACGGCCTTCAGGCGCTTGGCCATCTGCGTCGGGTTGCGGTGGGCGCCACCGGTCGGCTCGCGCACGACCTTGTCGACCAGGCCCAGGCTCTTCAGGCGCGGCGCGGTCAGGCCCAGCTGTTCGGCCGCTTCCTTGGCCTTGCCCGCGTCCTTCCACAGGATCGAGGCGCAGCCTTCCGGGGTGATGGTCGAGTACACCGCGTATTCCAGCATCACGGTGCGGTCGCCCACACCCAGTGCCAACGCACCGCCGGAGCCGCCTTCACCGATCACGGTGCAGATGATCGGCACCTTCAGCTCGGCCATCTCGATCAGGTTGCGCGCGATCGCTTCGGACTGGCCGCGCGACTCGGCGTCGATGCCCGGCCAGGCGCCGGCGGTGTCGATCAGGGTCAGCACCGGCAGGCCGAAGCGCTCGGCCATCTTCATCAGGCGCAGTGCCTTGCGGTAACCCTCCGGCTTGGGCATGCCGAAGTTGCGCTTGATCTTTTCCTTGGTGTCGCGGCCCTTCTGGTGGCCGATCACCATTACCGCGCGGCCATTGATGCGGGCCAGGCCGCCCATGATCGCCTTGTCGTCGGCGAAGGCGCGGTCACCGGCCAGCTCCTGGAACTCATCGAACATGACGCGGAGGTAGTCGGCGGTGTACGGGCGCGACGGGTGGCGGGCCAGTTGCAGCACCTGCCACGAGGTCAGGTTGCGGAAGATCTGCGCGGTGCGCATGCGCAGCTTGTCCTGCAGCGCGTGCACTTCCGCCTCGACATTGACCGCCGGCCCGGCACTGGCGTTGCGCAGCTCCTGGATCTTGGCTTCCAGGTCGGCGATGGGTTGCTCGAAGTCGAGGTAGTTCGGATTCATCGGAAGCCGTCGTGTAAAGAAGGGGGGAATTCTAGCCGAATGCGTGCAAACCACCCGTACGCCTTCGTCTGGAAGGCGACGGTAGCGCAGCCGGGCGGGGGGCGCCAGTCAGCTCAGGGCACCACCAGGGCGCTGCGGCCAATCAACTGGCTGCGCTGGGAGACGAAGTCGTTGTAGGCCTCGTTGGCTTCCCGGCCAAGGCCGCTGCCCAGGGTGGCAGTGGCCGAGGTGAAGGCCATCTGCGCGGCGAAATCCTGCTTGCGCAGGGCCTTCTGTTCATCGGCGGTGGTGGCCTTCAGCCAGCGCGCATAGACCTCGCGCAGGGGCGCGGCGTGGGCCTCGAAGGCCGGCACCAGCGCCGGCAGGCTGGCCGGGGCCGGTTCCAGGCTGTAGGCCGGGGCCACGTAGCCACCTGGCTGTTCGCGCTTGAACGCGCCGGGCTCGCCCATGCCTTCTTCCACGTAAGCGATGAAGTCGGGAGCGGTGAACACCTTGGCCACGATCTGGCCGCCGCTGGAATCAACGTGGGCCACCACCTTTTCCTTGGGGAAGGGTTCGCGCACGCCGTAGGTCCAGGTCTTGTCGATGAACAGGTCGTGGCGCTTCTCGAACGGGCCTTCGAAGTCGACGCCGCCGAGCTGGATACCGCTGTTGCCGACGCCGAAGTTCTTCACCTTGCTCTCGTCGGTGACGTAGATCTCGCGGGCGATCACGTACTCGCTGAGGGTCGGATTGATCAGCCCGCCACGACCGTCGACGTAGACGATGAAGCGCACATCACCGAGCTTGTCGGTATGCAGGCGATGCTCGCCGACAGCGAGCGAGACCGGGCGCGAGCCCTGTGCGGCCACCGGCAGGTCCTGGCCGTCGATGCTCAACGCCAGCGGCGTGTCGGTCGGGTTGTCGATCTGGAACTCGATCTTCGACGGGGAGCAGGCGGCCAGGGCCAGTGCGGCAGCGAACGGGAACAGCAGGGTCTTCATCGGCAATCGTCCTTGATACTTGGAACGGGGAAACAGGGGAGACAGGACAGTGAGGGAGCCAGCCTCAGCTGGCCCATGGCGGGCTGTAGCGCACCTTCAGCGTGCGCACGGCCGGGTCGGCGCGCAGCGCCTCCATCAGCTTGGAATCGATGCGTACCGCGCTCTGCCCGGACACATCGAGCATGCCGGCGACGCCGCCGTGCGGCCCCTTCAGCAGCAGGTCCAGGCGCAGTGGCGTCCGTCCCGGGCGATGGCGGTCGAGCAGCGCATCGATGCGCTCCCAGACCGGGCGCTGCTGGCGCAGGTCCAGGCGCAGCGACAGCCGCGTGGCGTAGTTGGCGCAGACCTCATCGAAGTCCCAGCACTGGCGGATGCGCAGCGCGAAGCCGCCATTGAACTCGTCCTCGCGCAGGCCGCCCTTGACCACCAGGATGCGGTCCTTGGTCATCAGGTGGCCGAACTCGGCCATCGCGTCGGAGAACGCGCTGCACTCGACGCGGCCACGTCCGTCCTCAAGCTGGATGAAGATCTGGCTCTCGCCCTTGCGGCGCACGCCGACCACCTGGCCGGCCAGCACCGTCTGCACTTCCGGGCGCCAGCGCTTTTCGCCGCCGCCGCCACCACCGCTGTTGGCGCTCCAGATCTTCTCCACCGAACCCAGGTCGTTGCCGACCAGATCGCGCACATCGTCGCGCCAGGGATCGAACGGGTGGCCACTGAGATAGAAGCCCAGCGTGTCGCGCTCGCCGTTCAGGCGCTGCAGCAGCGGCCACTCCTCGGCTTCGGGCAGGTCCAGCTGGATCGTGGTCGCGCTCGGGTCCGGGCCACCGAACAACGAGTTCTGTCCCGAAGCCCGCTCGCGGGCCATCTGGTCGGTAGCCTTGATCACCTCCGGCAGCTGCAGCATCAGCGAGGCACGGTTGCGGCCGAGCTCGTCCAACGCACCACAGTTGATCATCGCTTCCAGCGTGCGCCTGTTGAGCTTGGCCGAACCAACGCGCGTGCAGAAGTCGAGCAGGTCCTTGAACGGGCCGCCCTTCAGCCGCTCCTCGACCACCGCCTCGCAGGCACCCTGGCCGACGCCCTTGATCGCCCCAAGGCCGTACTGGATGGTGTCCGGCGTCACCGCTTCGAACATGAAGGCCGACTGGTTCACCTTGGGCGGCAGCACGGTCAGGCCGAGGTTGCGCACCTCGTCGAGGAAGCCGACCACTTTGTCGGTGTTGTCCAGATCGGACGACAGCGTGGCCGCCATGAACTCAGCCGGGTAATGGCGTTTCAGCCAGGCGGTCTGGTAGCTGACCAGCGCGTAGGCAGCGGCGTGCGACTTGTTGAAGCCGTAGCCGGCGAACTTCTCCATCAGGTCGAAGATTTCGTCGGCCTTGGGGCCATCGACGCCGCCCTTGGCTGCACCTTCGCGGAAGATCTCGCGGTGCTTGGCCATTTCGGCCGGTACCTTCTTGCCCATCGCGCGGCGCAGCAGGTCGGCGCCGCCCAGCGAGTAGCCGCCGACGATCTGCGCCATCTGCATGACCTGCTCCTGGTACACCATGATGCCGTAGGTGTCCTTCAGGATGGCTTCGGTGCGCGGATCGGGATAGATGATCTCTTCCTGGCCGTGCTTACGCGCATTGAAGGAGGGAATCAGGTCCATCGGGCCGGGGCGGTACAGCGACACCAGCGCGATCAGGTCTTCGAAACGGTCGGGGCGCGCATCCTTCAGCAGGCGGCGCATGCCCGAGGATTCGAACTGGAACACCGCGCCGGTATTGCCGTTGGCGAAGATGTCCCTGTAGGTGGGCGTGTCGTCCAGCGGGATCGCGGCGATGTCCACCGGCGGGATGCCGGCGCGCTCATGGCGCTTGTTGATCGCCTTCACCGCCCAGTCGATGATGGTCAGCGTGCGCAGGCCCAGGAAGTCGAACTTCACCAGGCCCACTTCTTCCACGTCGTTCTTGTCGAACTGGGTGACCGGGTTCTTGCCGAGGCCGTTCTCGTCGTGTTCGGCGTACAGCGGGCAGAACTCGCTCAGCGGCTCGGGCCCGATCACCACGCCACCGGCGTGCTTGCCGGCGTTGCGGGTCAGGTCTTCCAGCTGCAGCGCCAGGTCGATCAGGTCGCGGACATCGTCCTCGGTCTCGTAGCGCTGGATCAGTTCGGCCGACGCCATCTCAGAGCTCGGGCCTTCCTTGCCCTTGCCCAGCGCATCTTTCAGGTGGATGCCCAGAATGTTCGGGATCAGCTTGGAGACGCCGTCGACCAGGCCGTACGGGAAGCCGAGCACGCGGCCGGAGTCGCGCACCACCGCCTTGGCGGCCATGGTGCCGTAGGTGATGATCTGGCTGACGCGCTCGCGCCCGTACTTGCGGGCGACGTAGTCGATCACCTCGTCGCGGCGGTCCATGCAGAAGTCGATGTCGAAGTCGGGCATCGACACGCGTTCCGGGTTCAGGAAGCGCTCGAACAGCAGGTTGTACGGCAGCGGGTCCAGATCGGTGATCTTCAGCGCCCACGCCACCAGCGAACCGGCACCCGAACCACGGCCGGGGCCGATCGGAATACCCTGGTTCTTGCCCCACTGGATGAAGTCGGCCACGATCAGGAAGTAGCCCGGGAAGCCCATCTTGATGATGGTGTTGAGCTCGAATTCCAGGCGCTCGAAATACTCTTCGCGGGTCTTGCCCGGCGCCAGCGGATTCTTCTCCAGGCGCTCTTCCAGGCCATCGCGCGACATCTTCTGGATCCAGGTGTCCAGCGTCTCGTCGTCCGGCACCGGGTAGTTGGGCAGGAAGTAGGTGCCCAGCCGCATCTCGATGTTGCAGCGCTCGGCCAGCGCCAGCGTGTTGTCGATCGCATCGGGGATGTCGGCGAACAGCGCGCACATCTCCTCGGCCGACTTCAGGTACTGCTGGTCGCTGTATTCGCGCGGGCGCTTGGGGTCGTCCAGCACGCGGCCGGTGGAGATGCACACGCGCGCTTCGTGCGCGCTGAAGTCCGACGGCGACAGGAAGCGCACGTCGTTGCTGGCCACCACCGGCAGGCCACGCTGGCCGGCGGCCATCAGCGCGAACTGGTTGAAGGCTTCCTCGCCCTCGCGGCCGGTGCGGGTCAGCTCCAGGTGCAGGCCATCGCCGAACACGCGCTGCCAGTCGGCCAGCTGCTGCTCGGCCAGTTCATGCTTGCCGTCCAGCGCCAGGCGCCCGGCCAGGCTCTGCCGCCCGGCCAATGCGAACAGGTTGGCGTTGCCGGCCTTCAGCCAGTCCGGGTGCACGGCCACGCCGCCCTCGGGGCGATGGCCTTCCATCCAGGCGCGGGTCAGCAGCCGCGACAGGCTCAGGTAACCCTCGCGGTCGCGGCACAGCAGGGTCATCCGCCACGGGTCCTGGCCTTCCTCGGCGATCAGCACGTCGGCACCGGCGATCGGCTTGATGCCCACGCCTTCGGCGGCCTTGTAGAACTTGACCAGGGCGAACAGGTTGTTGAGGTCGGTCACCGCCAGCGCGGGCAGGCCGAGTTCGACCGAGCGCGACAGCAGGTTGGCCTGCTTGGCCTTCTTCGGGTCCGCCTGGTCCGGTTTGGCCGGCACACGGATGGTGGAGTCCGCCAGCGAGAACTCGGTGTGGACGTGGAGATGTACGAAGCGGGAGTTGGACATGCCGGACCAGGTTGGAGCGCGCGGGCCCCGGGTGCTGACGGACGATCGTCGCCGGGGTCGGGAAGCGCTGGAATGCCCGGTCAGGGTAGCGAGGGCAGGGGGTTGCCACAAGGCTTGACAGGGGCACGGCGTGGCGCCGGATTCAGGCGTGCGGGAGGCCGCCTTCTGTAGAGCCGAGCCCATGCTCGGCTGTCCACAGCAGCCGAGCATGGGCTCGGCTCTACAACTCCAGCAGGCTCAGGCGATGGCCGCCGCCTGCGTCAGGCCCAGGCACTCACGCACCGGGGCGAAGCTGCGCCGGTGCTCCATGCAGGGGCCGTGCTCGCGCAGGGCGGCCAGGTGGGCCGGGGTGCCATAGCCCTTGTGCTGTTCGAAGCCGTACTGCGGGTGGCGGGTATGCACGTCCTGCATGTAACGGTCGCGCGAAACCTTGGCCAGGATCGAGGCGGCCATGATCGCGCGGTCGATGCCATCGCCGCCGACCAGCGCCTGCGCCGGCAGCACCAGGCCCTTGGGCACCACGTTGCCATCGATGCGGGCGAAGCCGGCCACATGGGCAACCGCTGCAACGACGTCACGCATGCCCTGCAGGGTGGCCTGGTAGATGTTCAGGCGGTCGATGGTGTCCACGTCCACCAGCACCACGTGCCAGGCCAGGGCACGCTCGATGATGCGGTCATGCAGCTGCTCGCGGCGGGCCGCCGTCAACTGCTTGGAATCGTCCAGGCCGTTGATGCGTGGCCGTGACGGATCGAATACCACCGCCGCCACTGCCACCGGCCCGGCCAGCGGGCCACGTCCGGCCTCGTCGACGCCAGCGACCAGGCGTTCCGGCTCGACCACCGTCGCACCGTCGAACAGGGCCAGGCTGGCCGCTGCGGCGTGACGGCGGCTCATGCCTGCGCCTGGTCGCGCATCAGCAGTTCGCCGACGGCATCGGCGGCACGCGCCGAAGCATTGCGGCGCAGGCGCTCGTGCAGTCGCACGTACGTGTCCTGCAGGTCGATCACCCGCTGCGGGTGGTCGAACCATTGCTGGATGGCCGCGGCCAGCCTGTCCGGCGTGCAGTCGTGCTGCATCAGCTCCGGCGCCAGGTCCTGGCCGGCCAGGATGTTGGGCAGGGCGAAGCGGTCGACCTTGATCAGGCCCAGCGCCTTGACCAGGCGATAGGTCAGTTCGTTGACGCGGTAACCGACGACCATCGGCCGCTTCACCAGCATGGCTTCCAGGGTCGCGGTGCCGGAGGCCAGCACCACCACGTCGGCGGCGATCATCGCGTTGCGCGCCTGGCCATCCAGCACGTGCGAGTAGGCGACCGGCAATGCCGAGCGCGACAGCTGTTCTTCGATCAGCTGCCGGCAGGCCGGGTTGGAGGCAGGCACCACCACATGCAGGCCCGGAATGCGTTCAGAGACCTGCCAGGCGGCTTCGAAGAAGGGTTCGCCCAGGCGCGAGATCTCGCCCAGGCGGCTGCCCGGCAACACCGCCAGCACCTTGGCCGAGGTCGGCAGCCCGAGCGCGGCACGGGCTTCCTCGCGGTTGCCCTGCAGCGGAATGTCATCGGCCATCGGGTGGCCGACGAAGCGTGCGTCGATGCCGTGCCTGGCATAGATCGGCGGTTCCATCGGGAACAGGCACAGCACCAGGTCCGCGCTGCTGCCGATCTTCTCGGCGCGCTTCTCGCGCCAGGCCCAGACCGAGGGACTGACGTAATGCACGGTGCGCACGCCGCGTTGCTTCAGCCAGCGCTCGATGCCCAGGTTGAAGTCGGGTGCGTCGATGCCGATGAACACGTCCGGCTGCCATTCCAGGGCGCGCTGGCGGAACGCCGAGCGCAGCTTGAGCAGCCGCGGCAGGTGGCGCAGCACTTCGGTCAGGCCCATCACCGCCAGCTCGCTGGCATCGTGCCAGGTCTGGCAGCCGGCGCTGCGCATGGCATCGCCGCCAATGCCGGCGAACTCGGCATTCGGGAAGCGCGCCTTCAGTTCACGCACCAGGCCCGCACCGAGCAGGTCGCCGGACGCTTCGCCGGCAACCAGCGCGATCCGCAACGGGCGCTCGCTGAGCACCCGCTGTGCGGGAACGCTGCCGGCCATCGAGGCCAACGGAATCACCGCGGCGCCGGCCGCCGCCTGGCCGGTCGTGCTGCTCATCGCAGCAAGGGCCTCTCGGCGTGCTCGATGAAGTCCAGCATGGCCTTCACGTCATTGCTGTCACGCGCCTGTTCGGTCAGCTGCTGCTTGGCTTCGGCCAACGGCAGGCCGGCCACGTACAGCGTGCGGTAGGCACGCTTGATGGCCGAGATGCGGTCGGCGTCGAAGCCGCGGCGCTTCAGGCCTTCGCTGTTGATGCCGCGCGGGCGGCCCAGCGAATCGGTACCGACCATGGTGAACGGCGGTACATCGCCATTGGTCAGCGCGCCCATGCCGAGGAAGGCATGCGCACCGATGCGGCAGAACTGGTGGGCACCGGCGAAGCCGCTGATGATCACGTAGTCGCCCACGGTCACGTGGCCGGCCAGGGTGGTGTTGTTGGAGAACACGCAGAAATTGCCGACATGGCAGTCGTGCGCCACGTGCGTGTAGGCCAGCATCCAGTTGTCGTTGCCGATGGTGGTGATGCCGCCGCCGCCGCCGGTGCCACGGTTGAGCGTGACGAACTCGCGGAACACGTTGCGGTCGCCGATCACCAGTTCGGTGCGCTCACCGGCGAACTTCTTGTCCTGCGGCTCGCCACCGATCGCGGCGTGGCCGACGAAGCGGTTGTCGCGGCCGATCCGGGTCGGGCCGTGGATGCTGCAATGGGGGCCCACCACCGTGCCGGCGCCGATTTCAACATCGGGGCCGATCAGGGTGAAGGCGCCCACCTGCACATCGTCGGCCAGGCGCGCGGCCGGATCGATGACGGCGGTGGGGTGGATCCGCGGTGCGTTGTCAGTCATTGCTGCCTCCAGTGGATCAGCCCTTGGCGCCGGCGCACATGACCTCGGCCGACGCGACGACTTCGCCGTTCACCTTGGCTTCGCCGTAGTACCAGCCCATGTTGCGGATCAGGCGCTTCATCTGCACATCCAGCATCAGCACGTCGCCGGGCACGACCTGCTTGTTGAAGCGGGCGTTTTCCACCTTGACCATGTAGAACAGCTTGGACTGCGCATCGCGGCCGAGCGTGAGCTGGGTCATGACGCCGCCGGCCTGCGCCAGCGCTTCGATGATCAGCACGCCGGGCATGATCGGGCGGCCCGGGAAGTGGCCCTGGAAGAACGGCTCGTTGATGCTGACGTTCTTCTGCGCCAGGATGCGCTTGGCCTCGACGTCGAGTTCAAGCACCCGGTCCACCAGCAGGAACGGGTAGCGGTGCGGAAGCAGTTCCTGGATCTGGCAGACATCGATCGGAAGCTGCAGCGAATCGTTCATTCTTTCTCCTTGCCAGCAGCCAGGACGCGGCGAGCCAATGCGTCCAGCTGCTTGAAGCGCGCGGCGTTCTTGCGCCACGTGCGGTTGTCGGTCAACGGGGTGCCGGACGAGTACTCGCCTGGCTCATGGATGGAGTTGCGGACCACCGACTTGCCGGTGATCACGACCTTGTCACAGATTTCGAGGTGGCCGACCACGCCAACGTGGCCGCCAAGCAGGCAGTAGCGGCCGATCTTGGCGCTGCCGGCGATGCCGGTGCAGCCGGCGATGGCCGAATGCGCGCCGATCTGCACGTTGTGGGCGATCTGCACCAGGTTGTCCAGGCGCACATCCTCGTCCAGCACGGTGTCTTCCAGCGCGCCGCGGTCGACGCAGGTATTGGCGCCGATCTCGCAATCGTCGCCGATGCGGACGCCGCCGAGCTGCGGCACCTTGATCCACTTGCCAGCGTCCATCGCCAGGCCGAAACCGTCGGCGCCGAGCACGGCACCGGGATGCACGCGCACGCGCTTGCCCAACGTGACCCGGGTGACCAGGGTCACGCGGGCGATCAGTTCACAGCCGGCGTCCAGGCTGCAGTCCTCGCCGATCACGCTGCCGGTGCCGATGATGCAGTTCTCGCCGACCACGCTGCGCGCACCGACCGAAACGAACGGGCCGATATGGGCGCTGGCGGCCACCTGGGCGCTGGGGTCGATGACGGCGCTGGGGTGGATGCCCGGCGGGCGGGTCGGGGCGATGTCGAACAGCGCGGCGATCTTGGCGAACGCGGTGTACGGGTCCTTGGCGACGAGCGCAGTGCCCGGGGCGGCCTCGGCGTCGTCGGCACGCAGGACCACCAGCGAGGCCTGGCTGTCGGCCAACTGGGCGCGGTAGCGCGGGTTGGCAAGGAAGGTCAGCTGGCCAGGGCCGGCATGGGCGAGGGTGGCCACGCCATGGATGGCGGTGGCGGGGTCGCCATGGACCTGCAGGCCGAACTGCTCGGCGAGTTGCTGGGCGGTGTAGGTGGGAGTATTCACGGCGGGAGTTTAACGTGTGACGCCATTTCGGTCATGCGGGGGCAGGGCTTGGCGCCTGCCTGGTACGGGCGGGAGGCGGCGGGTGGCCCTGGCCAGGACACGCAAAACCCCCTCCATGGTGCTCGATGGCGCCATCCATGGCGCCAACGGTCCTGTCCAGGGCCACCCGCCGCCTCTGGACAATTTCCCGCGAGCGCGGCCAAAAGCCCGTGCCGTGCAGTGTCATCTGCAAAACGAAAACGCCGGGCAATGCCCGGCGCTTCGCACCCCGTCTGGTGGAGAGCCCCCCTTCTGTTAAGGGGGGCGCGCCAATGGCGCGGGGGATAGGAGGTAGGTCGGGACCCGCTGCTTGCGCAGCAAGCCGCGGCGCACCTTCGGTGGTCAGTTCTTAGAACTGACCGCCGAAGGTGAACTGCAGACGCTCGATCTTGTCATCGTCTTCCTTCTTCAGCGGGAAGGCGTAGCTGATCGAGATCGGGCCGACCGGGGCGCGCCACAGCAGGGCCACGCCGGTGGACACGCGCAGCTCGTTGGCCTTGAAGTTCTGGGTGCCGTTGTAGACGTTGCCGAAGTCGACGAAGGCCGACACGCGTGCCGACGGGCTGTCGAACAGGCGCGGGAAGTAGGCTTCGACCGAACCGACGGTCTTCAGCGAACCACCCAGCGGCTGGCCTTCCGGATAACCGGTGGTGACTTCGCGCGGGCCGAGGGTGTTGTCCTCGAAGCCGCGCACCGAGTTGGTGCCACCGGCGTAGAAGTTCTCGAAGAACGGCAGGCCGCTGGCGGTGACGGTGCGGGTGGTGCCATCCGGATTGGTCAGCGTACGGGTGTAGTCGTTGCCGTAGGCATCGCCGTAGCCGATTTCCGCGCGGGTGTTGATCACCAGCGACGGCATGATCGGCCAGTACTTGCTGATCTGGTAGTTCAGCTTGTAGTACTCGATGGTCGAACCCGGCAGCGTGGTTTCCAGGCCGATGCGCTGGTAGGTGCCGCGCGTCGGCATGAAGTAGTCGTTGCGCGAGTCGCGCGCCCAGCCCAGCTCGGTGCGCCAGGCGTGGAAGGTGCGCTGACCGACCGCGTTGATGTAGTCGATGATCGACTGCGGGGTCGAGCCCTGGTAGGTGGTGATCTGGTTGCTGTCGATGCCGAACATCAGCGAGACGGTATCGGTCTCGGTCAGCGGCACGCCGAACACAACCTGCGCCGAACCATTGGTGCTGTTGTACTGCGCGGTATTGAAGTCGGAGTAGTCCAGTTCGCGCCAGGACAGGTTGTAGCCCAGCGACACGCCGTCATCGGTGAAGTACGGGTTGGTGTAGCTGAAGCCGTAGCGCTGCAGATAGCTGCTGCGCGAGGCTTCGACCGACACGCGGTTGCCGCCGCCGAGGAAGTTGTTCTGCGACAGCTGCACCGAGGTGGTCATGCCGTAGGACTGCGAGTAGCCCAGGCCGAACACGAAGCTGCCCGAGGTGGTTTCCTTGACGTTGTAGACGACGTCGACCTGGTCGTTGCTGCCGCTGACGGCCGGCGTCTCCACTTCCACCGATTCGAAGTAGCCCAGGCGCTGCAGGCGGATCTTGGAGCGGTCGATCGCGGCCTGCGAGTACCAGCTGTTCTCGAACTGGCGCATTTCGCGGCGCATCACCTCATCGGAGGTGCGGGTATTGCCACGGAATAGGATGCGGCGCACCGACACGCGCGGGCCGGGCACGACCTGCATGTTGATGGCGACGGTCTGCTCGGCGCGGTTGGTGGTCGGGATCGGGTTCACCTTGGCGAACGCGTAGCCGATGTTGGACAGCGAATTGGTGATGGTGTCCGAGCTGAATTCCAGCAGGGCACGCGAGAACGTGTCGCCGGACTTCTGGATCACCATGCGCTCGACGTCCTCCTGCGGGAGGATGGTGTCGCCGCTGACCTTGATCTCGGAGATCTTGTACTGCGCACCCTCGGTCACGCCCGCGGTCAGGAACATGTCGCGCTTGTCGGGGCTGATCGAGACCTGGGTGGAATCGATGCTGAAATCGACGTAGCCGCGGTCCAGGTACCAGGAGTTGAGCTTTTCCAGGTCGCCGGACAGCTTTTCCTTGGAGTACTGGTCGTCACGGCGGTACCACGACGCCCAGTTGTGCTCCTTGGACTCCCAGGTCTCCAGGATGTCCTTGCTCTCGAACTTTTCGGTGCCGACCAGGTTGACGTGGCGGATCTTGGCCGCCTTGCCTTCCTTGATGGCGATGGCGATGTCCACGCGGTTGCGGTCCAGCGGGCTCACCGTCGGGGTGATGTCGACGTTGTATTTGCCACGGTCGTTGTACTGGCGGCGCAGTTCCTGGGTCACGCGGTCCAGGCTCAGGCGATCGAAGGTGCCGCCCTCGGTCAGGCCGATGTCGGACAGGCCCTTGAGCAGCTGGTCGGACTTGATGTCCTTGTTGCCGGTCACGGTCAGCTTGTTGATCGCCGGACGTTCCTTGACGGTCACCACCAGGATCGTGCCCTGGCGGTCCAGCTGCACGTCTTCGAAGAAGCCGGTCTTGTACAGGGCGCGGATCGTCTCGCCGACCTTGTTGTCGGTGACCGTCTCGCCACGTTCCACCGGCAGGTAGGTGAATACCGTGCCCGAGCTGATGCGCTGCAGGCCATCGACGCGGATGTCGCTGACAGTGAAGGGCTCGGCTGCCTGGGCCAGGGCGGGAGCGCCGGTGACGGCGGCGAGGGCGAGGGCCAGCAGGCGGCGATTGGGGAGTCGCGTCATGTCACGTCCGGTAGGAAGGTCGATTTCATTGGTGCGGGATGCCGACGCTGTAGACGGCAACAACATGGAAAAGTTCATCGCGGGACCAGGCCGAGGATGTCGTTGTAGAACGCCAACCCCATCAGCCCGGCCAGCAACGCCAGGCCGATGTATTGGCCGGCGGCGATGGCACGCTCGCTCAGCGGGCTGCCCTTGACCAACTCGATAAGGTAATACAGCAGGTGGCCGCCGTCCAAGATCGGGATCGGCAGCAGGTTGATGATGCACAGGCTGAGGGACAGCAGGGCAAGGAACTGCAGGAACCAGTCGAGGCCGCGCTTGGCCGAGACATTGGCCACGCGGGCGATGGTGACCGGCCCGGAAACGTTCTGCAGCGAGGCCTTGCCGGTGACGATGCGGCCCATCATGCCCAGCGAGTCGGCCGCCAGGCGCCCGGTTTCGCGTACCGCGACGGTGACCGAGTCCAGGGGGCCGTAGCGCAGGAGGGTGTCGTAGGGGGGGCTGAACTTGGTCGGGAACTGAACGCCGATCTGCCACGTGGGGCCGCCCTTGGCGTCCTGGCCCTTGCGTGGCGTCACTTCCAGCGCCAGGCGCTCGCCGCCACGCAGGACCTCGATCATGCCCGGGCCACCGGCACGGCCCAGCGCCTGGATCTCGCCGATCACCTGGTCGGCGCCGTCGATGCGCTGGCCGTCAATGGCCACGATCAGGTCGCCCGGCTGCAGTTGCCCGGCCACCACGGAGTCTGCGGTGAGCGACTCGACCAGCGCGGGCTGCAGCCACGACTGCCAGTACATGCCAGCCAGGATCGGCACCCGCCGCTCATCGAAACCCGCCGGCAGTTGCGACAGCGGCAGGGTGCGCGTGCGCACCTGGTCGGCCGTATCCAGCACTTCCAGCTTCACGTCGCGGCGGTCCATCGCGGCCGCGGTCAGTGCCATGCTGGCCTCGCCGAGGGTGACCACCTGGCGGTCGTCCACGCGCAGCACGCGGTCGCCGCTGGCCAGGCCGGCACTGGCGGCGATGCCGCTGACGCGGCCGACGGTGGGCGAGTAATCCTGCTTGCCGATCACGAACATCGCCCACAGCAGGAGGATGCACAGCAGCAGGTTGGCGATCGGGCCGGCGGCAACGATCGCGATGCGCTGCCAGACCGTCTTGTGGTTGAAGGCCTGGCCGCGCTCGTGCGGGTGGACTTCGACCTCGCGTTCGTCGAGGAACTTCACGTAGCCACCCAGCGGAATGGCGGCGATGGCGAACTCGGTGCCATGCCGGTCGCGGCGCGACCACAGCGGCTGGCCGAAGCCGACCGAGAAACGCAGGATCTTGACCCCGCACAGGCGTCCGACCCAGTAATGCCCGAACTCGTGGAACGTGACCAGCAGCCCGAGGCTGACAATCATCCACCAGACCGATCCGATGAAGTCAGTCATGCAGGCTCACAGTGGCGGGCAGGGGCGGCGGCGTCATGCTGGGCGAGGCGGTCGTTCAGGCGGCGTCGATGGCGTTCAGGGTGAGCTGGCGTGCCCGCTGGTCGGCGGACAACAGGACCTCCAGTGTATCGGCTGCTTGCGTCGGCAGTGTTGAAAGAGCGTTAGCAACCAGCGCCGGGATCGTCAGGAAACCGATCCGGCCCTGAAGAAACGCTGAAACCGCCTCCTCGTTGGCAGCATTCAGCACCGCCGGTGCGGTGCCGCCGGCCTGCATGGCCTGCCAGGCCAGGGCCAGGCAGGGGAAGGCGTCGGTGTCCGGGGCCTCGAAATCCAGCCGGCCCTGGGCCAGCAGGTCCAGCCCGGCCACGCCCGATTCGATGCGCTGTGGCCAGCCCAGGCCAACGGCGAGGGTGGTGCGCATGTCCGGCAGGCCCATCTGCGCCAGGGTCGAGCCGTCGACGAACTCGACCAGCGAATGGACCAGGCTCTGCGGGTGCACCAGCACTTCGATGCGTTCACCGGGCACGCCGAACAGGTGGTGGGCCTCGATGACTTCCAGGCCCTTGTTCATCAACGTCGCCGAATCGACCGAGATCTTCGGTCCCATCGACCACTTCGGGTGGGCAACGGCCTGGGCCGGGGTGACCTGGGCCAGTTCGGCGCGGCTGCGGCCACGGAACGGGCCGCCGGAGGCGGTCAGCAGGATCCGGCGCACGCCGGCGCCGTCGACGCTGGCGTCGCGCGAGCGCAGGCACTGGAAGATCGCGCTGTGTTCGCTGTCGATCGGGATGATTTCGGCGCCGGCACGTTCGGCGGTACGGGTCAGCAGTTCGCCGGCCAGCACCAGCGATTCCTTGTTGGCCAGCAGGATGCGCTTGCCGGCGGCGGCCGCGGCCAGGGTCGAGGACAGGCCGGCAGCGCCGACGATGGCCGCGACCACGGTATCGCAGGCGTCGCTGGCGGCCAGCTGGTCCAGCGCGGCATGGCCGGCATGGGCTTCGGTGGCCAGTCCGGCGTCGCGCAGGCCGTCACGCAGTTCGGCGAACAGCGATTCGTCGGCGATCACCGCGTGCGCGGGTTTGTGCTGGCGGCACAACGCCAGCAGCCCCTGCACCTGGCGTCCGGCGGCGAGCACGGTCGCCTGGTAGCGCTGCGGGTGGCGGGCGATCACGTCCAGCGTGGAGGCACCGATCGAGCCGGTGGCGCCGAATACGGCGACCCGGCGCAGGTCTGCAGCAGCATTCATGGTCAGAACCCGAAGATTTCCTTGCCCAGCGCGAACACCGGGACGGCGGCGAGGACGCCGTCGACCCGGTCGAGCACGCCGCCATGGCCCGGGATCAGGTGGCCCGAATCCTTGGCGCCCGCGTGGCGCTTGATGAGGCTCTCGAACAGGTCACCCAGCACCGAGGCGAACACGGCCACGACCGCAGTGATCAGCAGGCCCGGCAGGTGTGCGGTATCGATCCCGGCCAGCCAGCCCAGGCCGACGGCCACGGCGACACCGGCCAGCAGGCCGCCGAACAGGCCTTCCCAGGTCTTGTTGGGGCTGATCCGCGGGGCCAGCTTGTGCTTGCCGAAATGGCGGCCGGCGAAGTAGGCGCCCGAGTCGGCCGCCCACACCAGTGCCAGTGCAGCCAGCAGCCACAGGTGGCCCTGCTTGCCCGGCGGATCGCCACCGGCATGGATCAGCACCAGCGCGGCCCAGGCGGGCACGATGGCGAGCGTGCCGGCCAGCATCTTCAGGATGCGCGAGGGCGCCGACGGCTGTGCACCGAAATTGAAGAAGCGCAGCCAGACCAGCGCGGCCAGCCACCAGGCAACGCCGGCCAGCGTGGTTATCTGGAACAGCACCAGCGTACTGCCATCGGCCCAGACCAGCAGCACCATCAGCAGCAGGTTCAGCACCAGAAGCACGGTGCGTGCCAGGGTGTCTTCGATACCGGCCAGCTTCAGCCATTCCCACAGGCCGATCAGCAGCACCGCAGCGGCGGCGGCGGCCAGCCATTGCGTGGGCAGCAGCAGGATCGCCGCAATGGCAACCGGCGCCATGATCAGCGCGGCGAGGACTCGGGTCTTGGTCATGGGCTGGAAGTCTCGGTGGCCAGTGCGGCAATCTGGGCGCTGGTCAGGCCGAAACGACGCTCGCGGCCGGCATAGGCGTCCAGCGCCTGCTGCAGCTGCCCGGCATCGAAGTCCGGCCACAGGGCCTCGGTGAACCACAGCTCGGTGTAGGCCAGCTGCCACAGCAGGAAGTTGCTGATGCGGGTGTCGCCGCCGGTGCGGATGAACAGGTCCGGCGGCGGCAGGTCGGCAAGGGCGACCTGGCTGCCCAGCAGCGATTCGTCGATCTGCTCGGGCAACAGGCGACCGGCCGCCACTTCGACGGCCAGGGCGCGCGCGGCGCGGGCGATGTCCTGGCGGCCGCCATAGCTGGCCGCGATCGACAGGGTCAGGGTGGTGTTGTCGGCGGTGCGCTGTTCGGCCAGCTGCATGCGGCTGACCAGCCCGGCACCGAAGCGCTCGCGTTCGCCGATGAAGCGTACGCGCACGCCGCGCCGGTGCAGCTCGTCCACCTCGCGGTCGAGCGCGCCGAGGAACAGCTTCATCAACGCATCCACTTCCTCCTGCGGCCGGCCCCAGTTCTCGCTGGAGAAGGCGAACAGGGTCAGCGCCGGAATGCCCAGTTCAAGGCAGCGCTCGATGGTGCGGTTGACCGCGCGCGCGCCGGCACGGTGGCCGATCACGCGGGGGCGACGGCGCTGCTGTGCCCAGCGCCCATTGCCATCCATGATGATGGCAATGTGGCGGGGCAGGGCGGCCGGTAACGGAGGCGGGGCTGAAGGCATCGACTTCAGACCGACAGCAGTTCTTTTTCCTTGTCGGCGACGACCTTGTCGACGTCCTTGATGTTGGCGTCGGTCAGCTTCTGGATGTCGTCTTCGCCGCGCTTCTTCTCGTCTTCGCTGATCGCCTTGTCCTTGACCAGCTTGGCGATTTCCTTGTTCGCGTCCTGACGGATGTTGCGGATCGCGATCTTGGCGCCTTCACCTTCCTTCTGCACCTGCTTGGCCAGCTCCTTGCGGCGCTCTTCGGTCGGCGGCGGCATGTTGATGCGGATCGCGGTGCCGAGGGTGTTCGGGGTGAACTCGGCGTTGTAGAGACCCTTTTCGATCTCCTTGATCATGCCCTTGTCGAACGGCGTGACCAGCAGCGAGTGCGCGTCGGCGTTGGAGATCGAGGCAACCTGGTTCAGCGGGGTGCTGGCGTTGCCATAGGCACTGACCGTCACGCGGTCCAGCAGGGCAGGCGTGGCACGCCCGGTCCGGATGGAGGTGAGGGTGTGCTTCAGAGCGTCGATGCTCTTGGCCATGCGCGTCTGCGCGTTGTTCTTGATGTCGTTGAGCATCGCCCGGTCCTGGATGTATCTGGAATCGGGCGATTATAGGCGAATACGGGACGCTGCCGGGCCTGAATCGGCCCGATCGCCGCTTTGCGCTCAGGCTCAGGCCGGGTCGCGGCCCTGGACCAGGGTGCCGATGTTCGCGCCGTTGAGGATCTTCAGC
The DNA here is from genome assembly GCF_049384825.1 of Stenotrophomonas sp. CASM106. Classification (NCBI taxonomy): domain Bacteria; kingdom Pseudomonadati; phylum Pseudomonadota; class Gammaproteobacteria; order Lysobacterales; family Lysobacteraceae; genus Stenotrophomonas; species Stenotrophomonas sp. CASM106. The sequence continues at coordinate 452,379 of NZ_JBMRFS010000002.1, forward strand.
AGCTCGCCCGGCTGGCCCATGTCGAACACGCGCATCGGCAGGTCGCTGTCGCGGGCCAATGCGAAGGCCGCCGTGTCCATCACTTCCAGGCCGCGGCGGATCACTTCGTCGTAGCTCAGGCTGTCGAAGCGGACCGCATCGCTGTGCTTGTTCGGGTCCTTGTCGTACACGCCATCGACCTTGGTGGCCTTCAGCAGCAGGTCGGCGCCGATCTCGATCGCGCGCAGGGCGGCGCCGGAATCGGTGGTGAAGAACGGGCTGCCGACGCCGGCGGCGAAGATCACCAGGCGGCCCTTTTCCAGGTGGCGGATGGCGCGGCGGCGGATGTAGTCCTCGCACACGTCGTTGATCTTGATCGCGCTCATCACGCGGGCCTTGGCGCCCAGCTTCTCGAGGGCATCCTGCATGGCCAGGGCGTTGATGACCGTGGCCAGCATGCCCATCTGGTCGCCGGTGACCCGGTCCATGCCGCCGGCGGCCAGGCCGGCGCCGCGGAAGATGTTGCCGCCGCCGATCACCAGCGCCACTTCGGCACCGGCCTGCTGGGCTTCGATGACCTCGCGGGCCAGGCGATTGATGACCTTCGGGTCGATGCCGTAGTCCTCGTCTCCCATCAGCGCCTCCCCGGACAGTTTCAGAAGGATGCGGCGATAGGCGAGCTTGGACATGAGGACCTCGGGTGCGTGGAAATCGCGGGCGATTCTACGCGCATGCGGCGTCGTGCCAAAGTGTTTTGTGCACTGCGGCGCAGAATCCGGTCGTTCGCCCCGGTCAAACGGGGCTTCCCGTTCAGCCCAGCTCGGCGCCAGCGGTGGCCGACAGCTCGTCGTGGCCGAGGGCACCTGGTGAGCGGGCGATCACCCGGTTGCGGCCCAGGTTCTTGGAGCGGTACAGCACGTCGTCGGCTGCGCGCAGCAGGTCCTGCACGTCGGCGAAGCGCTCGTAGCCACCCTGGGTGGCCACGCCGGCGGAGAAGGTGACGAACAGCGGCCCGCCCTCCAGCTCGGCCATCGGCGTGGCGACGATGTTGGCCAGCACCCGGCGGATCACGTCCAGGGCCACGCTTTCGCTGGTGTTTGGCAGCAGCGCGACGAATTCCTCGCCGCCGAAGCGGGCGACGGTGTCACTGTTGCGCAGCTGGCCCTGCAGCTTGCCGGCGAAGGCGCGCAGCACCTCGTCGCCGGTCAGGTGGCCGTGGGCGTCGTTGATCTTCTTGAAGTCGTCCAGGTCGATGAAGGCCACCGACAATGGCCAGCCCTGGCGGCCGGCGCGCAGGAATTCCTGCTCCAGCACCGCTTCCAGCTGGCGGCGGTTGAGCACGCCGGTCAACGCGTCACGATGGGCCTGGTCGGCGAGGCGCTTGGCGCGCGCCTCGAACTCGTCGGCGCGGCGTCGTGCCTGGTCGGCGTCCTGCAGTTCGCGCAGGTTGCGCAGCGTGGCCAGCTCCTGCGCGTGATCGATCAGCTCGCGCACCCGCGCCGGTGAATTGAGGCCGGCATCAAACAGGCTGGCGATGTCGGGCAGGGCTTCACTGATGCGGGCGAGGACCTGGTCGAAGCGCGCGCTGTCCAGCTCCAGGCGGTCGTGCACCTGCTGCAGGGCGCGCTCACGCGCGGCGTCGGCGTCGCTGTCCAGCCAGATGTCGGCCACCGCGCCGGACAGCTGCACGCAGGCCTGGAACGGCGATTCGGCGACGTCCTCGTCCTCGCTGTGGCTGATGCTCTCCACCAGGTAGCGGGGCAGGCCCCATTGCTCGGCCACCCACGCGCCGACCTCGGCATGGCTGCAGCCCAGTTCCTCGCGTTCGCGGGCGACCAGGTCGGTGTTGTCGCGTGCCTCGCGCAGCAGCGGCAGGTAGCGCTCCGACTCGGCCTGGGCCAGGCACAGTACGCCCAGGTCCTGCAGCAGGCCGGCCAGCATCAGTTCTTCCAGCCGGCGCAGGCCGCGCGCCTGGCCCAGCTGGCTGGCAGCCAGGGCGCTGAGGATGCTGCGCTTCCAGGCGCGCTGGCGCAGGTCGTGGTCGGCGCCGGTGCCGCCGGTCAGGCCCTGGGTGACAGTGAAGCCGAGGGCGAGGCTGATCGTGGCGTTCAGGCCCAGCATGGTCAGCGCCTGGCCGAGGTTCTCGATCCGGCGGCGGCTGGCGTACAGCGGCGAATTGGCGATGCGCAGCATGCGAGCGCTCAGCGCCATGTCGATGGCGATGATGTCGGCAGCGGTGGCGATGTCCGCTTCCGGGTCCTGGGCCAGTTCGATGATGCGCAGGGCAATACCGGGTGGCGAAGGCAGGTTGCGGCAGAGCGCCAGGGCAGCTGTCAGCTCGGGAGGCATGTCGGGTCGTTCAATTCCATTAGGACAAGAATACCTAGGAATGCATCACAGTCCGCGATTTTCGTTCCTGCTAAATGACTGTGGATTCCCTGCGCCGAGTATCGGCTTGATTCGCGCGCAACGCAAAGGTGCCGGTTGTGCGCACCAACGGTGCGCACCCACCGGTGGGCCATGGGTTGATCCCTGGGCCCATGCATAAAAAAAGAGCCGCGGTTTCCCGCGGCTCCTTCTGGTCGCTTCACAGCCGGAAGGCTGGAATCAGACCTGCATCGCCTTGGCAACTTCGGCGGCGTAGTCTTCCACCACCTTCTCGATGCCTTCGCCGACGATCAGCAGCTTGAAGCCTGCCACGTCGGCGCCGGCGGCCTTGACCACCTGCTCGACGGTGGTGTCGCCCAGCACGTAGGTCTGGCCGTACAGGGTCACGTCGCTGACGATCTTGTTGATCTTGCCGCTGATGATCTTTTCCAGGATGTCGGCCGGCTTGGCCTTGTCCTTATCGGTCATCTTGGCCAGCTCGATTTCCTTTTCCTTCTCGACGAACTCGGCCGGGACGTCCGCAGCCTTGTTGTGCGGCGGCTTCAGCGCGGCCACGTGCATGGCCAGGCCACGGGCCAGCTCGACGTCGCCGCCGATCAGGTCGACCAGCACGCCGACCTTGCCGTTGGTGTGGACGTAGGCGCCGATGTTGCCGGTGGTGTCGACCTTGACCATGCGGCGGATCTGGATGTTCTCACCCAGGGTCTGCACGGCGGTGGCGCGGGCTTCCTCGACGGTACGGCCGTCGGCCAGCGTGGCGGCCTTCACGGCTTCGACGTCGTTGGCGCCCGATGCCAGGGCAGCAGCGGCGACGGCGTTGACGAAGGACTTGAAGTTGTCATCGTTGGCGACGAAGTCGGTTTCCGAGTTGACTTCGACCAGCACGGCCTTGCCGCCGTCCTGGGCCAGGCCCAGGCGGCCTTCGGCGGCCACGCGGTCAGCCTTCTTGTCGGCCTTGGCGGCGCCGGACTTGCGCATGGCTTCAGCAGCGGCGTTGATGTCGCCGTTGGCTTCGGTAAGCGCCTTCTTGCATTCCATCATGCCGGCGCCGGTGCGCTCGCGCAGTTCCTTGACCAGGGAAGCAGTGATTTCCACGGGATTACCTCACGAAAGAAAGGGGTTGGGCCGGCATGGTGGCCGGCCCGTGTGACACGGTCCTGTCACGCGCCGATGGCTGCGTGCAGGGAGGGTGGACGCCGGGCGTCCACCCGGGGCCTGGATCAGGCCTGGGCGTCGTCGCCCTTCTTGGCAGCCTTCTTGGCCGGAGCGCGGCGGGCCGGCTTCTCTTCGCCTTCAGCAGCGGCTTCAGCGAATTCTTCCTCGCGCACCGAAGCGGCGTGCGGGGCAGCCGCCTTGCCTTCCAGCACGGCGTCGGCAGCGGCGCGGGCGTACAGCTGCACAGCGCGGATGGCGTCGTCGTTGCCCGGGATGGCGTAATCAACCAGTTCCGGGTTGTAGTTGGTGTCGACCACGGCGATGACCGGGATGCCCAGCTTCTTGGCTTCCTTGATCGCGATGTCTTCGTGGCCGATGTCGATCACGAAGATGGCGTCCGGCAGGCGGTTCATGTCCTTGATGCCGCCCAGCGAGGCTTCCAGCTTGTCGCGCTCGCGACGCAGGCCCAGCACTTCGTGCTTGACCAGCTTCTCGAAGGTGCCGTCGGTTTCACCGGCTTCCAGTTCCTTCAGGCGGGCAACCGACTGCTTGACGGTACGGAAGTTGGTCAGGGTGCCGCCCAGCCAACGCTGGTTCATGAACGGCATGCCGCAACGCTCGGCTTCTTCCTTGATGGTTTCGCGGGCGCTGCGCTTGGTGCCCAGGAACAGGACGGTGCCGCGCTTCTGGGCAACCGACGAGATGAAGTTCATCGCATCGTTGAACAGCGGGACGGTCTTTTCCAGGTTGATGATGTGGATCTTGCCGCGGGCGCCGAAGATGTACGGAGCCATCTTCGGGTTCCAGTAGCGGGTCTGGTGGCCGAAGTGGACGCCGGCTTCCAGCATCTGACGCATGGTGACCTGGGGCATTGCAATACTCCTGATATGGAACCAGCGATTCCGCCCGCGGGGATAGGTATGCGGGACGCGTGGAAGCGCGATCGGTTCCGGGGTTGGGCTTCCCTGTTGCCTCCGTGGCCGAACTCCTTGCGGAGCACCCCGGCACGGATGGGGGCAGCAGGTGTGGATTCACCGGTGACGTCCGGTGTGGACGGGTTCGCGCGCACGCTGGCGGCAGGAATCCGGTCGATTATAGCCCGCTGGGAGCGCTTGCTGCAATTGCAGGGTCAGTTGCGGCCAGATCGACCTCGCGGCCGTCCTGCAGGCGTGCCTGGAAGCGGCCGCCTGCATAGCCATCGGCGCGGGCAGGCAGGGGCCAGCGGCGTTCATGGCCCGCCAGAATGTAGCCGGCCAGGCCAGCCGTCAGCAGCGTTGCCTGGCCGTCCGCCGTGATGAAGCGCAGATCGTGCAGGCGGCCGTGCAGGGTACCGGCATTGCTGAGTCGCAGTACGGCCAGAGACCCGTGGGCCTCGACGCGGCCCAGCAGCCGGGCCTGCAGTGCTGGCCCCGCTGGGCCGCGGAACAGCGGCAGCGAATAGCGCGGCAACCCCGGCAACGTCGGTGCCAGTACGACCCGATAGGCCTGTTCAGCGGCCGCCGCTGGCGGATCGCCTGGCAACAGCCAGACGCGCTGGGTGCTGCCGGGGGCCAGGTCCAGCTGCGCCGGGCTGACCCGGATCTGGTCGCTGGGGTGCAGTCGTTCGGCGTCCAGCTGCTGATCCCACGCCAGCACCTGCACCTGGCCCTGCCAGCGGCCGGGCCCGGGGTTGTGCAACCACAGTTCGGCGCTGCCGCCCTGGGCCGGCAGCTGCAGGGTGGTCGGCAACAGCTCCAGCGCTGCGGCAGGCAGTGCCAGCAGCAGTGCCAGCAGGGTCAGCAACGCGCGCATCAGTAGATGAGGGTCACGGAGGGTGTTGCGTTCTCGTCCGTCGCCGGTGGTGCGAGCTCGCGGACCTGGCGCGGCGCCTGGGGTGCGTCACTGCGCTGGTGCGGTGCCGGGCAGCGGATGCCGCCGCCATCGTCGCTGCAGGATTCAACCACGGTCAGCCGGATCTGCAGGGGGCTGCTGGGTTCGGCCCATGCCGGCAGGCTGGCGACCAGCATCGCCCCGATCAGGAATGTGCGAACCACCTGCCATCCACCATGCTGAAAGACTTGCTGCGCGGTATCGGCGGGATGTGCCGGAACTGTAGCGCCGAGCCGGCGCTCGGCACGGCCTTCGTCCGGTGGGTGCCGACCGTTGGTCGGCACGCCGGTCAGTAGGTGATCGTCACCGTCACCAGGTCGTTGTAGGTGCCGGCCGGCGGCTGGCCGCTGACCGGCGGCACCCGGCCATGGATGGTCAGCTGCTGCGCGCTGCCGGTACCGGTGCCGCTGGCCGTGTCGACGGTCAGGGTATTGCCCCAGCGCAGGCTCCGCGCCGAGTCCCGGTAGAGCTCGTAGGCGAGGTAATAGGTGCTTCCGCCGAGGGTGGTGGCCATGCGCCGGGTGGTGGTGGCGGTGGGATTGTTCTGGCCGTTGTTGAGGCCGACCTGGAAGGCAGTGTTCTTCAGGCAGGTCAGGGTGAGGGTGGCGGTCCGGTCGATGTTGGCCGGAATGCCGCCGGTGACGTTGCCGAAGTCCATGGTGGTGGTGACGTAGCTGCCACATTGCGGCAGCACGTTGGCGGTGGCGGTGAAGCTGAAGGCTGCACTGGCGCTGTTGGTGCCGGTGGCGCCGCCATTGCAGGTGGCGGGCACGGTGGCGGTACCGAGCAGGACTTCGTTCCAGGCCCAGGTCAGGACCACGTTGGCCCCGCTGAAGGTGCTGCTGTACGCGCCGGAGGCCAGGATCTGGTTGGCCGGGATCTGCCCGAACAGCTGTATGGACTGCGCACCGCTGCCGCCCGTCACCAGCGGCACGTTGTAGGTCATGGTCAGTTCCTGCGCGGGTGGCGTGCCGCGCGGCACCAGTCCGGTGACCTGGCCGAAGCTGGCGTTGTTGTACAGCTGGAAATTCAGGGTGTCACTGCTGGAGGTGGCCATCGTGCGGAAGGTGGAACTGCTGCCGCCGCCACTGCCTGCGCCGATGCCCACGCAGACGCGCACGCCGGTGGTGGCCAGCAGGCTCAGCGCGGCGGTGGTGCAGGTCACCGTGATGTTGAGGTTGGCCGTACTCGGGCCGGGTGCATTGCTGTTGATGTTGCCGAACGGCAGGGTCGGATTGGCGACCGCCGTGCAGACCGCGGTGGCACCGGCGGGCGCCGCTGCCAGCAGGCCGACGCAGAGCAGCAGGACGAGCAGCAGCACCCTCATGGCGCCACCTCCGGGATGCACTGCTGCGGCGCCGGCTTCGGCCGCGCGCCGGACGCCACCACCTTGGGCAGGTCCGGCACTTTCACGCGGCAGGGGCCGCGGCTGGTGGTGACGTACAGCACGCTGCCGGCGGCAACGTCTTCCAGATAGAGCAGGCCGTCGTAGCCGACCGTGGCCTGGCGGCCATCGGGCAACCGCACCTCGCTGCCGACCTCCAGAGGCTGGCCGTCCATTGCCAGCAGGGTCAGGCTCAGTGACGGCCGCGAGCGCAGCTGGAAGGTCACGCGGGTGCCGGCGCGCTGGCGCGGGGTCACCCAGTCCTCGATGCGGTCGGCGCGCATGTCTTCGGGCAGGTCCAGGGTGTCGATCGAGACCCGGTTGCGCTGCCAGGACAGCAACGGACTGACCAGCAGCAGGCCGCGATCATCGGTGACGCCGACCAGGCGGTTCTCCAGCCGCACCGGGACGCCGCCGACCCCATTGGTGCTGATCACCGCGAACGCATCGGACACCTCGCGCGTGGCGAAGGTGTGCCCGCCCATCCACACCAGGCTGCCGCTGGCGCTGGCGTAGGCATAGTTGAGTCCACCCTGGCGCGAGGCGCCGAACGAGTAGCGACCGACATCGTTGAGGATGCCGACCTCGGCCAGGCCGCCGTTGCCGTCCTCGCCGTGGCGCAGCTGCGCGCGCCAGCCGACGCCGCCGGCGCTGCCATCGCCCGGCACTGGCTGGGTCACGTCCGCCACCCAGCTCTGGCTGTCGCCGTTGCGCTGGCTCGAAAGGCTGGCCTGGCGGTTGTTGCCCAGGCTGGCAGTCACCGACAGGTAGATGCTGCGGTCGTCGCTGCGGTCCAGGTTCTGGTTTACCGAAAGATAGGCCGACCAGCGCTGGCTCCAGGTACGTGACCAGAACAGGCTGGCATAGCGGTTGTCGTCTCCATCCGGGTAGCGCAGGCGCAGATAGCTGGCGCTGAGCGTGCCCAGCCGCAGCAGGTCCAGGCCGAGCGTGGCCTGCTCGCTGATGCTCGGCGGCAGGTTGCCCTGCAGCGCGCCGAGGTCGCGGTAGTCGCCGTGGCTGCGTACGCTGCGCAGATTGACGTTGAAGCGACGGTTGTTCCAGCTGTAGCCCAGCGCCCATTGCCCACCCTGCAGGCCGTGGTAGCCGCTGTGCGCATAGGCGGCATTGAACACGCCAGCGGCGCCGAGCAGCCACCAGCCACCGACACCGGCCTGGGCCAGGCCGCCGCCGCCTTCGGCATGCGCCTCGCCGGTGAACGTGTCGGTGACACCGCCGCGCCAGCTGGCACTGGCCACCGTGCGATCGTCATAGGCGAAGGAACGTTCGCCGAAATCCCTGCGCAGGTGGCCGACGCCGGCCGACCAGTCCGACAGGCCCTTGGCCAGCAGCTGCTGGGTGCCATAGAAACTGAAATCCAGCGTCTGCATGCGGCCGAACGCATCGGTCACCACCACCTGCGCGTTACCGGTGCCGCTGATGCCGGGCTGCGCCGCCAGCTGGAAGGGCCCGACCGGCACCTGGCCGCTGTACTGGCGCAGGCCATCGACATACAGCTCGACCGTGGAGGGCACCACCGCCTGGCCGAGGAAGCTGGGCGTGGGCGTGAGCACGCGGTAGGGCTGCAGGCCGTAGTTGCGGCCGATCTGCAGGCCGCCCAGGCGAACCGGGCGGGTCCAGTCGACGAAGCCGCTGTAGAAGTCACCGACCTCCAGCGTGGTTGCACTGTCCGGGAAATCCAGGCTCCAGCGTGTGTCCAGGCGCACGCTCTCGCCGCGCCAATGGCGGTCGCCGGGTTGCTGGTAGCGGCGGCTGATGGCGGTGTTTTCGAAGGTGCCGTTGCCGATACCGAACACGCGCAGCTCCGCGCTCAGGCTGAGGTTGCCGAGCGTGTCCACCCGGCTGCCGTAGACGTCGTAGTTGAGCAGCACGCCGGGCGAGGCACTGCCGGTGGGCGCGCGCGTCTGCGGGCGGCTGAGCACGGTGGTGGGCAGGATGAGCTGGTCCAGCGGCACGTCCAGTGCCAGGGTCTGCATGTGCGCGTCATAGCGCACCACCGCACCGCTGATCTGGTCCAGGTAGACCGGCGCGTCGCCGCTGGCGTTGAAGCCAAGCTGGCGCAGCACTTCGGGGCTGGCCTGCAGCCGGCCGCGGTTCTCGGTGAATGGCAGCAGGCCGCGCGGGGTGCTGTTGAGCGACACATCCAGGTACAGCGCCTGGCTGGCGGTCAGCGGGGTCGGGGGAGGCAGGATGGCATCGGCCGACACGCCGGATACATCAACGGCCGCCACGCCGGACACATCGGCGGCCTCGGTCGCCGCGGGAGCCAGGGCCGCCAACAGCGCGCCCATCAACGCCTCAGCGAGCCGGTGGGGGCGACAGTGGCGTCTGTTCCGACTCGCCATTGAGCTTGGCCGTGATCTGGTCGTTGTCGCGGTCGATCGCCGTGCGTTCGATCGGCCAGCGCATCACCTGGCCCGGCAGCACGTAGCCCAGCAGCCCGGGATGGACAATGCGCGGGCGCGCGGCGCTGCCCAGCGCAAGATCGGCGATCTGTGCGTAGCTGTCGCCCGTATTGGCGACTTCCACGCCATTGCGGCCGTCCGCCAGTTTCATCAGGCGCGCCTGCAGCCGTGGGGCCAGGCGGCTGGCCGAAGGCTGCACGAACACCGGGATCGAATAGCGCAGCACGAACTGCATGCCCTCGGCACGGGTGGCCAGGTCGGGTACCTCGTCCACGATCAGCCGGTAGTGCCGCTGTGCAGGCGGTGGCTCGCTGTCCGGACGCATCACCCGCACCAGCTGCTGCTGGCCGGCGGCCAGTTCCTGCATCGGCGGCGTGGCCATCACTTCATCAGTGGGCAGCAGCTGTTCCTGGCCGTCCTGCTGCACCCAGCGGAACACGCGCACCTGCAGCGTCACCGGTGAGGTGCCGCTGTTGGTCAGCCACAGCTCGCCGGCACGCTGGCGGGCTTCCAGCTGCAGGCTGGTCGGGGCGACCTGCAGGCTGGTGGCGCCGGCACCGGCGGGGGCCAGCAGGTACAGGGCGAGCAGCGCCACGCCGGTGGCGCGCCACGGGCGGGGTCCGGCCATGCGGGCGTGCTCCATCAATAGGTGATCGTGGCGGTAACCGTATCCAGGTAGTTACCGGTGGCCGGGTTGTTGGTGCTCAGGTTCAGGATCTGGCCATAGACGATGTAGGGCACGGCCAGGCCAGTGCCGATGCCGGCCTGGGTATTGGTGCCGGTTGTGGCGCCCCAGACCAGGGTATGTGCGGCATCCTGGTAGAGCTGGTAGCCGACATAGTTGTTGGCGGTCACCGCGGCATTGGTGTTCTTCATGCGCCGGGTGGTGACGTCGTTGGCGGTGCCGGCGTTGGCGCCCGCGTTCAGCGCAATCGTGTAGGGCGTCAGTGCCGAGCACTGCGCGGTCACCGTACCCTGGCCCAGGGTGGGCGTGGCGGTGGTCGAGGCCGCCGTGCCGAAGTCGACGTTGGTGGCGGCCGCCGCCGTGATGGTGCAGGCCTTGGTGACCACCAGGGTGACGTTGAAGGTGGTGGTGTCGGCGGCCAACGCCGGGCTGGAAAGCAGCAGCCCGGCCATGACCCATGTCAGCGGGGATCGAACTGGGGATCGCATGGACAACCTCCCTGACCCGAAGGTCCGTTGAACAAGGCGAAGACGGCACGTTCGGCGCCGCTTTGACGACAGCGGGTCCAGCTTAGGAGGCGTAAGTGTCTGTAATCCGTGATAAATAGGCAGGCGCAAGAGTGGAGGCCATCACGCTTTCACTTTCCTTGCCGGAATCGTGCATGGCCCGGATCGCCAGTTGGGCGGCGTTCGTTCAGATTGCGGCCGGATCGGCGATAATGGGTGCCATGAGCGTGAATCTGAAAACCCCGCAGGAAATCGAGATGATGCGCATCGCCGGCCGCCTGGCCAGCGAAGTGCTCGACATCGTCACCCCCCACGTCAAGCCCGGTGTCACCACCGAGGAACTGGACCGCATCTGCCACGACCACATCGTGAACGTGCAGGGTGCCATTCCGGCCAACGTCGGCTACCGCGGCTTCCCGAAGACCGTGTGCACCTCGGTCAACAATGTCATCTGCCACGGCATCCCCAGTGAAGGGAAGGTGCTCAAGGATGGCGACATCATCAATATCGACGTCACCGTCATCAAGGACGGCTGGCACGGCGACACCAGCCGCATGTACTTCGTCGGCACCCCGTCGGTGATGGCCCGCCGCCTGGTGGAAACCACCTACGAAGCGATGTGGCGCGGCATCCGTGCGGTGCGTCCGGGCGCCACCCTGGGCGACATCGGCCATGCCATCCAGAGCTACGCCGAAGGCGAGCGTTTCAGCGTGGTGCGCGAGTACTGCGGCCACGGCATCGGCAAGGTCTACCACGATGAGCCGCAGGTGGTGCATTACGGCCGCCCGGGCCAGGGCCTGGTGCTGCAGCCCGGCATGACCTTCACCATCGAGCCGATGATCAACGAGGGCACCCGCTACAACAAGGTGCTGCCGGATGGCTGGACCGTGGTGACCAAGGACCGCAAGCTGTCGGCGCAGTGGGAGCACATGATCGCGGTCACCGAGACCGGCGTGGACGTGCTGACCCTGTCGCCAGGCGAGTCGCAGGTTTCCTGAAGATGCTGCCGGCGAGTTCGCTGCTGGACACGCCGGCCGCGTCGCTCAACGACCCGGATTGGGCTGCTGCCGCGCGCCAGGCGCTGCAGCAGGCCGACGCGCGCCTGTACCGCCGCTTCGACCAGGGCGACAACATCGAGCGCCTGCTGGCGTTGCGCGCGCGCGCTGCCGACCATCTGATCCGCCTGGCCTGGCAGCGCTGCCTGCCGGCCGACAGCGGCCTGTCGCTGTTCGCGGTCGGCGGCTATGGCCGCGGTGAACTGTTCCCGCGTTCGGACATCGACCTGCTGGTGTTCGGCGATCCGCCGGCACAACTGGCGCACGAGGCGGCATTGGCGCGCCTGTTCGCGCTGCTGTGGGACTGCGGATTGGCTGTCAGCCATGCGGTGCGTTCTGCATCGCAGTGCCGGGAGGCGGCGGCTGACCAGACCGTGCTGACCGCGCTGATCGAGGCGCGCCCGATCCTGGCCGATGATGCTGCGCGCCGCGCGCTGCGCGAGGCGATCGACGACCGCGAACTGTGGCCGGCACGCGCCTTCTTCCTGGCCAAGCTGGAAGAGCTGCGCAACCGCCACCAGCGCTTCGGCGATACCGCCGACAACCTGGAGCCGGACCTGAAGGATGGCCCCGGTGGCCTGCGTGATCTCAATACGCTGGGCTGGATGGCGTTGCGTGCCTTCGGCGTGCGCGACCTGGAGGCCCTGGTCGGGCTCGGCCACCTGGGCGCCGACGAAGCCGCGGCGTTGAAGCGCGAACGTGCAGTGCTGGCGCGGTTGCGCTTCGGTCTGCACCTGGTCGCGCGCCGTCCGGAAGAGCGCCTGCGTTTCGATTACCAGAAGACCCTGGCCGCGCGGCTGGGCTTCGAAGACGATGCCGAGAACCTCGGCGTCGAGAAGATGATGCAGGGCTTCTACCGCGCCGCGCTGGTGGTGCGCCGGATCAGCGACCGGCTGCTGCAGCGCTTCGAGGAACAGTTCGACGGCGAGGCCCAGCCGGAGCCGCTGACCGTGGGTTTTTCCCTGCGCCGTGGCTACCTGGCCGCCAACGAGGCCGACTGGCCGCGCGGCGACATCGGCCAGGTGTTCGCCCTGTTTTCCAGCTGGGCCAACAACCCGCAGGTACGCGGCCTGCATTCGCTCACTGCGCGTGCACTGGCCGAGTCGCTGCCGCTGCTGCCGGCCTATGACCAGGCCGATGCCGATGCACGCGAGCAGTTCCTGGCCCTGCTGCGCGGCCAGCGTCCGGTCGATACGCTTTCGCGCATGGCGCGGCTGGGCGTGCTTGGCCAGTGGATTCCCGCGTTTGCCCAGGTCAGCGGGCGCATGCAGTTCGACCTGTTCCATGTCTATACGGTCGACCAGCACACGCTGATGGTCCTGCGCAACATCGGCCAGTTCGCCAGCAGCCGCGCCGACGAGCGCTTCTCGATCGCGCACGAAGTGTGGCCGCGCCTGCGCAAGCCGGAACTGCTGCTGCTGGCCGGCCTGTTCCATGACATCGCCAAGGGCCGCGGCGGCGACCACTCGGAGCTGGGCGCGGTGGACGCGCGCGCGTTCTGCCAGGCGCATGCGCTCAGTGGCACCGATACCGAGCTGGTGGCATGGCTGGTCGAACAGCACCTGCGCATGTCGGTGACCGCGCAGAAGCAGGACATCGCCGATCCGGTGGTGATCCATCGCTTCGCCACCCTGGTCGGCAGCCGCGACCGCCTGGATTACCTGTACCTGCTGACCTGTGCCGACATCGCCGGCACCAGCCCGAAACTGTGGAATGCCTGGAAGGACCGCCTGCTGGCCGATCTGTACTTTGCCACCCGGCGCGCGCTGCGCGAGGGGCTGGAGCACCCGGTACCGGCCGCCGAGCGCGTGGCCGAGGCACGTGACAGCGTGCGCGCACTGGTGCGCGAGCAGGGTTACGACGATGCCACCATCGACCGCCAGTTCGCGGTGATGCCGGATGAGGGCTTCATCCGCCTGCGCCCCGAGCAGCTGGCCTGGCAGGCCGCCGCACTGGTGCCGGTGAAGCAGGGCCAGGCGCTGGTGAAGGTGCGCCGGATCAGCGTCGACGACCCGGCGCTGGAAGTGTTCGTGCACTCGCCCGACCGTGATGGCCTGTTTGCCGCGATCGTGATGACCCTGGACCGCAAGGGCTACGGCATCCATCGCGCGCGCGTGCTGGACGGTCCGGCCGACACCATCTTCGATACCTTCGAAGTGAACCCGGCCGATACCTTTGCCGATGGCAGCAGTGCCAACCTGGAAGCGGCACTGCGCGAGGCACTCAGCGGTGACCTGTCGCGCCTGCGGCCGTCGCGCCGGGTGGTACCGCGGCAGCTGCGGCACTTCCGCTTCGCCCCGCGCATCGAGTTCCGCGATGAACCGGGCGCAACCCGTTTTGCCCTGGTCGCCCCCGACCGTCCCGGCCTGCTGGCCGATGTGGCGTTCGTGCTGCGCAACCAGGGCCTGCGCGTGCATGATGCGCGCATTGCCACGTTCGGCGAACGCGCCGAAGACACCTTCGTGATCAGTGACGAACACGACCTCCCCCTGACTGAACCTGCCCGGCAGCAGCTGCATGACGCGATGCTGGCCTGCCTGGACCCTGATCGAAACGCCGGAGACCCCGCCTGATGGCCACCAAGCCCGCCAAGAAGACCGCCGCGACCCCCAAGAGCGCAGCGGCCCGGAAACCCGCTGCTGCCGCACCGGCCGCGAAGAAGACCCCTGCGCCGAAGAAGGCCGCTGCGGTGAAGGCCCCGGCGAAGAAAACGGCTGCAGTGAAGCGTGCTGTGAAGAAGCCGGCCCCGGCCAAGAGCGCCGAAGCCGTCCGCGCCGAAACCATCGCCCGCAAGTCGCTGCGCAAGCCGTCGGCACCGGGCGTGGAAGAACTCAAGTTCGGCATCGAGAGCGCCTTCGAGCGCCGCGCCACCTTGACCCTGCACGAGCTGGAAGGGTCGACCAAGCCGCTGGTCAACCGCGTGATCGACGGCCTGGAGAGCGGTGAGTTCCGCGTCGCCGAGCCGGACGGCCAGGGCGGCTGGAAGGTCAATGAGTGGCTGAAGAAAGCCGTGCTGCTGTATTTCCGCGTCAACGACATGGCGGTGGTCGATGCACGCCCGGCGCCGTTCTGGGACAAGGTCGAATCGCGCTTCGCCGGCTATGACGAAGCGAAGTTCCGCCGTGGTGGCGTGCGCGTGGTGCCGGGCGCGATCGCCCGCCGCGGTACCTACTTCGGCAAGGACGTGGTGCTGATGCCGAGCTTCACCAACATCGGCGCCCATGTCGGCGAAGGCACCATGGTCGACACCTGGGCCACCGTCGGTTCGTGCGCGCAGATCGGCCAGCACTGCCACCTGTCCGGCGGCGCCGGCATCGGTGGCGTGCTGGAGCCGCTGCAGGCCAGCCCGACCATCATCGAGGACCACTGCTTCATCGGTGCGCGTTCGGAAGTGGTGGAAGGCGTGGTGGTCGGCCACCACAGCGTGATCGGCATGGGCGTGTTCCTCAGCCAGAGCACCCGCATCTACAACCGTGCCACCGGCGAGGTCACCTACGGCTACATTCCGCCGTACAGCGTGGTGGTGTCCGGCTCGCTGCCGAGCAAGGACGGCACCCACTCGCTGTATTGCGCGGTGATCGTCAAGCAGGTTGATGCCAAGACCCGCAGCAAGACCAGCGTCAACGACCTGCTGCGCGGCCTGGCTGACTGAAGATGACGGCGCCGGAGGATCTGGCGCAGTCCGCGATCTACCAGCATCCGTCCGACACCCTGTTCGGGCGGATGCTGCCGCGCCTGCTGCACGCTCCACGCTGGACCCGGCTGCGCCGCGCGCTGTCGCGGCGCTGGCCGATGCCGGCGTTGGTAAGCGATGTGCGCGACGTGGTCTACGTGAACTGGTGGGTCGACGTACGCCAAGCGCCGATGCCACCACCAGGCCATCACTACGTGGTCCATGCCGGACGCACGCCCTACACCATCCTCAGCTACCGGCACGGCCACTTCGGGCCCGCGCTGGCCGGGCCGCTGCGCTCGCTGATGCCGTCTCCCAGGCAGAGCAACTGGCGCTGGTACCTGCGTCGTGACGACGATCGGGACGGGACGCCGGTGGTGCTGTTTGATCGCAACGTGATGGACCAGCTGGCCTTCGTCGCCGGCGCGCGCGCTTTCAGCGATGCCATGCAGCCGCATCTGTCGGTGCGCTTCGCGCACGTGGTGCGCGCCGATGGCGGTGGGTACACCCTGATCGAGGGCGGGCGGGGCAGTGCGCCGGCGCTGCACCTGCAGTGGCAGGGCGCTGCGGGCTGGGACGATGCCGGGTGGGCGGCGGCCTTCGGCGGCCACCAGGCCCTGCTGCGCTTCCTGACCTGCCAGGACGAGGCCATCGCCCGCACCTGCGACCAGCGCTGGGCCAGCACCCGCATTGCTCTGCCGGTGGACATCGCGCAGCTGCAACCGCTGCAGCTGGAAGGCGAACAGCAGTGCCCGCGCCTGCAGGCGATGGGCGTGGCGCTGCACGAGGGGCTGGCCTTCCAGCTGCCAAGGGTACCTTTCCGGGTCGTGTCCGAGCGCCTGTTGTGAGATTCTGGCCCTCTGTTTTCCAGCATCACAGATGGCCATGAGCACCACTGTCTACGGTTTGAAGAACTGCGATACCTGCAAGAAGGCGACCAGGTGGCTGGACCGCTTCGGCGTGCCGTACACCTTCGTCGACTACCGCGACAACAAACCCAGCCCGGAAATGCTGCTGGCGTGGGCCGCGCAGCTGGGTGGCCTGGCCGCGATGATCAACAGGTCCTCCACCACCTGGCGGCAGCTGCCGGACAACCGCAAGGCCGCCGATTCCGAGGCCGAATGGAAGCTGCTGCTGCGCGAGTACCCGCAGCTGATCAAGCGCCCGCTGGTGGTCACGGCCGATGGCACGATCAGCCAGGGCTTCAGCGACAACGGCTTCAAGGCCCGCTTCGGCGTGGGTGACGCATGAGCGCGGTGCTCGACCTGACCTGCGAGCTGATCGCGCGGCCCTCGGTGACGCCCGATGATGCCGGTTGCCAGGCGCTGCTGGCGGCACGCCTGAAGCAGGCCGGGTTCCAGTGCGATCACCTGCGGCTGGGTGAGGTCGACAACCTGTGGGCGACCCACGGCCAGGGCGCGCCGGTACTGGTGCTGCTGGGCCATACCGACGTGGTGCCGACGGGCCCGCGCGAGGCCTGGGCCAGCGACCCGTTCAGCCCGCAGATCCGCGATGGCGTGCTGTATGGCCGTGGCGCCGCCGACATGAAGGGCAGCGTGGCGGCGTTCGTGGTGGCCGCCGAGCAGTTCGTTGCCGCGCATCCTGATCATCCCGGCACGCTGGCGGTGCTGCTGACCAGCGACGAGGAAGGCGACGCCGTCGATGGCGTGCGCCACGTCGCACGCCTGTTCGCCGAACGCGGCCAGCGCATCGACTGGTGCATCACCGGCGAGCCGTCCTCGACTGCGACGCTGGGTGACCTGCTGCGCGTGGGGCGTCGCGGCAGCCTGTCGGCCAAGCTGCGCGTGCAGGGCGTGCAGGGCCACGTGGCGTATCCGGAGAAGGCACGCAACCCGATCCACCAGGCGGCGCCGGCCCTGGCCGAGCTGAGTGCGCGGCGCTGGGATGACGGCTACGAAAGTTTCCCGCCGACCAGCCTGCAGGTCTCCAACATCCATGCCGGTACCGGTGCCAACAACGTGATTCCCGGCGAGCTCGAGGTGGATTTCAACATCCGCTACAACCCGCACTGGGACGCACCGAAGCTGGAAGCGGAGATCACCGCGCTGCTGGAACGGCATGGCCTGCAGTACACGCTGAAGTGGCACCGCAGCGGCGAGCCGTTCTACACCCCGGAGGGCACGCTGCGTGCCACCGCGCGTGCGGTGCTGGCCGAGCACATCGGCCGTGCACCTGAAGAAAGCACCGGCGGCGGCACCTCCGATGCACGCTTCATCGCGCCCTTGGGCGCGCAGTGCATCGAAGTGGGGCCGGTCAACGCCAGCATCCACCAGGTGGACGAGAACGTGCGCGTGGCCGATCTGGAGGCATTGCCGGGGCTGTACCAGCGGCTGGTGGAACGGCTGCTGGCGTGAACCTGCGACGCTGGGTGCCGACCGTTGGTCGGCACGCCTTTCGCCGGCTTTGCTTTCCTGTAGAGCCTAGCCATGCTCGGCTGCTTCTGCGGGGAATGCCCAGCCGAGCATGGCTCGGCTCTACTCAGAAAAAATGAAGAACGGCGGCTCGACCGCTTTTTCCCAGTAGCTCGGCGCCGCCATGTAGAAGCGCTGCGCCTCGGCCCGGGCGAACCAGCGTGCGGCTGCGTCGGTGTCCTTCTCCACGCCCGGTGCACCGCGGCCCAGCAGCAGTCCGGCGAAGTACTGGCCGAACACATTGCCCTTCTCGCCGGCACGTTGATACAGCTGCAGTGCACGTGCGGGATCGCGCGGCAGTCCCATGCCCTTTTCCAGCAGTGCGCCCAGGTCTACCTGCGCTTCGGCATCGCCACGCTCGGCGCGGCGCTGGATCTGCGCAACCAGTGGATGCACGGTGCCATCCTGTGCGGCCACCGCATCCGGTAGCCGTGACGATGAACTCGGGTAGCGCTCGTAGATCATTCCGCGCAGGTCCCAGCGCAGCGCCTGTTGCGCGTCGCCTCGCTGACGATAGGCCTTGGCGAGTTCGTAGAACGCATAGGGATTGCCGTGGTAGGCCGCCGCCAGGTAGGCGCGTTCTCCGCGTCGCCAGGACGCACGCAGCACCGGCGCCGGATTGATGTGGGGGCTGTCGGCATGCCGCAGCGTGCCGGAGATCCAGATCCTGCCCAGTGCTTCTTCCGCCTTGGTGTTGTGGAAGGTCCAGGGTGTGACCGCGGCGGCGCGCTCGTAGTAGGCGATGGCGCGCGGATCGTTGAAGCGTTCGAAGGTTTCCGCGGTATCGAAGGCACCCTCGAAGCTGCCGTCGGTGCCGTGTTGCTCCAGGCCCTGCAGCTGGGCCGGCGGCAGGGGCGAGGGTGGGGCCAGGGTCTGGCAGGCGGCCAGGCCCAGGCAGAACAGGGCGGCCAGCGCCGCGTTGCGTCCAGTGCGGTGTTGCATTTCCATTACACGTTTCACGGCGCGCCATTATGCGCGCCGGGGAGTGGTTGCCAACGCAACGGTTGCGCTGCGCCGGAAAGCGGGGTAGGGTCGATGCCATGTCGATCCGCCTGGCCACCGCCGTCAATAACAACAACCGCAATAATCTGCGCGCGAATAATCGTGCGCGGCCGATGCGGGACTGCGCCCTGGGTAGATAGACAGCAACACACGCCCGGACACCAGAAAACCCGCATCAGCCGATGCGGGTTTTTTTGTGCCCGGGCGCAGCCTGCCCGGGCCTGGATGGCCGGTCGAACACCTTCCCACCCGTGAAATTCCCCAACAGGAGCTCCCCCATGTGTTCGATCTTCGGAATCTTCGGCCTGCAGGCCGGTGACGATCTTCCCACCCTGCGCCGGCACGCGCTGGAACTGTCGCAACGCCAGCGCCACCGTGGCCCGGACTGGAGCGGCGTGTATCTCGACGAAGGTGCGCTGCTGGTCCATGAACGGCTGGCCATCGTCGATCCGGCCGGTGGTTCGCAGCCGCTGCTGTCGGCCGATGGCCAGCTGGCGCTGGCGGTGAACGGCGAGATCTACAACCACCAGGCGTTGAAGGCGGCGCTGACCACCACCTACGACTTCCAGACCGGCTCGGACTGCGAGGTGATCAACGCGCTCTACCGCCAGGGCGGCGCGCCGGCGCAGTGGCTGGAACAGCTCAACGGCATCTTCGCCTTCGCGCTGTGGGACCGTGACAGTGGACGCGTGCTGGTGGCGCGCGACCCGGTGGGCGTGGTGCCGCTGTACTGGGGCCACGATGCCCAGGGGCGCTTGCGCGTGGCCTCGGAAATGAAGGCGCTGGTCGATACCTGTGCCGATGTCGCGCAGTTCCCGCCGGGCCACTATTTCGACAGTGCCAGCGGTGAGCTGGTGCGCTACTACCAGCAACCGTGGCGCGACTACGCCGACGTGCAGGGCCGCCAGGCCGATCTGGTTGAACTGCGCCAGGCGTTCGAGCATGCGGTGGAGCGCCAGCTGATGAGCGATGTGCCTTATGGCGTGCTGCTGTCCGGTGGCCTGGACTCGTCGCTGGTGGCGGCGGTGGCCGCGCGCTACGCACGTCGTCGCATCGAGGATGGGGGACAGACCGAAGCCTGGTGGCCGCGCCTGCACTCGTTCGCGATCGGCTTGAAGGGCTCGCCCGATCTGGCCGCCGCAGCGATCGCCGCCGAAGCGCTGGGCACCGTGCATCACGGTTTCGAGTACACGTTCGAGGAAGGCCTCGATGCCCTGCCGGAGGTGATCCGCCACATCGAGACCTACGACGTCACCACCATCCGCGCATCGACGCCGATGTTCCTGCTGGCGCGGCGGATCAAGGCGATGGGCGTGAAAATGGTGCTCTCCGGCGAGGGCAGCGACGAGATCTTCGGTGGCTACCTGTACTTCCACAAGGCACCGGATGCGCGTGAATTCCACGACGAGCTGGTACGCAAGCTCGACGCCCTGCACAACTACGACTGCCTGCGCGCCAACAAGTCGATGATGGCCTGGGGCGTGGAGCCGCGCGTGCCGTTCCTCGACCGTGAGTTCCTCGATGTGGCGATGCGCTTCGATGCCGCACACAAGATGGTCGGTGCCGGTTTTGGCGGCCGCCGCATCGAGAAGGCCGTGTTGCGCGAGGCGTTCGACGGCTACCTGCCGGACAGCATCCTGTGGCGGCAGAAGGAACAGTTCAGCGATGGCGTGGGCTATGGCTGGATCGATGGGCTGAAGGCACATGCCGAGGCGCAGGTGAGCGACCGTGTACTGGCGGCCGCCGACAAGCGCTTCCCGCACAACCCGCCGCAGACCAAGGAGGCGTACTACTACCGCCACCTGTTCGAGCAGTTCTTCCCAAGCCGGGCAGCGGCCGAGACCGTGCCGGGAGGCAAGTCGATCGCCTGTTCGTCGCCCGCGGCCATCGCCTGGGACGCCAGCTTCGCCGCGGCGGCAGATCCCTCCGGTCGCGCGATCGCCGGCGTGCACGAGCAGGCACTGGCCTGAGCACCCCCAAAAGGGGACGGAGGGGATTAAGTCGTTTGTGCCATTAACGCCTTAATCCCCTCCGTCCCCTTTTTGTATGATCGCCCCCTGCACATTGGGGAATGTTCATGGACGTACAGGCAGGCGGCAACGCGCCGCCCACGAAATGGGGATGGCGCTACCTGGCCTGGGCCGGGGTTCCGTTGCTGGCTGGCGTGCTGCTGGCGCGGTATGCCGGGCCGGCGGCGCCCGAGGCGGTTGCCCGTGCCTCCGTCGCCGCCGAAGGCGGCTGGGTGCAGCATCTGGCGTCTCCGCTGGGCCTGTTCCTGCTGCAGCTGCTGGTACTGCTGCTGGTGGCCAAGGGCGCGGGGGCGCTGCTCAAGCGCATGGGACAGCCGGCGGTGATCGGCGAAATGGCCGCTGGCCTGATGATGGGGCCGCTGGTGCTTGGCAGCCTGCTGCCGCAGCTGCATGGTGCGCTGTTCCCGGCCAGTTCGCTGGGCCCGCTGGGCATGCTCAGCCAGCTGGGCGTGCTGATGTTCCTGCTGGTGGCCGGTGCCGAACTGGACCTGGCGGCGCTGCGTGGCCGTCGGCGTTTCGCCTTTACCGTCAGCCATGCCGGCATTGCAGTGCCGTTCGTGCTCGGCGTCGCCTTGGCGATCTGGCTGTATCCGCAGCATGGCCCACAGGGTGTGGGCTTCACCGCATTCGCACTTTTCGTAGGCATCTCGATGAGCATCACGGCCTTCCCCGTGCTGCTGCGCATCCTGGCCGACCGTGGGATCACACAGACGCCGCTGGGGCAGACCGCGATCGCCTGCGCTGCCTTGGGCGATGCCACCGCGTGGTGCCTGCTGGCGCTGATCGTGGCTGCCGCCCAGGCCAGCGGCTGGTTGCCGGCCAGCCTCAACCTGGTGTGCGTGGTCGCGTTCGTGGCGCTGATGCTGGGGCTGGTGAAGCCGTGGTTCGCGCGCCGGCAGATTGCGCCGGGCCGTGAGGGGCGCTGGCTGCTCGGCATCCTGCTGCTGTCGCTGGGCAGTGCGCTGGTCACCGAGATGCTGGGCATCCACGCGCTGTTCGGCGCGTTCGCTGCGGGTGTCGCGGTATCGTCCAACGCGCAGCTGCGTGACCTGCTGATGGCCCGTGTCGAGCCGTTCGCGGTCACGCTGCTGCTGCCGTTGTTCTTCGCCATGACCGGGCTGCGCATGCGCGCCGATGCGCTGCAGGCCAGCGACATCGTGCTGTGCGTGGTGGTGATCGCGGTGGCCACGACGGGCAAGCTGCTGGGCACCTTCAGTGCCGCGCGCAGTGCCGGCATGCCCACGCGCGAAGCGTGGCGGCTGGGCGCGCTGATGAACACCCGCGGCCTGATGGAGCTGATCGTGCTCAACCTGGGGTATGAGCTGGGCCTGCTCGGTGACCGCCTGTTCGCGGTGCTGGTGATCATGGCGCTGGTGACCACGGCGATGACCGGGCCGCTGCTGAACCTGATCGAACGGCGCAGGGGCTGAGCGTTGAACGGTAGTGCCGGCCGCTGGCCGGCAACCTGGTGATGCTGGACACACCTGCATGGATGCCGGCCAGCGGCCGGCACTACCGGGCTGGCACCAGCGTCATCGTGTGCTGGGCCTTGCCGGGCAGGAACGGTGTCGGGCGCCCATGCACCCAGTCCTCGTGGCCGGCACCCCAGTACGGTGACAGCGGATGGCCGCTCTGGCCGCCGGGCATGTGCACGATGCCGTCGGCCTCGTGGCCGGGCGAGACAACCATGCGCTCGGAGGCGCCGAAGTTCGGCGTCTGCACGCGCGGCATGTCCCGGTCGCCGGGCAGGCGGTCGGCGGGCATGCACAGCCAGCGCTTGGCGATGTCCGGCAGCGCCCGTGCGATGGGGTGGCAGATCGCCGCGGTATTGCGTTCACCCCAGCTGCGCTTGGCCAGCGGCCCCTGCTTGGCCAGCTCACCCTCGGTACGGCGGGCGGCGTCGATCAGCAGCGCATCCCAGCTGTCGAAGGCCGGTGGCAGCAGGTTGGCCGGGCGCTGTTCCAGCATCGGCCAGGCCACGCCTTCCAGCTGTGCCAGGCGTGGGTCCAGGTAGGCATCGCCCAGCTGCGCGTTGGCCGGGGCCAGCAGTGCATCGGACAGCGTGGCCATGACCTGCGTGCGGAATTCACGCACCACCCGGTAGCTGACCGAACTGGCCGAGGCGCGCCCGCCCCATTGATGGCTGGCCTCCTTCAAACGCTTCAGCGCAGGGTCGTCACTGCGTTCGATGACGTCGTGCAGCAGAGCCCACCAGCGCTGCAGGAACACCGCGCGGTCGTCGAGCTGGATCGCCAGAAGGTCGTGCTCGTCGAAGCGCTCCTGGATTGCCAGCAGGTCGCGGATCTGCCGCGCCCGCGCACCCAGGTCATAGCCGCCGTTGCCGACGCTGGCGAGTGCCTCGCCGTCGAGGACGCGTCCATTGGCGGTCCACAGGCGATGGTTGGGGGGATCGATCAATGCCGGCGAGGCATCGCTGCGGATCGGCCACGGCGCGCAGCCCTGGTTGCTGGCGGCATTGAAGCCGGCCGGTGCACAGCCGGGGCCGCGGTCCGGGCGAGCGCCGATCAGGCGCCAGGCAATGCGCCCGCTGCGATCACCGACCACCAGGTTCTGTGCGGGGATGCCGGCACGGTCGGCGAAGTGCAGTGCACCGTCGAGGTCACCGGCGCGGGCCAGGTCAGCGAAATCCAGGCGTACGGCACCGGGCAGGTGTGCGACCCAGCGCAGGGCGTCGCCACTGCCATCGGCATGGGTATGCAGGATCGGCCCCCAGTCGGTTTCGCGCACCGCGAACAGCACGTCGGCCTGGCCGGCCACGGCGATGCGCTCTTCGTGCACGGTCACGGCGGTGTTGGCCGGTTCCGTGCGATAGTCCGCCGTGTCGATGTAGCTGTTGGTGAAGCCCCAGGCGACGTGCCCGTTGCTGCCGACGATCACCGCCGGCAGGCCCGGCAGGGAGAAGCCGGTGACATCGACCTGGCCGCCGGCGGCCTGCGGGTCGGGGTAGCGCAGGCGCACGCGGAACCACAGGCCGGGTGCACGCAGGCCCAGATGCATGTCGTCGGCAACGATGGCGCGGCCGTCGGCGGTAAGCGCGCCGGCCACCGCGAAGTTGTTGCTGCCGATGACGTCGCCCTCTTCCTGCTCAGTGCCCGTTTTTCCCTTCAATGTGCGCAGGTCCAGCTGGCTGGCATCGGGCAGGGCGGCGTTGCCGGTGGGTTCGCCAAACAGCGGCGCATCCCATTCGGTGCCGTCATGGGCGATCAGTGCGTACAGCGCCGGCGGCACCACTGCGCGGATGCGGCTGAGCGCAAGCTCGGTCTGGTTGCCGGGGTCCTGCAGGTCGGCATACATGGCCAGCCCGGTCAGCACGCTGTCGCTGGCCTGCCACGGTTGTGGTGATTGCCGCAGCAGCAGGTAGGCCCACGGGCGCACGGAGAGATCGGCCAGGCCCTCGTTGACGCCATCCACGTAGGCGCGCACGGCCGTGCCGTTGTCGCCCAGTGCGGCCTGCAGATTCGCCTCGGTGCGTGCACGCAGCCGATGCACGCGCATGCGCTTGTCGGCGTCGATGGCCTTCGGCCCGAACAGCGCCGACAGCTCGCCAGCGGCACTGCGGCGCATCAGGTCCATCTCGAAATAACGTTCCTGCGCGTGTACGCGGCCGAGCGCACGCATCGCGTCGGCCTGGCTGCCGGCAGTGATGGTGACCACGCCCAGCCCATCGCGCTCGATGGTGACCGGCTGGGCCAGCCCCGGCAGCGCATGCTCGCCGTCCAGGTCGGCCAGGCTGCCGCGCAGCAGCAGCCACAGCACCAGTGCGGTGACCAGCACGATGGCGATCAACACGCCCAGCACCCAACGCCATGTACGTCGCATCGCACGTCCTTTCCGAACTCGTGGGCCGATTGTAGCCGCAGGCGCAACTGCGACTGATTCCGATTAGATCACCGTATTTTGAAATGCGGCACCCTATGCCGCATCGATTCACAGGAGCCCCCCATGAAAGGCAACCCGGACGTCATCGCCTGCCTGAAGGAACTGCTGCGCGGCGAGCTTGCTGCGCGCGACCAGTACTTCATCCATTCCCGCCGCTACGAGGACCAGGGCCTGTTCGCGCTGTACGAGCGCCTGAACCACGAGATGGAAGAGGAAACCCAGCATGCCGATGCGCTGCTCCGCCGGATCCTGTTCCTGGGTGGCGACCCGGACATGCGCCCGCATGCCACCGAGCCGGGCAAGACCGTGGAGGAGATGCTGCAGAAGGATCTCGATACTGAATACGCCGTTCGGAACAATCTCGCCGCCGGCATGAAGCTGTGCGAGGAGAAGGGCGATTACGTGAGCCGCGACATCCTGCTGGCGCAGCTGAAGGACACCGAGGAAGACCACGCCTGGTGGCTGGAGCAGCAGCTGGGCCTGATCAAGCGCATCGGCCTGGAGCTGTACCAGCTGAGCAAGATCGACGGCAACGGCGCCCCGGCGCACTGAGCGGGCATCGTTTTTGTAGAGCCGAGCCAATGCTCGGCTGCCTTCCGGTAGAGCCGACCGCTGGTCGGCTGCTCTGCAGAAAGCAGCCGACCAGCGGTCGGCTCTACCAGCAGCACAGCGTTCTGTCGCCCGCCAGCACCGGAGCACCGCCAGCCAGCCTTCGCCCGCCAGCCGCTCCACCGCCCGCCAGCCGACAACGAAAAAGCCGGGGAATGCCCCGGCTTTTTCGTGCCTGGGGTCAGAGCCCTTTCCCATGGAAAGGGATCCGACCCCCGTACCTCTTATTCCACCGACAGCCCTTCCACCTTCTGCCAGCCGCGCGGCAGCAGGTGGCCGCGGGTGGCACGGGCGCCGAGGTAGGCGTCGAGCTCGTTGAACTTCAGGCCCATGGTGCGCTGGCCGCTGCGCACCTGCAGGGTCTGCCCCGGACTGATCGCCACGATGGCGACCACGCGTTCGGTGGCGAGCTTGGCCTTCGGGATCTCGATGATCTTGTTGCCCTTGCCCTTGTCCAGTTCCGGCAGGTCGTTGGCGGCGATCGCCAGCAGGTTGCCGGAGCTGGTCACCGCCACGATGCGGTCGGTGGCCACGTTGGCGACCATCGACGGGGTGAGCACCGACGAGCCGGACGACAGGTTCAGCATCGCCTTGCCGGCCTTGTTGCGACCGATCAGGTTCTCGAAGCGGGTGACGAAGCCGTAGCCGTGGCTGGAGGCCAGCACGAAGCGGGCATCCGGCTCGGCGCTGGCCAGGGTCACGAAGCTGGTACCCGCTGCCGGCGAGAAGCGGCCGGTCAGCGGTTCGCCATTGCCACGCGCGGAGGGCAGGGTATGCACCGGCGTCGAGTAGGCGCGGCCTTCGCTGTCGAGGAACGCGACCTGCTGGGTGCTGCGCGCACGCACTGCGCCCTGCAGGGCGTCGCCGTCGCGGTAGGACAGGGCGGACGCATCGACGTCGTGGCCCTTGGCCGCTCGGATCCAGCCCTTCTCCGACAGCACCACGGTCATCGGCTCGCTCGGCACCAGCTCGGTCTCGTCGATGGCCTGCGCGGCCTGGCGCTGCACCAGCGGCGAGCGGCGTGCGTCGCCGAACTTCCTGGCGTCGGCGGTCAGTTCGTCGCGGATCAGCTTCTTCAGCTTGGCCTTGCTGTCGAGGATGCCGAGGATCTTCTCGCGCTCCTTGGCCAGTTCGTCCTGCTCGCCGCGGATCTTCATCTCCTCCAGGCGGGCCAGCTGCTTCAGCTTGGTTTCCAGGATGTACTCGGCCTGTTCCTCGGACAGGCCGAAGCGCGTGATCAGCGCCGCCTTCGGTTCGTCCTCGGTACGGATGATGTGGATCACCTCGTCCAGGTTGAGGAAGGCGACCAGCAGGCCTTCCAGCAGGTGCAGGCGGCGCTCGACCTTCTGCAGGCGGTGCTGCAGGCGGCGGGTGACGGTGTTGCTGCGGAAGGTCAGCCATTCGCTGAGCAGCATCTTCAGGTTCTTCACCTGCGGACGGCCGTCCAGCCCGATCACGTTGAGGTTGACGCGGTAGCTGCGCTCCAGGTCCGTGGTCGCGAACAGGTGGCCCATCAGCTGGTCCGCGTCGACGCGGTTGGAACGTGGCACCAGCACCACGCGCACCGGGTTGGCGTGGTCGGATTCGTCGCGGATGTCTTCCAGCCACGGCAGCTTCTTGGCGCGCATCTGCGCGGCGATCTGCTCGATCACCTTCGACGGCGACACCTGGAACGGCAGCGCCGTCACCACGATGTTGTTGGCCTCCTTGGTGAAGGTCGCACGTGCACGCACGCTGCCGTTGCCGGTCTCGTAGATGTTCCGCAGGTCGTTGGCCGAGGTGATGATCTCGGCGCTGGACGGATAGTCCGGGCCCTGCACGTGCTCGCACAGGTCGCGCACGCTGGCATCGGGGTGGTCCAGCAGGTGCAGCAGTGCGCTGACGATCTCGTTGAGATTGTGCGGCGGCACGTCGGTGGCCATGCCCACGGCGATGCCGGTGGTGCCGTTGAGCAGCAGGTGCGGCAGCCGTGCCGGCATCCAGGTCGGCTCCTGCAGGGTGCCGTCGAAGTTCGGTGCCCAGTCGGTGGTGCCCTGGCCCAGTTCGCCCAGCAGCACTTCGGCGATCGGGGTCAGCTTGGATTCGGTGTAACGCATCGCCGCGAACGACTTCGGGTCGTCGCTGGAGCCGAAGTTGCCCTGGCCCTCGATCAGCGGATAGCGGTACGAGAACGGCTGTGCCATCAGCACCAGGGCCTCGTAGCACGCGCTGTCGCCGTGCGGGTGGTACTTACCGATGACGTCACCGACGGTGCGCGCGGACTTCTTCGGTTTGGACGCGGCATTCAGGCCCAGCTCGCTCATCGAATAGATGATGCGGCGCTGCACCGGCTTCAGGCCGTCGCCGATGAACGGCAGGGCGCGGTCCAGGACCACATACATCGAGTAGTCGAGGTAGGCGCGTTCGGCGTACTCGCGCAGCGGCAGTTGTTCGAATCCGTGGAACACGGGGCGGGCAAGTTCGGTCATGCGGCGTTGTTACCTGTTGTCGGGAGGCGGCGACGGCGGTCGCCGCTCGCAATCCTGTGATTATCCGGATGCGGCGGGGGATGCCAAGCCGCGCGCAGGGTCCAGCCCGGTTTCCAGGCCGTGCCCGGCCCGTGCCAGGTAGCGACCGGGCGGCAGTCCGAAGTGGCGGCGGAACACGGTAACGAACGCGCTGGCGCTGCTGAAGCCCAGCGCGTGGGCGATGTCGGCCACGCTGCGGCCGTCGGTCAGCTGGCGCAGGGCCTCTGACAGGCGCGCCTGCTGCCGCCACTGGGCGAAGCTGAGCGTGGTCTCGTCGCGGAAGTGACGGGTCAGGCTGCGCGGTGACAGACCGGCCCAATGCGCCCATTCGGCCAGGCTGCGTTCGTCGGAGGGGTCGGCCAGCAACTGCGAGGCGATCTTCAGCAGGCGCCGGTCGTGCGGCATCGGCAGGTGCATGCGCTGGCGCGGCGCGGTGCGGATCTCGTCCAGCAGCACGTCGATGATGTGCTGGCGCTCGGGCGTGGTGTCATGGCCGAGCGGCCATTCGCAGATGCGGTCGGCCAGCGCCTGCGCCAGCTTGGACAGGCCCAGCACGCAGGGGTCGGCGGGCAGGGTGGCGCAGGCCGGTGCAGCCAATGCCATGCCCCAGCCGCGCAACGGGCCGTCGAGGGTGACGGTGTGCGGTTCCAGCGGCGGCATCCAGCCGGCCGAGCCCGGCGCCAGCGACCACGTGCCATGCGAGGTGCGGGTGGTCAGCAGGCCGCGTTCGACGCAGATCAACTGGGCACGCTGGTGGTGGTGCCAGTCGACCTCGCGGGCCAGGCCCTGCTGGCTGTCGAAGCGGAAGGCGATGACCGGCGGGCCGTCGTTGCGCTCGAACCAGTCCAGTGCCTCATCTCTGAGCAGGCGTTTGGGAACCTGAATTTCTGCCTTGTTCATCATGTCCGCTGGCTGAAATGTGACATCCATTGGCTGGATTGTACTACCGGGCCACCTGACCAGATCATTAAGGTAGGCGCCTTCACTGATCGAGCCCGCTGCTGCAACACAGCATTCGATGCCAGATCGAATATTTCCATTGAGAAATATTTTTTTTGGAAGAGAATGCTCCCCCATGATCTGTCCTGCAACCACTCCCCCCAGCTTCGGCCTGCTGCTGCGCCAGGTGCGCGACGGCCTGGTGCGCCAACTCGACGCGTCCATGGCGGAAGAAGATCTGGGAATCGGCTTCACCCATTACATCGGGTTGAAGGTGCTTTCCCACATGGCGCCCTGCACCGCCAACGAACTGGCCCAGGCCATCGACCAGGTGCCCAGCGCGGTCACCCGCCTGCTGGACAAGCTGGAGGCGCTGGGCTGCGTCCGCCGCGAGGCGCATGCGCAGGACCGGCGGGCACTGCAGATCGTGCTGACCGACGAAGGCCGTGCGTTGTGGGCGCGGCTGAAGCTGCGCGGCGACGCGGTGATGGATTACGCGCTGCGTGATCTTTCCGCCGACGAGCGCACGCTGCTGCTGTCCCTCCTTACCCGAATCCGCGATTCACTGACGACCCCATGAACCCGATCCCGCATTCCACTCTCCGCCGGTCCGGGCGCGCGCTGCTGGTGTCAGCGCTGGCGCTGGCCCTGGCCGCCTGCGCCAGCAGTCGTGGCCTCAACCCGCAGGGCCACGTGCTTGACGTGGACAGCCTGCACAGCGAACGCACCCTGGCTGACACCGACCTGAGCGCCGCCGGCTTCCCGGCGCAGGACTGGTGGAAGGCACTGGGCGATGCGCAGCTGGACGCACTGGTCGCCGAAGGCCTGGCCGGTCATCCGAGCCTGGACGCCGCCGACGCGCGCCTGCGCCAGGCCCAGGCCCAGGTCGGTACCGCGCGCGCCGACGAGCTGCCCAGCCTGTCGGTGTCCGGCGGCTACACCGGCCTGCGCCTGCCCGAGTCGATGGTCGGCAGCGAGATGGGCGGCCGCTATGGCGGCAGCAGCCAGGTCGCCTTCGATTTCAGCTACGGCGTGGACCTGTGGGGCGGCAAGCGCGCTGCCTGGGAAGCCGCCGTGGATGGCGCGCATGCCGCCACCGTTGAAGCCCAGGCCGCACGCCTGAACCTGTCCACCGGCATTGCCCAGGCCTATGCCGACCTGGCCTACGCGTGGCAGCTCAACGACGTGGCCGAGGAAGAACTGACCCGCTCGCAGAAATCGCTGCAGCTGACCCGCCAGCGCCGCAGCGCCGGCATCGACAGCGATCTGCAGGTGCGCCAGGCCGAGGCCCGCGTGCCGGCCGCGCAGCAGCAGGTGCTGGCCGCGCAGCAGCGCATCGACGCCGCCCGCACCGCGCTGGCTGCACTGGTCGGCAAGGGGCCGGACCGTGGCCTGTCGATCCAGCGCCCGCAGCCGTTGAACCCGATGGCACTGCAGCTGCCGGGCGTACTGCCCAGCGAACTGCTCGGCCGTCGCCCCGACATCGTGGCTGCGCGCTGGCGCGTGGAAGCGGCCGACAAGCAGATCAAGGTCGCCAAGACCAAGTTCTACCCGAGCTTCAACCTGACCGCGCTGGCCGGCGTGGTCGCCCCGAACGTGGGTGACCTGCTGAAGAGCAGCTCGACCTTCGCCTACATCGGCCCGGCGTTGAGCCTGCCGATCTTCGAAGGCGGCAAGCTGCGCGCCAACCTGGCCAACACCGACGCGCAGTACGACCTGGCGGTGGCCAACTACAACCAGGCCGTGCTCGATGCACTGCGCGACGTCGCCGACCAGGTCAACGCGGTGCGCTCGCTGGCGCAGCAGGCGCACGCGCAGCAGCAGGCAGTGGACACCGCACGCTCGGCCTTCGACCTGGCCCAGCAGCGCTACCGCGCCGGCATCGGCAGCTACCTGGACGTGCTGACCGCGCAGTCCACCCTGCTGCAGTCGCAGCAGCAGCTGGCCGGCCTGCAGTCGCAGCAGGTGCAGACCTCGGTGCGCCTGAGCAAGGCGCTGGGCGGTGGTTTCCAGCCCGCCGACACCGACCGCGCACCGATCGCCTCCCATTCCGATTCCTCGCATTCCTGAAGACGCCCGCCATGAGCCAGACCCAAGACACCGCGGCCCCGGCCGCCCCCAACCGCCGCGGCAACCTGCTGCGCGGCCTGTTCGTGATCGTCGTGCTGCTGCTTGCCGCCCTGGCGCTGTGGTACTTCATGTTCGGCCGTTGGTTCGAAGAGACCGACGATGCCTACGTGCAGGGCAACCAGGTGCAGATCACCCCGCTGGTGGCCGGTACCGTGGTCGCCATCAATGCCGATGACGGCATGCGCGTGGAGCGCGGCCAGCTGCTGGTGCAGCTGGACCCGTCCGACACTTCGGTGGCGCTGCAGCAGGCCGAAGCCAACCTGGCCAAGACCGTGCGCCAGACCCGTGGCCTGTACCGCAGCGTGGAAGGCGCGCAGGCGGACCTGAACGCCCGCCAGGTGACCCTGAAGCGCGTGCGCGAGGACTTCGCCCGCCGCAAGGATCTGGCCGCCACTGGCGCCATTTCCAACGAAGAACTGGCCCACGCCCGCGACGAGCTGGCTGCGGCCGAAGCGGCCGTTGCCGGTTCGCGCGAGACCGTCGAGCGCAACCGCGCGCTGGTCGACGACACCGTGATCGCCACCCAGCCGGACGTGCAGGCCGCCGCCGCGCAGCTGCGCCAGGCCTTCCTCAACAACGCCCGCGCCGGCATCGTCGCGCCGGTCACCGGCTACGTTGCCCGTCGTTCGGTGCAGGTGGGCCAGCGCGTGCAGCCGGGCAATGCACTGATGGCCGTGGTGCCGACCGAGCAGATGTGGGTCGAGGCCAACTTCAAGGAAACCCAGCTGCGCCATATGCGCCTGGGCCAGGAAGTGGAGCTGAAGTCGGACCTGTATGCCGGTGACGTGAAGTACAAGGGCCGCATCCAGAGCCTGGGCCTGGGTACCGGCTCGGCGTTCTCGCTGTTGCCGGCGCAGAACGCCAGCGGCAACTGGATCAAGATCGTGCAGCGCGTGCCGGTGCGCATCGCCATCGATGCCAAGCAGCTGGCCGAACACCCGCTGCGCATCGGCCTGTCGATGAAGGCCGAAGTGAGCCTGCGCGACCAGAAGGGTGAAGTACTGCCGAGCACCCCGGCCAAGGGCACCGTGTTCGACACCGACGTATATGCCAAGCAGCTGCATGATGCCGATGAGGTGATCCACACGATCATCCAGGGCAACCTGCCGCAGCAACAGGCAAAGGTGGGCTGAGGTCGCCATGTCCGCACAAGCTCCAGCCGCACCCGGCGCTCCGGGTGCACCGGCGGCGCCGGGTGCGGCCTCCGGGTTCCTGCCACCCAGCGTCGCCCTGTGCACCGTGGGCCTGGCGATGGCGTCGTTCATGCAGGTGCTCGACACCACCATCGCCAACGTTTCACTGCCGACCATCGCCGGTAATCTCGGCGCCAGCTCGCAGCAGGCGACCTGGGTCATCACTTCGTTCGCGGTCAGCACGGCCATCGCGCTGCCGCTGACCGGCTGGCTCAGCCGTCGCTTCGGCGAGCGCAAGCTGTTCGTCTGGGCCACGCTGGCCTTCGTCATCACCTCGCTGCTGTGCGGCCTGGCGCAGAGCATGGGCATGCTGGTGCTGTCGCGTGCGCTGCAGGGTTTCGTGGCCGGCCCGATGTACCCGATCACGCAGTCGCTGCTGGTCTCGATCTATCCGCGCGAGAAACGCGGACAGGCATTGGCGCTGCTGGCGATGATCACGGTGGTGGCGCCCATCTGCGGTCCGATCCTCGGTGGTTGGATCACCGACAACTACAGCTGGGAATGGATCTTCCTGATCAACGTGCCACTGGGCATCTTCGCCGCGCTGGTGGTGGGCAACCAGCTGAAGGGACGCCCGGAGCAGATCGAGAAGCCGAAGATGGACTACGTCGGCCTGGTCACCCTGGTGATCGGTGTCGGTGCCCTGCAGCTGGTGCTCGACCTGGGCAACGACGAGGACTGGTTCTCGTCGATGAAGATCGTGGTGCTGGCCTGCGTGGCGGTGGTGACGCTGACGGTGTTCCTGATCTGGGAGCTGACCGACAAGGATCCGATCGTCGACCTGAAGCTGTTCCGGCACCGCAACTTCCGCGCCGGCACGCTGGCGATGGTGGTGGCCTACGCGGCGTTCTTCAGCGTGGCGCTGCTGATCCCGCAGTGGCTGCAGCGTGACATGGGCTACACCGCGATCTGGGCAGGCCTGGCGACCGCGCCGATCGGCATCCTGCCGGTGATCATGACGCCATTCGTCGGCAAGTACGCATCGCGCTTCGACATGCGCATGCTGGCCACGGTGGCCTTCATCGTGCTGTCGATGACCAGCTTCCTGCGTTCGAACTTCAACCTGCAGGTGGACTACATGCACGTGGCCGGCGTGCAGCTGATCATGGGCATCGGCGTCGCGCTGTTCTTCATGCCGGTGCTGCAGATCCTGCTGTCGGACCTGGATGGGCGCGAGATCGCGGCGGGCTCCGGCCTGGCCACGTTCCTGCGTACGCTGGGTGGCAGCTTCGCGGCGTCACTGACGACGTGGCTGTGGGCGCGGCGTACCCAGGTGCACCATGCCGACCTGACCGAGCACATCTCGGCCTATCAGCCCGGCATGCAGGACCAGGTGACGGCGATGGGGCAGGGCGACCTGCAACACGGTGCAGCGGTACTGAACAACATGATCAACCACCAGGCATCGCAGATGGGCTTCAACGACATCTTCTTCCTGCTGGGCTGGATCTTCCTGGCGATCATCACGTTCCTGTGGCTGGCCAAGCCGCCGTTCGGCGCGGGTGCAGGTGCTGCCGCCGGTGGCGGGCACTGACCGTTCATTGCTGTTGAAACGCAGAAACCCCGCCGCAAGGCGGGGTTTTTCTTTTGGTGGATCCACGCCTCGCATGGGTGGATCTCGGGGCGTGAATTCCCAGACCCCGGAAACGAAAAAACCCGCTTTCGCGGGTTTGATCATCTTGAGTCGTGGTGCCCAGGAGAGGACTCGAACCTCCACGGTTTTACCCGCTAGTACCTGAAACTAGTGCGTCTACCAATTCCGCCACCTGGGCGACTCAGGAGATGAATTATGGGGAGCGACAGAAGATGTGTCAACAACATTTCACACTTTTTTCTGGGGCTGCACGCCCAGGTGATGCAGCAGGCTGCGCATCGCCGGTGACAGTCGTGTCCACTCGGCAAAGCACGCGCACAGGCGTCGTTGCGCCCACGCATCGGCGAGCGGTACGGCGACGGTGTGCGTGCTGCGCCGATGCTGGCGCGCGATGGTCCGCGGCGCGATGCCGACGCCGATGCCGTGGCCGACCATGATGCACACGCCTTCGAAGGTCTTCATGCGGATGCGTACATCCAGGCGGCGCCCGATGCCGCGCGCCTGGTCCTCGATGTAGGTCTGCAGTGCATTGCCATCGGCCAGGGCAACGAAGGTCTCGCCGGCAACCTCGACGAAGGTCACGCTGCGCCGCGAGGCGAGGCGGTGATCGGCCGGCAGCAGCATCACCAGCGGGTCTTCGGCAACCACATGCTGCTGCAGGCCGGCAGCGTCGACCGCATCGCTGATGATGCCGGCCTCGGCCTGGCCGGCACTGATCGCGCGTACGACTTCGGGGCTGGTGCGCTCCAGCAGTTCGACATGCAGGCGTGGGCGTCCGGCCAGCCACGGCGCGAGCCGCGAGGGCAGGTAGTTGGTCAGCGCGGCGGTGTTGGCATACAGGTGCAGGGTGCCGCGCGCACCCTGCGCGAACGCCTGCAGTTCGCCACGCAGCTGTGCCTGCTGCTGCAGGATCAGGCGTGCGTGGTGGGCGAGGGCGGCGCCGGCCTCGGTCAGGCTGACGCCGCGTGGGTGCCGGTGCAACAGCGCGGTGCCGGCATCGGCTTCGATCGTGCGCAGGCGCTCGCTGGCTGAACCCAATGCCAGGTTTGCCTGTGCCGCGCCGGCGGTGATGCTGCCGGCTTCGGCGATTGCCAGGAACAGGCGCAGGTCGGCGATGTCCATCCGCATGTCGTGCCTCATTGCTGATCCGGCGCCTTCGGGTCAGCCGAAGGCTGGGCCGGGAAGACCGCATTGTGCGCCTGGCGAGGGCCCGGTCCAATGAAGCCATGCATGAATCGACATACTTCTATTTGCTGCTGGTGGTGGTGTTCGTGCTGGCCGGCGTGGTCAAGGGCGTGACAGGGATGGGGTTGCCGACGGTGGCGATGGGCCTGCTGGGCAGCACCCTGTCACCGGTGGCGGCGGCGTCGATGCTGTTCATTCCAACCTTCGTCACCAATGCGTGGCAACTGCTGTCCGGGCCGTCGCTGGGCCACATCGTGCGGCGTTTGTGGCCGATGATGCTTGCCGTGGTGGTGGTGACGCTGGGTTCGGCCGCACTGCTGGTGCGGGTCGATCGCACCTGGTCGCGCGTTGCGCTGGGCGTGGCATTGGTGGTCTATGCCGCCTATGCGTTGCTCGCGCCGGTGTTCCGCGTGCCGCAGCGGCGCGAGCGCTGGCTGGGGCCGCTGGTGGGTGCGCTGTCCGGCGTGGTGACGGGGGCGACGGGTGTGTTCGTGATGCCGGCGGTGCCGTACCTGCAGTCGCTGGGATTGCAGCGCGAGGAGCTGGTGCAGGCGCTCGGGCTGGCGTTCACCGTGTCGACGATTTCGCTGACCACCGGTCTGGTGCTGCACGGTGCGTTCGGCATCCAGCAGCTGGGGCTGAGTGCGCTGGCGGTGCTGCCGGCGCTGCTGGGCATGTGGCTGGGCCAGGTGATCCGGCAGCGCATCAGCGCGCGCGTGTTCCGCGCCTGCTTCCTGGGGTTCCTGCTGCTGCTCGGGCTGGAACTGGTGCTGCGGCCGTTGTTCTGATGCCGGATCCGGGGCATGAAAAAACCCGCTTTCGCGGGTTTTTCTCATTCTCGACGTGGTGCCCAGGAGAGGACTCGAACCTCCACGGTTTTACCCGCTAGTACCTGAAACTAGTGCGTCTACCAATTCCGCCACCTGGGCGTCGAGGAGCGAGATTATGGGGTGCCGTGACGGGGGTGTCAACACTTTTTGCTGATCCCGGGTCGGTTGCCGTTGCGCATGCGAAACGGGCTCTGCCCCCCATCTCACTCGCTTGGGGCCAGAGCCCTTTCCTCTGGAAAGGAATCCGACCCCGGCTGCCGGATCACAGGCAAAAAAAATCCCCGCCGAAGCGAGGAGTTTTTTCGTTGGTGCCCAGGAGAGGACTCGAACCTCCACGGTTTTACCCGCTAGTACCTGAAACTAGTGCGTCTACCAATTCCGCCACCTGGGCGTTCCAGAGGCGCAATTGTGAAGATGAATCCGCAGGCTGTCAACGACTTCCTGAATATTTTTGACGCGATCGCTTGAAGGCGACCGCTGACCCGTTCTGCACGCCGCCAGCGGCTACCATGTAGGGCGATGACTACCAAAAAACCAAGCAAGGGCGGGAGCAAGTCCCGCAGCCAGGCCCCGAACAAGGGCGCCAAGGCGGGTGCAGCCCGCACCACCAAGCCGGGCAAGCCGCTGCCGGGCTGGTTCCCCGAATTGAATGAAGGCGGTGCACCGCCACGCGGCCGCAAGGTCCGCAGTACCGATGCACCGGGCCCGGCCCCGGGCCGCAAGCTGCCGCCGGCCGGCAAGGTGATCGACGATCCCTATGCCGCTCGCGAAGCGGAGAAGTACGAACAGCCCATCGCCAGCCGCGAGGCCATCCTGGCCCTGCTGGAGCGCTGCGAAGGGCCGCAGACCGCCGAGGAACTGGGCGCGCGCCTGGGCCTGACCGCTCCGGACCGGGCCGAGGCGCTGTCGCGCCGGCTCGGTGCGATGGTCCGCGACGGCCAGCTGGTGCAGAACCGTCGCGGCGGTTTCGCCCCGATCCAGACCCTGAACCTGGTCACCGGCGTGGTGATCGCCAACCCGGAAGGGTTCGGCTTCCTGCGCCCGGTCGAGGGCGGCGACGACCTGTTCCTGCCGCCTTATGAAATGCGCAAGGTCATGCACGGCGACAAGGTGCTGGCCCGCGTGACCGGCATCGATCACCGCGGCCGTCGCGAAGGCAGCATCGCCCGCGTGCTGGAGCGCGGCATGACCCGCCTGATCGGCCGCTTCAGCATCGAGATGGGCATCAACTACGTGGTGCCCGACGACAAGCGCGTGCAGCGCAACGTGCAGGTGCCGCCGGACCAGACCGGTGGTGCGCGCGACGGCCAGCTGGTGGTCTGTGAACTGACCCAGGCGCCGGACAGCCGCCGCCCGCCGATCGGCCGCATCATCGCGGTGCTCGGCGACAAGCTGACCGCGTCGCTGGTGGTGGAGACCGCCATCCATGGCCACGAGCTGCCGTTCGAGTTCCCGCAGGAGGTGCTGGACGAAGCGGCCTCGGTGCCGCTGGTGGTCGAGCCGGCGATGATTGGCGACCGTGTCGACCTGCGCAGCACGCCCCTGGTCACCATCGATGGCGAGGATGCCAAGGACTTCGACGACGCGGTGTACTGCGAGCCGAATGCCGAGGGTTTCCGCCTGGTGGTGGCGATTGCCGACGTCTCGAATTACGTTCGCCCTGGTACGCCGCTGGATGAAGAGGCGCAGAAGCGTGCGACGTCGGTGTACTTCCCGGGCTTCGTGGTGCCGATGCTGCCGGAGACACTGTCCAACGGCATCTGCTCGCTGATGCCGAAGGTCGACCGCATGTGCTTTGTCTGCGACATGCAGATCGACCGCGATGGCCTGGTCACGCATTCGCGCTTCTACGAGGCGGTGATGAACTCGCATGCGCGCCTGACCTACACCCAGGTGTGGAAGGCGGTGGGCGAGGACGATGCCGATACCAAGGCCTGGATGGGCGACCTGCTGCCGCAGGTGCAGCGCCTGCACCAGCTGTACAAGGTGCTGTCCAAGGCACGCGCCAAGCGCGGTGCCATCGAATTCGAAAGCAGTGAAGTGCGCTTCGTGCTGGACAACCGTGGTGAAGTGACCCAGGCCGGCATGCTGGTGCGCAACGACGCGCACAAGCTGATCGAGGAGTGCATGATCGCGGCCAACGTCGAGGCCGCCAGGTACCTGCTGTCGCGCCATGTGCCGGCGCCGTACCGCATCCACGAGAAGCCGCCGGAAACCAAGTACGCCGACCTGCTGGAATTCCTCAAGGAGTTCAAGCTGAGCCTGCCGCCGTGGTCGAAGGTGCGCCCGGGCGATTACACCAAGCTGCTGAAGAAGATCCGCGACCGCCCCGATGCCACGCTGCTGGAATCGGTGTTGCTGCGCAGCCAGAGCCTGGCGATCTACAGCCCGGAGAATCACGGCCACTTCGGCCTGGCGCTGGAGGCGTACGCGCACTTCACCTCGCCGATCCGCCGTTACCCCGACCTGCTGGTGCACCGTGCGATCAAGCATGCGTTGTCCGGCAAGCCGCTGGACAAGTTCACCTACAACGCGCGCGAAATGGCGGCCCTGGCGCTGCAGTGTTCCGAGCGCGAGCGCCGTGCCGACGAAGCCGAGCGCGAGGTCGACGAGCGTTACCGCGCGGCGTGGATGGAAAAGCACGTGGGCGGCCAGTTCGACGGCGTGATCAGCGGCGTGACCAGCTTCGGCCTGTTCGTGGAACTGGACGAGTCCAAGGTGCAGGGCCTGGTGCATGTGACCCAGCTGCCGCAGGACTATTACAAGTTCGACGCCACCCGCAAAACGCTGACCGGCGAACGCCGCGGCAGCAGCTACCGGCTGGGTGACCGCGTGCGGATCCTGGTGCTGAAGGCCAGCATGGAAGAGCGCAAGATCGACTTCCGCCTGGTCGAGCACAAGGGCGAGGACGAGGGCGATGGCCTGCCGCCGCCGCCCGAGCGGGGCAAGCCGGCCAAGCGCACCAAGAAGAAGTATTGAAAGGTGTGCCGACCAACGGTCGGCACCTACCTCAACTGGTAGGTGCCAACCTTGGTTGGCACGACGTCCCGGAGGAACCCCAGCATGCAAGGCCAACCCGAATACAGTGGCGGCTGCCAGTGCGGCGCGGTCCGCTTCCAGGCGCGTGGCGAGCTCACCGACAGCTCGATCTGCCATTGCCGGATGTGCCAGAAGGCGTTCGGTGCCTATTACGCGCCGCTGGTATCCGTGCGCAGCGTGCAGTTCAGCTGGACCCGCGGCCAGCCGCGCTATTTCCAGTCGTCCAACGTGGTGCGGCGTGGTTTCTGCGCCGACTGCGGTACACCCCTGACCTATGAAGCCCCGGATGGCGTGGCCGTGGCTGCCGGCGCCTTCGATGAGCCGGAACGCCTGCCACCGACGATCCAGTACGGGGTGGAGCGCAAGCTGCCGTTCGTCGACAGCCTGTCCGGCCTGCCGGCGCGGCGCACCGAGGACGACGTCGCCGCGCTGGAGTTCCTGGCCACCATTGTCTCCCACCAGCACCCCGACCACGACACCCCGCACTGGCCGCCGCGCAGTCGGTAACGCCCCTGTAGCGCCGAGCCCACGCTCGGCTGCTCTGGGTTCAGGCTTCATCGGCCTCCCGCCAGCCGAGCATGGGCTCGGCGCTACAGAGGGGCGGCCGGGCGCAGCGCCCGGCCTGCCGATGCTCTACCATAGCCACCCCCTTTCCGGTCCCCGCCCGCATGAGCAAGAACAGCCAGTGGATTGTCGGCGTCAACGCCGTCGCCTCCTCCATCGAGAACGACGCCGAGAACGTCCGCGAAGTGCTGGTCGAGGCCGGTGCGAAGAACCCGCGCCTGACCGAGATCGAAGAGAACGCCCGCCGCAAGGGCATCGATGTGCGCAAGGTGAACAGCCAGGCGCTGGACGGTGTTGGCGGTTCGGTGCGCCACCAGGGCGTGGCCGCGCGCTACGCCGCCGCCCGTACCTACAGCG
Organism: Stenotrophomonas sp. CASM106; assembly: GCF_049384825.1. NCBI lineage: Bacteria > Pseudomonadati > Pseudomonadota > Gammaproteobacteria > Lysobacterales > Lysobacteraceae > Stenotrophomonas > Stenotrophomonas sp. CASM106. Next base: position 491,807 of record NZ_JBMRFS010000002.1, read on the forward strand.
AGAACGAGCTGGAAGGGCTGGTCACCGCGGCCGAGGGCAAGGCCCTTCTGCTGGTGCTGGACGAGGTGCAGGACCCGCACAACCTCGGCGCCTGCCTGCGCTCGGCCGCTGCCGCCGGGGCGACCGCGGTGATCATCCCGAAGGACAAGTCGGCCACGGTCAATGCCACTGTGCGCAAGACTTCGGCCGGTGCCGCCGACCTGATCCCGGTGGTGGCGGTGACCAACCTCTCGCGCTGCCTGAAGGACCTGCAGAAGCAGGGCGTGTGGATCTACGGCCTGGCCGGTGAAGCCACGGCCTCGCTGTACCAGCTGGACCTGAAGGGCAACATCGCGCTGGTGCTGGGCGGCGAAGCCGATGGCCTGCGCCGCCTGACCCGCGAGAACTGCGATGGCCTGGTCAAGATCCCGATGCCGGGCGAGATCGAGAGCCTGAACGTCTCCGTCGCCGCCGGCGTCAGCCTGTTCGAGGCCGTGCGCCAGCGCGGTTGATCGGCCAGCGCGATGTGATCGGGGTCAGATCCCTTTTCCAATGGGAAAAGGGATCTGACCCCGTTTCATGTCCCGCCTCACCCCGCGCTGCCGCCCAACGCCTTGAACAGCGTCACGTCGTTGTTGAGCTGGCCCTGGCGCGCGCGTGCCAGCGACAGTTCGGCATCACGCCGGGTCTGCTGCGCTTCCAGCCAGGTGCGCAGATCGGTGGCACCCACGCGGTAACGCACTTCCTGCGCGCGTTCCACTTCCACCGCTTCGTCGTATGAAGCCTGCGAGGCCGCCACCTGGCGCGCCAGCTGCTCGCGCGCCGACAGTGCGTTGTCCACTTCCGAGAGCGCGGTATACAGCGTCTTGCGGAAGTTGCTGGCGGCGATCTGGTAGGCGGTGCCGGCGATATCGGTATCCAGCTGCGCACGCTGCAGGTTGAGGAACGGCAGCGACAGGCCGGCGCCCAGCGTGGCCACCGGGTTGCGCAGTACATCGCCCAGCGAGGTCGCGCTGGAACCGAGGCTGCCGGTCAGGCTCAGCGCAGGGTAGTACTGGGTGGCGGTGACCTTGATGGTCTTCAGGCTGTTGCGCAGGCGAAGTTCGGCCGCGCGCAGATCGGGGCGGCGGCCGAGCAGATCGGTCGGCAGGCCTTCGCTGATGGCTGGGCTGCGTGCGCCCAGCAGGTCCTGTGGTTCGTCCTGCTGGGGCCAGGGCGTGCCGTCCAGCAGCACGGTCAGCGCGTTGCGCACCTCCACCCGCTGCTGTTCCAGCGCGCTCTGCGAGGACCGCTGCGACTGCAGGTTCTGCAGTGCCTGACGCACTTCCAGGCGCGATACCGCACCGGCGTCGAAGCGGGCCTGCACCAGTTCGCGGGTGCGTTCCAGGCGCTCCAGGTTGGCCTGGCCGGTGGCGATCGACTGGTTGAGGTAGGCCAGGTTCCAGTACTGGGTGATGGTGTCGCTGATCACCAGCAGCGCGGTGTTCTGCCGATCTTCCTCGCTGGCCTCGGCTTCCCAGCGGGCGATGTCGCGCTGGGTGCGCAGGCGGCCCCACAGGTCCACTTCCCAACCCAGCGAGACGCCGGTGGAATAGCTGCGGCGCCAATCATCAGACTGGTCGGTGGCGCGGCTGGCGCTGCCGCTCACGCCGGATGACGAGGGCTGCGGCCACAGTGCGTTGCTGGCCAGGCCGGCCTGCAGGCGCGAACGCTGCACGGCCAGGCCGGCGGCGGCCAGATCGCTGTTGGCGGCCAGCGCCTGCGCCACCAGACGGTCCAGGCGTTCATCGCCGAAGCCGGTCCACCAGGTGTCCTGGCGGATGTCGCGGCCCGGTGTATCCAGGCTGCTGCGCGGGTCATCGGCTGGCGCGTTGAGGGTGGCATCGCCACGTCCATACTGCGCCGCCACGGCCGGGTCGTACACCGGGTAGCGGCCGACCGACGCGCAGCCGGACAGGGCGAGTAGAACGGCACCGGCCAGCAGCAGGTGCCGGGGAGCGGGGAAGGGCAGTCGGGTCATCATCTTCATTCGCGGGCCAGGGCCTCCACCGGGTCGAGCTGCGCGGCGTTGCGCGCTGGCAGGAAGCCGAACGCAACGCCGATCAGGGTCGAGCAGGCAAACGCTGCGACGATCGAGGCGGTGGAGAACAGCACCTGGAAGTCGCTGGCGAAGCGGCCGATCATCGAGCCCAGCAGCAGGGCCAGGCCGATACCGAGCACGCCGCCGAGCAGGCAGACCAGCACCGCTTCGATCAGGAACTGCTGGCGGATATCACTCTGCCGTGCGCCGACGGCCATGCGCACCCCGATCTCGCGGGTGCGCTCGGTCACCGATACCAGCATGATGTTCATCACGCCGATGCCACCGACCAGCAACGCGATGGCGGCGATGGCACCGATCAGCAGGGTCATCGTGCGCGTGGTCTGCTCGATGGTCTCGCGGATCTCGGCGCTGTTGCTGAGGAAGAAATCCTCGGTGCCATGGCGCAGGGTCAGCAGGCGGGTGATCGCTTCCTGCGCGGCGTCCATCGGCGTGTCATCGTCCACGCGCACGGTGATGCTGGACACGTGGCTCTGGCCGAGCATGCGCGACATCACCGTGGTGTACGGCACCCACACGCTGAGGCTGGTGCTGCCGCCGAAGCCGAAACTCTGCCGCTTGGCCACGCCGACCACGCGCGCCGGCACGTTGCCGAGCAGGATCACCTGGCCGACCGGGTCGACATCGGGAAAGAACTGGGACTGGGTGTTCTCGTCGATCACCGCCACCTGGCCCAGGCCCTTGACCGCATCGGCATCGAAGAAGCTGCCGCTGAGCAGGGTCACGCCCTTGACCCGGAAGAACTGCTCGCCAACGCCGCTGACCTGGGCGGTGGACGACTGGTTGCGGTAACGCGCGGTGACCGAGGTCGATACGCTGGGGGTGGCGCTGTCCACGTAGCTCTGCCTTGCCAGTGCATCGGCATCGCTGGCCTTGAGCGTCTGTACGCGCGCCGAGCGCATGTCGCCGAAACCGCGGCCGGGATAGACGTCGATGGTATTGGTGCCGAGCGCGCTGATGTTCTGCAGGATCTGCTGCTGGGAGCCATTGCCCAGCGCCACCACCGAGACCACCGAGGCGATGCCGATGATGATGCCGAGCATGGTCAGGAAGGTTCGCAGCCGATGTGCGTTCATCGCCAGCAGCGCCATGCGGAACGCTTCGGTGAAGCGGTCGCGCGCGGCCCGCCAGCTGTTGCCGCGGGCGACGCCGGTACTGGCCTCGCGCTGCGCACGGTAGGTCGGCGCATTCGGGTTGGCGCGGTCGGCGATGATCTCGCCATCGCGGATTTCGATGATGCGCTGCGCGTGCTCGGCCACGCTCATGTCGTGGGTGACGATGATGATGGTGTGGCCTTCGGCATGCAGTTCGCCGAGGATCGCCATCACTTCCTCGCCGGATTTCGTGTCCAGCGCGCCGGTCGGTTCGTCGGCCAGGATCACCTCGCCGCCGTTCATCAGGGCGCGTGCGATCGACACGCGCTGCTGCTGGCCACCGGACAGCTGGCCCGGCTTGTGATGCATGCGGTCGCTCAGGCCCAGCCGCTGCAGCAGTTGCTCGGCACGCGCGTTGCGCACCGGGCCGGGGCTGCCGGCGTACACCGCCGGCACTTCCACGTTGCCGCGCGCATCCAGGTCGCCGAGCAGGTGGTAGCGCTGGAAGATGAAACCGAAATGCTCGCGGCGCAGTTCGGCCAGTTCGTCCGGTTGCATCTTCCCGGTTTCGCGGCTGGCCACCTGGTAGCTGCCACGGGTGGGACGATCGAGGCAGCCGAGGATGTTCATCAGCGTCGACTTGCCCGAGCCGGACTGGCCGACGATGGCCACCATCTCACCGGCGTGGATGTCGAGATTGACGTCGCGCAGCACGGCGATCACATCATCGCCGGCCGGGAATTCACGTCGCAGGTCGCGCAGGCGCAGCAGCGGCGCCGTCGTGCTCATCGGCGCCCCATGCCCGGGCCGCCAACCCGCATCTGCATGCCGCCGCGGTTGCCGCCGCCGGCGCTGGCACCGGCCGCACCCGCTTCGCCAACCACCACGCGCTCGCCTTCCTTCAGCCCGGACAGGATCTCGGCCGAGGCGCCATTGTTGATGCCCACCGTGACCTTGCGCGGCTGCGGCTGGCCCTTGTCGTCCAGCACCCGCACCATGCGCTCGTCGCCACGGCGCTTCGGCCCCAGCGCCACTGCCGGCACCATCAGCACGCCCTTGGCCTGCTTGAGCAGCACCGAGACCTGCGCGGTCATGTCGATGCGCAGCGTGCCATCCGGGTTCTCCACGTCGAACAGCGCGTTGTAGTAGACCGCGCTGCTGGAACTGGAACTGGAGGAGCTGCTGGAGCTGGATGAATTCTCGTTGGCGATCGAGGCTGGCGCCGGATTGATCTGGCGCAGCGTGGCGTGGTACTTGCGGTCCGGGTCGCCGAGCGTGGTGAAGTACACCGGCATGCCGGCCTTGATCTTGACCACGTCGGCCTCGGAGATCTCCGCATTGACGGTGACCACGTCCAGCCGCGCCAGCATGACGATGGTCGGCGCGGTCTGGTTGGCGTTCACCGTGCGGCCTTCCTCGGCCACCACCGCCACCACGGTGCCGTCCATCGGCGCGGTGATGCGGGTGTAGGCCAGGTTGGCGCGGGCGGTGCCCAGCTCGGTTTCGCGGCCCTTGATCTGCGCCTCGTAGGACTGCAGCTGGGCACGGGCGGTCTTCAGCTGCGCCTCGGCGGCATCGTATTCCTGGCGCGAGGTGGCCTCGGCGGCCAGCATCTGCTGCTGGCGCGCGAATTCCAGTTCGGCCTGGCGCAGGGTGGCCTGCTGGACGGCGCGCTGGGCGGTGACCTGGTCCAGCGAGGCCTGCGCGTTGAGCACCTGGTTCTGCTGGGTGGTGGCGTCGATCTCGGCAATCAGGTCGCCTTCCTTCACGGTGTCGCCCAGCTGCACCTTCAGCGACTTGATCTGGCCCGAGGCCTGCGCACCGACGCTGACCAGCTTGTAGGCATCGATCACGCCGGTGGCGTCCACCGTCTGCTCGATGTCACCGCGGCTGACCGGCGAGGTGGCCACCGCCGGCGCGGCGGGCTTGCGCAGCAGCCACCAGGCGGTCGCGGCGACGATCAGGGCAAGCAGGGCGATCAGTATCAGGCGACTCCGGCGGGTCGCGGGCAGCAGGCGGAACGTCACGTCGTGGCTTCACTCTCGGGGCCGCGCGTGCGGCGTTGGCGGGCATTGTGAAGACCGGGCGATGGACGGCTCAATCCTCGGGGTATGTCTGTATGTAACACTGTCGGTGAATACGCGTAACCACAGGTATCCCGCCCGTGGGTGGATACACTGGTACGCATTGCCCCGGATGCGGTTCAGCTGCCGACACGGGATGATCGCGACATGGAGACTGAAAACCCGATGCATCGACTGCTGATCGTCGACGACGACAACGACATCCGCACGCTGCTGGCCGAGCAGCTCGGCCGCGCCGGTTACCTGGTGAGCACGGCGGCCGATGGCACCGCCATGCGCCAGCTGCTGGACCGCGAGCACGTGGACCTGATCGTGCTCGACCTCAACCTGCCGCGCGAGGATGGCCTGACCCTGTGCCGTGACCTGCGTGCGCGTTCGAACACGCCGGTGATCATGCTGACCGCACGCGCCGAGCCGATCGATCGCGTGCTGGGCCTGGAAATGGGCGCCGATGACTACCTGGCCAAGCCGTTCGAACCGCGCGAGCTGCTGGCACGCATCCGCAACGTGCTGCGCCGGACCGAGGCGCTGCCGGCCAACCTGGAGCCGCTAGCGGTGCGCCGTGCGCGCTTCTCGCGCTGGGTGTTCGACCTGGAACATCGCCACCTGGTCGATCCGGATGACCGCGTGGTGGTGCTGTCCGGCGCCGAGTTCCGCCTGCTGCGGGTGTTCATCGCGCACGCCAACAAGGTGCTGTCGCGCGAGCAGCTGGTCGCGCTCAGCAGTGGCCGCAACTACGAGGCACAGGACCGCGCGATCGACCTGCAGGTCAGCCGCCTGCGCAACAAGCTGGGCGACGACGGTGGCCCGGACGGACTGATCAAGACCGTGCGCAACGAGGGCTACGTGCTGGCCTCCGCGGTCAACCTGGAATAAGCCGCGATGAAGCGCCTGCGCCATTTCCTGTCCTCGATGGTCGGGCGGTTGTTCGTGATCCTGTTGCTGGGCATGGCGGTGGCTGCGATCGGCGCGACCATGCTGGCCACTTCCAAGCGCCAGCAGGAGTTCGAGCGGCAGAACCTGAACCGCATCGCCGACCGCCTGCAGGGCTACGTCAACCTGCTGGACGGCAATCCGGAGCTGCGCGAGCGCCTGCTGGCGATCGGCGGGCCGAGCGTGCGCGCGCTGCAGCCCGGAGCCCGCCTCGGGCGTGCCGACACGGCGCTGATGGAAGTGCTGGAAGACCGCCCCGGACCGGTGTCGCGCGCGCATGTGCACTTCGCTTCGTTCCGCTCCTGCATTCCCAAGCTGCAGGACCTGCTGCCGCCGCCACCGCCGGGTCACCGGCGGCCGCCGCGCGAACGCGACCCGGCGTTCATCCCGCCCAAGTGCCGCGCGGTGGACGTGACCCTCAACGACGGCACGCTGCTGAAACTGGCGCTGGACTCGCCGGCGGTGGCGCACAACGGCATCCTCGCCGTGGACCCGTGGTTCCTGACCCTGCTGGTGCTGGCGATTGCCGTGCTGGCCTATATCGTTGCGCGCATGGCCAGTGCGCCACTGCAGGAACTGGCCGCCGCTGCCGAGGATCTCGGCGACGATCTGCAGCGCGACCCGTTGCCATTGCGCGGGCCGCGTGAAGTGCAGCGCGCCGCCGAAGCCTTCAACGCCATGCAGCACCGCCTGCAGCGGCACCTGGCCGAACGCACGCAGATGCTGGCGGCGATCACCCATGACCTGCAGACGCCGCTGACCCGGTTGCGCCTGCGCCTGGAGAATGTCAGCGACGAAGCCCTGCGCGAGCGCCTGATCGGTGACCTGGCGGCGATGCAGGCGCTGGTGCGCGAGGGCCTGGAACTGGCCCGCAGTGCCGAGAGTGCCGAGCAGCGCGCCGCACTCGACCTGGATTCACTGCTGGAGAGCATCGTCGAGGACACCGCCGAAGGCGGCGCCGACGTGGTCTTCGAGGGGGGCAGTGGTTCGGTGCTGATGCTGCGTCCGCTGGCCATGCACCGCCTGTTCTCCAACCTGGTGGACAACGCGGTGATGTACGCGCAACGGGCGCGGGTACGGGTCGAGCGCAGCGGCGGTGCGATCACCGTAGTGGTGGCCGATGACGGCCCCGGCCTGGCCGAAGAGCAGCTGGAGGCGGTGTTCGATCCGTTCGTGCGGGTGGAAACCTCGCGTTCGCGCCAGACCGGCGGGGCCGGCCTGGGCCTGACCATCGCCCGCGCCCTGGCCGAGAAGGACGGCGCGCGGCTGTGGCTGCGCAACCGGGCCGAAGGTGGCCTGGAGGCGGTGGTGCAGTGGCCGGCCAGTGCCCAGGTGGTGGCGCCCGGCCGCGCCGGCTGAGCCGGCGGGCCGCGGACGGTGACGCCGGGGCCGGGGTTTGGCCTATCATCTGCCCATCTCCCCAGTCTCCCCTCGATGAGCCAGCCCGTTCCCGCCGGCATGCCAGTGCGCGCTGCCCGGCTGTTCCCGCACGCTGCCGCGCCCTGCAGCCGCACCTGGCCGCCGCTGCTGCGGTGATGGGCGGGCAGGGGGACGAGGGGCGCTGGGTGGAGCGCCGCGCATCAGGATTCAGGTGGGCACTGCGGCAGGGCCTGCTGTGGTTGCTGCTGGCCCTCGCGCTGCCGCTGGCGGCACAGGAGGGCGCGCCCCCGCTGCGCGACTACGCCATCGATGTATGGACCTCGCGCAACGGCCTGCCGCACAACTCGCTGCGCGACATCGCACAGACGCCGGAGGGCCATCTGTGGTTCGCCACCTGGGAAGGGCTGGTGCGCTACAACGGCCTGGACTTCACCGTGTTCGACCGCAGTACGCGCCCTGGCCTGCGCGACAACGGCATCGGCGCACTGTTCGTCGACCGCCAGGGCGGGCTGTGGATCAGCGATTCGCGCGGCAACGTCAGCCACCGCGGCAGCGACGGCCAATGGCGGGTCTGGGAGCACCAGGCCGGTACACCGCAGGTGCTGATCCAGTCCATGCAGATGGACAGCCAGGGCCGGCTGTGGCTGCTGTACGAAGGCAAGGGCATCGGCTACCTGACGCCGGATGCCGGCATCGTCTACCAGGCACCGGCGGCGGACCTGCCGATGGCGATGAGCTTCACCAAGCTGGTGGTCGATGCACAGGACCGGGTATGGGTCGGCACGCTCGACGGGCTGGTGCTGCGCGACAACGACGGCGTGCTCAAGCGCGCGCCCGCCGCGTGGGGGCTGGGCGCCGGCAGCGGCCTGTCGTGGCCGTACCGGGCACCGGATGGCGCGCTGTGGATCGTCGCCGGCGAGCGCCTGTACCGGGTGGAGGACGACCAGCTGGTGCTGGTGCACCGCCTGCCGGGCCAGCTGCACATGACCTCGATGCTGCAGGACCGGCATGGCGATCTGTGGCTGGGTACCGAGAACCAGGGCCTGCTGCGCATTTCCGCCCATGGCCTGGAGCGGCTGCCGGCCGGCCTGAACCTGCCGGGCGGACGCGTGGTCAGCCTGCGCGAGGATGCCGAAGGCAGCATCTGGGTGGGAGCCAATGGGGGCCTGTACCGCCTGCGCGAAACACTGTTCAGCAGCTTCACCGAGCGCGATGGGCTCAGTGGCGACTACGTGCGCACGGTGTTCGAGGATCGCGACCGCCAACTGTGGGTCGGCAGCGCCAGCGGCCTTGACCTCCAGACCCGCGACGGTCGTTTCCGCGCGGTACCGCTGCACAACCGCGGCGGCAAGGCGCCCTCGGTACTGAGCCTGGCACAGGGGCCGGACGGTGACCTGTGGGTGGGAACCTTCGGCGACGGCGTTTACCGGCTGGGTCGCGATGGGGGCCTGCGCCACAACTATGCGGCGACTGACGGCATGCCGGGCGGCAACATCCGTGCGATCACCGTTGACCCGCAGGGCGTGGTCTGGGCCGGCACGCAGAAGGGCGTGGTGCGCATCGACGGCGACCGGGTGCAGGTCTCGAACGTGCCGGGTATGCCCGGCGGCCTGATCACCGCGCTCGAGCATGACCACCAGGGCAACCTGTGGATCGGCACCATCGAAGGCATCCGCGTGCTGCGTGGCGACCACGTGCAGTCGATCGACCTGGCCCCGCTGGGGGGCGGCCGCAGCGTGTTCGGTTTCCACCAGCTGGGCGATGCGATGTGGATCAGCAGTGATCGTGGCCTGTACCGCTGGCGCAACGGTGCGCTGGCGCGGGTCGGCCTGGAGCAGGGCATGCCGGTGGACGCGGTGTTCCAGCTGGTGCCGGACCGCCTCGGCAATGTCTGGATCAGCAGCAACCGTGGTGTGCTGCGCACCGACATGGCCACCCTCAATGCGGTGGCCGATGGCCGCACGCCGCGGGTGGTGCTGGAGCGCTACAACGAGATCGACGGCATGGCCAATGCACAGGCCAATGGCAGCTCCAGTCCATCGGCGATCCTGCGCCAGGATGGCACGTTCTGGGTGGTCACCGCCGGTGGCCTGAGCACGGTCGACCCGCAACGCCTGCAGCGTTTCCGCGAGCGGCCATCGCCGCCGGCGGCGATCGAGAGCGTGCAGGTGGATGGTGCGCCGGTGCACTGGGAGGGACCGGATCGCAATTACATTCCCGGTGGCCGCCGGTTGGCGGTGAGCTATGTCGGCCTGAGCTACCTGATGTCCGACCGGATCCGCTACCGCACGCGGCTGGACGGCCTCGATGCCGGCTGGGTCGAGCGTGGCCCGCAGCGCAGCGTCGAGTTCGTTGGCCTGCCGCCGGGCGACTACACCCTGCATGTGGCTGCGGCGCATCCGGGCGGCAGCTGGGGCCAACAGGAGGCGGTGTGGAGCTTCAGCGTCGAGCCGTTCTGGTGGCAGCGGCGCAGCGTGCAGGCGCTGGGCGGGCTGTTGCTGCTGGCCGGCCTGGTGGCACTGTACCGCCTGCTGCTGCAGCAGCTGAAGGCCAGCAACCTGCGCCTGGCGCGGCGGGTGGACGACGCGACCTTCGACCTGCAGGCCAAGACCGTGCACCTGCAGGCGCTGAACCAGGAAAAGACCGAGCTGGCCGAGCGCCTGGCGCGCCAGGCCGAAGCCTTCGAGCGCCAGGCCCGCGAGGATGCGCTGACCGGGCTGGCCAACCGCCGCGGCTTCGACGAGACGCTGGCGCGTGACTTCGCCCGTTCGCAGCGCAGTGGTCATCCACTGTGCCTGGTGGTGCTGGACATCGACCATTTCAAGGACGTCAACGACCGCCACAGCCACAGCATCGGCGATGCCGTGCTGGTGCAGGTGGCGACGCTGATCGCAGCCGCCAGCCGCGACTCCGACCTGCCGGCGCGCACCGGCGGCGAAGAGTTCGCGCTGCTGCTCAACGACACCCGCCTGGAGGAAGCCGCGCAGCTGTGCGCGCGCCTGCGTGGCCTGTTCCATGACCACCCCGACTGGGCCGGTGTGGAAGGCCTGCGCGTGACCTTCAGTGCGGGGCTGGTGGAGCTGGATGCCGACGACCGCACCCCGGCGCTGCTGTACCAGCGCGCCGACCGCGCGCTGTACCGCGCCAAGAGCGACGGCCGCGATCGTACGAGCATTGGTTGATCGCATCCACGCATGGCGTGGATCTACTGTGCGGCGATTGATTCGCCACCATGCATCGATGGAACGACGTCGGCCTGTAGAGTCGAGCCGTGCTCGACCACCGCGCGGCAGCGCGGAAAAAGGTGCAGCCGAGCATGGCCCGGCTCTACAGAAAGCGCTGTCTTACCGCGGCCAGGCGTTGGCGATGGTGCAGAACAGCCGCGCGGTCTGCTCGGTGTCATATACCGCGCTGTGCGCTTCATTCGCATCCCAACCCAGCCCGGCGGCAGTGGCCGCACGCGCCAGCACGGTCTGGCCGTAGGCGATACCGGCCAGGGTGACCGTGTCGAACACGCTGAACGGATGGAACGGGTTGCGCTTGTGGCCGGTCCGCGCCACGGCCGCGTTGACGAAGCCGAGGTCGAAATGGGCGTTGTGGCCAACCAGGATCGCGCGCTGGCAGCCGTACTTCTTCATCGCCGCACGCACCGGAGTGAAGATGTGGTCCAACGCCGCTTTTTCTTCCTTGGCCAGCCGGAACGGATGGTCGAGGATGATGCCGGTCACTTCCAGCGACTTCGGGTCGATCTCCAGGCCCTCGGCCGGGACCACGTGGGCACTGGCGGTCTGGCCGGGGTAGAGCAGGCCGTTCTCGTCCATCTCGATCGGCACCGCAGCGATTTCCAGCAGCGCATTGCGCTGGCTGTCGAAGCCGCCGGTTTCGACATCCACCACCACCGGCAGGAAGCCGCGGAAGCGTTGTGACATCGCGCGCTGCGCCTGGGGAACTGCGGAATCGGGAACGGCGGCAGGTGCGGGGATGGGGTCATTCATGCGTGAATTCTATCAGAGCAGCCCTGAGCGCCCGGCCACCCAGCCCATGCCAGCCACCGTGGTGGCACGAACGCAGAACCCGGTAGGTGCCAACCTTGGTTGGCACATGACGCGCCGACCAAGGTCGGCATCTACCGAACCGCTGGCCGCGCAGGTGTGGCCGAGGGAGACCACCGCGCCAGCCACGCGTCCACGCTCAGCTTGCCGGCGCCGGTGAAGATCAGCGGCAGCAGCATGGCCATGAACAGCACCGGCAGCTTGAAGTTGCCGAAGCCCTGGTCGCTGATCGCATAGCCCATGGCCAGGTCGGCCAGCGAGTTCCACTCCATCGGCCAATGCACCGCATAGGTGGCCACCACGGTCAGCACCAGCAGGCTCGCGGCGGCGAAACGGGTGCCGAAACCGAACAGCAGGCAGGCCGCCCCGAGCAGTTCGAACCAGGTCGCCAGTTGCCAGTTCAGGGTGGCCGGCAACTGGTCGAACGGGAATGGAAAGGCGTCCTGCAGGTCGGCGAACCAGTTCTGGCCGCGCAGCTTCTCGCGGCCGGATTCGAAGAATTCCCAGGCCAGCAGCAGGCGCAGGCCGAGCGGGGCCAACCAGGGGGCGAGACGGTCCAGCTGGCCACGCGCGGCGGCCAGGGTCGGAAGGTTCATCAGGGGATCTCCGCAAATGGGGTGTCAGGGCGGGGTGGTGAGCGGGCCGATCACGCCGGCCTGCAGGAACTGCCGCAGCAGCGCGGCACCGGGGCCGGCCAGCGCGTCTTCGGCCAGCCCATGCGTGGTGGCGAGGCGTTGCAGGTACGTACGGCCTTCCAGCCCAGGCTGTTCACCGATGCTGGACAGCAGGTGCACCGCCAAGGGGCTGAGCGCGGCGAATCGCACTTCACCGTCGGCTTCGCGGCGGACCAGCAGGCCGGTGGGTTCTGGGAGGGGCTGGGTCGGCGCATCCTCTGCACCGAGACGGTGCACCGGCCACTGGTACAGCAGCGGCCACGCCAGCGGCGAACGCTGCAGCGGCACCCGCAGCGGATCGACATCGCCAGGCGCAGGAAGTGGCTCGGCCTGCAACTGGTACAGCGCGGTTTCCACCCACTCGTAGTGGGCCAGTTCGGCCAGCGCCGGGTGCGGCAGCTGCGGCTGTGCCTGCAGCCACTGCACGAACTCGGCGGCCAGCTCGGTGAACAGGGGGGTCTGGCAGCGATGGGTGGCGAAGTAGTGGCGCACCAGCGCGCTCCATGCCGGTTCGCCGAGCAGTCGGACGCAGACCGGGAAACCGTTGCTCAGGAGCCCGAGCAGGTTGTTGAACAGCAGGTGCTGGTACACCGCCAACCGGCGTGCATCCAGGCCGGCCGGTGCCGGCACCGCCTGTGGATCGCGCAGGTGCGCGGTGAACGCGTGCTGTTGCGCGCGCAGGGTGTCGATAGCGTCAGCCATGTGCAGCCCCGGCGTGTGCGGCCTGCAGGCGGCGGATGGTCTGCAGTTCGCCCTGCAGTTCCGCATAGGGCGGGAAATTGAAATCGCGTTCGAGCAGGGTGGGGCGTGGGCCGATGCGTGCATAGGTACGCGCCAGCAGCTCCCAGACCGGATCAATCACCGCGCAGCCATGGGTATCGATCTTCAGGTCGGGTGCCTCGTCCAGGTGCCCGGCTACGTGCAGGCAGACGATGCGCTGCGCGGGCAGGCCGGCGATGAAGGCATCGGCATCGTAGCCGTGGTTGCAGGCGTTGACGTAGACGTTGTTGACGTCCAGCAGCAGGTCGCAGTCGGCTTCGGCGAGCACCGCATTGGTGAACGCCAGTTCGTCCATCGCCGGTTCCGGCGCCAGGTAGTAGGACACGTTCTCCACCGCGATGCGGCGGCCGAGCAGGTCCTGCACGCGGCGGATGCGCTGCGCGGTATGGCGCACGGCTTCGTCGGTGAAGGGAATCGGCAGCAGGTCGTACAGGTGGCCGTCGTCGCTGCAGTAGCTCAGGTGCTCGCTGTACAGCGGCACGCTGTGCTTTTCGAGGAACCGGCCGACCTGCTCCAGCAGCTGGGTGTCCAGGGCGGCACTGCCGCCCAGCGACAGCGACAGGCCGTGGCAGCTCAGCGGATGGCGGTGTGCCAGTTCGGCCAGGGCATCACCGGCCGGGCCGCCGACATGGATCCAGTTCTCCGGCGCGCATTCCAGGAAGTCGAAGTCGCCTGCCGGAGCGTCACGCAGATCCTGCAGCAGCGCCCGGCGCAGGCCCAACCCTGCAGCCGCCGCGCGAAGCGGCGACTGCGGGTGGACGAGGCTGGCGCGGACGTCAGTGCTTGCCACCGCACTTGCCTTCGCCGCACTTGCCTTCAGTCGACTTCGTGTCGCCGGTCTTGGCCTTGGCGCCGGCTGCGCCGGCAGCCTTGCCCTTGTCGGCACCGCACTTGCCTTCGCCGGTCTTGCCGTCGGCACCACACTTGCCTTCGGCGTGCTTGGTCGCGTCGGCTGCCATCTTGGTATCGGCGGCCTTGGCATCGGTGCTGGCCTTGGCTGCCTGGCCGGCCACCAGGTAGCCCTGGGCGAGGTCGCTCATGCTCAGCGCCGAGGCGCTGGCGGTCATGCCCAGGCCGGCGGCCAGGGCGGTAGCGGTCAGCAGGGACAGGGTCTTGTTGGAACTGCTCATCGGTCTTACTCCTGGGTGGTGGGCAGGTGCCCGGGGTGAATCGATGGTGCAGCGATCCTACTCAACGAATCCTCGCCAAGAACTCAAATTTTCGTGAGATCTGTTACAGAAGCATCCGGCAGGTCCGCACCGGGCACGCGTGGCGCCCACAATGCGGATGAAACACCCCAAAAAAGAAGGCCGCTGTCACCAGGACAGCGGCCACCTTGGAGTCGACTCCGGTGTTGCAGTGCAGCGTCAGGGCTGGCCGGTGCTGGAGGTCTCGTCGCGCTTTTCACGCGGTGGCAGCGGCTGCTCGCCATGCACCAGGAACCATACGTTCTCGGCGATGTTGGTGGCGTGGTCGCCCACGCGCTCCAGGTTCTTGGCCATGAACAGCAGGTGCGTGCACGGGGTGATGTTGCGCGGGTCTTCCATCATGTAGGTCAGCAGCTCGCGGAACAGCGCGGTGTACTGCGCGTCCAGGCGGGCGTCGTCCTCACGCAGTTCCAGCGCGGCATCAGCATCGTTGTCGCGGTAGGCGGCAATGGCACGCCGGACCTGCTGCGCGGCCAGGCGGCCCAGTGCACGCAGGCCCTGGATCTGCGGCAGCGGCGGCACCTTGCCCAGCGCGATCGAGCGCTTGGCGACGTTGGCAGCGTAGTCACCGATGCGCTCGATGTCGGCCGGAATGCGCAGGCCGGCAAGGATCTCGCGCAGGTCGCGCGCCATCGGGCCACGCAGCGCCAGGCGCATCACGTCGTGGCTGATCTGCTGTTCCAGCGCATCGATCGCCTCGTCGTTGGCGATGATGCGATGGGCAGCGTTCTCGTCGCGCTTCTCGATCACGTCCATCGACGCTTCGAGCTGGGCGACGGCCATCTCGCCCATGCGCACGATCTCGGCCACCAGGCGCTGCTGCTCTTCGTCGTAGCTCTTGACGATGTGGTCGTTGGGAAGGTTCATGGTTGTTCCACTCTGTAGAGTCGAGCCACGCTCGACTGATGGTGTCTGCAGGGTCGAGCCGTGCTCGACTGACGTTTCAGCCGAAGCGGCCGGTGATGTAGTCCTCGGTCTGCCGCTGCGACGGCTGCGAGAAGATCACTTCGGTGCGGTCGTGCTCGATCAGGTCGCCCAGGTACATGAAGGCGGTGTAGTCGGATACGCGCGCGGCCTGCTGCATGTTGTGGGTGACGATCACGATGGTGTACTCGTGCTTGAGTTCTTCCACCAGCTGCTCGATGCGGCTGGTCGAGATCGGATCCAGCGCCGAGGTCGGCTCGTCCAGCAGCAGCACCGACGGGCGCAGGGCCACGGCACGGGCGATGCACAGGCGCTGCTGCTGGCCGCCGGACAGGCCCAGTGCGCTCTGCCCCAGCTTGTCCTTCACTTCGTCCCACAGCGCGCCCTGGCGCAGCGCCTGCTCGACGCGGTCGGCCATGTCGGCCTTGCTCAGCTTCTCGTGGTGGCGGATGCCGTAGGCCACGTTCTCGAAGATGGTCATCGGGAACGGCACCGGCTTCTGGAACACCATGCCGACCTTGCTGCGCAGGCGGTTCATCGGGTACTTCGGCGACAGGATGTTCTCGCCGTCCAGCAGCACTTCACCGCGCGCTTCCAGCTTCGGGTACAGCGCGTAGATGCGGTTGAAGATGCGCAGCAGGGTCGACTTGCCGCAACCGGAAGGACCGATCAGCGCGGTCACGCGCTTTTCCGGGATTTCCAGGTTGATGCCCTTCAGGGCGTGGAACTTGTCGTAGTAGAAGTCCAGTCCACGCGCAGCCAGCTTCACCGGCGACGGCGTGTGCAGGCTCTCGTGCGAGGACGGCACGGCGATGCGCTGCATCGGCACGGCGTTGGAAAGGTCGTTCATGGCGTTATCCACGGAAAGGTCAGTCATGGGAGATACGGTTGCGCAGCAGGATGCCGCGGGCGGCAAGGCTGACCAGCAACACGAAGACAGTCAGCACCAGGGCACCGGCCCATGCCAGCACCTGCCAGGATTCATACGGGCTGCCGGCGAACTGGTTCATCACCACCGGCACCGAGGCCATCGGCTGGAAGATGTTGTTGTTCCAGTACTGGTTGCCGAAGGCGGTGAACAGCAGCGGTGCGGTCTCGCCGGAGATGCGGGCCAGTGCCAGCAGGATGCCGGTGATGATGCCGGCCGAGGCACTGCGGTACAGCACCTGCACGATCACCTTCCACTGCGGGATGCCCAGCGACAGGGCCGCTTCGCGCATCTGCGAGGGCACCAGGCGCAGCATCTCGTCGGTGGTGCGTACCACCACCGGCAGCACGATGAAGGCCAGCGACAGCGCACCGGCGAACGCCGAGAAGTTGCCGCCGGTCTGCATCACGTACAGGGTGTAGACGAACAGGCCGAGCACGATGGACGGGGCCGACAGCAGGATGTCGTTGACGAAGCGGACCACGGTGCCGGCCTTGCGGGCGTTGCCGTACTCGGCCAGCCAGGTGCCCGCCAATACGCCCAGCGGGGTGCCGATGCCGATCGCCAGCGCACACATCACGGCGCTGCCGAAGAACGCGTTGGCGAGGCCGCCTTCCTGCATCGGCGGCGGCGTCATCTTGGTGAACAGATCCAGGTTGATGCCGGCCAGGCCCTTGGAGGCCAGGGTGAACAGGATCCAGCCCAGGAAGAACAAACCGAACAGCGCGGTGGCGCAGGAGGCGGTGATCGCAACGACATTGCCGATGCGGCGGCGCAGGTACAGGGAGTCAGCGGTGCTGGACATCAGTTGCCCTCCTTGCGGGACAGGCGCATCAGCATCAGGCGGGCGATGGCGAGCACCACGAAGGTGACGATGAAGAGGACGAAGCCGAGCAGCAGCAGGGCCGAACGGTAGGTTTCAGTGGCTTCACCGAAATCGTTGGCGATCAGCGCAGCAATGGTGGTGCCCGGTTCCAGCAGCGACGGCGACAGGCGCACGCTGTTGCCGATCACGAAGGCCACCGCCATCGTCTCGCCGAGGGCGCGGCCGAGGCCGAGGAAGATGCCGCCGATCACCGCCGAGCGGGTGTAGGGCAGCACGATGTCCCAGCTCACTTCCCACTTGGTGGAGCCCAGCGCATAGGCCGATTCCTTCAGGCGGGTCGGCACGGTCAGGAACACTTCGCGCATCACCGAGGAGATGAACGGAATGACCATGATCGCCAGCACGAAACCGGCGGTGAGCATGCCGATGCCCAGCGGCGGGCCCTGGAACATCGGGCCGATGATCGGCCATTCGCCCAGGGTCTCGTTGAGGAACGGCGTGACGTACTCGGTCATCACCGGCACCAGCACGAACAGGCCCCACATGCCGTAGATGATCGAGGGAATGCCGGCCAGCAGTTCGATGGCTGTGCCGACCGGGCCACGCAGCCAGCGTGGCGCGACTTCGGTGAGGAAGAAGGCGATGCCGAAGCTGACCGGCACGGCGATGACCATCGCGATGACGGCGGTGACCAGGGTGCCGTAGATCGGGGCGAGCGCGCCGAACTTGTTTTCGACCGGATTCCAGTCGGCGGAGAAGAAGAAGCTCAGGCCCTGCATCTGCAGGGCATGGCGGCCGCCCCACAGCATCGACAGCGCGGCGCAGGCCAGGGCGATCAGGACGAAGATGACGGTGCCGACCAGCACCCATCGGAACAGTTTGTCGTTGCGGGCATCACGCGCATCACGCGTGGACGGGGCGGCTACAGGCTGGGCGATGGCATTCATGGGGACGGCAGGGCCAGGAAGGGGCGGGGCGGCACGGCGTGGAAGCGGTGCCCGCGCGGGGCGGGCACCGTCGAGTCCGTCACTTCAGGTCGGTCGCCCAGTAGGCCTCGATCTGCTTGACCAGTTCGGCCGGCAGCGGCACGTAGTGCAGCTCGTTGGCCTGGGCCTGGCCGTTCTCGAAGGCCCACTTGAAGAAGGCCAGGGTGTCCTGGTTGCGCTTGGCGTCCTTCGGCTGCTTCTGCATCAGCATGAAGTTGGTGGCGGTGATCGGCCAGGCCTGCTCGCCCGCAGCGTTGGTGATGACCAGGTTGAAGTCCTTGGCGCTGGCCCAGTCGGCGCTGGCGGCCGCCGCGGCGAAGGTTTCCGCGCTGGGCTCGACCCAGTTGCCGGCGGCGTTCTGCATGGCGGTGTACGGCATGCCGTTCTGCAGCGCGTAGGCCAGCTCGACGTAGCCGATGGAGCCCTTGATCTGCTTCACGTACGAAGCGACGCCTTCATTGCCCTTGCCACCGACGCCGTCCGGCCACTGCACCGAGGTGCCTTCGCCGACCTTGCTCTTCCACTCCGGGCTGACCTTGGACAGGTAGTTGGAGAAGTTGAAGGTGGTGCCCGAACCGTCCGAACGGTGGACCAGGGTGATCTTGCCGTCCGGCAGCTTCACGCCCGGGTTGGCGGCGACGATGGCCGGATCGTTCCAGGTCTTGACCTTGCCCAGGAAGATGTCGGCCAGCAGGGCGCCGCTCAGGCGCAGCTTGCCGGCTTCCAGGCCTTCGATGTTGACCACCGGCACCACGCCGCCGATGGCCGACGGGAACTGGGCCAGGCCGGCCTGTGCCAGCTCTTCGCTGCTCAGCGGCTTGTCGGAGGAGCCGAAGTCGACGGTGCCGGCCTTGATCTGGGCGATGCCGCCGCCGGAGCCGATCGACTGGTAGTTGATCTTGGCCCCGGTGGTGGCGTTGTAGTCGGCCGACCACTTGGAGACCAGCGGGAAGATGAAGGACGCGCCCGCGCCGGACACTTCGGCGGTCACCTTGGCACCGGCAGCGGCCGGGGCAGCGGCACCGTCGGCCGCCGGCTGCTGCGCGGCCTGCTTGTCGCCACCGCAGGCCGACAGGCCCAGGGCGATGGCCAGGGAAAGGGCGGCAAGGCCGGCCGAGTGCAGTTTCATGGTCACTCCATAGCGGGGAAGAGCCGACGTGGTCGGCGGATGCGGCTATGAAATGATGTTTTTGTTACAGCCGTATTACGACCATGACAGAGGTGTCCTGGATCACGTTCTGACAAGGGTTTCACCGGGTTGGCCCCCATCCGGCAGAGCCCCGGAGACCCCGGATCTGCGCACCGGTATGGCGGCCGGTTGGCCCTTGTGGAGTCAAGCCATGTTCGATAGCTCCCTGCCCTCGGTAGGTGCGGACCGTCGGTCCGCACGCTCCAGCACCCAGCCGAGCGTGGGCTCGGCGCTGCAAACGCTCCTGCCTTTGCTCCTGCCTTCCATGACCCCACCGCGTCCGCGATGAACTGTCCAGAGGCGGTGGGCCAGGGCGTGCAGGACCGTCCACTGCATGGATGCCGTGGCCGAGCCCCCAAGGACGGGTTTACGGCGTGTCCTGCACGCCCTGGCCCATCGACTCCCCCATGGATCAGCGCAGGCGCAACGCTCTTCACGACCAACCCCAAAAAACAAGAAGAGCGCGAGATCTCGAGGATCTCGCGCCCGGTTGGGGCCGGCGGGGGAGAGAGGACCCGCCGGCCCCGTTCCTGCGGGGGAACGTGCTTACTTCAGGTTCTGCGACCAATAGGTCTCGATCTGGCGGACCAGGCTGTCCGGCAGCGGCACGTAGTCGAGCTGGCGGGCCTGGGCGTCGCCGCTCTTGTAGACCCAGCGGAAGAACTCCTGGGTGGCCTTGCCGTTGGCAGCGTTCTTCGGCTTCTTGTGCACCAGGATGAAGTTGGTGGCGGTGATCGGCCAGGACTCGGCGCCCGGGGCGTTGGTCATCACCAGGTAGAAGTCCTTGGCGCTGGCCCAGTCGGCGCTGGCGGCAGCGGCGGCGAACGATGCATCGCTCGGCTGCACGAACCTGCCGGCAGCGTTCTTCATCGCCGTGTACGACAGCTTGTTCTGCAGTGCGTAGGACAGTTCGACGTAGCCGATGCCGCCCTTGATCTGCTTCACGTAGGCAGCAACGCCTTCGTTGCCCTTGCCGCCGATGCCGGCCGGCCACTGGACCGAGGTGCCTTCACCGACCGAGCTCTTCCACTCCGGGCTGACCTTGGACAGGTAGTTGACGAAGTTGAAGGTGGTGCCCGAACCATCCGAGCGGTGCACGACGGTGATCTTGGCGCTCGGCAGGGTCACGCCCGGGTTCAGCGCGGCGATGGCCGGGTCGTTCCAGGTCTTGATCTTGCCCAGGAAGATGTTGGCCAGCACGGTGCCGTCCAGCTTCAGTGCGCCCGGGGCGATGCCGGCCACGTTGACCACCGGCACCACGCCGCCGATCACCGACGGGAACTGGGCCAGGCCCGAGGCGGCCAGTTCTTCCGGCTTCAGCGGTGCATCGGAAGAGCCGAAATCAACGGTCTTGGCCTTGATCTGCGCAATGCCGCCGCCGGAACCGATCGACTGGTAGTTGACCTTGTTGCTGGTGGCAGCGTTGTAGTCGGCCGACCACTTCGACATCACCGGGTAGATGAACGAGGCGCCCGCGCCGGTGATTTCAGCGGCGTTGGCGGCGAACACGGACGACGCTGCGAAGACGGCAACGGCAACGCGCGACTTGAAGGCGTGGATCACGGGGTGGCTCCTGGGTTGATTGGAATGCGGGGTTACCCGCCCGGCGCACATTCCATAACGGTTCGATGACAGCGCGGGGACCGTTGTATGACGCATCCGTTACAGCGCTGGCTGACGCTTGCGCAGCGCGGGCCGTGAAGGTTTCGCGCAGCGGCTGAGGCGGTCGTGCGGGCACAAGGGAGGTGCGCCGGCGCCGGTTGCGGTCACCTTGCATAGGTGGCCGATGAGGTGACGGCTGCCTCCCTTCGCGCGGTCTGCGCCTGGCGTTGCGCAGGGATTCCGCGTCATCCGCGCGAAGCCGGGCGGTGCGGACCAGGGTGACCCGGCGGCTTGCCCGCGTGTCGGCGCCGGTACACCACGCCATGGGGCGCAAGGGATCGATAAGCATGTGCGCGCAAATGAGTCGTACGCATGACCGCACGAAGAAATCTGTGGTTGGTGCTCAATCTGTCATTCGGCTGTCATGGTTTTAACGGAACGTTCGCAAAACGCTTGACCGGCCTGCCGGCGTGGCGTTCTGCCCAAGCCATTCCAACCCTCTGGAGAAATCCAAAATGCGTTCCCATTTGCTCGCCGCCGCGGTCGTTGCAAGCCTCGGTCTGGTTTCCGCCGACGCCTTCGCAGCCCCCGCCAGCTCGGGCGTGTCCCAGGCACAGTTGCAGCAGCTGCAGGCACAGATCGCTGCGCTGCAGGCCCAGGTCCAGCAGTTGCAGAACGATTCGCAGGCGCTGCAGGCGCAGTCCGACGCGCAGTCCGAAGTGAACATCACCCAGGCGCAGGCCCTGGAAGGTGCGCAGAAGACCCAGACCAGCGTCGACAAGCTGGCCAAGCTGGTCAATGACAACAAGATTGGCGGTCGCATGTTCTTCGACCTGACCAACATCGACAAGACCAGCAACGGCAAGGACACCGCCGCCAGCGGCACCGGCCTGGACGTCAAGCGCTTCTACCTGACCGTCGACCACAAGTTCAACGACATCTGGTCGGCCAACCTGACCACCGACTTCCAGTACAGCTCGGCCATCGGCAACACCGAACTGTTCGTCAAGAAGGCCTATGTGCAGGGCAGCTTCGACCCGGCCTTCAACCTGCGCGTCGGTGCCGCCGACATGCCGTGGATCCCGTACGTCGAGAAGTTCTACGGCATGCGCTATGTCGAGAACACCCTGACCGACCGCCTGAAGTACGGCAACTCGTCCGACTGGGGCCTGCATGGCTTCGGCAACCTGGGCAACAACTTCAACTACGCCGTCTCGGTCGTGTCCGGCGCCGGCTACAAGAACCCGACCCGCAGCAAGGGCATGGACGTGGAAGGCCGCGTGGCCTACACTCCGAACGAGAACTTCGTGGTCGCCGTCGGCGGCTACAGCGGCAAGCTGGGCAAGGAAACCGACATCCAGAGCGCCGAGAACACCTACACCCGCGCCAACGCGATGGTGGCCTACGCCGACAGCAACTTCCGCGTCGGCGGCGAGTACTTCCAGGCCAAGAACCTCAACAACGTGCTGACCGTTGCCACCGACAAGACCAGTGGCTGGTCGGTGTGGGGCAGCGTGCGCGTGACCGACGGCGGCATCAACGTGTTCGGTCGTTACGATGACACCGACGTCAGCAAGACCCTGGACCCGACCCTGAGCGACAAGTACTGGAACGTCGGCGTCGAGTTCCCGGTCATGAAGAACCTCAAGCTGTCGACCGTGTACAAGTACACGCACCTGGCCAACGCCAGCGACAAGAAGAACGACAAGACCAAGGAATTCGGCGTCTGGGGCGACCTGTCGTTCTGATCTCCTGAAGCACCCTTGTCCATACACGCGGACGGCGGGCCTGGTGCCCGCCGTCTTCGTTTCGTCACAACACGATCCGCGTCACGTCTCGGCTGTGGTCTTTTCCTTGAACCGGCACAGGTCGGCGATCACGCAGCCCGGGCAATCCGGCTTGCGCGCCTTGCACACGTAGCGGCCATGCAGGATCAGCCAATGGTGCGCGTCGAGCAGGAACTCGGCCGGAATCACCTTCACCAGCGTGTCCTCCACTTCGCGCACGTTCTTGCCGGGGGCCAGGCCGGTACGGTTGGAGACGCGGAAGATATGCGTATCCACCGCCATCACCGGCTCGCCGAAGGCGGTGTTGAGCACCACGTTGGCGGTCTTGCGGCCCACACCCGGCAGCGCTTCCAGCGCTTCGCGGTCGCGCGGCACTTCGCCGCCGTACTTCTGCAGCAGGATCGCGCAGGTGGCGATCACGTTCTTCGCCTTGGCGTTGAACAGCCCGATGGTGGCGATGTACGGCTTCAGGCCATCCTCACCGAGCGCGAGGATCTCCGCCGGCGTGTTGGCGACCGGGAACAGGCGGCGGGTGGCCTTGTTGACGCCGACGTCGGTGGCCTGGGCGGACAGCGCCACGGCCACCAGCAGTTCGAACGGCGAGCTGTACTCAAGCTCGGTCTTCGGGTGCGGGTTGAGCTCGCGCAGGCGGGTGAACATTTCCACCACGTCGGCGCGCGGCATGCGGCCGCCGCGCCGCGCCGGTGCGCGGGCAGTCTTCTTCGCGGTGGCCATTACGGCTCCTTGCCGGTGACGCGGGCCTTGGCCCGGGCGAGAATCGCGGCCGCCGCGGCGGGCAGGGGGGGCTTCACGTCCGGCGCCGGGGGCGGGGTGCGACGTGCATCGCGCTCGGCTTCGCGGCGGGCCAGGCGCACCGCGCGGGCGCGATAGCGTTCGCGTGCGGCCCAGGCCGTACGCAGTTGCTGCTGGGCCTGCTGCAGCCGCTGCGGAAGGTCCGGGTGGCCAGGCAGCAGCTGTTCGTCGCCGGCTCGGGCGACGTAGTCCATCAGCCCCGCCTGCAGGGCGCCATCGAGATCGTCTGCCTGGACCCGGGCGAACAACTGCGCGGGGGTGGGTCGGGATGCCATGGCGTCAGCGGTTCTGGAAGGCCGGCGGGCGGCGCTGCAGGAAGGCACTGGTGCCTTCACGCATGTCCTCGGTGGCGAACAGCAGGCCGAACTGCGTACTTTCGTATTCCAGCCCGGCCTCCAGGCTGCACTCGCCGCCCACGTGCACCGCGTCGAGCAGGCCACGCAGGGCCAGCGGCGCTGAGCGTGCCAGCTGGCGGGCGACGTCCTGTACACGGTTGTCCAGCGCGTCGGCCGGCACGACTTCGTTGACGATGCCCAGTTCCAGCGCACGCGCGGCGTTGATCGGCGCCCCCAGCAGGCACAGCTCCAGGGTGGCGGCGCGGCCACACAGGCGCAGCAGGCGCTGGCTGCCGCCGAAGCCGGGAATCAGGCCGAGATTGATTTCCGGTTGGCCGACCTTGGCGGTATCGGCGGCGATGCGCAGGTGGCACGCCATCGCCAGCTCAAGCCCGCCGCCCAGCGCGAAACCGTTCACGCGTGCGATGACCGGCTTGGGCATGCGTTCGATCTGGCGCATCAGGGCCTGGCCCAGCAGCGAGAAATCACGTCCCTGAACGGCGCTGAGGGTGTTCATTTCCGCGATGTCGGCACCGGCCACGAAGGCCTTCGGGCCCGCTCCGGTCAACACCACCACGCGCACCTCCGGATCGGCAGCGGCGTCCCTGAAGGCATCGGCCAGCGCCTCCAGGGTCGCGGCGTTCAGGGCATTGAGCTTGTCCGGGCGCTGGACGGTCACGGTGCGGATGGCGCCTTCGTCGGCAACAGCGATCAGGGCATCGGCCACGGGGAAACTCCTGGAACGTTAAAAAAAAGTGATATTGAACTCTGCAAACGCAGACGGGTCATAGCCTGCATCGTGAGTAGCGGTTACACGTTGCGCCCGTTATCCTAACCCGTCGCCTCAGGGCGGCGAAGAACGTCCCTGAGTTACCACCCCTGGAGAACTGTTTGATGAAGTTGCGTTCTATCGCGGTCGCCGTCGCGGCCCTGGCCCTGACGGGCAATGCCTTCGCCCAGGACATCGCGTCCGAGAAGGGCAAGCTGAGTTATTACTTCGGTTACGACTACGGCAACAACCTGGCGGAGCTGACCGGTCGCGGTGAGCAGCTGGACATCAACTCGGTGGTGAAGGGCCTGCAGGATGCCTACGCCAAGAAGCAGCCGGCGATCACCGCCGAGCAGCTGAAGCCGGCCGTTGAAGCGTTCCAGAAGCGCGAGCAGGGCCGTGCCCAGGCTGCCAAGGCCGAGTACGAAAAGGCGGCTGCCGAAAACAAGACCAAGAGCGATCAGTTCATCGCGGCGAACAAGGCCAAGGCCGGCGTGCAGTCCCTGCCGAGCGGCGTCCAGTACCGCGTGATCGAAGCCGGCAAGGGCGCCAAGCCGACCCAGGCCAGCACCGTGCAGCTGGAAGTGGCCGGTCCGTTCCCGTACGGCCAGCGCCCGACCGAAGCCCGCCCGGCCCAGCAGATCCCGTCGATCAAGGTCAGCGAAGTTGAAATGAAGGCCATGCGCGAGACCCTGCTGCAGATGCCGGCCGGCTCGAAGTGGGAAGTCACCCTGCCGCCGGACCAGGCCTACGGTGCCGACCCGCGCACCCCGTTCCCGCCGAACGTGGCTGTGCAGTTCGAGATCAAGCTGGTCAGCGTCAAGTAAATCGAAACAGCAAACGAAACGCGCCGGTGATCCCACCGGCGCGTTTCTGTTTGTGCAGCCCTTGGCGGTGAAACGCCCGCGCTGCGCGCGAGCGTCGACTGACAGTCGACTCTACCGTTGGGCCGGGCCACCCGCGCAAATTCAGCCCGATCGCGCTACTGTTGCCGGGTGCAAACAATGGAAGAAACGGCGCGTGTTGTCGCAAGTCCCTGCATCGGAGTGTGCACGCTGGATCCGCACCGGCAATGCACCGGCTGCGCGCGGCATATCGATGAGATCGCGCGGTGGTCGTCGATGAGCAACGAGGAACGCAGCCGCATCCTGCACCGCGTGCAGCCCCTGCGCGAACAACTGCAGCAATCGCTGCGTGGCTCGCTGGCCGACCACGAGCGACTGATGCGCGCGCTGCACCCCTTGGCCCAACCGCCGGCCGGCGACGGCTGGAACCGCAGTGAGCTGATCGACCTGCTGCCGCCCGGGCCTCCGGTGGAGGCTGCGGTGCTGGCCGGCATCGTCCCGCGCGCCAACGGCGCACAGGTGATCCTGACCCGCCGCACCGAAACCCTGCGCACGCACGGGGGCCAGGTCGGATTCCCCGGCGGCCGCACCGAGCCCGATGACCGCGACGCATTGGCGGCCGCGCTGCGCGAGAGCCAGGAAGAAATCGCATTGGCGCCCGGCCAGGTGCAGGCGCTGGGGTATCTCGATCCCTTCGTCACCATCACCGGCTACCGGGTCACGCCGGTGGTGGCGGTGGTGGATCCGGATTTCGTGCCGGTGCCGCAGCCCAGCGAAGTGGCCGAAGTGTTCGAGGTGCCGCTGGATTATCTGATGGCGCCCGACAGCCTGCGCCAGGTCGAAATCACTCATCGCGGCCGGGTCCGCCACGTCCTGGAGTATGGCTGGCCGGGCCAGCGCATCTGGGGCGCGACCGCCGCCATTCTCTACAACCTGCGTCGTCGCCTGGAGCAAGTGCAATGAAGCCGATCGATCCGCCGTGGACCACCCTGGTCGATGTCACCACCCTTGCCGCTGCGCTGGGCGCAGGCGTGCGCGTCGTCGACGCGCGTGCCACCGCCAGCACCGCCGTGCGCGTGGTCGATGCGCGTGCTTCGCTGGCCGATCCGCAGGCTGCGGGCGGCCAGTATCTGGCAGGGCACATACCGACTGCGGTGCATGCCGATCTCAACCGTGATCTGTCGGATCTGACCCGAAGCGGCCACGGCCGGCACCCGCTGCCGGACAGCGATGCGTTCGCCGCGAAGCTCGGCACGTGGGGCATCGGTCCCGAAACCCAGGTGGTGGTCTACGACGGCAGCGACGGCAGCATGGCCGCATCGCGCCTGTGGTGGCTGCTGCGGCTGATCGGGCACACCCGGGTGGCCGTGCTCGACGGCGGTATTGCCGCCTGGCAGGCCGCCGGTCACGCGCTGGCGAGCGGGCCGACTGAAGTGACGGTGTTACCTGCCTACCCGGGCCGTTTCGACACCACCCAGATCGCCAACGCCGATGAAATCAGCGCACGGCTGAAGCACGCGCCGGGCTGGTTGGTCGACGCGCGCGCGGGTGAGCGCTTCCGCGGTGACGTCGAGCCGCTGGACCCGATCGCCGGCCACGTGCCGGGCGCGGTCAACCGCCCGTTCGCCTTGAACGTACTCGATGGCCACCTGCGCGACCCACAGGCGCTGCGCGCCGAACTGCAGGGCGTGATCGGCAACCGCGATCCGCAGCAGGTGGTGCTGATGTGCGGCTCCGGCGTGACCGCCTGCCATCTGCTGCTGGCGATGGAAACGGCGGGCCTGTCCGGCGCGCGCATCTACGCCGACTCCTGGAGCGGGTGGGTCAGCGACAGCAGCCGCCCGGTGGCGACCGGCGCCTGAGCCGCGCGGGGTCGGATCCGTTTTCCAACGGAGAACGGTTCTGACCCCATCAACCGAAAATCGGGTCAGAGCCCGTTGCGTAGCAACGGGATCCGACCCCGTGTCGATTCGAAGGACCGCGGAGAACTGTCGAAGGCGGGGTGGGTCCGGTTGCGGGGGTGTCCGCAACCGGACCCACCCCGCCATCCCACGGAATGCCAGCTCTTGACGTTGCCGTTGCCTCTGCGGGTGCAGGGCGCAGCCCTGCCGCTTACCCAACCGGCTGCAACGGCACCTTCGCCAGCACCCGCGCCCACGGGAACAGCGGCCCCGGATCGCGCTTGCGCGCCACCGTCAACGTCGCATCGTCGCTGGCCGGCACCCGTTCCAGGTCCAGCTGGTCATGCCCGGCAATCCGTCGCAGCGACGGGTAGTGCGCCACCAGCGCCAGCAGCAGCTGTTCCAGCGCCTGCAGCTGTGCCTCGGTGTAGGCCTCGTCCATCGCCTGGTGGCGGCTGTCGAACCAGTCCGGATAGCGCCCGGTATTGACCAGCTCGATGCCCAGCGTATGCGCGTTCATGCCGCGCACGTGGTGGGCCACGCGTTCCGGTGCCACGTACTGCACCACGCTGCCATCGCGGTCGATGTAGAAGTGCCCGCTGTTGCCGGCACCGCTGTCGTACAGCACACGCTCGCCGTACTCGCGGGCCATCGCCAGATCGGGCAGTTCGGTGCAGTGGATCACCACCATCTCCAGCGTGGCCGGGTCGCGCAGCGGCAGACGGTCTTCGTAGGGCAGGGGCTGCAGCTGCAGGCCGGGCAGGAGCGGGTTGGGCATCCGGCGATGCTAGCATTGCGGCATGAACCTGCCTTCTCTTTCCTCGTTGGCCCGCTCGCACGGAGCACGTGCATGAGCCGCGGCCACTGCATCCTGTCGCATGGCTTCGAGAGCGGCCCGGAAGCGACCAAGGTCACCGCGCTGGCCGACGTGGCGCAGCGCCTGGGCTGGACCCATGAGCGCCCGGACTACACCGACCTGGACGCGATGAGCGAGGTCAGCCGGGTAGGCGACGTGCCGACCCGCCTGCGCCGCCTGGTCGAGCGCGCCGCCATCGCGGCCCGGCAGGGGCCGGTGGTGCTGGCCGGCTCCAGCCTGGGCGCCTACATTTCCGCCATCGCCTCGTTGCAGGTACCGGTGGCCGGCCTGTTCCTGATGGTGCCGCCGACCACGATGGGCCCGATGCCGGCGCTGGACGCCGCCGCCGTGCCGACCACCGTGGTCCAGGCCTGGCATGACGACGTGGTGCCAGCAGCGGGAGTGATCGCGTGGGCGCAGGCGCGCTCGGCGCAGCTGCTGCTGGTCGACGACGGCCACCGCCTCGAGCGCCACGTGGAGGCTTCCGCGCAGGCCTTCGAACGCTTGCTGCGGCAACTGTGAAGCCCGGGCGCACGGCGCGCCCGCCCGCATTGACTACAATGGCAGCCCCGCCGCCCCCGGCGCGGGCCTGCCGGCCGTGCCTACGGCCCTCCTTTCCGACCGGCCCGGCCCCTGTGCCGCGCCCGACCACCTGCGAACCGATCCCGTGAAATTCTTCGTCTCCTGCGCCAAGGGCCTGGAATACCTGCTTGCCGATGAACTGTCGGCCCTGGGCCTTGGCAAGGCCACTGCCACCATTGCCGGCGTCAACGCCGAGGGCGAACTGGCGCAGGCGCTGCGGATCGTGATGTGGTCGCGCCTGGCCAGCCGCGTGCTGTGGCCCATCGACGAGTTCGAGTGCCCGGATGAGCAGGCCCTGTACGACGGCGTGCGTGCGCTGCCGTGGCACGAGCACATCACGCCGGAGATGACCCTGGCGGTGGACGCGCACGTGTCCGGCGACAAGATCACCCACGCCCGCTTCGCCGCGCAGCGGATCAAGGACGCCATCGTCGACCGCATGCGCGATGAAGGCCTGGAACGCCCCTCGGTCAACACCGATCTGCCCGACGTGCGCGTCAACCTGTTGCTGCGCAAGGGCCGTGCCTCGTTGTCGATCGATCTCGGCGGCGGCCCGCTGCATCGCCGTGGCTGGCGTGGTGCTGCCCACGAGGCACCGCTGAAGGAAAACCTGGCCGCCGCGCTGCTGCTGCGCGCGCAATGGCCGCGCCTGCACGCTGCCGGTGGTGGCCTGCTGGATCCGATGTGCGGCAGCGGTACCCTGCTGATCGAAGGTGCGCTGATGGCCGCCGACGTCGCTCCCGGCCTGATGCGTCATGGCAGCCTGCCGCCGAGCCGCTGGCTGGGCTTCGACAAGGCCGCCTGGAAGTCCATCCAGAGCGAAGCACGTGAGCGCGAAGCGGCCGGCCTGGCCGCGCTGAAGCCAGTCATCCACGGCAGCGACATCGATCCGACCGCGATCCAGGCGGCACGCGAGAACGCCGAGGTCGCGGGCGTCGCCCACGCGATCCGCTTCACCCGCGCCGACGTGGCCGACCTGGCCGCGCCGGAACAGGAGATCGGTGCGGTGGTCTGCAACCCGCCGTACGACGAACGCCTGGCCGCCGATCCGGCGCTGTACCGCGCGCTGGGCAACGCCCTGCAGAAGGCGGTGCCGCAGTGGCGCGCCAGCCTGCTGTGCGGCAACGACGAACTGGCCTTCGCCACCGGCCTGCGCGCCGGCAAGAAGTACCAGATGTTCAATGGTGCGCTGGAGTGTGCGCTGATCGTCTGCGACCCGATCGCCGTGCCGGGCCGTGATCCGGCACAGCCGCGCGAGCTGAGCGAAGGCGCGCAGATGGTGGCCAACCGCCTGCGCAAGAACCTGAAGAAGTTCAAGAGCTGGCGTGCCCGCGAAGACATCACCTGCTTCCGCGCCTATGACGCCGACCTGCCGGAGTACGCGGCCGCCATCGACGTCTACGAGGAAGACGGCGGCAAGCGCCGTACCTTCCTGCACGTGCAGGAATACGCCGCACCGGCTGCCATTCCCGAGAACGACGTGCGCCGCCGCCGCAACGAGCTGCTGGCCGCTGCGCGCGAAGTGTTCGGCGTGCCGCCCGAGCAGGTCTCGATGAAGTCGCGCGAGCGCGGCAAGGGCGGCAGCAAGTACGGCCGCTTCGAGCAGCGTGACGAATTCATCGTGGTGCGCGAGAACAATGCACTGCTGCAGGTGAATCTGTTCGACTACCTGGACACCGGCCTGTTCCTCGACCACCGCCCGCTGCGCCGGATGATGGCCGAGCAGGTACGTGGCAAGCGCTTCCTCAACCTGTTCTGCTACACCGGCGTGGCCAGCGTGCAGGCGGCGGTGGCCGGTGCCGCCAGCACCACCAGCGTCGATCTGTCGGCGACCTACCTGCAGTGGTGCTACGACAACCTGGCGTTGAACGGGCAGGGCGGCAACCAGCACCTGCTGGTGCAGGCCGACGCGATGGCGTGGCTGGAGGGCGACCGTGGCCAGTACGACGTGATCTTCTGTGACCCGCCGACCTTCTCCAACTCCGCGCGCGCCGATGACTTCGACGTGCAGCGCGAGCAGATCAAGCTGCTGCGTGCAGCCGTGGCGCGGCTGGCGCCGGGCGGCGTGCTGTACTTCTCCAACAATTTCCGCCGCTTCAAGCTGGAAGAGAACGCCATCGCCGAATTCGCCCAGTGCCGCGAGATCACCGCGCGCACCATCGGCCCGGACTTCGAGCGCAACGCGCGCATCCACCGCGCGTGGGAATTGAAGCGGTTGGGGTAACGCGACGCCCGGGGTCGGATCCCCTGCGCGAAGCGCAGGGGCTCTGACCCCATCCGGATCTACGCACCAGGGGTCAGAGCCCTTGCGCTTCGCGAAAGGGATCCGACCCCGGTGGCCCGGCTACAGCACCGCCACCACCAGCCCCAGCACCGGCAGCACGATCGCCAACGCCGCGATCCACTTCGGCCGGTACGGGTACAGCCCGAACGACAGCGCCAGACCGCCCAGTGTCATCGTGCCCAGCCACAGCACCGGGCCCATCGCCCAGCCGTGGTCGATCACGCACAGCGCGAACGCCACCGTCAGCAGGGCCCAGCCCAGCACGCGCCACTGGGTGCGCCGTGCGGGCGTGGCTGCGGCCCTGCCGTGCAGGTCGTGCTGGTGCTTTTCCATCGCCAGCGACAACGCGGTGAACGCGGAGAACGACAGGGCCAGTGCCAGCAGCATCATGCGCTGGCCTCCGCTTCGGCGGTTTCCGCAGCGTCCACCGGGGCCCTGGGTGCTGCTGCGGCGGCGGCGCGCTTCTTCTTCTCGGCCGCGCTCAGCGGTGGCGTCCAGCGCTGCATGCGCCAGCCGCACAGCGCCAGCATCGCACCGAACGCGATCATCGACAGATCGACGCCAGCCAGTACCCAGTCACCGCTGCGCAGTGTGATGCCAAGATGCGCGTGCGTGGTCAGCGCGTTGACCACCGGTACCAGCGCGAACGCAGCCGCACCCAGGTACAGCTGCCACGCCCACATCATCCGCTTCGGCCAGATGAAGGCGGCCAGCAGCGCGCCGCCCCAGGCGTAGAAGAACACGTTGGCCTCCGCACTCGCGCGCCCGGCGATGTCCAGTGGCAGCAGGCGGTTGCCCCAGAAGTAGGCCGCGAAAGCGATCGGCAGGCCGGCCACGGTGCCGATGTTCAGCGCATCGACCAGGCGCAGGCCGAAGCCGGTGCGGCCGCTCTTGGCATGCCTGGGCCGTTCCTTCACCGCCCACAGCACCACGCCGCTGGCCACCATCAGGCAGCCGACCAGGCCGGACAGGAAGAACAGTGCACGCAGGCCCCAATCGGCGAAGCGCGCCAGGTGCAGGCCGTACAGCACGCCACGGGTGGCGGTGGCGCCGCCGGATGGAGGCGTTTCCTCCAGCAACGTGCCGTTGACCATGTCGTAGCGAACGGCGGGAGTGTCGGTGGACAGGCGCTTGCCGTCGCGTTGGCGGATGTCGATCACCGCATTGGCCGCCCCCGGGTTGGACACGGTGAAGCCGGCCACTTCCACGCCGTGCCAGTGCGCACGTGCGCTGTCCAGCAGCTGCGCGATCGGCAGCGGCGTGGCGCGTCCTTCGGCCGGCGCGGTCACCTCCGGCATGCCGCCGAAGGCTTCGCTGAAGAACTTGTCTTCGTCCTGCGGGTAGGCGACTTTCACCCCCCACGGCAGGTACATGACCATCAGGGTGACGATGCCGGTGTAGGTGATCATCGCGTGGTAGGGCAGGGCCATCACCGCGCTGACGTTGTGGAAATCAAGCCAGGAACGCAGGCCCTTGTCCTTGCGGAAGGTGAAGAAGTCCTTGAAGATTTTCTTGTGGGTGATGACGCCGGTGATGATCGCCACCAGCATGAACATCGCGCAGAAGCCGACCAGGTAGCGCGCCCACAGCACCGGGATGTAGTGCAGGTCGAAATGCAGGCGGTAGAAGAAATCACCGCCCCGCGTTTCGCGTGCCTTCAGTGCCTGGCCGGTATTCGGGTCCAGCGTGGCTTCGCCGAAGCCACCGCGACGGCCGCGACTGGGATCGGCCAGCTCCGGTGGCAACCGCCAGAACATCTGCATGGCCGGGTTGCGCGGCTGCGGCAGGGTGACGAACCAGTTCCCGGCCTGCGCCGCATTGGCCTGCAGGTAATCCACGGCGCGCTGCGCGGCGACATCGATGCTGACCTGGCTGGACGGAAGTTCCGGTCGCATCCAGCGGCTGATTTCCTCGCGGTAGTAGCTGGCCGTGCCGGCCATGAAGATCAGCAGCAGCAACCAGCCGACCAGCAGACCGGTCCAGGTGTGCAGCCAGGCCATCGACTGGCGGAAGCCGTTCTTCATGCCCAGGCCCCCAGCAGGCGCGCAACGGCGGCCATCAGCAGCGCGGGCGCGAGGATGCCCACCCAGGCGCGCAGCGCGCTGCGGGTCGCGAACGCCCACAGCGCTGCGCACGCGGCTACCAGGATGGCCAGCAGCATGCCGGTCAGCACGGCCTGGCCGCGCGCACCGGGCAGTGCCACCGCGCAGAACACGCTGGTGGCCGAAGCCAGCGCGTAGCCGCCGAAGATCGCGGCCAGCGAGCGTGACAGCACGCCCCAGCGTGGATTGGAGAAGAAGGTGCGGGGGCTGGCGGTTGCGGGCGAGCGGTCCACGGCGTTCCTGCAGGTAGGGGAGGGGATGGAACGCGTCCGCGGCCCCCTTGCGCCCTGCGCATGTCGCCCAGCGTGTCCCATCGACGAAGCACTGCCCGCGCAGGCGGGCAATCCAGAGGTCGGGGATGTACACGGGCGATGGGCGCGTCTTCCGCGCCCGCTTGGCTAAGCGTACAAACCGATCAGTAAATGATAGGCATTCGCATTTTATGAATCAAGCATGATGATCCGGGGGCGCACCGAGGCCTAGAACCTGAACACCACTGTCGCCGCATGCAGCAACAGGCCGATCAGCCCACCCACCAGCGTGCCGTTGAAGCGGATGAACTGCAGGTCGCGGCCCACGCTCAGTTCCAGCTGTTCGACCAGATGCCGCTCGTCCCAGCCCTTCACGGTCTGCGCGATATGCGTGGTCACACCCTCGCGCAGACGGCCGGTCAGGCGTTGCGCACCTTCCAGCAGGTGCTGGTTGAGGGCCTCGCGCAGGGCCGGGTCGGCCTGCAGGCTGGCGCCCAGTGAGGCGAGGCTGCGCTGCAGGTGTCCGACCAGCGCCGAGTCCTCGCGCTGCAGGTCGTCACGCAGGCTGGCGTGGATGCGCGCCCACAGCCCTTGCACATAGTCCTGCAGGGCGGGGTGGTCGATCATTTCCTGCTTGAGCTGTTCGATGCGCTCGGCCAGGGCCGGGTCCTCGCGCAGGCGCTGCACGTAGTTCTGCAGCCAGGTCTCGTAGTCCTGGCGCAGCGGATGCTGCGGCTCGGCCAGTACCTGCTGCAGTTCTTCCAGCACCGCCCGCGCCAGGCGCTCGGCCAGGCTGTCGCCGATCTCATCGATCGGCTTCACCCAGTTCACCGTGCTCGAGAGCGTCGGCCATTCGCGCTGGATGTAGCGCACGATCAGCTGCGAGGCGCGTTCCTTCACTTCTGGCTGTTCCAGCCAGCGGCCGAGCCGCTGCAGGCCCTCGTCCAGCACGCGCTGGTGGCGCCCGTCGGCGGTCAGCAGGGCCAGCAGCTCACCGGCGGTGGCGGCGGCATTCCACTGCCGCAGCTGCTGCACCACGAACGCATGCAGCTGCCGGCGCACCGCTGTCTCGTCGAAGAAGTCCAGTGCCTGCAGGGCCCAGCCGCGTGCCATGTCGGCCAGCATCCGCGAGCGCGCCGGGTCGGCCAGCCAACTGCCGAGGCGGCTGGCCGGATCGAACACCTGCAGCTTGGCCAGCAGCACCTGCGGTTCCAGGAACTGGTCACGCACGAACAGGGCGAGGCTGTCGCCGATGCGTTCCTTGCTGCGCGGGATGATCGCAGTGTGCGGAATCGGCAGGCCCATCGGGCGCCGGAACAGCGCGACGACGGCGAACCAGTCGGCCAGTGCGCCCACGGCTGCGGCCTCGCAGAACGCCGAGACCCAGGCCCAGATGCCGCGTTCGCCCTGCCAGTGGCTGACCGCGAATCCGGCCAGCATCAACAGCAGCAGGCCCAGTGCGAGGGCTTTCAGGCGTCGCAGCTGAGCGCGGCGCGGATCGTGGGCAGGCGTCATGCCGGAAGTCTAACCGGCACGGCATGAGCATCTGGTAGTGCCGGCCGCTGGCCGGCATCCGCTACGCACGCGGAACGTTCATGGGGTTGCCGGCCAGCGGCCGGCACTACCCGCTGGTTCAGAGCGCTTCCAGTTGCTTGCGCAACGCAGCCAGCTGCGCGCGCAGGGTGTCGTTCTCGCGGGTCAGCGCGACGACGCGGCGGCGCAGTGCCGGGGCATCCTCGCCCAGTTGTTCCAGCGCCGACAGCACCTCGGCGTCGCGGCTGGCGATCTGCTCCTCGTCCGGTTCCTCGAAGTCCATCTCGGCCGCTTCCGGCTTCGGTGCGCGCGGCTTGCGCTTGGACTCGCGCACGCGCTTGGCGGCCTGCTTCAGCTCGTCCTTGCCACCGGCGGCGGCGGCGCGCTGCTCTTCTTCCGGCAGGTCGGCCACGGCGGCGGCGGCGCTGATCGAGATCACGCCGGCCTTGACCGCTTCCACCACCTCGGCGGCGGCCTGGGCGTGGATGCGCTCGATCATGCCGACCTGGCTGGTGCTCAGCTTGGCTTCGCGCGCCAGCTCGGCGCGGCTGATCTTCGGTGCCGGTTCCCACGGCGGGCTGTCTTCACTGGTCTCATCGGCGACGTCGGCGGTGCCATCGCTCTCGCGCTGCAGCTGCGCCTGCTCGACCTGCTTGCGGGCGGCCAGGATGTCGCGCTTGCGCAGCGCCAGCACGCCGCGCTGGAAGTCGGACACGCTGCGGCGGCCCAGATGCTGTTCGATCATCCACAGGTGCACGTCTTCCATGCTCTGGAAGCGGGTGTTCTGCACGGTATTGAAGGGCAGGCCATGCTTCTGGCAGATGCCGAAACGGTTATGGCCATCGACCAGTACATTCCCCCACAACACCAGCGCATCGCGGCAGCCTTCGGCCAGGATGCTGCGCTCCAGCGCGTCATGTTCGTCCGCGGTCAGCGGGTCGATGTAGGCCTTGAGTTCTTCTTTGACGACGATATCCATGGGCACGGCAGCGAGCAGGAGCGGAACCGCCCATTGTACCCGCTCGCCACCACCGGCCCGGGCTCAGGCGGTGGCCCGGATCATCTCGCCCAGGGTGCCGGTGATCTGGTCGATCTGCGCCTTGTCCACGATCAGCGGCGGCGACAGCGCGATGATGTCGCCGGTGCACCGCACCAGCAGTCGGCCGTCGTGGAAGCAGCGCCGGTAGACCTCGTAGCCCCGGCTGCCCGGCGCATCGCGGCGAGGCGCCAGCTCAACCGCGCCGACCAGGCCGAAGTTGCGGATGTCGATCACGTTGGGCAGGCCCTGCAGCGCATGCAGTCGTTCCTGCCAGTATTCGCCCAGCTCGATGGCGCGCTCGAACAGACGCTCCTCGGCATAGACCTCCAGCGTCGCCAGCGCCGCGGCGCAGGCCAGCGGGTGCCCCGAACAGGTATAGCCATGGAAAAGCTCGATGGCCTGTGGTGGTGCCTGCATCAGGGTTGCATGCACGGCGTCGCTGGCCAGCACGCCACCCAGCGGTACCGCGCCGTTGCTGACCGCCTTGGCGAAGGTCAGCAGGTCCGGGGTGACCCCGAAGCGCTGCGCGGCGAAGGGCATCCCAACCCGGCCGAAACCGGTGATGACCTCGTCGAACACCAGCAGGATGCCGTGCTGGTCGCACAGTTCGCGCAGGCGCTGCAGGTAACCCGGTGCGGGCAGGATCACCCCGGCCGAGCCGGCAATGGGTTCGACGAATACGGCGGCAATCGTCGAGGCATCATGCAGCGCGATCAGCCGTTCCAGGTCATCGGCCAGCTCCGCGCCCTGGCGTGGCAGGCCCTTGCTGAACGCGTTGCGCGGCAGGTCCAGGGTGTGGCGCAGGTAGTCGACGCCGCCCAGCTGCAGGCCGAACGGCTTGCGGTTGTTGGGCAGCCCGCCCAGCGCCATGCCGCCGAAACCCACCCCGTGGTAGGCCTTCTCGCGGCTGATGAAGCGCGTGCGCTGGCCCTCGCCGCGCTGGCGGTGGTAGGCCAGCACGATCTTCATCGCGGTATCCACCGCCTCGGAACCGGAGCTGGTGAAGAACACATGGTTGAGCGGGCCCGGCGCCAAGGCGGCCAGCCGCTGCGCCAGGGCGAAGGCCGGCGGCGAGCCCATCTGGAAGGCCGGCGAATAGTCGAGCGTGCGCGCCTGCTCGACGATGGCCTCGACGATGCGCGGCCGTGCATGGCCCGCGTTGCAGCACCAGAGGCCGGCGGTGCCATCGAGGATCTGGCGGCCGTCGACATCCTCGTAGTGCATGCCCTCGGCACGCACCAGCACACGCGGCGCGGCCTTGAAGTGGCGGTTGGCGGTGAACGGCATCCAGTACGCCTCCAATGACTCCGGGCGTCGGGTGGCCAGATCGTGCAGGTCGCTCGCGGAACGCTTCATGCCAGCTCCATCGGGTCCGATGGGGGAAATGTAGCGCAGCCACGTCACGGTGGAGTCGCGGCCGCGCCGGTATAACCGGGGAAACTGTTCCGAGGAGCCCGACATGGCCGACTTTCCCGACCGCAGCCACTGGCAGGCGCTGGCCCAGCAGCTTTCGATACCCGGACAGGCCTTTATCGAGGGTCGTTACACCGACGCTGCCAGCGGCGCGCGCTTCGACTGCATCAGCCCGATTGATGGTCGCGTGCTGGGGGTGGTCGCCGACTGCGATGCACAGGACGTGGAGCGCGCAGTGGGCGCGGCGCGGCGTGCCTTCGATGCGGGCCACTGGTCACAGGCCAGCCCGGCCCATCGCAAGCGCGTGCTGCTGGCGTTGGCGGCGTTGGTGGAAAAACACGCGGACGAGCTGGCCCTGCTGGAAACCCTGGACATGGGCAAGCCGGTGCGTGATGCGCGTCGTATCGACCTGCCCGGCGCGGTGCGCTGCCTGCGCTGGACGGCCGAAGCGGTGGACAAGCTGTACGGTGAGGTCGCGCCCACCGGCCCGCATGAGCTGGGCCTGGTCACGCGCGAGCCCGCCGGCGTGGTGGCGGCGATCGTGCCGTGGAATTTCCCGTTGCTGATGGCGTGCTGGAAGATCGCGCCTGCATTGGCCATGGGCAACTCGGTGGTGCTCAAGCCTTCCGAGCGCTCGCCCCTGAGTGCGTTGCGGCTGGCGGCGCTGGCCGCCGAAGCGGGCCTGCCGGAGGGCGTGCTGAACGTGCTGCCGGGCCACGGTGCGCGCGTCGGTGAGCCGTTGGCCCTGCACATGGATGTGGACGTGCTGGCGTTCACCGGCTCCACGGCCACCGGCGCGCGGCTGCTGCAGTATTCAGGGCGGTCCAACCTCAAGCGGGTCTGGCTGGAGTGTGGTGGCAAGAGCCCGCACGTGGTGTTTGCCGATGCCCCCGATCTGGATGCCGCTGCGAAGGCGGTGGCACGGGGCATCTTCTTCAACCAGGGCGAGGTCTGTACTGCCGGGTCACGGCTGCTGGTGCAGCGCTCGATCCGCGAGGATTTCGTGCACCAGGTGGTTGCCTACGGCCAGCACATGCAGCCGCGCCACCCGCTTGACGCCGACGCACCGATGGGCGCGCTGGTGGATGCCGCGCATCTGGACAAGGTGATGGGGGATATCGTGCGTGCCGAAAGCGAGGGCGCCCGCCTGCTGCTGGGCGGTCATCGCGCCGATGTCGAGGCGGGCGGTTGTTATGTGCAGCCCACGGTGTTCGATCAGGTGAGCCCCGACCAGGCATTGGCGCGCGAGGAAGTATTCGGGCCGGTGCTGGCGGTGCTCGGCTTTGACGACGAAGCCGAAGCGGTGCGCCTGGCCAATGACAGCCGCTACGGCCTCGCCGCCGGCCTGTGGACGCGCGATCTGGGCCGCGCCCACCGCGTCGCACGCCAGCTGCGCGCCGGCAGCGTCTGGGTGAACGGCTGGGATGGCGGTGACATGACCGCCCCGTTCGGTGGCTACAAGCAGTCCGGCAATGGGCGCGACAAATCGCTGCATGCGTTCGACAAGTACAGCGAGATCAAGGCCACCTGGATCCAGCTGTAACGGCGTCGGGGCTTGCGCCCACATGTAGAGCCGAGCCGATGCTCGGCTGCATTTCGTGGAATGTGGTCGAGCAGGGGCGAGGACCTGCAGAACAATGGCGCCTGCCACCCTCGTTGGCATCGGTGTCGGCTGAAACCATCGTCCCGTGCGGCCACCGGCCCGTGGCAGAATCGGGCGATCCGCCGTTACCCGTGTTGCCGATGTCGACGATCACCGCTGCCGCACCGCCCGTGAACTCTCCCCGCCGCGTCCTGTTGGCCAGCCTGATCGGCACCACCATCGAATTCTTCGATTTCTACATCTACGCCACGGCCGCAGTGCTGGTGTTCCCGCACCTGTTCTTCCCGGACAGCAGCGAACAGGCGGCGCTGTTGCAGTCACTGGCGACCTTCGCGGTGGCGTTCATCGCACGGCCGGTCGGCTCGGCGGTGTTCGGCCATTTCGGCGACCGCATCGGCCGCAAGGCCACCCTGGTCGCCGCGTTGCTGACCATGGGCCTGTCCACGGTGCTGATCGGTCTGCTGCCGACCCACGCGCAGATTGGCCTGTGGGCGCCCGCGCTGCTGGCGCTGTGCCGCTTCGGCCAGGGCCTGGGGCTGGGCGGCGAGTGGGGTGGGGCGGTGCTGCTGGCCACCGAGAACGCGCCGCCGGGCAAGCGCGCCTGGTACGGCATGTTCCCGCAGCTGGGCGCGCCGATCGGTTTCCTGTTGTCGGCGGGCATTTTCCTGGTGCTCGGCCGCTGCCTGAGCCAGGACGACTTCCTGCAGTGGGGCTGGCGTATTCCGTTCGTGGCCAGCGCGCTGCTGGTCGGCCTGGGCCTGTGGGTGCGCCTGAACATCCATGAGACGCCCGACTTCAAGCAGGCACTGGAGCGCAAGGCGCCGGTGCGGCTGCCGATGTGGACGGTGCTGCGTGACCATCCGGTGGCGATGCTGCTGGGCACGCTGGGGGCGTTCGCCACCTTCGTGCTGTTCTACCTGATGACCGTGTTCAGCCTCGGCCATGGCACCGCCGTGCTGGGCTACAGCCGCGAGCAGTTCCTGCTGATGCAGATGGCCGGCATGCTGTTCTTCGCGCTGGGCATCCCGTTGTCGGCGCGCTATGGCGACCGCTGGGGCACGCGTCGCACGATGATCGTGGCCAGCGTGCTGATCATCGGCTTCGGCGTACTGTTCGCGCCGTTGTTCCAGCCGCACAGTCCCTGGCTGGTCACGGCGTTCCTGTGCCTGGGCCTGTTCCTGATGGGGCTGACCTACGGCCCCTGCGGCACCTTCCTGGCCGAGATCTACCCGGTGGAAGTGCGCTACACCGGCGCCTCGCTCTCATTCAACCTGGCCGGCATTCTGGGTGCGGCGCCGGCGCCGTACCTGGCCACCTGGCTGGCCGAACGCTTCGGCCTGGTCGCGGTCGGCTACTACCTGTGCCTGACTGCGGCAGCGACCCTGTGCGCGCTGGTGGCCCTGCACCGGCGCGCGCTGCGGCTCAGCCAAAGAAGCGCTTGAGCGTGCGCCCCAGCCAACCGCCGCCCTGGTGTTCGCGGGCGAACTGGTTCAAGTGCGCCTTGACCTGTTCGGCGTAGGCCTGGTCATCGCCGCGGATGTGGTTGAACAACCAGCGCGAGAGCATGGTGCGCAGTTCATCGCTGATGTCCTCGCCGGCCTGGAAGCGCATGCGGTACTCCGATACCCGCTTGATGAAGACTTCATGCACGCGCTTGTGCGCGGCACAGAACGGATAGCCCGCTTCCTCCATCAGTTCTTCCTCGAACGCGAAGTGCGACATGGTGTAGTCCACCACTTCGTCGATCACCTCGCCCACTGCCGCACGCTGCATGCTGGCCTGGGCCACGTGCAAATGGTTGAGCATCTCGATGATGCGGCGGTGTTGTTGGTCGATCACATCGATGCCGATGTTCAGATCGTCCTGCCAGACCAGTAGTGCCATCCCCGGCTCCCCTTCATGCGTATGTCGGGGCTGACTGTAGAGCTGCCGCGCTGGCGCGGCGTTGATCTGGATCAAGGCTGCCCGGTCAGGTCAGCGCGGGCTCGCGCGGGCGCAGCGGGCTGGCCACCGTGGTGCAGCTGACCCGGTTGCGGCCGCCGGCCTTGGCCAGGTACAGCTGGCGGTCGGCTTCGGAGATCAGCCGATGCAGTGCATCGCGCTGCGGGCGCAGGCAGCACAGGCCGATGCTCACCGTCATGCGCAGGCTGGCGGTGCCGATGTCCACTTCCAGCGCGGCGATGCGCTGGCGCAGTTCCTCGAAGTACAGCAGGGCCTCGTCCTGCTCCATGTCCGGCACCAGCAGGCAGAACTCCTCGCCGCCGAAGCGGGCGGTCAGGTCGTGGCTGCGGGCATGCGCGGCCACCGCACCGGCCACCGCGCGCAGCGCGTCATCGCCGGCTTCGTGACCGTAGGTGTCGTTGATGTGCTTGAAGTGGTCGATGTCGATCATTGCCACCGCCACGCACTGGCCATGCAGCTGCAGTTGCGGCAGCTGGCGCTGGCTCTGTTCCAGGAAGCAGCGACGGTTGGGCAGGCCGGTGAGGAAGTCGCGGGTGGCCAGGTCCTGCAGCGTGCCGATCAGCTCCAGCTGATCCACGTTCTGCGAGACCCGGCAGAAGAACTCCTCGCGCGAGAACGGCTTGCGCAGGAAGTCGTTGGCGCCGTTCTTCAGGAAGCGC
This sequence comes from Stenotrophomonas sp. CASM106, assembly GCF_049384825.1. Taxonomy (NCBI): domain Bacteria; kingdom Pseudomonadati; phylum Pseudomonadota; class Gammaproteobacteria; order Lysobacterales; family Lysobacteraceae; genus Stenotrophomonas; species Stenotrophomonas sp. CASM106. Next base: position 533,281 of record NZ_JBMRFS010000002.1, read on the forward strand.
GGGATCAGCGAGGCATCGGCATTGCCGGAAATGCCGATCACCGCCACCTTGTCGCGCGAGCGCAGGGTGCGCAGGCGGCGGGTGAACTCCACGCCCTGCATGCCCGGCATTTCCTGGTCGACCACGGCCAGGCGGATCGCAGGATGCGCCTCGATCGCGGCCAGGCCCTCGTTGCCGTCAGCGGCCTCGTGCACCTCGTGGCCATACATGCGCAGCAGGGCGGCGGCATAGCCGCGCGCGGACGGCGAGTCGTCCACCACCAGTGCCGCAATGCGCCGGTTGCGCTCCAGGCGCTGCACCAGCCACACCAGGTAGTCGATGCTGCCCGGCGTGTTCTTCAGCACGTAGTCGATGATCTGCTGCTGCAGTACGCGCTTGCGCAGATCCTCGTCGTAGACGCTGCTGACCACCACGGTGGGCAGGCCGCGCCTGAGGAAGAACTCGACCACCGCGTCGCGGTCGCCGTCGGCCAGCACCAGCCCGGTCAGTACCAGGAACCAGCCCCCATCCTCGCTCAGCAGGCGATCGGCCTCGGCCAGGGTGGAAGCGATCACCACCGGCAGTTCCAGGCGCTGCTCGATGGCCTCGCGCAGCATGCCGGTGAACGCACGGGAGTTTTCGACCAGCAGGATCCGTTGCGGCAGCGGATCGGCCAGGTCGCCATCGACGGCGGCCTGCGGCAGGACGGGCATGATGCGGTGGCTCACGAGGGAGGGACTCGGCACGGATAGCGGCGGTTTCGGGTGCAACTTTAGCCGGAGCAGCGTGCCCTGCGCGTCGTTCACCGATCAGGCAGGCGATGCGAATGCCGCCGCTGTACCCGCAAGCGATTCGTGCAGGACGAGCCGGAGCCGGTTGCCACGGCAATGCACCGTGCCGCCGTAGGCCATTATCCGGCCGGCCAGACGCTCGATGGCCTGCTGAACGGTCCGGTTCGACAGCGTGCGACCGCGGTCAAGCAGGCCAACGACCACCACGATGCCGCGCCGGTCGCCCGCCTGGCCGCTCCGGGCGCGCACGCTGACCTGTCCCGACTCCAGTTCCAGCAGCAGCGACACCGCCTCGATCAGCGAGCGATAGATGGCGAGCTGCAGGTCGACAGTCAGCAGGCAGGGGTTGCCCTCCAGCCGGGGCGGAATCACGCGATGGGAGTTGTCCCAGCTTTCGCATGCGCCGCTAACCCGCAGCGCGATATACAGCCCAACCTGCTCCAGCCCCGTGGGGTAGACCAGACTGGCCTGTTCACGGAACAGCCGCGAGTGCACGGATGAGGCGTGCTGCAGGCTGTTGGCCACCGCATGATGCCCCTGCGCCTTCAGCCAGCTGACCATCTCGCCGAGCGAGCTGTCCATGCCTTCGCCGAGTTGCTTGAGATGGGAGGCGCGCTCGCGAAGCTCACGCTCACGGGTCTGGTGCGAACTACGTGCCAGGCGCAACGTGGTTTCCTCTGCCAGTCCACGGCACCGTGCACGCTCATGGTGATAGCTGATGCTGGACCCCAGGGCGAGCAGTGCGACACTCATCACGGCCATGTTCTGCTGGGTGGCGAAGGTGCCCAGGTCGAACGAGGACGGTAGGCCGGTGCTGGGTGTGGCGAAATGGAGTGGAAGGTTCAACAGCGGAATCGCGATGGCAGCGCCACGCCACCCATGCATGAAGGTCAGGGCGATCGCTGGGAGGGAGGACAGCAGTACCAGGTGGGTGCGTGTGGTGTGGGCGCTGATGGCCGTAAGCTGCATGCACAGGCCCAGGACCAGCATCACCAGGATGGCCGTGACCGTAGGCGCAGCAAAGCGGCGCGTCCAATTGGGGGCCGCGTGTCGTCGCGACCAGAGGAATGCCAACGGCACGAGGGTGATGATGGCGGCGAAGTGGCCAAAGATCGTGCGATCAACTGCGCTAAGCAGGTTGCTCGGCGGTGGGTTCGACCACAGAGCAAATGAAATGCCCATATTGAGAGCCGGGACGAACAACGCCATGCAGAAGGTCAACGACAGCAACCAGAGGCCGGTGGCGGACTCCGATGGCATTCTAATGCGATGCAGGTAGACCACCAGCATCGCCACCGGCATCAGCAGCGTCGAGGCCAGGATGACCCAGGCCAGGCCGTAGCTGTCGATCATGGGAATGCGCAAGGTTGCGAAGTACGCGTACTCGCCAAGCAGCAGGTAGGGCCACAGGCGGGTCGGGACGATCAGTAGTGCCGCTGCCCGGATGCCCGCGGGCAGGAAGAACTGATCCAGCGAGAACTGACGCGAGGCAAGGCAGCCCAGGGCGTAGACGGCCGCGAGTGCGATTCCGACGGGTCGGATCCGGAAGCTCAGTTCAATTGCTTCTTTGAATCGGTCCAAGCCCGCGCCTCTCATCTCCTGGCCAATGATGACTGACCACTTCCGCAGACACTATCGACAGTTGGAGATGGGTGCAATCGAGGTGTCTGGCCTCCCTTTGCGCTGCAATCGGCGGCTTCCCATGCTTCGAGGCCCTACATGCCCGGCAGTGCGGCGGCATAGCCACCAGAGGACGGTGAATCATCCACAATCAGTGCGCCCATGTGTCGATCGCGTTTCAGCCGTTGCACCCGCCACATTCGGCGGTTGATGCTGTCCGCTGTGTTCGCCGTCACACAATCGACGACATCCTGCTGTTGCACGCGCCTGTCCAGGGCCTTGTCGCAGATGCCGCTGACCCGCACCGTGCGCGGGTTTCGCCGCGGGTATTGGCGATTTCGGAGGCAGCTTCGGCGTGGCATGGGTTTGCATCGATCCAGTGGATTATCTCCGACAGGCACTGCGGAGTCCGCCCGGTATATGCTGATGCGATTGGCGGTAGCATCCTTCTTGATCCGTATTGCATCCAACCTGGAGGTCAGTGTGAGAAGTTTCCGAATTCATGCATTTGCTGGTGCATTGATGTTGGTGCCGGTATCCGTTTTTGCTTTTGCCCCGAGTGACGACCATGGAATCAAGTTGGCCGGCCAAGGACTCGGCCAGTCGATTCCGCAGGCACAAGACCTCAGCGTGGATCCCGGCTGGTTGGTCTATGGGTTCGAGCGCGATGGCATGGATTATTTCCAGGTAAACGATCTCGCAGGGCACGTGCACATCGTGATCGGCAATGCTGCCGGCACGTTCTGGGTGCTGCCGGCAGGTGACCCGTCTGCGAAGGTGTCGTTGCCGGAGCAGCGCCTGCCTGTTCCCGCCAAGGCCACCAGAACGGTTGTCTATCGGGCCCCCGCATTCACGCTGGTCAGATATGCAAGCGGAGCTGATGTGTTGTGGGCAGTAGAGGCACCCTGATACTGACAGTTGCCGGGATATCGGCCAGCTTCAGTATCAGACTGCATGGGCACCCGGTGTTCGCCGGGTGCCCATGACGCCCTGGGCCAGGGGGACGAGCGGGACGTTATGCGATTCTGCTGTGTTGGTTCGATCCGGTCGCTTGACTGTGAAATGCACTACTGCAGCGCAGAGGGTGCGGGGCAGCCGTACCGCGATGGAGTACTGGCTACTGCCTCCAGTCTGGTTTCGCGGTCGAGGAACAGAATCCTGACCCGGTTGCGATAGCAGTCAACGGTCCCGTCATAGGGGAGGGTTCGCCCGGTCAGTCGCTCGAACGCTGCCATGGTTGTCTGCTGGGAAAGGCGTCTGCGCTGTTCCAGCAGTGACACGACCATGAGGATTCCGCGCCTGGAGCCCATTCCGCCGCACCTTGCACGAATGCGAATCTGACCACCTTCATGCTTGAGAAGAATGGAGACCGCATCAATCAGTGTTCGGTAAGCGGCCAATTGCAGTTCCACGCTCAGGTTGCAGGGGTCGCCTTTCAGATCCGGGCGGAGAACGCGCTCCGTCAGCTTCCACGACTCACGGATGCCACCCGCCTGCAGGGCCACGTAAAGCCCAAGATGCTCCAGGCCCGAGGGATAGACCATGCTTGTCTGTTCGCGAAAGAGCCGCGAATGTACATTCGAGGTATGCAGAAGGCTGTTGGCCACTGCGTGATGTCCCTGGGCCTTGAGCCATTCGGCCAGCTCAACCAGCGACGTATCAATGCCGTCGCCGAGCTTGCGAAGGTGCAGGGCACGTTCACGCAGCTCCATCTCGCTGGCCAATTGCGAGCTCCTCGCCAAATGGATGGCGTCCCTTTCCCCCATCTCGCGCAGCCTGTAACGGTGGTAGAAGTGGGTGATGCGTGATCCGAGCAGCAGCAATACGATGCCGCTGATCGCCATGATCTGCTGGGTGATGAAGGCCGCTGGATCGAATGCGGTGGGATGGGTGTTGGGCGTGGTCAGGCCGATGACCATGTTGAGCACCGGCACTGCAAGGGCAGCCCCCTTCCAGCCATACAGGCAGGTAAGCGCGGCCGCGGGGAGTGCCAACAGCAGCAGGAACGTTGCCTTCAATGCAATCCAGTCTGCGGGCAGTTGAGTCGCTGCTATCCCGATCAGCAGCATCGATGAAAGTGCTGCCAGCATCGGGGTCTTTCGTCGAGCGTTCCACTCCTGCCCCACGTCCTGCCGCGCCCACAGCATGGCGATGGGGGCCACCGTCAGAATGCCGATGAAATCACCCACGCTGAAGCGCGCGGCATTGGTCAGGAAGGGTGTGGAAGGAGGTGTTGGCCAGAGCAGATGGGAAAAGCTGAGGTTGAGCAGAGTAATAACGACGCTGGAAGCGGCGGCAATCAACAAGAGGCCGATCGTCTGCGACTCCGCCATCAGTCGCCGTTGCAGCTTCACAATCAGCATCACCGCTGGCATGAGGAATGCGGAGGCAACAATGACCCATGTCAGGCCGTACTTCTCGATCATCGGCACGCGGGACTGTGCAAAGTACGCATATTCGCCCAACAGCAGGTAGGGCCACAGGCGCGGCGGGCACAACAGCACGGCTGCCACCCGAATGCCGGCTGGCAAATAGAACTGATCCAGCGACAGCTGTCGGGTTGCCCAATAGGCAACTGCATAAAGCAAGGCAATCATCAGGCCAGCCGGACGAATGCGCACCTTCAGCAACAATCCTTCTTTCCACCAGTCCAATCGCACGTCCCCCTCTCCTACGTGTCCCCTGTCAGCATCCATTCGCCGCGGGGCCCGGTTTCTCAGGACGGTATCGGTCTGCGAACGATTATGCAATTGCATAGCTGCGCATTTAGGAAATTGTCCAGCCATCCATCACAGATGTCGCGTGAAAATCTGTGACGTGTGCAGCACGATCAGCGCTGCGGTACGTTTGTCAGAACGTTCAATACAGGTGGAGATGCAGAATCTTCACCACAATGCATCCCGCAGCTTGTACCAGGACATCGCCGCCACCAGCAGTGGCGTGCGCAGCAGCCGGCCGCCGGGGAAGGGCGCATGCCGCAGGCGCTGGAATACGTCCAGGCGCTCGCTCTGGCCGGCGATGGCGGCCGCGATCACCTCGCCGGCCAGCCCGGCGGCGGCCACCCCATGACCGGAGAAGCCCTGCGCGAAGTACAGATTGCCGTCCAGCCGGCCCCAGTGCGGGGCGCGGTTGCGGGTGATGTCGACGTAGCCGCCCCAGACCTGGTCCAGGGCCACGTCGGCCAGCTGTGGGAACACCTGGTGCATGCGCCGCTGCATCACCCTGCGCAGACCGGGCGGTGGCAGCGCCGAATAGCTGGCACGGCCACCGAACAGCAGCCGGTGGTCGTGGCTGAGGCGGAAGTAGTCCAGTGCCCAGGCGGTATCGGCCACCGCCATGTTGTTGCCGATCAGCGCCCGGGCACGCTCGGCCCCGATCGGCTCACTGGCACCGATATAGGTGCCGACCGGCATGATCCGCCGTTCCAGCTCCGGTAGCAGGCCCTGCAGCCAGGCGTTGCCGGCCACCACCAGATGTGCGGCGCGCACGCTGCCCTGCGCGGTGTGCAGGGCAGGCTGCGGCCCACGCTGCACGCGGGTTACCGTCGAATGCTCGTGGATCACCACGCCGGCTGCGCGCGCGGCGTCGGCCAGGCCACGCGCATAGGCCAGCGGATGCAGGTGCGCGCTGAGCGGATCGAACATCGCGGCGCGGTAGCGCGGGCTGTCCAGCTGCGCGCGCAGGGCATCCCGCTCCCACCACTGCATGGGGTAGTCGTAATGGCGTTGCAGGTGCTCGCAGTTGGCCCGCAGGTCGCGCTCATGGCGCTCGCGGATGGCGACGCTGGCGTGGCCCTCCACCCAGTGGCAGTCGATACCGTGGCGATCGATGCGGGTGCGCATCGCCTGCACCGCGTCGCGCGACCAGTCGAACAGGTGGCGCGCATCTTCACGGCCGAGCTGACGCTCCAGTTCGTCGACCTCGCAGCCATAGCCGACCAGCGCCTGGCCACCATTGCGGCCGGACGCGCCCCAGCCGATCCGCTGCGCTTCCAGCAACACGACCCGCTGGCCACGCGCGGCCAGTTCCAGGGCTGCGGTCAGGCCGGTATAGCCGGCACCGAGCACCGCAACGTCGGCCTGCACATTCCCCTGCAGCGGGGGCAGTGCGGGCGGTTCGGGCAGGCTGGCGGCGTACCAGCTGGGCGGGAACGCGGCACTCACCGCAGGCCTCGCGGGCGCAGTGCGGGAAGGCGAAGCGGAGGAGGACGATCAGCATTCACCCCTCTAGTTTCGCCGATGCGTGACAGCCATGGCGTGACGGCGACGACTTGCCGCCTTCGCCGGACGCCAGGTAACGTGTCGGCACGCCAAGGAGTGTTCCCATGCGCCGCCTGCCCTGGGTGGGCCTGCCCACCGACAGCACCGTGCTCGGCCATCACCGTTTCGCGGTGGCCGGCGAGAAGTACGTGCGCGCGCTGGCCGAGGCGGCCGAGGTGACTCCGGTAGTGTTGCCGAGCCTGCAGCCACCGCTGCCGGCCGGCGACTGGCTGCAGGGGCTGGATGGCCTGCTGCTGACCGGCGCGGTCAGCAATATCGAACCGCAGCACTACGAAGGTGGCCGCAGCTGGCCAGGCAATCCACATGACCCGGCCCGCGATGCCAATGCCTTTGCGTTGCTGCACGAGGCACTGGCGCTGGACCTGCCGGTGCTGGCGATCTGCCGCGGCTTCCAGGAGTTGAACGTCGCGCTGGGCGGCAGCCTGCATCCGCAGGTGCACGCGGTGCCTGGCCTGGCCGACCATCGCGAAGAACCGCAGGCGCCGGTGGAGGTGCAGTATGGGCCGGCGCACGCGGTCACGCTGGCTGCCGATGGCTGGCTGGCGCAGTGGCACGGCAGTGGCCGCGCGCAGGTCAATTCGGTACACGGGCAGGGTGTCGCCCGCCTGGCGCAGGGGCTGCAGGTCGAGGCCGTGGCCGACGATGGGCTGGTCGAAGCGGCACGCAGCCTGCACCATCGTTTCGTGCTCGGCGTACAGTGGCACCCGGAGTGGCGTGTCATGCAGGCGCCGTTCTATCACGCTATTTTCCGTGCGTTCGGCCAGGCTTGCCGGCAGCACCAACAGAACCGACTGGATTCCCGATGAGTTCCCGAACGCGCCCGCGCAAGACGGCCACGCCCCCCGCACCGCAGGAAAGCACGCTGCTGCGCTGGCTGAAGGAGCGGCGCATCACCGAGGTGGAATGCCTGGTGCCGGACATCACCGGCAACGCGCGCGGCAAGATCATTCCCGCCGACAAGTTCTCGCACGACTACGGCACGCGCCTGCCTGAGGGCATCTTCGCCACCACCGTCACCGGTGAGTTCCCTGACGATTATTACGAGCTGACCTCGCCGTCGGACTCGGACATGATGCTGCGCCCCGATCCGGACACGGTGCGCATGGTGCCGTGGGCGGCCGACGCCACCGCGCAGGTCATCCACGATTGCTACACCAAGAGCGGTGAGCCGCACGAACTGGCGCCGCGCAACGTGCTGCGCCGCGTGCTGGCAGCCTACGCCGAGCTGGGCCTGCGCCCGGTGGTGGCGCCGGAACTGGAGTTCTTCCTGGTGCAGAAGAACACCGACCCGGACTTCCCGCTGCTGCCACCGGCCGGCCGCTCCGGGCGCCCGGAGACCGCGCGGCAGTCGTACTCGATCGATGCGGTCAACGAGTTCGACCCGATCCTCGACCTGATGTACGACTACGCCGATGCGATGAAGCTGGACGTGGACACGCTGATCCACGAGTCCGGCGCGGCGCAGCTGGAGGTCAACTTCACCCATGCCGATGCGATGGACCTGGCCGACCAGGTGTTCCTGTTCAAGCGCACCATGCGCGAAGCGGCGATGCGCCACGGGGTGTATGCCACGTTCCTGGCCAAGCCGATGGAAAACGAGCCGGGCAGTGCCATGCACATCCACCAGAGCCTGGTGCGGGTGAGCGATGGCAGCAACGTGTTCGCCGGCGAGACCGATGCCGAGGGCGAGTTCAGCCCGGTGTTCGGCCACTACCTGGGTGGCCTGCAGAAGTACGCACCGCAGGCGATGGCGTTCTTCGCGCCGAACGTGAACTCCTACCGCCGGCTGGTGTTCGGCGAAGTCTCGCCGAGCAACGTCCACTGGGGCTTCGACAACCGCACCTGCGGCCTGCGCGTGCCGCTGGATACGCCGGAGAACATGCGCGTGGAGAGCCGTTTCGCCGGGTCCGATGCCAATCCCTACCTGGCGATGGCCGCGACCCTGGCCTGCGGCCTGCTGGGCATCCGCGAGCGGCTGGCACCGGATGCGCCGGTGACCGGCAGCGCCAAGGAACTGGGGTACAACCTGCCGCGCTCGCTGGGCGAGGCGCTGGATGGGCTGGAGCAGTGCAGCGAGCTGCAGGCCCTGCTGGGCGAGCGCTTCTGCCGGGCCTACATCTCGGTCAAGCGCAAGGAATACGAGACCTTTTTCCGCGTCATCAGCTCGTGGGAGCGCGAGTTCCTGCTGCTGAACGTCTGAGCATCCGGAATAGAAAAATCCGCCGCCGGGGGGTAGGCTGGCACCCGTCGCCGGCCCCGCCGGCCCCCCCTTCCCGCATTCTGGAGCACCCGATGAAGCTGCGTATCCTCACGCTCGGCCTGGCCTCCGCCATGCTCGCCGCCTGCAGCGGTGGCAACGGCGGCGCGCAGGACAGCCAGGTCCTGAACGTCTACAACTACAGCGATTACATCGCCGAGGACACCATTCCGACCTTCGAGAAGGAGAGCGGGATCAAGGTGACCTACGATGTGTTCGACAGTGACGAGATGGTCGAGACCAAGCTGCTGGCCGGCAACAGCGGCTATGACGTGGTGGTGCCGACCCTGAACTTCTTCGGTCGCCAGATCCAGGCCGGTGTGTTCCTGCCGCTGGACAAGAGCAAGATCCCGAACCTGGCCAACCTCGATCCGGCGGTGATGAAGCGCATCGCCACCCAGGACCCGGGCAACCAGTACGGCGTGCCGTACATGATCGGCACCACCGGCATCGGCTACAACGTGGACATGCTGAAGCAGCGCTTCGGCGGCAGCGCCGACATCGCCAACAGCTGGGACCTGGTGTTCAAGCCGGAGAACATCAGCAAGATGAAGGACTGCGGCGTGACCATCCTGGACACGCCGGCGGACATGATCCCGATCGCACTGCATTACCTGGGCCTGGACCCGCACAGCGGCGACCCGGCCGAGCTGCAGAAGGCCGCCGACCTGCTGAAGTCGATCCGCCCGTACGTGCAGAACTTCCACTCCTCGCAGTACGTGGGTTCGCTGGCCAACGGCGGTACCTGCCTGGTGGTCGGCTGGTCGGGTGACATCATCCAGGCCCGCGACCGCGCCGAGGAAGCCAGCAATGGCGTGCACGTGGCCTATTCGATCCCGAAGGAAGGCGCACCGCAGTGGTTCGACATGCTGGCGATCCCGAAGGACGCCAAGCATCCGGAAGCCGCGTACGCCTTCATCAACTACCTGCTGCAGCCGAAGGTTGCCGCGGCCAACACCAACTTCATCCACTACGCCAACCCGGTGCCGACCGCGACCCCGCTGGTGGACGAGGCGATCCGTACCGACCCGACCATCTACCCGCCGGCCGACGTGGCCGAGAAGATGTTCACCTACTCGATCAACACGCCGGAGACCGACAAGCTCTACACCCGGCTGTGGACCGAGGTGAAGACCGGGCGCTAAGGGCTGGCTGGCAGGTGGGTGCCACCCGTCGCCGTCATATCCCCTGCAGCCCCCGGCCGTTAGAATGGCGGCCGCTGTCCACCGCCCGCTCCCGGAGCCCCCATGCCCGTTGAAGCCCAGCCGGTAGCCGCCGTCGTCGACACGACCGGTGCGCCCGGCTATCTCTCCATTCGTGATTTGCGCAAGGAATTCGACGGTTTCGTCGCCGTCGACGACGTCAATCTGGACGTGCGCAAGGGCGAGATCTTTGCCCTGCTCGGAGGCTCCGGCAGCGGCAAATCGACCCTGCTGCGCTGCCTGGGCGGCTTCGAGACGCCCACCAAGGGCAGCATCACCGTCGATGGCCAGCGCCTGGACGCGCTGCCGCCGTACCAGCGGCCGGTCAACATGATGTTCCAGTCCTATGCCCTGTTCCCGCACATGACGGTGGAGCAGAACATTGCCTTCGGCCTGAAGCAGGATGGCCTGGGCAAGGACGCGATCAGCAAGCGCGTCGGCGAGATGCTCGACCTGGTGCAGATGGGCCACCTGGGCAAGCGCAAGCCGCACCAGCTGTCCGGTGGCCAGCAGCAGCGCGTGGCGCTGGCGCGGTCGCTGGCCAAGGGGCCGAAGCTGCTGCTGCTGGACGAGCCGATGGGCGCACTGGACAAGAAGCTGCGCTCGCAGATGCAGCTGGAACTGGTCAGCATCATCGAGTCGTCGGGCGTGACCTGCGTGATGGTCACCCACGACCAGGAAGAAGCGATGACCATGGCCACCCGCATCGCGGTGATGGATGCCGGCTGGATCCAGCAGGTCGGCAAGCCGGACGAGGTCTACGAGCAGCCGGCCAACCGCTTCGTTGCCGAGTTCATCGGTTCGGTCAACCTGTTTGACGGGGTGATCGACGAGGACCTGCCCGAGTACGTGACCGTGCGCTCGCCGCTGTTCCCGGCACCGATCTACATCGCCCATGGCATCACCTGTTACGAAGGGCAGCCGGTCGCATTCGCGCTGCGCCCGGAGAAGGTGATGATCGGCAAGGACGAGCCGGATGGGCACACCAACAAAGCGCAGGGCGTGATCGAGGACATCGCCTATTTCGGCAGCCATTCGGTCTACCACGTGCGGCTGCCCAGCGGCGCCAAGGTGCTGGCCAATTTCGCCAATTCGCAGCGCTGGGCCAGCGATGGCCTGACCTGGGGCGACAGCGTGTGGGTGCACTGGCGCGACAACGACGGCGTGGTGCTGACCTCATGAGCGTCGCCGGCCTGAAGCGCTGGCGGCCGGGGCTGCGTGCCACGGTGATCGGCATTCCGTACCTGTGGCTGCTGCTGTTCTTCGCAGTGCCGTTCCTGATCGTGCTGATGATCAGCTTCTCGCTCAGCCGGGTCGGCTCGCCGCCGTATACCTGGCTGCTGCAGTACGCCGACGGCGGCTTCTCGCTGAAGCTGAACCTGGAGAACTACCTGGCGCTGTTCCGCGATTCGATCTATGCGCAGGCGTTCCTGAGCTCGATCAAGATCGCGGCGATCTCCACCTTCTTCACCCTGCTGATCGGCTATCCGATGGCCTATGCCATCGCGCGCCTGTCGCCGGCCGCACGCAACGTGGCGATGATGCTGGTGGTGCTGCCGTCGTGGACCTCGTTCCTGATCCGCGTGTATGCGTGGAAGGCAATCCTGGACCGCAATGGCCTGCTCGACCAGTTCCTGCAGTTCACTGGCCTGCAGACGCTGATGACGTCGATGGGGCTGCCGAAACTGCAGCTGATCGATACGCCGACCGCCGCCTATATCGGCATCGTCTACTGCTACCTGCCGTTCATGGTGCTGCCGCTGTACGCCAACCTGGTCAAGCATGACCACCGCCTGCTGGAAGCGGCCTACGACCTCGGCGCCAAGCCGTGGCAGGCGTTCCTGCGCATCACGTTGCCGCTGTCGAAGGCCGGCATCATCGCCGGCTGCATGCTGGTGATGATCCCGGCCGTGGGTGAATTCGTGATCCCGGAAATGCTCGGTGGTTCGGAGACGCTGATGGTCGGCCGCCAGTTGTGGAACGAGTTCTTCAACAATCGCAACTGGCCGGGCGCTTCGGCGATGGCGGTGGCGATGATCCTGTTGCTGCTGGTGCCGATCCTGCTGTTCAACCGTTCCCAGCAGCGCCTGCTGGAAGGGAAGCAGGCATGAGCCCGCGTACCGCCAAGGGCCTGGGGCTGGGCGTGCTGCTGCTCGGCTTCGCCTTCCTGTACCTGCCGATCCTGTTGTTGATGTTCTACTCGTTCAACAGCTCGCGGCTGGCGATGGTCTGGGCCGGGTTCTCCACCCGCGCCTACAGCGACCTGTTCGCCGACCGCGCGCTGATGGACGCGATGTGGACCAGCCTGGTGGTGGCGTTCTGGACCGCCTGTACCGCCACCGTGCTGGGTACGCTGGCGGCGATGGTGATGACCCGCTTCAAGCGATTCCGTGGCAAGCCACTGTTCGGCGCGCTGGTGACCGCGCCGCTGGTGATGCCGGACGTGATCCTGGGCTTCTCGCTGATGGCGCTGCTGGCATCGATGGGCGCGATTCCCGGCTTCCCGGCGCGTGGCCTGGCCACCATCTGGATCGCGCACGTGACCTTCACCCTCTGCTTCGTCACCGTAGTGGTGTCCTCGCGCCTGCAGGAAATGGACCTGTCGCTGGAAGAAGCGGCGATGGACCTGGGCGCCAGCCGGTTGACCGTGTTCACCCGCATCACCCTGCCCATCATCGCGCCGGCGCTGGTGGCGGGTTGGCTGCTGGCCTTCACCCTGTCGCTGGATGACGTGGTGGTGGCCAGCTTCGTGGCCACGCCGGGCTCGACCACGCTGCCGATGAAGGTGTTCGCTTCGGTGCGCATGGGCATCAGTCCGAAGATCAACGCGTTGGCCACGCTGCTGGTGTCGGCGGTGTCGATCGCTGCGGTGATCGGCTGGTACATCAACGCCCGCGCCGAGAAGCGGCGCCAGCGCGACCTGCAGCTGGCGCGGCAGGACAACGGCTGAGCACACGGCCTGTCGACAGCGCCGGCAACACCCGGCTCACGGACAGCGGCGCACAATGGGGGTCTTCCAGATGGAGATCCCCCATGACCGTCGAGATCATCGACCCGGCCACCGGCCAGGTGACCTACCGCCATGAACTGATGGGCGCTGCTGACATCGAGCAGCGCCTGCAGGCTGCCGCCGATGCCTTCCCCGGCTGGGCCGATCGCTCGCTGCAGGATCGCGGTGCCGTCCTTCGCCAGATCGCCGCGCAGCTGCGCACGCGTCGCGACGACCTGCAGCAGGCGATGACCCATGAGATGGGCAAGCTCAAGGCCGAGGCGCTGGCCGAGGTCGACAAGTGCGCTGCCGCCTGCGAGTACTACGCCGACCACGCGGCCGACTATCTCAAGCCGCAGCTGATCGACACCGAAGCCCAGCGCAGCTATGTGCGCTACGAGCCGATCGGCTGCGTGTTCGCGGTGATGCCATGGAATTTCCCGGTCTGGCAGGTGTTCCGTTTCCTGGCCCCGGCGTTCATGGCTGGCAACGTGGCCTTGCTCAAGCACGCCAGCAACGTGCCGCAGTGCGCCGACCTGATCCTGGCGGTGTGTCGTGACGGAGGCCTGCCTGATGGCGTGTTCGACGTGCTGCACATCGACAACGACCAGGCTGCCGAGGTGCTGCGCGACGCACGGGTGAAGGCGGTGACGCTGACCGGCAGCGAACGGGCAGGGCGCTCGATCGCGTCCACTGCAGGCAGCCAGCTGAAGAAGTCGGTGATGGAGCTGGGTGGCAGCGATGCCTTCGTGGTACTCGACGATGCCGACCTCGACAAGGCCGTGGCGGCGGCGGTGAAGTCGCGTTTCGACAACAGCGGGCAGACCTGCATTGCGGCCAAGCGCTTCATCGTGGTCGATGCGGTGGCCGATGACTTCACCCGACGCTTCGTTGAAGCCGCAGGCGAGCGCCAGTACGGCGATCCCAGTGAGCGTGGCACCACGCTGGCGTCGATGGCACGCGCGGACCTGCGCGATGAGCTGCACAAACAGGTGCAGGCCAGCGTGGCGAAAGGTGCGCGCGTTCTGGTCGGCGGCGAGCCCATTGCCGGCACCCATGCGGGCTATCCGGCGACCGTGCTCGATCAGGTCGGCCCAGGAATGCCTGCCTACGACGAGGAGCTGTTCGGGCCGGTGGCTGCGGTGATCCGGGTCAAGGATGAGGCCGAGGCGCTGCGCGTGGCCAACGACACCCGCTTCGGCCTGGGCGGCAGCGTGTGGACGCGCGACCCGGTGCGCGGCGAAGCCTTCGCGCAGCGCATGGAATGCGGCGCCGCGTTCGTCAACGCCATCGTCAAGAGCGACGCTCGGCTGCCGTTCGGTGGCAGCAAGCAGTCCGGCTTCGGCCGGGAGCTGGCCGACCACGGCATCCACGAGTTCATGAACATCAAGACCGTCTACGTGGCTTGATGCCGAACGGTAGTGCCGGCCGCTGGCCGGCATTGCCCTGGTTGCCGGCCAGCGGCCGGCACTACCAGAAGCGGGGCATGTGCCACGACCAACGGTCGTGGCCTACCGGATTGCCGGGTATCGACGCCTCCCGTGCGTGGTGGGTATCGACGCCCCCGTGCATGGTGGGTATCGACCGTTGGTCGATACGCGCTACAACCACTTCGCGCGCTTGAACAACCGGTACAGACCGACGCACACACCGCCCACGCCGACAATCATCAGCGGATACGACCACGGCTGGCTCAGCTCGGGCATGTGGCTGAAGTTCATGCCGTACCAGCTGGTGATCAGCGTCGGCGCTGCCAGCAGTGCGGCCCATGCACCCAGGCGCTTGACCGTCTCGCCCTGCGCCAGCGTCACCAGCGACAGGTTCACGCTCAGTGCGGTGCCCAGCATCTCGCGCAGGGTGTCGATCACATCGCTGATGCGTACCGCGTGGTCATGCACGTCGCGCACGTAGAGCTTCACTTCATCGGGAATCAGGTCACCCTGGTAGCGGCGCAGCTGCGCCAGCACATCCTGCAGCGGTGCCACCGCCATCCGCATCTTGTTCAGTTCGCGCTTGAGCTCGTAAAGCCGTACCACCGTGCTGCGCTTGTAGCTGTCGGCAAAGATGTCCTTTTCCAGCAGGTCCAGGGTGTCGCGGAAGCGGTGCACGATCGGCAGGTAGTTGTCGACCACGAAGTCGGTCACCGCGTACAGGCAGTACGACGGGCCCATCTTCAGCAGCTGCGGTTCACGCTCGACCCGTGCACGCACCGGGGCGTAGGACAGCGAGGCGCCGTGGCGCACCGTCACCAGGAAACGCGGGCCGAGGAAGGCGTGGGTTTCGCCGTACTGGATGCGTTCGTCCACCATCTGCGCGGTGGTCACCACCACGAACAGCGAATTGCCGTAGGTCTCGACCTTGGGCCGCTGGTGCGCATTGCGCGCGTCCTCGATGGCCAGGTCGTGCAGGCAGAACTCTTCCTGCAGTTTCAGCAGCACATCGTCGTTGGGGTCGTACAGGCCGACCCAGACGAAGCCGTTGCCACTGGCAATGACATCGCTGATGGCATCCAGGCTGATGTCGTGGCGTTTGCCGTCGTCATCGTAGTGGACGCAGTTGATGACGCAGGCGGGGTTGGCCGAGGCAGGGGCGGAAGCGGAGGCGGGCAATGACATGCCCGCCATCGTGCGTCAGTGCCGTGTTTCGGACAAGTGAGGACGGCGCCCCAGTACCCACGCCAGCGCGACGTGGACGGGCAGCAGAAGCACGATCCACTGCACGTTGTACTGCGCCTGCAGGCTCAGCCAGTGCAGCACCAGCGCCGCCACGGCCTGCACCGCCAGCAGCCACAGCACGACCCTGAACATGCGGCCCGGCGCGCGCCGGCGCAGCAGCGCGATCGCGCCTGGCAGCAACAGCACGGCCAGTGGCGAAAGCAGCAGCAGGTTGCGGTTGGCCCAGGCGGCGTAGTGGGTGCTGAAGCCCCACAGGAACACCAGCAGGCTGCCGGCGATGGCACACAGCAGCCAGAACGGCAGGGCCAGCCCGGCAAGCAGGCGCGGCCGGCTGCGCAGCGCCAGTATGCCGCCGGCCACGACCAGCCCAAGCAGCAGCCACGGCCACCAACGGCGTGCGAATTCCTTCGGCTCCGGGTCGATGCGGTGCGGCAGCAGTTCCTGTTCGGACTGCACCAGCGGCCGGCCGTCGCTGTTGCGCGCCTGGCGCAGCGCGTCGGCCAGGCGCATCGGCACGAAGGCTTCCTGCCAGCGCGACAGCGGCTGGTCGGCGAACGGCCCGAGGCCGACATCGAAGCCCAGCCACATCCACGGTGCCGGCGAGGCCAGGCGCACCGACTCGCTGCGATAGGTGTTGCCGCGCGAACGCCCCGACAGCTGCGACTGCAGGCCGCCATCCAGCGCCTTGTCCACCGTGTCGCGCACCATCGTGGCGCAATTGGCGGTGTAGTAGTCGTAGTGGTAGCGCGCGTTCTCCGGCTTGGCGCGCTCGGCGAGGTCAGCGGCCAGGGCGCGTGCCTGGTCGGGGCGCAGGTCCAGCCACTGCACGCTGGCGCCGCGGCCGGTCTCGTCGTAGTACGACAGGTCCTGCTGCAGCGGCAGCGCCACCAGGTAGTACATCATGTCGCCGCGCACGAAGCGGCTGATGAAATCGTCCTCGGACGGATCGAAGTAGCCGAAGTTGTACGAGGTCGCTTCGCCGCTGAGCGGATCGATCACGACGATGGCGTCGTGGCCGAAGCGCTCGAAGAACACCGTGCCCGGCTGCATGGTCACCACCCCGATGCGCGGGGCGGGAGCCTCGGCGCTGGCGGCGGGTGCAGCAGGAGCGGGTGCCGCCGGCTGCGCGAAGGCGGCCAGCGGCAGGGCCGTGGCCAGCACGCACAGTGCCAGCCACAGCCTCAGGCGCAGTGCCAGGAGGGCGCCGCGCTTCAAGCGTCGTCCTGCGCGTCCGGCGGCAGCACGGTCACGTGGAAGGCCTGGACCCGGCGCGCATCGGCGCGGGCCACGCGGAACATGAAGCGGTCCAGCGCCAGCTCGTCACCGACTTCCGGCAGGTGGCCCACGGCCTCGGTGACCAGGCCACCGATGGTGTCGTAGTCCTCGTCGGAGAAGGTAGCGCCGAAGCGTTCGTTGAAGTCGCCGATCGGGGTCAGCGCGTCGACCACGTACTGGCCGTCGGACTGGATGGCGATCTGCGCCGACGGATCCTCGGCCTCGTCATGCTCGTCGTCGATCTCGCCGACGATCTGTTCCAGCACGTCCTCGATGGTGACCAGGCCGGCGACACCGCCGTACTCGTCGACCACGATGGCCATGTGGTTGCGTGACAGGCGGAATTCCTTCAGCAGCACGTTGAGCTTCTTCGCCTCCGGGATCAGCACTGCCGGGCGCAGCAGCTCGCGCACGTTGGCCGGGCCGTTGTCGGCGACCACGCCGCGCAGCAGGTCCTTGGCCAGCAGGATGCCAAGGATGTCGTCCTTGTTCTCGCCGTGCACCGGGAAGCGCGAATGGCCGGATTCGACCACCTGCTTCATCAGTTCCAGGAAGGGCGCTTCGACCGGCAGCGAAACCATCTGCGAGCGCGAGATCATCACGTCGCCCACGGTCAACTCGGCCACCGAAATGGCGCCTTCCATCATCTTCAGGGTATCGGCGGCGATCAGGCCCTCTTCCTGCGCGGTGTGCAGGACAGCGACCAGCTCGTCGCGGGTATGGGGTTCGCCGGAGAAGGCGGAGGTCAGGCGTTCAAGCCAGCCGCGCTTCTTTTCACTGGGCTCCTGTGCGGAGCTACTACTGTCGTCTTCTGACATCTCTGGAAAAAGGGCACCCGGCAAGCCGGGCGTTGGCCCAAGTCTATCAGGATGTGGCGGCCTGTCAGTGACCGTCGCTGCCCGGTCCGGTGATCGGCGGCGGGGCCAGTTCAGGCCGGGCGGGGGCTTCTTCCTCGGGCAGGTCCAGGCTGTAGGTGCAGCCGGCCAGGGTTTTGCCGGGATGGGAGGCCACGGTGGAGACGCTGAGGATGATCGACTCGATCCGGGCCTCGCCGGTCTTCGGATCGGTCACGTCGCGGCTGACCAGCTCGCGGCCGGCCATGAACTTGCCGTCCTGGTCGTAGCCGGTCTCCAGCCCCAGCCGCCCGGCCAGCGGCCGCGGATCGGCCTGGTCGAGGATCGCCATGACGCTGGACCCGGCCACGGCGACCCGTTCGGTGCGGGCGCCGAACACGCTGATCGGCTGGGCCAGCCGGTACTCGCTCATGAACTGGTTGCCCTGCGGCAGCGGCTGCAGGCCGTGGGCGACGGCTCTCAGTGGATCAGCCAGCAGGGGCGCCAGCGCGGCCTGCTCGGCCACGCCCTGGCGGCATTCAATCAGGGCCGGCAGGTCCAGGGCAGCGGCCGGGGCGGACACGGCGAGCAGCAGGGGCAGGGCAATACGCAGCAGCACAAGGAAATTCCCGTTGTAGAGCCGAGCCCACGCTCGGCTGCATTTCGGTCAGGTTTGCGGGGGCGGTGCATTGGAGCCGAGCGTAGGCGCGGCTGCACGGGCCTCAGCGCTCGCCGGCGTAGGGGTCGGCGATGCCGAGCTCGGCCAGGATCTCGCGCTCCAGCTGTTCCATGGCGTCGGCTTCCTTGTCGTCCTCGTGGTCCCAGCCGAGCAGGTGCAGCACGCCGTGCACGGTCAGGTGTGCGTAGTGGGCGTTGAGCGCCTTGCCCTGTTCATCGGCCTCGCGGGCCACCACCGGTGCGCAGATCACCAGGTCGCCCAGCAGCGGAAACTTCACGCCCTTGGGCAGCCCTTCGGGCACTTCGGCCGGGAAGCTGAGCACGTTGGTCGCGTAATCCTTGCCGCGATAATGGCGGTTCAGTGACTGCCCTTCCTTGGCATCGACCACGCGGATGGCCAGGTCGGCTTCGCGGATGCGGCCTTTCAGCGCAGCAGCCACCCACTTGCGGAAGCTGACCGCCGCCGGCAGGCCGGTGCGCGGCAGGGCATAACTGACGGCGACGTCCAGTCGCACGGGACCACGGGTCATGGAGTTGCTCCAGGTTGGATCTGATGCAGGTCACGGCGATCGTAGGCGCTGACGATGCGCGCCACCAGCGGGTGGCGGACTACGTCGCGCGACTCGAAGAAGGTGAAGCTGACGCCCTCGACCTCGCGCAGCACGTCGATGGCATCGCGCAGGCCGGACTTCACGTGCTTGGGGAGATCGGTCTGGGTCAGGTCGCCGGTGACCACGGCGGTGGAACCGTAGCCGAGGCGGGTCAGGAACATCTTCATCTGCTCGATGGTGGTGTTCTGTGCTTCGTCCAGGATCACGAAGGCATCGTTGAGCGTGCGGCCACGCATGTAGGCCAGCGGCGCGATTTCGATGACGTTCTTTTCCAGCAGCTTGACCACCTTCTCCACGCCCATCATCTCGTAGAGGGCGTCGTACAGCGGTCGCAGGTAGGGGTCGACCTTCTGGCTCAGGTCACCGGGCAGGAAGCCCAGCTTCTCGCCGGCCTCCACCGCCGGGCGCACCAGGATCAGGCGCTGCACCCGTGATTCGTTCAGCGCTTCGACCGCGCTGGCCACGGCCAGGAAGGTCTTGCCGGTGCCGGCCGGGCCGATGCCGAAGTTGATGTCATGCGTGGCGATCTGGTGCAGGTAGCGGCCTTGGTTGGCACCGCGGCCGCGCACCGTGCCGCGCTTGACCTTGATCGCCACCTCCTGCGCTTCGTAGGAGCGTTCGGCGATCTGCTCGACGTTGGCCTGCGCCAGGCGCAGGTGGATGGCGTGGTTGTCGAAGGTGGTTTCGCCGGCTTCGGCGTACAGCGCTTCAACCAGCTTCTGCGCCTCGACGATGGCTTCGTTGGGCCCGCTGATGCGGAACACGAAACCGCGGTTGGCGATCTCCACGCCGAGCTTCAGCTCGATCTGGCGCAGGTGCCCATCGAAGGGGCCGCACAGGTTGGCCAGCCGCTCGGTGTCTTCCGGCGACAGGGTGAAGTCTCGATGTTCGATGCTTTTCATTGCCTTGGGTGGGGCGGAAGCCTTCCACCGCAGTGTATTCAGGGAGGACAAGGGTAGCGCGCGCAGCGGGCGCGCGGCCAGCACGGGGTCGATACATGCTTTTCCACACCCGGTGTGGACGGGGGCTGCGGAAACCTGTGGATAGACCTCTACAGTGCTTGTGCCACAAGCGTCATGAGGGGGTGGTGAAAAAATCGTCACGGACCCGGGCGTGCCGGCACCCGCAGGACGGGCGGACCGGGAGGGAGGGCACGTCGCAGCGCGTGGCCGAGAACTTCCAAGGCACGCCGGCGTTCTTCGTGATCGCAGCGCAGGTTCCGCTGCCAGGCGAGCAACAGGATCCCGTGTTGCCGGTTTTCCACACCGGTTGTGGAATGATGCCGAATCAACCTGTGGATAGGTGGCGCGGAGCCTTGCAGCCAAAGGCTCGCCAACGCATGGTGAAAAAACCGTCAGGGCTGATCGGAATCATTGAGGGTGCACGGGGCGGATGGCACCGTGGCGCCGTCGCAGGAGGGGATGGCATGGGCATCGGCAACGGGATGCGTGGAATCGGATTGGTGGGTATCGGCCTGCTGGCAGGGTGTGGGCAGGCGCCGCCTGCAGCGCTCGGCACGCTGGAATGGGACCGGATCACGGTGCCGGCGCCGGCGGCCGAAGTGATCGCCACGGTGGAGGTGCGCGAGGGCCAGCAGGTCAAGGCCGGAGCAGTGCTGATGCAGCTCGACCCCGCCCGCGGCGACGCGCAGTTCGCCGCGGCGCAGGCCGACACGGTGCGCGCGCAGGCCCAGCTGGAAGAACTGAAGATCGGTCCGCGCCAGGAACAGATCGCGCAGGCCCAGGCGCAGCTGGCCGCGTTGCGCGCGCAGTCTGCTGAAGCCACGGCCTACTACCGTCGGGTGCAACCGCTGGCACGCCAGCGCCTGATCGCCGCCGCCGAGCTGGACCGTGCACGGGCGGCTGCCGGCAATGCCGAGGCCAGCGTGCGGGCCGCCGAGCAGGTTTGGCTGGAACGGGTGCACGGCAGTCGCGCGCAGGACATCGCCCAGGGCCAGGCGGCCGCCGACGCCGCACAGGCGCAGCAGGTGGTGCAGGGCGTCAACCTGCAGAAGCTGCAGCTGCGCGCACCGCGCGATGGCGTGGTCGATGCCTTGCCCTACCGGCAGGGTGACCAGGCACCGATCGGGGCGCCGCTGGCGGTGATGCTGGTTGGCGAGCGCCCCTATGCACGCGTCTACCTGCCGCAGCCGCTGCGCCTGCAGGTCAAGGTCGGGCAGGCCGCGCAGGT
This sequence comes from Stenotrophomonas sp. CASM106, assembly GCF_049384825.1. Lineage (NCBI taxonomy): Bacteria > Pseudomonadati > Pseudomonadota > Gammaproteobacteria > Lysobacterales > Lysobacteraceae > Stenotrophomonas > Stenotrophomonas sp. CASM106. The sequence continues at coordinate 554,661 of NZ_JBMRFS010000002.1, forward strand.
ACAGCTGGAAGGCGGCAGCACCGTGCTGAAGGGGCACGTGCGCTCAATCCGCAGCGAGCCCTCGTTCACCCCGTACTACGCACTGACCGGTGATGACGTCGAGCGCCTGAGCTATCTGGCCGAGATCGAAGTGGACACGGCCACCGACATGCAGAAGCTTCCGGCCGGACTGCCGGTGCAGGTGCGCTTCTGAACACCGGCGACGACATCGCGGTGCATGCGCAGGGCTTGACCCGCCGCTTCGGCGATCTTCTGGCCGTGGACAATGTCGACCTGACCGTGCCGCGCGGGCAGGTGTACGGCTTCCTGGGGCCGAATGGATCCGGAAAGTCGACCACCATCCGCATGCTGTGCGGCCTGCTGGAACCGAGCGCTGGGCAGATCGAGGTGCTGGGGCTGCAGGTTCCCGAGCAGGCCGAAGCACTGCGCCGGCGCATCGGCTACATGACCCAGCGCTTCTCGTTGTATGAGGACCTGTCGGTGCGCGAGAACCTGGAATTCCTCGCCGCCATCCAGGATCTGCCACGCGCGCAGGCCCGGCAGCGGGTCGACGAGCTGCTGCAGCAGTACCGTCTGCTGGACCGGCAGCCGCAGCTGGCCGGAACCCTCAGCGGTGGCCAGAAGCAGCGCCTCGCCCTGGCCGGCGCCGTCGTGCACGCGCCCGAGCTGCTGTTCCTGGACGAGCCGACCAGCGCGGTCGATCCGGAATCGCGCCGTGATTTCTGGGAAGCCCTGTTTGAACTTGCCGACGCCGGTACCACCGTGCTGGTGTCGACCCACTACATGGACGAGGCCGAGCGCTGCCACCGGCTGGCAATCCTGGACCGTGGTGCACTGGTTGCCGATGGCACGCCGTCTGAGCTGTGCGCACGGCTGGACGGCCGCACGTTGCAGGTCACGTCGTCGCAGCCGCGGCAGGCCAGCCGCGCACTGTCTGAGCTGCCCGGTGTGCTGAGCGTGGCGCAGATCGGCACCCAGCTGCGCGTGCTGTGCAATGAGGGCGCAGCGGACGTCGCAGTGCTGGCCCGTGCACTTGCCAACGCTGACCCGCAGGCCCGTATCGAGACGGTGGCGCCGAACCTGGAAGATGTGTTCGTGGCCGCCACCCGTGGCCGCGGCCGGGAGCCGGCGGCATGAACCTGCGCCGGCTGTGGGCGATCATGCTCAAGGAGCTGCGGCAGCTGCGCCGCGACCGCATCACGCTGGCGATGATCGTTGGCATTCCGGTGATGCAGCTGTTGCTGTTCGGCTATGCGATCAACCTCAACCTGCGTCATCTCGATGCGGGTGTCGCCGATCAGGCCAACAGCGCCGCTTCGCGCGCGCTGGTGCAGGACATGGTGGCCACCGGCGTGATCACGCCGCGCAGCGAAGCCTACACGCCTGCCCAGCTGATGCAGGCGCTGCGCCGTGGCGAGATCAGTGTCGGCATCGTGGTGCCGGCCGACTTCGAGCGTCGCCGCTTCGATGGACGCGAGGCGGTGCAGGTGCTGGTCGATGGCAGCGACACCGTGGTGCAGAGCGCGGCGATCCAGCTGGCGCAGGTGCCGCTGGACACGCGCCCGACCAGCAACACCCGTCCCCTGCGCGAAGGCAGCATCGCCAGTGGTCCGGTCAGCGTGACCAGCTTCTACAACCCGCAGCGGCGCTCGGCGGTGAACATCGTACCGGGCCTGATCGGGGTGATCCTGACCATGACCCTGGTGATGTTCACGGCGGTAGCGGTGGTGCGCGAACGCGAGCGCGGCAACATGGAACTGCTGATCGCCACGCCGGTGTCGCGCAGCGAGCTGATGGTCGGCAAGGTGCTGCCCTATGCGGCCATCGGCCTGCTGCAGACCACGCTGGTGCTGGTGCTGGGCACCTGGCTGTTCCAGGTACCCATTCGCGGCAGCCTGCTGGACATCTATCTGGCCGCGGTGCTGCTGGTGCTGGCCAACCTGGCGCTGGGCCTGCTGATCTCCACGCGTGCGCGCTCGCAGTTCCAGGCCATGCAGATGACGCTGTTCCTGTTCCTGCCGTCGATCCTGCTGTCGGGCTTCATGTTCCCGTTCGCAGGCATGCCGCGGCCGGTGCAGTGGCTGGCCGAGGTGCTGCCGCTGACCCACTTCCTGCGCCTGGTGCGCGGCATCATGCTGCGCGGCGCCTCATTGTGGGAGCTGTGGCACGACGCGCTGGCGCTGCTGGCCTTCATCGTGGTGATGATGACCCTGGCCATCCTGCGTTTCCGCAAGCGCCTGGATTGAAGGCAGGGGGTCGGATCCCCGCAGGGGCTCCGACCCCAATTTATCGGGCCGGCGGGCCGGAGCCCCTTTGGGGCTCCGACCCGAAGATTCATTCCGCCACCACCCGCGCGCGCAGCGAATTGGTCAGCGCTTCGGTGATCACCACATCCACGAACTGGCCGATCAATCGCGCCGGCGCCGGGAAGTTCACCGAACGCATGTTCTCGGTCTTGCCGGTCAGCTCGTTCGGGTTCTTGCGCGAGGGCCCTTCCACCAGCACGGTCTGCACGGTGCCGACCATCTTCTCGGAAATGCCAGCGGCATGCGCATTGATGCGCTCCTGCAGGCGCGACAGGCGCGCGTGCTTTTCGGCATCGCTGATCGTGTCCTCCAGGTCCGCGGCTGGCGTGCCCGGGCGCCGCGAATAGATGAAGGAGAAGCTGTGGTCGAAGCCGATGTCCTCGATCAGCTTCATGGTCTTCTCGAAGTCGGCATCGGTCTCGCCGGGGAAGCCGACGATGAAGTCCGAGCTGATCGAGATGTCCGGGCGCACCGCACGCAGCTTGCGGATCTTCGACTTGAATTCCAGCGCGGTGTAGCCGCGCTTCATCGCTGACAGCACGCGGTCGCTGCCAGCCTGTACCGGCAGGTGCAGGAAGTTGGCCAGCTGTGGCACGTCACGGAACGCATCGATCAGCGAATCGCTGAACTCCAGCGGATGCGAGGTGGTGAAGCGGATGCGGCCGACGCCATCGATCTCGGCGATGGTGCGGATCAGCAGGCCGAGGTCGGCGAACTCACCGTCACCATAGGGCCCGCGATACGCGTTGACGTTCTGCCCGAGCAGGTTGATCTCGCGCACGCCCTGTGCGGCCAGCTGCGCCACCTCCACCACCACGTCCTCGAACGGGCGGCTGACTTCGGTGCCGCGGGTGTAGGGCACCACGCAGAACGAACAGTACTTGGAACAGCCTTCCATGATCGACACGAATGCCGAGGCTCCTTCGGCGCGCGGCTCGGGCAGGCGATCGAATTTCTCGATCTCGGGGAAGCTGATGTCGACCTGCGGGCGCTTCTGTTCGCGGCGTGCGCGGATCAGCTCCGGCAGCCGGTGCAGGGTCTGCGGGCCGAACACCAGGTCGACGAACGGCGCGCGCTTGATGATCGCTTCGCCTTCCTGCGAGGCGACGCAGCCGCCGACGCCAATGATGACTTCGCGGCCCTTGTTCTTCAGGCCCTTCCACACGCCCAGCTGGCTGAACACCTTCTCCTGCGCCTTCTCGCGGATGGAGCAGGTGTTGACCAGGATGACGTCCGCGTCGTCCGGGCTGTCGGTCAGTTCCAGGCCATCGCTGGCGGCAAGCACGTCGGCCATCTTGGCCGAGTCGTACTCGTTCATCTGGCAACCGTGGGTCTTGATGTACAGCTTGCCTTTCACCTGGTCGGGCTTGCGCGGACCAGCGGGCAGGGCAACGAGCGGGGTACCGCCCGGTGTGGTGGGCGGAAAGACGTCTGGCGTCCCGGTCATGGCGCTTAATCCATTCGGGTGGCGGGAAAGCGGGCAATTCTACCCGCATCCCACGCCAGCCGCCGCGCCCGTGCAACCGCGCCCATGCCCAGCGTGGCCATCACTGTAGAGCCGAGCCCGTGCTCGGCTGCCTTTGCAAGGCGGAGGAGCAGCCGAGCGTGGGCTCGGCTCTACAAGGGGGCGCTGCTTACGCCGCCAGTTCCGCATCGATCTGCCGCGAACGGTCGAAGGCGGTCATCGCGCTCATCCGTGCAATGTAATCAGCCGTGGCCGGTGCAGGCTGCACCAGGCCGAAGGCCGTGGTCCAGGCCAGCGCATTGCCCCACAGCACGTCGGCGGCGCTCATCGTCTCGCCGAGCAGGTAGGGGCCCTGCGCCAGCTGGGCCTCGATCACCTGCAGCACGGTCTCGGCGTCGTTATACGGCGACATCAGGCGCGGCGGCGGCTCGCGGTGCATCGCCTTGTCGATCATCGCCGGCTCGAAACAGGCGCCATAGAAGGCCATCCAGCGCAGGTAGGGCCCGCGCAGGGCGTCGCCGATCGGCGGTGCCAGGCCGGCCTCCGGATACAGGTCGGCCAGGTACAGATAGATCGCCACCTGCTCGGTCACCAGCGCACCGTTGTGGACGATCGCCGGCACCTTGCCCATCGGGTTGATGGCCAGGTAGGCCGGGGCCAGGTTGGCGCCCGCCTTCAGGTCCAGCATCTGCATGCGGTAGTCGGCACCCAGTGCTTCGAGCAGGGCCACGGCGCCGCTCGAGCGGGAACGGGCGGCGTGGTACAGGGTGATCTGGCGTGAATTCATGGCATTGCTCCTTGCGGTGGGTGGTGAACTGGAGGCCATCCTGAGGCACTATTGCGGACGACTTCTGTCCTCGATCCTTCATGCGCCACACCGCCCATCGACTGCTGCGCCTGATCGCCCTGCTGCAGGCCCGCCGCCAGTGGTCCGGGGCTGAACTCGCCGAGCGCATGGGCGTGGACCGGCGCAGCATCCGCCGTGACGTCGAGCGCCTGCGCGAGCTGGGTTATCCGGTCCGGGCCTCGTCCGGGGTTGGCGGCGGCTACCAGCTGGGGGCAGGGGCGCCGGTGCTGCCGATGCTGCTGGACGAGGAGGAGGCGACTACCCTGGCCATCGCCCTGCGCGCGGCCTCTGCGACCGTCGCCGGCATCGACGACACCGCGCGTGGCCTGTTGTCCAAGCTCGATCCGCTGGTGCCGACCCGTCGCCGCCAGCAGGCCGGCGAGGTGCATGCCGCCACCGCCACCCTGTCCGACCTTCCGTCCACCGACGCACGCCTGCTCGGGCGGCTGGCCCAGCACTGCCGGCAGGCGTCACGGCTGGCCTTCGAATACCGCAGTGCCCAGGAAGCGGTGACCCAGCGCGAGGTCGAGGCGCAGCACCTGGTCAACTACGGGCGGCGCTGGTACCTGCTGGCCTGGGACCTGGGCCGGCAGGACTGGCGCACCCTGCGCGTGGACCGGATGGGCGCGGTGCGCGAATGCGCCGAGCCGGGCATGCACCGCCGTACGCCCGCACCGCCAGATGTGATGGTGCGGCAGGCGGTCAGCCAGGCCCCGTTCGCCCTGCAGGCCATCGTCCGCCTGGCCGGCAGCCGCGCCGAGCTGGAATGCCGCATCCCGCCCTGGTGTGGTGTGCTGGAGGACGATGGGCCCGACCATTGCCTGCTGCGCATGGGCGCCGAGAGCCGCGGCATGATGCTGGCGCAGATCCTCAGCCTGGACCGGGTGCCGGTGGCGGTGTGGACCACGCCGCCGGGCCTGCGCGATGAACTGGCACAGCGCCTGGCCGGATTGGGGCAGGTGCTGGCTGTGCCGCCCGTCACAGGCTGAGCCGCGTCGCTTGGCAAGCCCCGGCGAAGCTGGGACACTCGCCGGCATGAAGGGGATACCGGGAACAACGGCGATCATCATCGCTGCGCTGACCGCTGCGCCGGCCAGCGCGGGCACCCTGTTCAAGTGCCAGGGCGCCGACGGGGTCACCAGCTATGTCAGCAAGCGCCTGGCCGGGGCCCGCTGCAGCGCCATCAGCTACAGCCGCGACCTCCGCCCGGCACCGCGCCCGGTGGTGGCCGCGCCGAAGCCGGCGCCGACCACCGTGGCCAGCATCGAGCGCAACCCGGTGGCGGTGGCGGCCAGCACTGCGGCGCCGGCGGCTGCGCCAGCCGCCGTGCCCGCGCCCCCGGTCGCCTCGCGCAGCGGGCGCATGGTCAGCGGCCAGGTCTATTCCTTCATGAAGGACGGCGTGCGCCACTACACCAGCGCGCGCCCGACCCAGGTCGCCAACCTCGGCCCGGTGCGCACCATCCGCTACAGTTTCATGGAGCGCTGCTACGCCTGTGGCGTCAACCCGCGCGTGGACTTCGGTTCGGTGCGGTTGAACACCACCGCGTTCCAGACCGAGATCAGCTCGGCCGCGCGCGAGTTCGGCGTCGACGAAGCCGTGGTGCGCGCCATCATCCACGCCGAGTCGGCCTACAACCCGACCGCGCTCAGCCGCGCCGGCGCGCAGGGCCTGATGCAGCTGATGCCGCCAACCGCGGCCCGTTTCGGAGTCAGCGATTCCTACGATGCCGGGCAGAACATCCGCGGTGGCGTGCAGTATCTTGCGTGGTTGTTGAAGCGTTTCAATGGCGACCTGACCCTGGCCGCGGCTGGCTACAACGCGGGCGAAGGCGCGGTTGACCGCCACGGTGGCGTGCCGCCCTACAGCGAGACCCAGTACTACGTGCGCCGGGTCGGGCAGCTGGCCGAGCGTTACCGCACCGCATTGACGCACCAGTAGTGCCGGCCGCTGGCCGGCAACCTTGGGCAATGGCCGGTACCGACCGGCCACTGGCTGGCAGCCCCGTAATCAATGTTGTTGCAATGCGTTGTGTGGCGCTCGACGGTTCCGCTACACTCGCCCATGATTCAATGCGGCTCTGGCCCCCACCGGATCCGCTGGCAGCCTTAAAGCTACCTAATCAATATCGGAGTGCCGGATGGCCAACGATGGGGTACACGATCCAGTCAACACCGGACGTCGGCGTTTTCTTTCTGCCACCACAGCCGTGGTGGGCGCCGTCGGCGTCGGATTCACCGCTGTTCCTTTCATCAAATCCTGGAACCCCAGTGCCCGTGCCAAGCTTGCCGGCGCACCGGTGGTGGCCGACATCAGCGCCCTGCAGGAAGGCCAACGCCTGATCGTGGAATGGCGTGGCCAGCCGATCTGGATCGTCAAGCGGTCCAAGGCGATCCTCGATGCACTGCACGGGCTCGATGGCCGCCTCAAGGACCCCGAGTCCGGCGAGAAGGACCAGCAGCCGGACTACGTGCTGAAGCAGAACCCCGAGCTGCGCTCGATCAAGCCGGACATTTCCGTGCTGGTCGGCCTGTGCACGCACCTGGGCTGTTCGCCGGAAATGGTCGCCGAGATCCGGCCTGAACCCTATGACCCGCAGTGGAAGGGCGGCTACTTCTGCCCCTGCCACAAGTCGCGCTTCGACATGTCCGGCCGCGTCTTCAAGGACGTGCCGGCGCCGATCAACCTGAAGGTGCCCGCGCACCATTACCAGGACGACAACACCATCATCATCGGTGTCGATCCGCAGGGGGCAGCCTGATGGCCAATATCCTCGCTCGTACCGCCAGCGGCGTGGCCGACTGGGTCAATGCCCGCGCGCCGGGCCTGATGCCGGTCTATCGCAAGCATGTCACCGAGTACTACGCGCCGAAGAACTTCAACATCTGGTACTACTTCGGTTCGCTGGCGCTGCTGGTGCTGGTCAACCAGATCGTCACCGGCATCTTCCTGACGATGCACTACAAGACCAACGCCGCCGAGGCGTTCGGCTCCATCGAATACATCATGCGTGATGTGGAGTGGGGCTGGCTGATCCGCTACATGCACTCCACCGGGGCCTCGCTGTTCTTCATCGTGGTCTACCTGCACATGTTCCGCGGCCTGCTGTACGGCAGTTACCAGAAGCCGCGCGAGCTGGTGTGGATCCTGGGCATGCTGATCTACCTGGTGCTGATGGCCGAAGCCTTCATGGGCTACGTGCTGCCGTGGGGGCAGATGTCGTTCTGGGGCGCCAAGGTGATCATTTCGCTGTTCGGCGCGATACCGGTGATCGGCAACGGCCTGACCGAGTGGATCATGGGCGACTACCTGCCCAGTGACGCCACGCTCAACCGCTTCTTCGCGCTGCACGTCATCGCACTGCCGCTGGTGCTGCTGTTGCTGGTGGTGCTGCACTTGGGCGCGCTGCACGAGGTGGGGTCGAACAACCCCGATGGCGTGGAGATCAAGAAGGGGCCCAAGGGCAACCGCTGGTCGCCGAACGCCCCGGCCGACGGCATTCCGTTCCATCCGTACTACACGCTCAAGGATGGCGTCGGTGCCGGCTTCCTGCTGATCATCGCCGCCTTCATCATCTTCTTCGCCCCCGGTTTCGGCGGCCTGTTCCTGGAGCACGACAACTTCACCGAAGCCAACCGCCTGGTGACCCCGGAACACATCAAGCCGGTCTGGTACTACACGCCGTACTACGCGATGTTGCGCGTGGTGCCGAACAAGCTGGGCGGCGTGCTGGTGATGTTCTCGGCCATCGCGATCCTGTTCTTGGTGCCGTGGCTGGACAAGGCGAAGGTGAAATCGGTGCGCTACCGCGGCTGGATCTCGAAGGTGATGCTGGGCGTGCTGGCGGTGTGCTTCGTGTGGCTGGGCGTGATTGGTTCCGGCCCGGGCACCGATGTGCACGAGACCTACATCGGGCGGGTGTTGACCTTCCTGTACTTCGCGTTCTTCATCACCATGCCGCTATGGACAAGGTTGGACAGGACCAAGCCGGTACCGGAGAGGGTGACCACGCATGACTGAGCGCTGGATGGTCCGGCTGGCCCTGGCGGCCACCCTGATGCTGGGCAGTTTCCTGGCCTCCGCCGCCGAAGGCGGCACCCCGCTGCTGCAGGCCGGCAACGACCTCGGTGACCGCGCCTCGCTGCAGCGCGGCGCGCAGCTGTACATGAACTACTGCTCCGGCTGCCACGCATTGAAGTACCTGCGCTATTCGCGGATGGCGCAGGACCTCGGCCTGACCGAGGAAGAGGTGATGAACAACCTCAACTTCACCGGCTCGGCGATCGGCGACCCGATCCCGGTGGCGATGCCCAAGGAGAACGCGGAGAAGTGGTTCGGCAAGATGCCGCCCGATCTCAGCCTGATCTCGCGCGTGCGGGGCAGTGACTGGGTCTACACCTATCTCAAGTCGTTCTATCTGGACAGCAGCCGCCCGCTGGGCTGGAACAACGCGCTGTTCGCCAATGCCTCCATGCCCAACCCGCTGTGGGAAATGCAGGGCCTGCAGCATGCGGTGCACGGCAAGGCGGAAGCGCCCGGCATGGACCCGCCGGTGACCGGCCTGAAAATCGAAACGCCCGGGTCGGTCGATGCCGGCCAGTACGATCAGGCCGTTCGGGACATCACCAACTTCCTCGAATACGCCGGTGAACCGGCCGCGCTCAAGCGCCAGCAGCTGGGCGTATGGGTGATCCTGTTCCTGGCCCTGCTGACTTTCCTGCTGTACCTGCTGAAGAAGGAATACTGGAAGGACGTCCACTGATTCTGCCGCCGGCCATCGCCCGGGCCTATTGGCTTTTGTGATGGTCGGTTGCACACTCGGGGTGGAGTCGACCGCTGGCACGGTGCCGGCGGCGCCGATGCGGCAGGCGGTCTCCTGTCGTGGGAGAGCCTTTGATGGCGGCGAGCGTACGCATGCGCAATACACTGACGCTGTTTTCCTCGAACGACGACGTACTGTGCCACCGGGTACGCCTGGTGCTGGCGGCCAAGGGGGTCACCTTCGACTTTGTCCCGGTCGATCCGCAGAACCCGCCTGAAGACCTGATCGATCTCAATCCGTACCACTCGGTGCCGACCCTGGTCGAGCGCGAGCTGGTGCTGTACGCCGCGTCGGTGGTCAGCGAATACTTGGACGAACGCTACCCGCATCCTCCGCTGATGCCGGTCGATCCGCTCTCGCGTGCGCGTATCCGCTTGGCCATGCTGCGCATCGAGCACGACTGGGTACCGCAGGTGCAGGCCATCCAGCTGGGCAACAAGACCCAGGCCGAGGCCGGCCGCAAGCGCCTGAAGGAACTGCTGACCGCCTCGCTGCCGCTGTTCAAGGCCAGCAAGTTCTTCCTCAATCCGGAAATGAGCCTGGCCGACTGTGCAATGGCACCGATCATCTGGCGCCTGCAGTCGCTGGACGTGCCGCTGCCGAAGGACGGCAAGGCGATCGAGGACTATGGCAACCGCATCTTCCGTCACCCGGGTTTCGTCCGCAGCCTGACCGACCAGGAAAAGAAGCTGCGCGATCTGCCGGTCTGATCCAACCTTGCGTAACCCGTCTGCACGCCGACCGGCGTGCAGGCGATCCGCCCCGGCGGGGCGCCGGGCGCGTACACTTCACGCATGACCGAAGACTTCTTCCACATGACCAGCCACCGCCCGTACCTGCTGCGGGCGCTGGTGGAATGGATCAACGACAACCAGCTGACCCCGCACATCCTGGTCGACGCCGGCGTCCCCGGCGTGCAGGTGCCGCCTTCGGCGGTCAAGGAGGGCCGGGTCGTGCTCAACATCGCCGAACGCGCTGTCGTGCGGCTGATGATCGACAACGAAATGGTGAGCTTCTCGGCCCGCTTCTCCGGCACCAGCTACCCGGTGCAGGTACCGATCAGCGCCGTGCTGGCGGTCTATGCCCGCGAGACCGGGCAGGGCATGGCGCTGCCGGATGACATTCCGGGCAGCGAGACCGCGCCGACCAGCGACGAGCTGCTGCATGAGGACGGCACGCCACCGGACGATACGCCGCCGGCCAGCCCGCCGCCGAAGGGCCGCCCGAACCTGCGCGTGGTCAAGTAACCATTCCGACGCCGCCCCGATGGGCGGCGTCTTCCTTTGCAGGTTTTACCGGTGGGTGCCGGAATTGTGTGGGTGCCGACCGTTGGTCGGCACACCTTCAGTTCTTACACATCCTCGGCATCCTCCACATCCGGCCGGATCTGGCTGATCCGCGCCGCGCCTGGGCCGGTGAACGAGATCAACTGGTCGCCACGCAGCACCATGCGTCCCACGTGGCGATCGATGCCATCGTAGGAATACTCGAACTTGAAGGTGCGCTCGAAACCGAGCCGTCCATCCTCGCCACGCGACAGTCGCAGGCCGGTGGCATGTACCGCCTGATCCAGCCATTGCACGTCGGCAGCGCGGCAGGCATTGCGGCCCAGCTCGACCGCGCGCTCGGCGGCCGAACGCGCCGCATTCCAGAAGAAATAGATGATTCCGCCGGCAATCAGCAACAACAGCAGGGTGGGCATGGCGTCAGCCGTCAGAGGTCGATCCCGCAAAGATGGCGGCGAATGCGCGCTGGATCAAGCGCTGCATTCACCGCCGCGGCTGCGGTTCGCTGGACATCGGTGATGCGGGCACGTTAGACGGCGCCGTCGCCGGCACCGTCTGCATCGGCGCGGCGGAGGGCGAAGGCATCACCAATGGCGCGGTCGCCGTCAGCTGCAGCAGCGCTGCCCAGTCCTGGCGGTTGAAGCTGCATTCGTCCTCGCGGCCCGGCGTGCAGCTGGGCTCGATGCCGGTGCTGTTGCGTTCGCGCGCCGGCGGCAGCTTGATCAACCCGGTGCGGTCCAGCGGCAGCAGTCGCATCGCCACCGTGTTCATCACGTTGCCGCCCACCAGGTACAGGGTCTGGTCGCCCCCCAGGTTGGCGGCCACCACTACTTCGCAATGTGATTTCCAGTGGCCCACCGAACCGTTGCCCAGTGCCTGCACCAGCCCACTGTAGCTGAGCGTGGTGCTGCGATCGCGCAGGAAGCACAGCAGGTCGCCCGGTGCGGGCTTTGCGGTCGCGGGATCGACCAGCCGGTACGGCACGCCCGAGGGTCCGCCCTGGTACGCGGCACGGATGTAGTCGATGTGGCGTGGCGACGCGTTGAAGCCGGGGACGCCGGCCTGCACCATCACCCAGGAAATGAACGCGGCCGACCACGGGTTGTCGATCAGGAAGGTGCGGCAGTCGCTGTCGGTGTAGCGCGTGCCCAGTGGTGCCAGACAGCTGCTGGCGCCGACGATGCTGCCCATCGCGTTGAGCGTGCCGCTGTTGCGCCAGTAGCCGGCCACGCGCTGCCAGGCAATCAGCCCGTTGTCGGCCAGATGTTCGTTCTCGGCCTCGGTGACACTCAGGCTCGCCGCGCGGCCATCGCGATCGATGAAAGGCCGGAACCAGAGCCGGTGTTCATTGCAGGCAGTATTGCGGATGGCCACCGCCAATGGGCTCAGGCCGAAACGCGGTGGCACATCGCAGGCTTCGGCCGCCGCTGCGGACAGGGGGGCCGCGGCCAGCAGCAGACAGGCAGGCAAGAGCATCCGGCGCATGCGCGGCTCCTGTGGGGGATGCCCGCAGCGTCGCAGCGCTGTCGTGAACGCCGGGTGTGAGAACGGGGTCGGATCCCTTTTCCCATGAAAAAGGGATCGGACCCCAAGCCAGGCCTCAGCCCGGCGGTGGGCCGAGCTTCAACGACAGATCGATGGCCTGCACGTGCTTGGTCAGGCCGCCGATGGAGATGCAGTCGACGCCATCCTCGGCGATCGAGCGCAGGCCACCCAGGCCGACGCTGCCGGACACTTCCAGCGGAATGCGGCCGGCCGTGATGCGTACCGCCTCGCGGCGCAGGTCGGGGCTGAAGTCGTCCAGCAGGATGCGTTCGCAACCAGCGTCGAGCGCCTGGCGCAGCTGCGCCAGATCCTCGACCTCGACCACCAGCGGCAGCGCAGGCCACTGCCGGCGTGCGCCCGCCACGGCGTCGGCCAGTGAACCGGCAGCGCGGATGTGGTTTTCCTTCAGCATCACCGTGTCGTACAGGCCGAAACGATGGTTCTCGCCACCGCCGCAGCGCACCGCGTACTTCTGCGCCAGGCGCAGGCCGGGCAGGGTCTTGCGGGTGTCAAGGATGCGCGTGCCGGTACCGGCCACCGCCGCCACGTAGCGGGCGGTGGTGGTTGCCGTACCGGACAGCGTCTGCAGGAAGTTGAGCGAGGTGCGTTCGGCGCTGACCAGGCTGCGGCTGCGCCCGTGCAGCAGGGCCAGCACGGTGCCTGCGGTGACCGCGTCGCCGTCGGAAACCTGCCATTCGATGCGTACGTCCGGGTCGAGCGCGCGGTGGGTGGCGTCGAACCAGGGGCGGCCGGCGATCACCCCGTCCTGCTTGCACAGCAGGTAGGCGCTGTCGGCCTGGTCGGGCAGCAGGGCGGCGGTGACATCACCGCTGCCCAGGTCCTCGGCCAGTGCACGCGCGACATCGGCGGCGACAACGGCCGCATCCGGCGTCGGCAGCGTGCTCATGCGGTCGGGAAATCGGCGATCTGGGCGGTCGGGATGGCTTCCTCGGCCAGCAGCACCGGGATGCCGTCGTCGACGCGGAAGACCTGCTTGCGGTCGCGGGTGACCAGCGCTTCGCGCAGCGGCTGCGCCAGCGGGTTGCCATCGGCCTTGTTCACCGCGCCGGCGGAAATGGCCTTGTTGAGGGCTTCCAGGCCCTTGCCATCCAGCAGGGACAGGGGCTGGCGGGTGTCAGGCGACACCAGCAGGTCGAGCAGCTTGCGATCCATGGTTCTTCGTCTTGCGTGGAAGATGGCTAGAATACGTCTTTAAGGCAGGTGACGGCCAATGACCCCCAACCCGATCGCGCCGCTTGTCGGCATCGTCATGGGTTCCCGTTCCGACTGGGAAACCATGCAGCACGCCGCCCAGAAGCTTGAAGCCCTGGGTGTTCCGTTCGAAGTGAAGGTGGTGTCCGCGCATCGGACGCCGGATGTGTTGTTCAGTTACGCCGAGCAGGCGGGCCCGCGTGGCCTGCGCGCGATCATCGCCGGTGCCGGCGGGGCCGCCCACCTGCCGGGCATGATCGCCGCCAAGACCGCCGTGCCGGTGCTGGGCGTGCCGGTGCAGTCCAAGGCCCTCAACGGCATGGATTCGCTGCTGTCGATCGTGCAGATGCCGGCCGGCATCCCGGTCGCCACCTTCGCCATCGGCAATGCCGGCGCGTCCAACGCGGCGCTGTTCGCCGCCGCGATGCTGGCCAGCGACCAGCCGGCGATCGGCCAGGCGCTCGACGCCTTCCGTGCACGCCAGACCGAAGACGTGATGGCCCATGACGATCCGCGCCAATGAGCCTGACCGTCGGCATCCTGGGCGGCGGCCAGCTCGCCCGCATGATGGTCCTGGCCGGTGCGCCGCTGGGGCTGCGCTTCGAGCTGTATGACCCGGCGGCCGACGCCTGCAGCGGCCCGCTGGCGCCGCTCACCGTGGGCGCCTTCGACGACCGCCAGGCGCTGGCGGACTTCGCTGCCAAGGTCGATGTGGTCACCTTCGATTTCGAGAATGTGCCCGCTGATAGTGCGCAGTTCCTGGCCGACCGCGTGCCGGTCTACCCGCCGCCGGCCGCGCTGGCGGTGGCCCAGGACCGGTTGAGCGAGAAGACCCTGTTCCAGCAGCTGGGCATCCCGCTGCCGGCCTTCGCTGATATCTGCAGCCGCGACGAGCTGGCGGCGAAGGCCGCCGAATTCGGCCTGCCGTGCATCCTCAAGACCCGCCGCCTGGGCTACGACGGCAAGGGCCAGTTCCGCCTGCGCAGCGAGGCCGACATCGACTCCGCCTGGGATGCGCTGGGTGCGCAGGTCGAGCGCACCGGACTGATCCTGGAGGGCTTCGTGGCCTTCCAGCGCGAGGTCAGCGTGGTGGCGGTGCGTGGCCGCGATGGCAGTTTCGAAGCCTGGCCGATCACCGGCAACTGGCATGTCGACGGTGTGCTGTCGGCCAGCGTGGCCCCGGCCGTGCTGTCCGCCGCCGAGCAGCAGGCAGCGATCGGCTATGCACGCCGTGTCGCCGAACACCTGCAGTACGTCGGCGTGTTCGCGCTGGAACTGTTCTGCCGCGATGGCGAGCTGCTGGCCAACGAGATGGCGCCACGCGTGCACAACTCCGGGCACTGGACCATCGAAGGCAGCGAGACCTCGCAGTTCGAGAACCACCTGCGCGCCGTGCTGGGCCTGCCGCTGGGCAGCACCCGCATGCTCGGCCATGCCTGCATGCTGAACTGGCTGGGCCGGATGCCCGACCCGCTGCCGGTGCTGGCCCAGGCCAGTGGCCACTGGCATGACTATGGCAAGGAGTCGCGCGAAGGCCGCAAGGTCGGCCATGCCACGTTGCGCGATGACGATGCCGCAGCACTGGCCGACGCGTTGGACCAGGTGGGCCTGGAACTGGACCGCCAGGCCCAGGTGGCACCGGCGGTGCACGCGCTGCGCAACCGCTGAGTCCGGTAGTGCCGGCCGCTGGCCGGCAGTGCAACGGTGTGGCGCACCGGTGCAGCCATCGGTGCAACATTCCCGGTGGTAGCGTGGAGCTCCTTTCACAGGAGTCACGACCATGCTCGACTGGAATGCCTACCGCAAGGAACTGAAGGGCCGCATCGGCGAGATCGGCAAGCTCTCGCCGGATACGGTCAAGGGCTACGCCACCCTGGCCAATGCCGGTGCCCAGACCAACCACCTGGATGCCAAGACCCGGGAGCTGATCGCGCTGGCGGTGGCGGTGACCACCCGCTGTGACGGCTGCATCACCGTGCACGTGGACGCGGCGCTGAAGCATGGCGCCAGCCGCGAGGAAATCGCCGAGGCGCTGGGCGTGGCGGTCTCGCTCAACGCTGGCGCCGCGCTGGTGTACTCGGCGCGGGTGATGGATGCGGTGGCCGCGCACGAGAGCGCGTGAAGCCACGCTCTGCTGCCCGGTAGTGCCGGCCGCTGGCCGGCAACCCCGGCATCCTTGTACGTCCAGTGGGTTGCCGGCCAGCGGCCGGCACTACCCGGTGACAGAGCCGCTGCCTCAGCGCAGCTGGCTCTCGGCGAATTCCCAGTTGACCATCTGCCAGAACGCGTCCAGGTAACGCGCGCGGTCATTCTGGTAGTCGGTGTAGTACGCGTGCTCCCACACGTCGCAGCACAGCAGCGGGGTGCTGTCGCCGGTCAGGGGCGTGCCGGCGTTGCGGGTGGCCTGGATGCCCAGCTGGCCGCCCGGGTGCTGCACCAGCCACACCCAGCCCGAGCCGAACAGGCCCAGTGCAGTGCGGTTGAATTCCTCGCGCAGGCGCTGCGCGTCACCGAACTGGCGCTTGACCAGTTCGCCCAGCCGGCCCTGCGGTTCGCCGCCGCCGCGCGGGCGCAGGCACTGCCAGTAGAAACCGTGGTTCCAGGCCTGGGCGGCCGCATCGAACAGCGTGCCCTGGGCATGGCGCACGATCTCTTCAAGCGACGCCTCCTCCCACTCGGTGCCGAGGGTGCCGGCGTTGACCGCGTCGACATAGGCGCGGTGGTGGCGGCCGTGATGCAGTTCCACGGTCTGCGCGGACAGGTGGGGCTGCAGGGAGCCGGAGAGGTAGGGCAGGGCGGGCAATTCGACGGGCATGTGCAGGTTCGTGGCCAGGGGACGGCGGCAGCCTGTTCCATCCGCTTACAATGGCGGCTACCGTGGGCAGTCTAGCCGACCATCACGGTCGGGTTGTCCGGCGAAGCAAGGAGTGTGGTTGTGGCGGTAATGCAGCAAATCCAGGCCGAGGTCGATCGTTACCCGCTCGTGCTGTTCATGAAGGGCACCCCGCAGTACCCGATGTGCGGCTTTTCCAGCCGCGCCGTGCAGGCGTTGATGGCTGCCGGCGCCGTCACCCTGCGCACCGTCAACGTGCTCGAAGAACCGGAGATCCGCGCCAACCTGCCGCGCTTCTCCAACCTGCCGACCTTCCCGCAGCTGTTCATCAACGGCGAGTTGATCGGCGGCTGCGACATCGTCATGGAACTGTTTGAATCCGGCGAGCTCAAGCGCATCGTCGAAGAGGCGACCCAGGGATGAGTGCCTGGCCGTCGACGTCACCGACTGACGGGGCGCTCGATGGCCGCCCCTTGCAGGACCGCGTGGTGCTGGTTGCCGGTGCCGGCGGCGGGCTGGGCAGTGCGGCGGCGATTGCCGCTGCGGCGGCCGGGGCTACGGTGGTCCTGCTGGGGCGCAAGCCGCGCCGGCTGGACCGGGTCTATGCCCAGGTCCAGGCGGTCGGCCCGGAACCCCTGCTGTACCCGATGGACCTGGAGGGTGCCGGCCCCGATGACTATGCCGAACTGGCCCAGGCCCTGCAGCGTGAGCTGGGGCGGCTGGATGGCCTGCTGGTCTGCGCCGCGCATTTCCCCGGCCTGACCCCGTTCGAGCTGGCCGACCCGGCCAGTTTCGCCCGCGCGGTCCATGTCACCCTGACCGCCCCGGCCTGGCTGGCCCAGGCCTGCCTGCCGCTGCTGCGGCAGCGCGAGGATGCTGCCCTGGTCTTCGCGGTCGATGCCCCCGAACGGGTGGGGCAGGCCTACTGGGGCGGGTATGGCGTGGCCCAGCACGGCCTGCGTGGCCTGATCGGCAGCCTGCACGATGAGCTGGGTCGCAGCCCGGTCCGGGTCAGTGGCCTGTACCCGGGGCCCCTGCGCACGGCACTGCGCGCCCGAGCCTATTCCGTCGATCAGGACCCGGCTGCGCAAGGGCCCGAAGCGGCCGCCGCTGCGGCCGTCATCCTGTTGTCCCCGGCCGGCCATGCCTGGCGGGGGACGATTCTCGATGCCAGCGAGGCAGTTCCCCGCGAGTGAGCCCCGGGGAAAGGCGGAGTGAAGAACCCGTCACGATTGCGTTGCGAACCGGTGCCGTTTGTCGCACAACCGTCACATTGATGGCGTAGCGTGTTAATCTAGTGTTAACCGTTATGGCTGCCTTCAGCCAAGCGGTAGGGAACCCCAGATAACTCTCCGACCAGCCACCCGCAGGGCTGTTTGGATGCGCTTTTTTTTCCGCCATCGCCAACTCGCATCGAGGCTACCGAAAAATGACCCACCCACTCCGGATGTCCAAGCTTACCCTTGGTCTCGTGGCTGCACTTGCTGCCGCTCCCGCCTTCGCCCAGACCACCACTGCCGGTGTCGGCGGCCAGGTCGTGACCAGCGGCGGCCAGCCCGTCGCCGGTGCTGAAGTCACCATCACCCACACCGAGTCGGGCACGGTTTCGCGCGCTACTACCGACGCGGCGGGTCGCTACAACGCGCGCGGCCTGCGCGTGGGTGGTCCCTACACCATCACCATCACCAAGCCGGGTGAAGGCACCAAGACCGAAGATGGTGTGTACCTGGGCGTGAACCAGACCGGCACCATCAATGCCATCCTGACCGGTGACGTGGCCAAGGCCACCAACCTGGACACCGTGCAGGTCACCGCTGTCGGCGGCGGCTCGGAGGTGTTCAGTGCCACCAAGATGGGCTCGGGCACCAACATCAGCCAGGAGCAGATCGAGATTGCGCCGTCCATCGGCGGCAACATCCAGGATCTGATGCGCCTGGATCCGCGCGTCACCTTCATCGATCGCGCCTCGGGCTCGATCTCGGCCGGTGGCCAGAACCCGCGCTACAACTCGATCAACATCGACGGCGTCTCGGCCAGCGACACCTTCGGCCTGGAAGGCAACAACATGCCGACCCGCCGCCAGCCGGTCGCGATGGAAGCCATCGAAGCGCTGGACATCAACCTGTCCAACTACGACGTCAGCATCGCTGGCGCTGCCGGTGCCACCGTCAATGCGGTGACCAAGTCCGGTACCAATGAATTCCACGGTTCGGTGTACGGCACCTACCGTGACGGTGACTGGTTCGGCAAGAACCCGGAAGGCAAGAAGTTCAACGGCTTCAATGACGAAAAGACCTACGGCATGACCCTGGGCGGCCCGATCGTCAAGGACAAGCTGTTCTTCTTCGCCAACTACGAGAAGTTCAAGCAGTCCGCGCCGGGCGCCGATCTGTCCAGCACCGCGCTGGGCAAGGCCAATGCCGACTACAGCATGGCTGACGTGACCCGTGCCCAGGAAATCGCCAAGGGTTATGGCTTCGATGCCGGCGGTATCGAAAGCAACGGCAACACGGATCTGGAAGAGTACGCGCTGAAGCTCGACTGGAACATCAACGAGAACCACCGCGCCAACATCCGTTACAGCAAGCTCGAGCAGAGCAAGCTGCGCATCAACGGCATGGGCTCGACCTCGCAGGCTTCGCTGAGCTCTTACTGGTACCAGCACGTCAAGACCAACGAGAGCTACGTCGCCCAGGTCTTCAGCGACTGGACCGACACCTTCTCGACCGAGTTGAAGGCTTCGTACCGCGAGTACTCGGCCGTCCGCGAGGTGCCGACCAATGCCCCGAGCATCCGCATCTACTTCCCGCGCGGTGGCGATGTGACCACGCCGGAAGGCGACTCGCTGTTCCTGGGTACCGAGACCAACTCGCAGAACAACGTGCTGGAAACCAAGGCGTGGAACTACTACGCCGCCGGTACGCTGACCTTGGGTGACCACGACCTGAAGTTCGGTGGTTCGTACGACACCAACGATGTCTACAACTACTTTGGCGCTGGCTCGTGGGGTGCTTACACCTTCTATGGCCTGGACAATTTCGCCAAGGGGCAGTGGCAGACCTACCAGCTGAACAAGGAAAAGAGCGCGAACTCGATCGCGGCTGACTACAAGTACAGCAACCTGGCCCTGTTCGTGCAGGACACCTGGTACGTCAACAGCAACCTGACCCTGACCATGGGTCTGCGTGGCGACCGGCCGAAGGTGAGCCCGGCGCCGGCGTACAACCAGAAGGCGCAGACTGTCTTCGGTTATGACAATAGTGCGGTGTTCCCGAGCAAGTTCCTGATCCAGCCGCGCTTCGGCTTCAACTACACCTTCGACACCGAGCGCCCGACACAGCTGCGCGGCGGCATCGGCCTGTTCCAGGGTGATGCACCGCAGGTGTGGATCAGCAACAGCTACTCCACCACCGGCTTCAACTACGACTCGTACAACATCAGCCGCTACAACGGCCAGAAGTTCAATCCGGACAAGGACAACCAGCCGGTCCCGACCACTCCGGGCAGCGCGCTGCAGAACGTCAACTTCGTCGGCCGCGACTTCAAGCTGCCGTCGCTGTACAAGGCCAACCTGGCCTTCGATCACGAGCTGCCTTGGTACGGCATGGTCGCCTCGGCCGAGCTGCTGGTCACCAAGGTCAAGGATGGCCTGTACTACCAGCACCTGAACCTGGGCAAGGGCCGTCAGGTCGGTGCCGATGGTCGCGTGAACTACTACGTGCCTTCGGCTGACGGCAGGGCGTGGGGCACCAACGATGCGCGTAATGGTTATGCCGCACAGGGCTTCAACAACGTCTACCTGATCGACAACACCGATCAGGGCCGCACCTCGCAGTTCACCGTCTCGCTGAGCAAGCCGTGGAGCGCGAGCAGCGACTGGTCCTGGAACCTGGGCTACACCTACACCGATGCCAAGGAAGTGGGTAGCCTGACCAGCTCCACCGCCAGCTCGGGCTGGGGCTACCAGTACGCCTTCAATGCCAACGAGGAAATGCTGAACACCTCGCGCTACCAGATCCGAGACCGCCTGTCGGGCTCGCTGAACTGGAAGCACAAGTTCTTCGGCGACTACGAGACCAAGGTGGGTCTGGTGTACGAAGGCCGCAGCGGCCGCCCGTACAGCTACATCTATGTGAACGACGCCAACGGCGACGGCCGTTCGGGCAACGACCTGTTCTACGTGCCGCGTCGCGGCGAGGTCCTGTTCGGTACCCTGTCCAACAACGGCAAGTTCACCGCCGATGCGGCGATGGAGAAGTCGTTCTTCGACTGGCTGGCGGCCAACCCGCAGCTGGCCAAGTACGAAGGCCAAGTGGCTCCGGCCAACCAGTTCCGTACCGGCTGGATCAACACCTTCGACATCCGTATCAGCCAGCAGCTGCCGGGCTTCATGAAGGGCCACAAGTCGGAGATCTGGCTGGACATCCAGAACGTCGGCAACATGCTCAACAAGAAGTGGGGCAACATCTACGACTACGGCTTCTACGCCAACGCTCGTGTTGCCAGCCTGCAGGGCCTGTACAACGGCAAGTACGTCTACAACTACCGTGGCGCGGACCTGCCGAGCGTCGCCAACTCCGATGCTGACGGCTTCGACGTCGGTGTCTCGCAGTGGTCGATGCAGCTGGGCTTCCGCTACCAGTTCTGATGCACTGACGTAGCGCTGCTGTAAACGGAAACGGCCGGGGAAACCCGGCCGTTTTCCGTTCAGGCGAAAGTCCTTGCGGGGCGCTGGGCAACGGCGTAGCATCTGGAAATGTGCGCGGCGTCAACGCCGCCCAGGCGGTCCCGGACAGGGGAACGCGGGCAGCACACATCCAACGGTCGGGCTTCCCGGCCGTTTTGCTTTTTAAGGGGGCGGCAGTACAGTCGGAAACCTTGAAGGAAGCGAAAAATTGGATATGACCACGAACGAAAAATCAGCCCGTGCACTGCCGGTGCAGGATGCGCGGATCTACCCGCGCGGTGGGCTGGATGTGCTGTCGCGGGCCGAGGTCGCACGCCTGCGCGATGCCTCCGCCGGCGGCATGCATGAGCTGCTGCGCCGCTGCGCGCTGGCTGTGCTGACCAGCGGCAGCGCTTCGGACGATCCGCGCGCGGCGCGCGACCTCTACCCTGATTTCGACATCCAGGTGGCGCAGCAGGATCGCGGCGTGCGCATCGACCTGGTCAACGCACCGGCGATGGCCTTCGTCGACGGCGAGATCATCCGCGGTGTCGCCGAACTGCTGTTCGCCGTCGTGCGCGACCTGGCCTACATGGCCATCGAGATGGGCCCGGCCTACGCGGCCGAGCTGGAGTCGTCCGAGGGCATCACCAACGCGGTGTTCGGCCTGCTGCGCAATGCGCGCATCCTCAACCCGGGCGATCCGAACCTGGTGGTGTGCTGGGGCGGCCATTCGATCTCGCGCGACGAGTACCTGTACACCAAGCAGGTGGGTTACGAGCTGGGCCTGCGCGGCCTGGACATCTGCACCGGCTGCGGTCCGGGTGCGATGAAGGGCCCGATGAAGGGTGCGACCATCGCCCATGCCAAGCAGCGCCGCACCGTCACGCGCTACATCGGCCTCACCGAGCCGGGCATCATTGCGGCCGAGTCGCCGAACCCGATCGTCAACCACCTGGTGATCATGCCGGACATCGAGAAGCGCCTTGAGGCCTTCGTCCGCATCGGCCACGGCATCATCGTGTTCGCCGGCGGCGTCGGCACTGCCGAAGAGATCCTGTACCTGCTCGGCATCCTGCTGCGCGAGGAGAACAAGGACCTGCCGTTCCCGCTGATCCTGACCGGCCCGACCGTGGCGGCGCCGTACTTCGAGCAGATCGACCGCTTCATCCGCCTGACCCTGGGTGATGAGGCTGCCGAGCGCTACGAGATCATCATCGGTGACCCGGTCGCGGTGGCCAAGAAGATGGCCAACGGCATCAAGCGCGTGCGCGAGCACCGCCTGGCGCAGAAGGACTCGTTCTTCTTCAACTGGTCGATCGAGATCCCGTGGGAGTACCAGCAGCCGTTCGTGCCGACCCACGAGGCGATGGCCGCGCTGGACCTGCACCACGGGCGTGCGCCGCACGCGCTGGCGGCCGATCTGCGCCGGGCGTTCTCGGGCATCGTCGCCGGCAACGTGAAGGAGGACGGCATGCGCCGCATCGAGCAGTTCGGGCCGTTCCAGATCCACGGGGATCCGGACATGATGCAGGCGCTGGATGCGCTGCTGCGCGCCTTCGTCGAGCAGCGCCGGATGAAGATCTCCGGCGAATACCAGCCCTGCTACCAGGTGCTGGCCTGAACCCGGGCCGGCGCGATTGGGATCGCGCCGGCACGGGCAGGGGAGGGCGGGTCGTCAAGCCTTTGACGCCCGTCGCCCCGGATTGACCGTTCATCCTGCCGCCGCTTGCCGGTGGCGGGACGATGGCCCATCGTGGCCACCAACACGCTGGGGAGCGTCCAATGTCTTTGCGCCGGCAAAACGGTTTCACGCTGGTTGAACTGATGGTCACGCTGGCCGTCTTCGTGATCCTGGCGTCGATCGCCTATCCGAGCTTCCGCGGGATGATCCGCTCGAACCGGCTGGCGACCGCCAACAATGAACTGATCGCGCTGGCCAACCTGGCCCGCAGCGAAGGCATCCGCAACAGCAACGGTGGCGGTGTCTGTGGCAGCGCCGATGGCAAGGCCTGTGATGGCGACTGGTCCAAGGGTGTGCTGGCCTGGTCGGACCTCGATGGCGACGGCCAGATGGGCAGCAATGACGTCGCGCTGCGCTTTTCTCAGGGCAATCCGCAGCTGAGCGTAGTCGGCCCACCGGGCGCGGTCATCGCCTTCGACGGGCGCGGCCGGCGCAGGGCGGTCGCTGATCAGACCCTGGTGCTGTCGCCGGATGCGTGCAAGGCCGGTGAATCGAAAAGCACGTTGACGATCAACCAATCCGGCCAGGTCCGGGTGACCAAGGGAGCCTGCTCATGAGCCGCCGCAACCTGGCCCGCCCGCGCTCGTCGCAGGGTGGCTTCAGCCTGATCGAAGTGATGGTGGCGGTGCTGATCCTGGCGTTCGGGCTGCTGGGCTTTGCCTTGCTGCAGACCACCAACGTCCGCTTCGTGCAGAGCGCAAACTACCGCACCCAGGCGACCAACCTGGCCAACGACCTGATCGAGCTGATGCGCGCCCAGCGCACCGATACCCTGGCCGGTGGGGCCTATTCCTCGGCCTCGTTCTCGGCCGGCTCGGTGAAGCCCAGCGGCGTCTGCGCCTGGCCGACCGGCGCTGCCGTGACGCCGAAGACGAACGTGGCGCGATGGCAGTGCGAGGTCGCGCGCACGCTGGGCGAGAAGGCCAGCGCGCAGGTGACCTTCGTGCAGAGCACCGGCCAGGTCACCGTGGCCATCAGCTGGGGTGACCAGCGCTGGGATCCGAAGGATCCCGACAGCCTTACCACCTTCGGCCTGACGACCTTCCTGTGAACGCGCCCATGAGTCCAATTTCGCGAGCCCGAGGCCTGTCGCTGATCGAACTGATGATCGCCATGGTCATCGGCCTGGTCCTGATGCTGGGCGTCACCCAGATCTTCATCGCCTCGCGTGCGGCGTCGCGGCTGTCCGAAGGCGCGGCCCGTACCCAGGAGAACGCGCGCTTCGCGCTGGATTTCCTGCAGCGTGACCTGCGCATGGCCGGCCACTTCGGCTGCGTCAACGACCAGGCCCACGTGGTCAAGAACACCGGCGATGTCGGCTATCACCTGGGCATCAGCTCGGGCAGTGGCGACCCGCAGGATTTCTCGGTTCCGGTGCAGGGGTATGAGGCAGCAGGTACGGCGCCGGGCGCCACGCTGACGCTGGGCCGTGCGTGGAGCGCGGCGCAGTCGGTACCGAAGAGCATCACCAACCTCAAGCCGGCGCCGTTGCCTGGCAGCGACATCCTTGTGCTGCGCCTGATGAGTCCGGAAGGGGCCGTGGTGACCGGCATCTCCGTGGCCGCGGGTGCGACCACGCTGACCGTCTCCAGTGATGGCATGGCCCGACTGAAGGCCAACGCCGCAGGTACGCCGACGGTCTTCGGCATAGCCGACTGCACCCGTGCCGACGTCTTCCCCGCCACCATCAGCGGTTCGACCTTGAAGGTGGACAAGGTCGACCTGAGCAACTATTCGATCAACAACGCGATGACCATGCTGTATCGCGCCGATGGCATGGCGTACTACATCGCGACCAATCCCAATGGCGAGCCGGCGCTTTACCGGGCACGCGCGAATGGCGCCGGCGGCTACGCCGATGGCGAGGAGCTGGTGGAAGGCATCGAGAACATGCAGTTCCTGTACGGACTGGATGCCACCCCGGATATCGCCCTGCCCACGCCGCCGACCGGTCGCATCGTCGACCAGCGCGTGGCCAGTGCGGTCAGTACCGGTACCGATGCCACCGCCGCAGGGCAGTGGCGCCGCGTCGGCATGGTGCAGGTCGGCCTGCTGGCGCGCAGTCCGCAGCGTGCGTCGGCCGAAGCGCCGGGCAGTGCGGCCACGTATCCGGCCATCCTCGGGGTGGGCTTTGCCCCGGCCGATCCTTACGACCAGCGCCATCGTGGCGCCTATGAAGCGTCCGTTGCGCTGCGCAACCGCTTGTTCGGGAACTGACGACCATGCGCACTCATCCTTCCTCCCGACGCCGTCCCTTCGTTGCCCAGGGACGACAGCAGGGTGCGGTTCTCTATGTCGCGCTGATCATGCTGGTGCTGCTGGCCCTGCTGGGCGTGATCGGCATGCAGGTGGCCGGCATGCAGGAACGCATGGCGGCCGGCTACCGGGCGACCAACATGGCGCTCCAGAACGCGGAAGGCGCGGCACGCAGCGCCGAGAACGCCGTGGAGAACATCGCCAACCGCAAGGATGCCGGCGCCAATCCGGCCGTGGCCTCCTCCGACATCAACCAGCAGTGCGATGACGGCTTCGACCCCTCGGCCTGGGTCGCGAAAACCAAGCTGGGCAGCAAGCCGGCCATCTATGTCCGTGAGATCCAGGGCTGCATCCAGGGGGAGGGTGCGCTGGACATGGGCAAGTCGGTGGAGAAGCCGACGCCGGTCTACCAGATCACGACCTATGCCGGTGATACCACCAGTGATGCGACGTCGCGTGCGGCGATCGATACCGTATTCAAGCTGTGAGGGTGGGGAGCCCATGAACACTCGCAACCGCAGGATCCTGGCAGGCGTTGGCCTTGCCGTCTTGGCCGCTGGCGGCTATCTGGCGCATACCTTGTTTGCCGCACAGGCGCAGGGCGTGCTGGCACAGGAGCCGATGAACGTGCAGACGCGCGCGACACCGGCGTTCATCATGGCGGTGGACGATTCGGGTTCGATGAACTTCGAACGCATGTTCCCCGGTGGTGACGGCCGCATGCGCTGGAACAGCAACACCAACAGCTTCTTCAACAACGATGGAAGCTTCTTCAGCGTGGGCTCGGCGTGCGCCAGCAACTCGGTGGACTGTTACCTCTACCTGTATCCGCACGCGGAGTTCAACAAGGAATACTCGCCAGGCCGCGCCATTCCGCCGCTGGATATCTACGGCTTCGCGCGTTCGCATGTCTACAACGCCAGTTACTTCAACCCGGCAGTGACCTATCGGCCGTGGACCAATGCCGATGGCACGCTGTGGGCAGATGCCTCCATCACCCAGACCCGCGCCGATCCCCGGTCCGGCCAGCGCGGCTACAACGCCGTGTACAACATGACCGTCAATCGGGCCGACACGTCGGAAAAGTTCCAGTTCGTCAACGGTATGCGGATTCCCGACCTTTCCGGTACCGGCAATGAATACTATGTCGACAGCTGGTGGGATGGTGGATGGAAGACCGCCGCGATCAGCAACACCGGCAATACCACATACTCCATCAGTTATTTTCCGGCGACCTTCTACCTGCCGGCTGCAGCGCCTGCACCGGACGGATACAAGACCGACGACGCCAGTCGCCCGGTGATTACCGGTGCCTGTGGTCCGGGCTGCAACCTGCGTCGCTACCAGATCAAGCCGGGCAATTACTCGAGTCCGGCCGCCTACAACGCCGCGATCCAGAATTTCGCCAACTGGTTCCAGTATCACCGCAACCGCGTGCTGGCCATCGTCGGTTCGTCGACCGCCGCCCTGGTGAGCGTGGATACGATGCGGGTGGGCTACTTCACCATCAACAAGCTCAGCAACGCGACCATGTATGACATGGTCACCAACCGAGCTGACCTCTACAAGCAGATTTATGCGCTGACGGCCAACGGCGGCACGCCCAACCGTCGCGCGGTGGAGTATCTGGTCGACCAGTTCCGTCGTACCGACGCCGATGCCCCCGTGCAGCTGGCCTGCCAGCGTAATGGCGGCATGCTGTTCACCGATGGCTACACCAACTCCGGCAATGCACCGAGCGCGTCCTTCGGTGACGCCGACTCGGTGAACTCGACCCACCTGCCGTCCATTCCGTTCTCCGACGGCTACAGCAATACCATCGCCGACATCGCCGCGGCGGCTTATGCAGGCGCCCGGACCCCCCTGCGCACCGGGACCAGCTTCCCGGCGGGGCAGGTGCCGGTCAGTGACAAGTGCAGCTCCCTGGACAAGAGCAGCCCGGACTGGAAGCGCCTGGACTGCCAGACCGACCTGCACATGAACTTCTACGGCGTGACCCTGGGCGCGCAGGGCAAGATCTACGGCGTCAACCAGGCCGCAACCGCCGATCCGTACAAGACGGCGCCGAACTGGGCCGGCAATGGCAATCCGCTGGACGTCGATGACGGTACCGTCATCGATGAGCTGTGGCATGCGGCCGTCAACAGCCGTGGCGAATTCATCAACGCGCAGACCCCGGCGGACGTCACCGAGGCCATGCGTCGGGTGCTGTCCTCGATCAGTGGTGGTGCGTCGCCTTCAGGCACGATCGGTATCAGTGGTGCGCGCATCGGCACCGGCTCACTGGCGGTCACCCCACGCTATGACATCACCAACAGCGGCACCGACTGGTCGAGCAAGCTGACTGCGGCCAGCGTCAAGGTCAACGCCGACCAGGTCGCGGAGCTCACCGAGGTGTGGGAAGCCTCCAGCCGCCTGACGTCGTCCGGCCGCCGGATCGTGGCCAACAAGCTGGGTTCGCCGGTGGACTTCAACAGTGCCCGTATCAGCCTGCAGGATCTGTGCAGCAAACCCGACGGCAAGTACGCGTCGATGCTGGTCTGCTCCACCGACAAGCTGACGACGATCAAGGCCGATCTGGCCAGTGCCATCAACTATCTCAGTGCCGACAGCTCCACCGAGGTCCGCAACGGCGGCAAGTATCGTGACCGGACCACGCCGCTGGGTGACATCGTCAATTCGGCGCCGGTGGTCAGCTCGCCGCTGGACGACTACGGGTACCGCCAGCTCGGCGGCACCTACGCCAAGAGCTACACCGACTACCTGGCGGCCAAGGCCAAGTCCCAGCGGTACATGGTCTATGTCGGTGCCAATGACGGCATGCTGCACGCCTTCGATGGCGGCATGAAGGCCGATGCCAAGCAGGACGGCACCGGCGGCACGGAGAGCTTTGCCTACATCCCGGCCACCGCGCTGGGGCACATGGCCAACCTGCTGTTCCCCTACAAGTCCGATACGGCCGACCAGACCTTCCGCCACCGCTATTACGTCGATGGCCCGATTGCCGTGGCCGATACCTACAATGGCACCGCGTGGCAGACCAGTCTGGTAGGCA
Organism: Stenotrophomonas sp. CASM106; assembly: GCF_049384825.1. Lineage (NCBI taxonomy): Bacteria > Pseudomonadati > Pseudomonadota > Gammaproteobacteria > Lysobacterales > Lysobacteraceae > Stenotrophomonas > Stenotrophomonas sp. CASM106. The sequence goes on from NZ_JBMRFS010000002.1 coordinate 582,698, forward strand.
CCACGGGGGCAGGTGGCCGTTCGGTGTTCGCGCTGGACGTCACCACGCCGGGCAGCTTCGGCACCGGCAACGTGCTGTGGGAAATCAGCGACATCAACGCGTCGCTGAGGGACGAGGTGCGCAACAACATCGGATTCGTGCTGGGCAAGCCGGTGATCGTGCCGGTGAAGAGCGGCACCGGCGTGGCCTGGAAGGCGATCTTCGGCAATGGGTACGGCAGCGCCAATGGCAAGGCGGTGCTGTTCGTGGTCGACATGGCCAGTGGCGACATCCGGATGATCGAAGCCGTCGAGGGTACGTCAGGCGCCGGCATCTCCGGGAGCAACGGACTGGGCAATGTTGTGGTTGTCGATCGCTGGACCGGTACCAACCAGGATGCGCGCGGCCGTGATGGACTGGCCGACACCGTCTATGCCGCCGATCAGCGTGGCGCCGTGTGGAAGTTCGACCTGACCAGCAGTGCGAACACCACGCTGACCGTGCCGATGTTCACCAGCCAGGTTGCCCAGGACTCCTCCACCAAGACCTACCGCCAGCCGATCACCGGTGGCATGACTGCTGCCACCGGTCCTTCGGGCGGCGTGATGCTCTATTTCGGCACCGGCAGCTTCTCCTTCACCAGCGACAAGGATGACAAGGCGCAGCAGGCGCTGTACGCCGTGAACGATCTGTCGGGGAAGACAGTGACCTCGACGGTGACCGCTGCCAACCTGGTTCCGTACACGGCCGCGGCCGCCACTGCAGGCGTTGATGAACGCAAGATCACGGCGGGGACGGCCCCGGCAAATGCCCGGGGCTGGATGATCCAGCTGCCTGCCGGCAATGGCGAGCGTGCGGTGGGCAACCCGATCCTGGTCAGTGGCATCGTCTTCATGCCGACCTACGTGCCCAACATGCAGTCGGTGGGCTGTTCGACCAGCGGTTCGAACTGGCTGTTCGGGCTGTCGTCGATCAGCGGCTTGCCGATGTTGGAGAACGTGCGCTATGGCTCGCCGACCGGCAGCCGGCCCGGGGCAGCGACCGCCGCCATCGCGTTGAAGACTGGAGGAACTGCGCCGGTCCGTGACGTTTCGCTGTCGGTGCTGCCGCGTCCGACGGACAACAAGGCGCCGCCCGGAGGCAGCTCCTGCTGGATGGCCGTCGGCGCGGCGGGCAGCCAGTCGCTGTATCTGCCTTACCCTTGCGGTCGCCAGTCCTGGCGCCAGCTCCAGTAACCCCAGTGCGAGGATCCACGCTCATGTTGCACACTCACATGCCTCGCCGCGCGGCTGGCTTTACGCTGATCGAATTGATGATCGTGGTGATCGTCATCGGCATCCTGGCGGCGATCGCCATTCCGTCCTATCAGGAATACGTGCGCCGATCGCATCGTGCCGTGGTGAAGGCGGACCTGGCTGAGTACGCACAGCGCGCCGAGCGCTACCACACCAGCAACAACTCCTACACCGGCTACGCGCTGCCGACCAAGGTGTCGCCCCGTGATGGCGGTACCGTGCGCTACAACCTGGACTACAAGGGGGATGGCACCAGCTTCACCATCACCGCCACCCCGCAGGGCACGCAGGCCAAGGACAGCTGCGGCACGATGAGCGTGGACCAGGCCAACCGCAAGACGGCCGACGGTGGCGTTGCCAGTTGCTGGTGAAACAGGTGTTGATCTTCCTGTAATCGACCAGTACAATGCGCCTCCCCGCCCGAATAGCTCAGCCGGTTAGAGCACTTGACTGTTAATCAGGGGGTCGTTGGTTCGAGTCCAACTTCGGGCGCCAGACACTGCAAAAGCCGCGAGAAATCGCGGCTTTTGCTTTTCTGCGCAGGCAGTCAGCAGGGCGTATCGCGGTCCACGCGTTCACTTCGCACGCGGCCGCCATTGTTGACGATCAACGCACCGTGCAGCCGGTTGCCCGCGCAGATGCGCAGGGTCAGGTTGGCCCCTGGGCTGCGTCCGTCTGCCTGGAAGAACAGCTGGGGCCGCCCGCTGCTGGCCTGGGCAAGGATCGATATGTCCGAGCGCCCGGTGTGATGGTTCAGGATCGCCTCCGGCGACGTTGGCTCCCCGCGCTGGTCGCCACTGCGGTAGATGATCCAGCCGGCGCTCCAGTCGTCGCTGCAGTGCAGGCCGTCGATACTGGCGCAGAGGCCGATCAGCTCGCGTCTGCGCAATGCCTCGCTGCGCGCGCCGGCCAGGCTGGCGTGCAGGGTCAGTTGTAGTGCATCGGCGCGTTGCCGCAGCAGCAAAGGCTGCAGCGCCGGCCAGGACGCCGCCAGCAGCACCGCCAGCACGGCGATGACCACCAGCAGTTCGGTCAGGTGCACGCCCCGCGCAGAGCGGGGGCCGAGGGGGCAGGGGGCATGGGTCGGGTGCATGCATCCAGCCTCCGCGCCCGGCTGCGCGGCCGCCATCGGGAATCCCCGTGGCGGGCTGCCCGGCCACTCCTCAGCCAGCCGTCACCCCTCGCCCCGTATACTCATCCTTCCCGGGAACTGGCAACACCATGAGCGACAGTTTTGAACTTGTCTCGCCGTATTCGCCGGCGGGCGACCAGCCCGATGCCATCGCGAAGCTGACCAGCAACTTCGAGGCCGGCATCGCCAAGCAGACCCTGCTGGGCGTGACCGGCTCGGGCAAGACCTACACCATCGCCAACGTCATCCAGAACATTCAGAAGCCGACGCTGATCATGGCGCCGAACAAGACGCTGGCGGCGCAGCTGTATGGCGAATTCAAGGCGTTCTTCCCGCACAACGCGGTGGAGTATTTCGTCAGCTATTACGACTACTACCAGCCGGAAGCCTACGTGCCGTCGTCGGACACCTTCATCGAGAAGGACAGTTCGATCAATGAACATATCGAGCAGATGCGGCTGGCCGCGACCAAGACCCTGCTGTCGCGCCCGGACGCGATCGTGGTGGCGACGGTGTCGGCGATCTATGGCCTGGGCGCGCCGGAAGACTACCTGTCGCTGCGCCTGATCCTGTCCAAGGGCGAGCGCATCGACCAGCGCGACCTGATCAACCACCTGACCCAGCTGCAGTACACGCGCAATGAGTACGAACTGCAGCGCGGCACCTTCCGCGTGCGCGGCGAAGTGATCGACGTGTTCCCGGCCGAGTCGGACAGTGAAGCGCTGCGCCTCGAGCTGTTCGATGGCGAGGTCGAGAAGATCACCCTGTTCGATCCGCTGACCGGCGAGACGCTGCGCAACATGCAGCGCTTCACCGTGTATCCGAAGACCCACTATGCGACCACGCGCGAACGCGTGCTGGCGGCGATCGAGACGATCAAGGTGGAGCTGAAGGAGCGGCTGGAGCAGCTGTACGCGCAGAACAAGCTGGTGGAGGCGCAGCGTTTGGCGCAGCGCACCCAGTTCGACCTGGAGATGATGGCCGAGGTCGGTTACTGCAACGGCATCGAGAACTACTCCCGGCACCTGACCGGCAAGGCCGCCGGCGAGCCGCCGCCGACCCTGTTCGACTACCTGCCGGCCGATGCGCTGCTGGTCATCGACGAATCGCATGTGACCATTCCGCAGATCGGCGCCATGTTCAAGGGCGATCGCTCGCGCAAGGAAACCCTGGTCGAGTTCGGCTTCCGCCTGCCGTCCGCGCTGGACAATCGTCCGCTGCGTTTCGAGGAATGGGAGGAGCGTTGCCCGCGCAGCATCTACGTGTCGGCCACGCCGGGTCCGTATGAATACCGCGAGGCCGGAGACGAGATCACCGAACTGGTGGTGCGCCCGACCGGCCTGATCGACCCGGTGGTGGAGATCCGGCCGGTGGGTACCCAGGTCGACGACCTGATGAGCGAGGCCAACGCGCGCATCAAGGCGGGCGACCGCGTGCTGGTCACCACGCTGACCAAGCGCATGGCTGAAAACCTCACTGAATACCTCACCGAGCATGGCATCCGCGTGCGTTACCTGCACTCGGACGTGGACACTGTCGAGCGTGTGGAGATCATCCGCGACCTGCGCCTGGGCAAGTTCGACGTGCTGGTCGGCATCAACCTGCTGCGCGAAGGCCTGGACATGCCCGAGGTATCGCTGGTGGCGATCCTCGATGCCGACAAGGAGGGTTTCCTGCGCTCCACCGGCTCGCTGATCCAGACCATCGGCCGCGCCGCCCGCAACGTGCGCGGCAAGGCGATCCTGTATGCCGACCGGATCACCCGTTCGATGCAGGCGGCGATCGATGAAACCGACCGCCGCCGCGCCAAGCAGGTCGAGTACAACGAAGAACATGGCATCGTGCCGCGTTCGGTGGCGCGCCCGATCGTCGACGTCCTCGAGGGCGCGCGTTCGGATGCCGCGGAGAAGGAAGCCAAGAAGGGCAAGGGCAAGGGCCGGGCGGGCGTGGCCGAAGAGGCGACCGACTATCGTTCGCTGTCGCCGGCGCAGCTGGCTGTCCGTCTCAAGGCGCTGGAACAGCAGATGTACCAGCACGCCAAGGATCTGGAATTCGAGGATGCCGCGCGCGTGCGTGACCAGATCCGCCAGCTGAAGGAAGCCAGCCTGGGCTGAACGCGGCAGTGCAGCATCATCTTCACAAAAGTGTTGCGCTTCCCTGCCGGCATCCGTAATATACGCGGCCTGCACCGACGCAATCGCGGAAATGCAGAAGCAAAAGGGGCGGTTAGCTCAGCGGTAGAGCACTACCTTGACATGGTAGGGGTCACAGGTTCGAACCCTGTACCGCCCACCACGAAGTCCTTGCAAAAGGGCTCTCGTGAACTGCAAAGCCCGGCCCTGGCGCCGGGTTTTTACGTAACAAGGCCAGCCTTCGGGCGGCAAGAACAAGATGGGCGGTTAGCTCAGCGGTAGAGCACTACCTTGACATGGTAGGGGTCACAGGTTCGAACCCTGTACCGCCCACCACCTGTTCCCGGCGTTGCCGGTGAGACGGTGGAAACGATGAAAGCCGGCCCTGGGGCCGGCTTTTTTTCTTTCCAGGGGCAGGACCCCGACGTTCCCGCGAAGCCACATTCCTGCAGGTTCAGTGGCGTGAAATCAGTGGGTGATGGTGATCGAACGCTGGATCCGCCAGTGGCCATCGACGCGTTCCCACAACTGCGCTACACCTGCCCGGGCCAGCGCAGCATGCGGGCTGCCGCCTTGGTCGCCTGCCAGTTGCTGGCTGCCCAGGCGCAGCACGCGGTCCTGGCGCAGGTGATAGAGCTGCAGGGGCAGCGCTTCATGCGTGTCCTGCGGTCCTTCGGTGCGCAGGATCTGGCTGCGCAGGGCATCCTCGGTGGGCCCGCTGCCGTCGCCGAACAGGCTGGAGAACAGCAGGACCAGGGCAAGCATCGGCATGGCACGGTGCTCCAGCGGGAAAGTGCGTGCAGGCTGGCATGGCCGGCCGGGCACCGCAGCCGGCCTGCGACGAAGACGGGGATTGCGCCGCCAAAGGCGGGCAGGCGGCGATGAATCCGGGGCGCGCAGGCGTAGACTCGGCGCTACCGCGCAACCGCGCCGTCACTTCAACGAGCTGCCGCATGAGCGATCACGTCCCGGTGTCCAGGCCCAATCCGTTCCTGGAACGCCTGTTCGGCGGCAACATGCTGGAAGGCACGTTCAAGGCAGTGATCTGGGTGGCGATCCTGTGCGCGCTGCTGGCGTGGACCACGCTGCGCTGAGCGACGCTACCGCGTGGGCTTGGCTGCTGATGCAGTGAATACGGGTGCCGCGGCAAGGGTGCGGCGGCAGTGTCCGTGCATGTGCCGTCAGGCGCTGAAGGCCTGGCGCAGGCTGCGCAGGGTTGCCTGGCGGTGCTCCCTGGCCGTCGGCTCGCCCATCTCCAGTTCCTGCAGGCGCAGTCCAACCAGGGTCATCGACAACGCATAGCCGCGTGCCGCGTCGGCTACGCGTGACAGGCCCACTGCACGGCGTGCCAGTGCATTCACATGTTCGAGGTCGGGCATCAGTCCCAGATAGACGCGCTCGGCGCTGTCCAGGTCGGGCGCGCGCAGGATCGCGTGGGCTTCGGTGGCGGAGGAGACGGAGGCCATGGGGGTCCTTGTCCGTAGGGGGCGCTCGCTCAGAACGAGCGCATCAGGGAAACGAAGGCCGACGTCTGCGTGCCACGTCGTGCCATCGGGCTGTCCTTCACTGCATCACCGAACCACTGGTTGGCCACCACGCCGGTGGCGCGCCATTTGGTGCCCAGTGGCGTGCTGACCGCGATCTGCAGGCTCGGCGACGTGGTGCTGCCGGGGCGGTAGGCGGCAAGGCCCGAGCGCAGGGCTTCTTCATCGCTGATGCCGTAGTAGTAGTCGAGCAGCCGTGCACTGGAGTGCACCACGCCCGCCCGCGGCACCCAGGTGAAGCGACCCGCCTGGATCGGGTAGCTGTAATGCAGGCGCGACTCGAAACCGCCGCCATGGCCGGTCACTTCGCGCATCACGCTGGCCTCGACCATGCCCCAGTCGGCGCTGTACTCGCCGTTGATGCCGGCCATGGCCGACATCTGCCGGCTGTGCAGGCGGCGCAGCTGAGCATCGTTCACGTCGTCGGTCTTGAAGCGCAGCGTGTAGGGCGTGACCGCCGCCGACAGGCGCAGTCCCTGGCCCTTGTAGAGGTACATGCCCAGCGAGCCGGGGCTGGCGAAGAAGCGCTCGCCCTGCCAGGCAATGGCCGGTACCACCAGCGGTTTGACGTCGTAGTGCGCGTACGCACCGGAGGTCGCGCCAGCGCTGATGCCGGCCTGTACGCCCGGGTTCTGCTCGGCAGCGTGGGCGAGCAACGGCACGCCGAGGGCAGCGGTGAACAGCAGCGGGCGCAGCAGGGTCGGGGACAGCGACGGCATCGATCAGCCACGTTGCGGAGGATGGCTGCGCATGGTGAGGGGGCAACATTGTCAGAACATTGCGCCCGCGTGATCGGCACGCATGGGCGCAAAACCCTGGCGCCAGGCACTATGATCGGCAGCGTTTCCGGCAGACGAGTTCCTGATGCGCATCCTCCTGGTCGAAGACGATCCTGATCTGTCCCGCGCCCTGCAATCGGGCCTGGAGCGGCAGGGCGTGGTCGCCGACGTGGTCGGCAGCCTGGCCGAGGCCGCGCTCGCGTTGCGCGAACCGGTGCACCAGCTGCTGCTGCTCGATCGCCAGCTGCCCGATGGCGATGGCGCCGGATTCGTCGCGACGGCGCGTGCGCTGCGGCCGAACCTGGCGGTGATCATGCTGACCGCCAAGGGCACGCTGTCGGACAAGGTCGAAGGCCTGGACGTCGGTGCCGATGACTATCTGGTCAAGCCGGTGGCGATCGAGGAACTGATGGCGCGCATCCGCGCGGTATCGCGCAGGCCTTCGGCGATGGTGACACCGAGCCTGCGGCTGGGGCGCCTCGAGTTCGATTTCGAATCGCTGCAGGCGCAGGTGGAGGGCCAGCCTCTGGCGCTGCCACGTCGGCAGGTACTGGTGCTGCAGGCATTGGCGATGCGGCAGGGGCGCACGGTCACCCGCAGTGCGTTGGAGGCTGCGGTGTACGGTTTCGACGATGAGATCCAGTCCAATGCGCTCGACGCGCACATCTCCAAGCTGCGCAAGGCACTGCAGCAGGCCGGTGCCGGCGTCGAGATCCACGTGATACGGGGCGTCGGCTACCTGCTGGCGGAGGCCTGAGATGGCCCGTCCGATCCGTTCGATCACCCTTGGCCTGGCCTGGCGCCTGTTCCTGGCGCAGGCCTTCACCGTACTGTTCGCGGTGGTCGCGCTGATCCTGACCTGGGGTGACAAGGACTCCTGGGGCATGGACATGTTCGTTGCCGAGGCGGTGGCCAAGGCGGTGCACAGCGAAGACGGCCGCCTGGTGCTGGACCAGGCGCGCTGGGACAAGCTCGATGCCAACGCCGGGGGAAATCTCTGGTTCGCCGCGGTGGATGACAAGGGCATGTGGCTCGAGCGCGGCACCATCCCCGCGATCCACGCGCCGATGCTCGCGCGGCTGCCGACCGTGGGTGCCACCGAGCTGGGTTCGCTGGTACCGCCCTACCTGGACGTGGCGCGGGTGATGATCCGCAACGAGGATGGGCGCCGCATCACCGTGATGGTCGGTGGAGCACCCAAGGGCGGGCTGCTGGACGGTGCGCTGATGGTGCTGCGCCTGATCGGCCTGTGGTTCTTCCTGCCACTGATCGTGGTCACCCTGCTGGTGATGCCGACCGTGATCCACCGTGCCATGCGCGGTGTGCGCCGTTCCGCGCAGCAGGCCAAGGAGCTGGACATCGGCCAGCCCGGTGCGCGGCTGGATGCGCGGCTGGTCTCCACGGAAGTGGCGCCGCTGGTGGAAGCGTTCAACGATGCCATCGACAAGGTGCAGCAGGGCTACGCCGCGCGCGACAAGTTCCTTGCCGACGCAGCGCACGAGCTGCGCGTGCCGATCGCCGTGGTGCAGGCGCGCCTGTCGCAGCTGCCGCAGGGCGAGCTGAAATCGCAGTTGCTGACCGACGTGGCGCGGCTGGGCAATGTTGCCGAGCACCTGCTTGATCTGCAGCGGCTTGACCGCAATGTCGGCGCATTGCAGCGGCTGGACCTGGCCCTGCTGGTGCGTGAGGCAGCCGCGGACCTGGCGCCGTTGGTGGTGGGCGCCGGCTATGGATTCGAAGTGGACGCGCCGGACGCGCCGGTGTGGATCCACGGTGACAGCCTGGCGCTGGGGCGGGTGATTGCCAATCTGGTACACAACGCGATCGTGCATGGTGGTGGCCGTGGCACCATCTGTGTGCGGTTGGACACGCGCGGGTTGCTGGAAGTCAGCGACCAGGGCGCGGGCATTCCAGTAGGCGACCGCGAGGCGATCTTCGAGCCGTTCCATCGCCTGCGCGCGGCGGGCAGCGGCAGTGGCCTTGGCCTGCACCTGGTGAAGGAGATCGTGCAGCACCATGGCGGCTCGGTCAGTGTCGGTGAGGCCGCGGGCGGCGGCGCAAGCTTCCGGGTCACTTTCCATCGCGGCAGCGCGCGGCGCTGACGCGTTTGCGGGGCAAGTCCCGATAGGCAACCTGCCGCCGGCAGCGGCAGGCTGGCCTCATGGCCATCGAGCGCTCCCCGTCTCCCTTGCTGGGCAGTGGCACCGCTGGGGCGCTCACACTGGGGGCGTTGGGCTGCGTGCAGCTGTCGCAGCTGCCGCCGCTGTGGGTCTGCACGGTGATGATCGTGCTTGGCATGGTCGGGTGGGGCCTGCGATGGCGGGGGCGCCTGCCGGCGGTCATGCTGCTCGGTGCCGGATGGACGTCGATGCACGGGCACTGGGCAATGCAGGACCAGCTGCCACCGGGCCAACCGGCTCGGGATGTAGTGGTCAGTGGCCGGGTCATCGATCTGCCGGATCATCGGGCCGCGCACACCCGCTTCCTGCTGCAGGTCAGCGAGAGCCGCGAACTGCCATCGCTGCGCGGCAAGCGCCTCCAGGTCACCTGGAACGACGGCTGGCAAGGCAGGTCCAGCGCCGCTGCCGAGGGGCGGCGCAGGCAGGTCCTGGCCGGTGCGCAGTGGCAGCTGGCGCTGCGTGTGCGGGCCCCTCGCTCGCGGATCAATCCCGGGGGTTTTGACAGTGAGCGTCATGCGCTGCTGCGTGGCGTAGCCGGCACTGGAACGGTGAGGGCGCCGGCCAGCGCGCGTGAGCTGCAGGCCGGACATGGCCTGCCGGCATGGCGTGAGCGCACCAGCGCCGCCATCGCCATGCAAGTGGCCCATCCGACCGCCCGTTTCGTGCAGGCGCTCGCCCTGGGCGACACGCGTGGCCTGTCCGACACCGATTGGGATCAGCTGCGGGCGCTGGGGCTGACCCATCTGGTGGCCATTTCCGGATTTCATGTCGGGGTGGTGGCGGGGCTGGGGGCGTTGCTGTGCCGAGGGCTGTGGTGGCTGTGCCCCCTGCTGGCCCGGCATTGGCCACGTCCACAGGCGGCGGCCTGCGCCGCGGCGCTGTCCGCAGCGGGCTATGCGGTGCTGGCCGGCGGTGAATTGCCGACCGTGCGCACGGCATTGATGATCGGGCTGGTGGCCCTGGCGCGCAGCGGGCGGCGCCCGCTCGGTCTCGTGCAGGGGCTTGCGCTGGCGGCGCTCGCGCTGCTGCTGCCGGCGCCCCTGTCGGTGCTGTCAGCGGGCTTCTGGCTCAGCTTCGGCGGCGTACTGTGGCTGGTGTGGTGCTTGCCGCAGGGACGTCCGCGCGGGGTGGCCGCCAACCTGCGCGGGTTCCTGGCCGCACAAGGGGTGGCCAGCGTCGGCCTGTTGCCGCTGGGCATCGCCTTGTTCGGTGGCACCGCCTGGCTGGGGCCGCTGGTGAACCTGCCGGTCATCCCGTGGTGGACATTGCTGGTGGTGCCCCTGTCGCTGCTGGGCACCGCCCTGCAGGCGCTGCACGACGGTGCTGGGTGCTGGGTGTGGCGCGCGGCGGCGTGGCTGTTCGAGATCAGCTGGCAGGCCCTGCAGCCACTGGCGGCGCACCCGCAGGCGATGTGGTGGCTGGCCGAGGCGCCGGCCTGGGCGGTGCCGGCGGCGCTGCTGGGGGTGTTCTGGTGGCTGCTGCCACGGGGGGCCGGGGGCTGGCTGGCTGGCCTGCTGCTGTGCCTGCCGCTGCTGTGGCCGGCGCGTGAGCGCCCGGCCGAGGGGGAGCTGGAGCTGCTGGTGCATGACGTCGGCCAGGGCACGGCGGTGTTGCTGCGTACTGCGCAGCATGCCCTCTGGTACGACGTGGGGCCGCCGAACGGGGGCGAGGGCAGCGAGCGGGTCCTGGTTCCGTCACTGCGGGCCCTGGGCCAGGCGCCGCCCGAGCGGGTGCTGCTCAGCCACGACGATCTCGATCATGCCGGCAACCTGCCGAGCCTGCGTCTTCAGCTGCCGGGGCTGCCATTGCTGGCGCCGCCGGGAAGTACGATCGCCGGGGCCGGCCGTTGCCAGCGCGGCCTGCGCTGGCACTGGGACGGCGTCGATTTCCAGGTGCTGCACCCGGGTGCCGACAGCCAGCGGGCCGAAAACGAGGACAGCTGCGTGCTGCGCGTGGCCGGTGCCCATGGCGTGGTCCTGTTGCCGGGGGACATCGGCCGTCCGGCCGAACAGGCGCTGTTGCGGGCGTCTGCAGCGGCGCTGAAGGCGGATGTGGTGCTGGTGCCGCACCATGGCAGCGGCGGCAGTTCCAGCGCGCCCTGGGTGGCGGCGGTGTCAGCCCGGCTGGCACTGGTCTCGGCCGGCCACCAGAACCGTTTCGGCCACCCGCGCCAGGACGTGGTCCGGCGCTGGCAGGCGCAGGGCGCCGAGGTGGTGTCCACTGCGGAGTCCGGGGCGATCCGCGTATGGCTTGGCGCACAAGGGCTGCAGCTGCGTGAACAGCGCATCCATGCATCCCGGTGGTGGGATGCCGCTGGGCGGGCGCGGTCGGCTGCTATCCTATCGCCGATCGAACAAGCGGCCGTTGGGCCGGAGGGTTGAAACGTGTGGGAACTGGTCAAGGCCGGTGGCTGGCCGATGGTGCCGCTGCTGCTGTTGGGCGTACTGGCTTTGGCGATCATCCTGGAGCGTTTCTGGTCCCTGCGGCGAACGGAGGTGCTGCCGCCCGGTCTCGGCCAGGAAGTGCGCAACTGGGCCGCGCGCGGCAAGCTTGACCCGGCGCACCTGCAGACCCTGCGTGCCAACTCGCCGTTGGGCGCGCTGCTGGCGGCCGCGCTGGAAGCCCGCAACCGCCCGCGCGACCAGATCCGCGAGCGCATCGAGGATACCGGCCGTCACCTGGTGCACCGCATGGAGCGGTTCCTCAACGCGCTGGGCACCATCGCTTCGGCCGGCCCGCTGCTGGGCCTGCTCGGCACCGTGATCGGCATGATCCAGATGTTCCTGGGCATCCTCGACCATGGCGTGGGTGATGTGAACCAGCTGGCCGGTGGCATCGGCAAGGCCCTGGTGTGCACCGCCACCGGCATGATCGTGGCCATCCCGGCACTGATGTTCCATCGCTACTTCAAGGGCCGCATCCACGGCTACGTGGTGGAGATGGAACAGGAGGCCAGCGCCCTGCTGGATACGCTCGACGGCCGCCCGGGGGTGATGAACCCGTCCCCGTCGGCGCGCCCGGCCAACGCCGCTGCGGCGAAGGCCTGATCGATGCGTATCGGCAATGACCGATCCCAGGATGAGCCGCATATCGATCTGGTCCCGCTGATCGACGTCATCCTGGTGCTGATCATCTTCTTCGTGGTCACCACCACCTTCGATGCGCGCTCGACGTTGCAGGTGCAGCTGCCCACCGCCAGCCAGCAGCCCAACAACGAACCGCCGCGTTCGCTCAGCGTGCTGATCAACGCCGAAGGCCGTTATTTCATCAATGACCAGGAAGTGCTGCGCAGCGATGTCGAGTCCGTCAAGCAGACCATCGCCGCCGTCGCCGGCAGTGATCGCAGCCAGCCCGTGCTGCTGCGCGCCGACGCGCGTACTCCCTACCAGGCCGTGGTGACTGCGCAGGACGCGCTCGGTCAGCTCGGTTTCCGTCGTATCGCCATTGCAACTGCGCCAGAGGTGCGTCCATGAGTTCCCATCACGCGCCGGTGTGGCCGATCTACAAACGTCTGCTGGGCTACACCCGCACCTACTGGGTGTTCATGGTGGGCGCGGTCATCGCCATGGTGGTCGAAGCCCTCGCCGGCTACCACTTCACCAAGCTGATGGAGCCGCTGGTCAACGAAGGTTTCGTCGATCCGCAGCCGCGCGCGGCCGTGGTGCTGCCGCTGACCATCCTCGGCCTGTTCCTGATGCGCAGCCTGGCCACCTGGGTCAGCGACTACACGCTGGCCAAGACCGGCCGCAGCGTGGTCCGCGACCTGCGTGAGCAGGTGCTGCAGAAGTACCTGCACCTGCCGTCGTCGCACTTCGATACCGAAGCGACGCCGGTAATGGTCAGCCGCCTCAACTTCGATACGGAACAGGTCACCCAGGCCAGTGCCGACGCGCTGAAGACCGTGGTCGCCGATACCCTCACCATCATCGCGATGCTGGCGGTGATGCTGCAGATGAGCGTCAAGGTGACCCTGGCGATGCTGCTGGTGGTGCCGCTGATCGGCGGCATCGTGTCCTACGTGGGCAAGCGCTACCGTCGCATCAGCCGCGGCATCCAGGACGGCATGGGCACGATGGCGCAGACTGCCGAGCAGTCGCTGGCCGCGCAGCAGGAAGTGAAGGTGCACGGCACCCAGCAGCATGAGATCTCGCGCTACTCGCGCCTGGCCAACCGCATGCTGGCGCTGAACATGAAGGTCGAGGTCACCCGCGCCGCCGCGTCCAGCGTGGTGCAGTTCCTGGCCGCACTGGCGCTGGCGGTGATTGTCTGGGTGTCGACCCGCGAAGCCCTGGCCGGCCGCCTCAATGCCGGCCAGTTCATGGGCCTGATGACCTCGATGATGGCCATCATTCCCTCGCTGCGCCGACTGACCAGCGTACAGACCTCGATTTCGCGCGGCGTCTCCGCCGCCGAGCGCCTGTTCGGCATCCTCGACATGCCGGTGGAGCGTGATGAGGGCCAGCACCGCGTGCAGCGCGTGCGCGGCGAACTGGCGTTCGACCACGTCATGCTGCGCTACCGCGAAGACAGCGGCATTGCCCTGGACGACATCAGTTTCGTTGCCAGGCCGGGCACGGTGACGGCCATCGTCGGCCGTTCCGGCAGCGGCAAGACCAGCCTGATCCGGCTGGTTCCGCGCTTCTACGAGCCCAGTGGCGGCGTCATCACCCTCGATGGCGTGGCCCTGGATGACTATCCGCTGGCCGACCTGCGCCGGCAGGTGGCGATCGTCGGGCAGAAGGTGATGCTGTTCGATGACACCATCGCCGCCAACATCGCCTACGGCATGGAGGCGACCGATGAGCAGATCCGTGCGGCGGCCGAAGCGGCCAATGCCTGGGAGTTCATCGCACGCATGCCGCAGCAGCTGCAGACCCCGGTCGGCGAGAATGGCGCGCTGCTGTCCGGTGGCCAGCGCCAGCGCCTGGCGATTGCCCGCGCGATCCTGCGCGACGCGCCGATCCTGATCCTCGACGAAGCCACTGCGGCGCTGGACAACGAATCCGAGCGCCTGGTGCAGGATGCGCTGCAGCGCCTGATGCCGGAACGCACCACGCTGGTCATCGCGCACCGCCTGTCGACCATCGAGCATGCCGACCAGGTGCTGGTGATGGACCATGGCCGCATCGTTGAACGTGGCACCCACAAGGAGCTGCTCGAACTGGGCGGCCTTTACCAGCATCTGCACAGCATGCAGTTCCGCGAAAGGCAGGACTGATGGCCGGCAAGGGTACCCAGACCCCGGCGTACTGGTACGACGGCAGCCCCGTTCCGTGGACGATGCGCCTGCTGGCGCCGCTGTACGCAGGTGTCACCGCACTGCGCCGGCGCGCCTATCGGCGTGGCTGGCGCAAGCGCCACTCGCTGCCGGTGCCGGTCATCGTGGTCGGCAACATCACCGCCGGTGGTACCGGCAAGACGCCGCTGACCATTGCCCTGGTCGAGCGCCTGCGCGCGGCCGGCTGGAAGCCGGGCGTGGCCAGCCGTGGTTATGGTCGCGAAGACGCCGACAAGCCGCTGTGGGTGCAGGCCGATACGCCAACTGCCAAGGGCGGTGACGAGCCGGTGCTGATCGCCTGGAAGACCGGTGTGCCGGTGCGCGTGGACCGCGACCGTGTCGCCGCCGGCAAGGCGCTGATCGAGGCCGGCTGCGATGTGATCGTCTGCGACGATGGCCTGCAGCACTACCGCCTGGCGCGCGACATCGAGATCGAAGTGGTCGATGCGCAGCGTCGCTACGGCAATGGCCGGATGATTCCGGCCGGGCCGTTGCGCGAGCCGGTCAGCCGCGCCAGCGAATGCGATTTCCGGGTGGTCAACCTCGGCCAGGCCGATGAGGAAACCGCAGCGCAGGCCTGTGGCTTCGGCCAGTGGCCGATGGCGCTGCACATCGACAGTGCACAGCCGCTGGCCGGCGGCCGCGCTCGCCCGCTGGCGTACTTCAAGGGCCAGCGCGTGCATGCGGTGGCCGGCATTGCCCATCCCCAGCGCTTCTTCGACATGTTGCGCGCGCGCGGGATCGGCGTGGTGCCGCATGCGTTCGCCGACCACCAGGCCTACCAGCCGCAGGACCTGTCCTTCGGTAGCCAGCTGCCGGTATTGATGACCGAGAAGGACGCGGTGAAATGCCGTGCGTTCGGCAACGACTGGCACTACGCGGTTCCGCTGCGCGCCGAGCTGCCCGCGGCGTTCTGGGTGGCGCTGACCGATCGCCTGGACAAGCTGCGGCCGAACTGACTGGCGCGGCGGCGCTTGCATTCACGCGCTGCTGCCCGCATTCCCGTTGTAACGAGCCTGCCGAGTACCGCCTGCATGACTGAATTCGTCGTCGCCATTCCGGCCCGCTATGCCGCCTCGCGGCTGCCGGGCAAGCCGTTGCGCCCGCTGGGCGGCGAGCCGCTGGTGCTGCATGTGGCGCGCCGCGCGCTGCAGGCCGGTGCCCGTGAAGTCTGGGTAGCGACCGACGATCAGCGCATTGCCGATGCGCTGTCCGGGCTGGCCGAAGTGAAGGTGGCGATGACCGCGACCACGCACGCCTCCGGCACTGATCGCCTGGCCGAATGCGCACGCATTGCCGGCTGGGCCGATGACACGGTGGTGGTCAACCTGCAGGGCGACGAACCGTTCGCACCGGCGGCCGGTATCCGTGCGGTGGCCGATG
Organism: Stenotrophomonas sp. CASM106; assembly: GCF_049384825.1. Lineage (NCBI taxonomy): Bacteria > Pseudomonadati > Pseudomonadota > Gammaproteobacteria > Lysobacterales > Lysobacteraceae > Stenotrophomonas > Stenotrophomonas sp. CASM106. The sequence continues at coordinate 598,400 of NZ_JBMRFS010000002.1, forward strand.
CGCTGGTCGCAGGCACTGCGCCGATGTCGACTCTCGCCACGACCGTCGAGGACGCGCACACCCTGTTCGACCCGAACGTGGTGAAGCTGGTGCGCAACGTGCGCAACGAGGCGATGTACTTCAGCCGCGCGCCGATCGCCTGGCACCGCGACGGCTTCGCACGCAGCCGCGACACGCTGCCGGACGGCCACCACTGGTTGCGCCACATCGGCATCTACGGCTATCGCGCCGGCTTCCTGCAGCAGTTCGCGGCGATGCCGCCGGGCCAGCTGGAGCAGGTCGAATCGCTGGAGCAGCTGCGCGTGCTGGAAGCGGGCTATCCGATCAGCGTGGCGATCTCGCCCGAGCCGTTCCCGCCGGGCATCGACACGCCCGAGGACCTGGAGCGCGCCGAGGGGCTGCTGCAGGCGATGGCGCCGCGATGAGGCTGCTGGTCGTCTGCCTCGGCAACATCTGCCGTTCGCCGATGGCCGAAGGCGCGCTGCGCGCACGCCTGGATGCCTCGCCGCTGGCCGGGCGGGTGCAGGTTGATTCGGCTGGCACCGGCGACTGGCATGTGGGCGAGCCGCCGGACCGCCGCGCGATCGCCTGCGCGGCCGGGCACGGCGTGGACATCGGCGGCCTGCGCGCACGCCAGCTGCAGGACGTGGATTTCGACCGTTTCGACTGGATCCTGTGTGCCGACGAGGCCAACCTGCGTGATGCAGGGCGCCTGGCGTCGGCGGCCCAGCGTGAACGGCTGGCGTTGTACCTGCCCTGGTCGGGCGTTCAGGGGCGGGTAGCCATCCCCGACCCCTACACCGGCGGCAGCGATCATTTCGAACAGGTCTGGTCGCTGGTCGACGATGCTGCAAAACGTGCGGTGGCACGACTGTTGCATGACGCCGACTCCGGCATAATCGGGTCATGAACGTCCAGCCCGTCCCGGACCTGCCCGAGTTCGCCACCTGGCTCAATGCCACCCCTTGCACCCTGACCGAGCTGCGCGGCCGGCCGGTCGCGCTGCTGTTCGTCAATGCGGCCTCCGCCTGGAGTGCGCAACGCCTGGCCGAGTTCGGCCAATGGCTGTCGCGCCACCCCGGCAAGCTGCAGCCGCTGGTGCTGCAGGTGCCGCGCTTCGATTTCGAGCGCGACGCCAGTGCCGCACTGAAGCTGCTGCGCCGCCAGGGCCTGGCCATGCCCGTACTGCTCGATGCCGATTGGGATGGCTGGCGCCGCTTCGGCGTTACCGCCTGGCCGACCGTGGTGCTGCTGGACGCGCAGGGTCGCGAGCAGCAGCGGCTGGTCGGGCAGGGAGCACCCGGTGAACTGGAGCGCGCCCTGAACACGCTGTGCCAGGGCGCGCCTTCGGCGCCGCCGCGCGGCGGCAGCGAACTGCATCCGGAACCACGCCAGGCGCTGCGGTTCCCGCTGGGCCTGGCGGTCAGCACCGAACGCCTGTACATCGCCGACAGTGGCCACCACCGCATTCTCGAATGCAGCCATGGCGGCCGCATCCTGCGCCAGTTCGGCCTCGGTACCGCCGATTTCATGGACGGCAACCTGGCCGAAGCGGCGTTCCACCGCCCGCAGGCGCTGGTGCTGGAGCGCGATTCGCTGTACGTCGCCGACACCGGCAACCATGCGGTGCGCCGCATCAACCTGCTGACCGGCATCGTCGACACGCTGTGTGGCAACGGACGTCCCGGTGCGCCGATGGAAGGTCCGGTGGCGCAGGCGCGGCAGGTCTCGCTGGACCATCCTGTCGGCCTGGCCATCGCCGACAACCAGCTGCACATCGCGATGGCCGGCGACAACCGCATCTGGAGCTACCACCTGGGCCAGCGCAGCCTGCAATGGCGCGCCGGCAGTGGTTCCATCGACGAGCGTGACGGCAGCGGCCACCTGGCTGCCTTTGCCCAACCGACTGCGCTGGCCGTGGTGCAGCAGGTGTTGTACGTCGCCGACGCCTTGGGATCCTCGATCCGTGCACTGCAACTGCGCGGCGACCTGGTGCAGACGCTGGTCGGGCAGGGGCCCTGGCGCTTTGGCAGCGAAGACGGCCCGCGTGCGCAGGCCAGCCTGCAGTATCCGCAGGCGATCGCATTGAGCGCGGACGCTCCGCTGCTGTGGATTGCCGATACCGGCAACGGTCGCCTGCGCACGCTGCGCCTGGGCGGCGGTGAACTGACCACCCAGCCGCTGCCGCGCCGCCTGCATGGCCCGGCCGGATTGGCGGTGGGCGCCGGTGCGGTGTGGATCGCCGAGACTGACGCCCATGCCGTGCTGCGATTCGACCCCGACAGCGGCGTGCTCAGCGAAGTCCCGATCAGCGAATGACCGACGTTCCCGCCCCGGCCTTCGACGGCAAGGCCTTCGCGGCCCAGCTCAGCACCGCACCTGGCGTGTACCGCATGTACGCCGCCGACGACACCCTGCTGTACGTGGGCAAGGCGCGCGCGCTGCGCAACCGTGTCGGCAGCTATTTCAACGGTAGCCCGAAGAACGCGCGGATCATGTCGATGATCTCGCAGATCACGCGCATGGACGTGACCGTGACGCGCTCGGAAGCCGAGGCGTTGCTGCTGGAAAACCAGCTGATCAAATCGCTGTCGCCGCGCTACAACGTCTCGCTGCGCGACGACAAGACCTATCCGCATGTGCTGCTGACCCGCGAGGACTGGCCACGCATCGCGCTGCATCGTGGCCCGCGTGCCATTCCCGGGCGCTACTTCGGGCCGTATCCCGGCGTCACCGCCGTGCGCGAGACGCTGAACCTGATGCACAAGCTGTTCAAGCTGCGCAGCTGCGAGGACAGCGTGTTCCGCAACCGCTCGCGGCCGTGCCTGCAATACCAGATCGGGCGTTGCAGCGCGCCGTGCGTGGAGCTGGTCCCGGCGCCGGAGTACGCCGAGTCGGTGCGCCGCGCCGCCCTGTTCCTGGAAGGCAAGAGTGACGAGCTGACCCGCGAACTGGGCGAGCAGATGCAGGCCGCCAGCGAGGCGCTGGAGTTCGAGCAGGCCGCGCGCCTGCGCGACCTGATCTCCTCGCTGCGCAGCATGCAGACCCGCCAGTACGTGGATGGCCGCGCCGCGGACCTCGATGTGCTGGCCGTGGCCATGCAGGGCTCGCAGGCCTGTGTGCTGCTGCTGGCCTTCCGTGATGGCCGCAACCTCGGTACCCGCCCGTTCTTCCCGCGCACCAATGGCGAGGAAAGCCCGGAGGAAGTGCTTGCCGCCTTCGTCTCGCAGTACTACATCGAATTCGAGCCGCCGCGCGAGATCCTGCTGGACCGCGAGATTCCCGACGCCGACCTGCTGGTCGCCGCGCTGTCGGCCTCGGCCGAGCGCAAGGTGCAGCTGAAGTGGAACGTGCGCGGCGAGCGCGCCGGCTATGTGGAACTGGCCAGCCGCAACGCGCAGCTGACCCTGGCCACCGAACTCAACAGCCGCAATGCGCAGCACGCGCGCAGCGATGCGCTGCGCGAGATGCTGGGCCTGGCCGAGCCGGTCAAGCGTGTCGAGTGTTTTGATATCAGCCACACCCTGGGCGAGGCCACCGTAGCCTCGTGCGTGGTGTTCGACGCCGCCGGCCCGGTGCGCGCGCAGTACCGCCGCTTCAACATCAGCGGCATCGAGCCGGGCGACGACTACGCCGCCATGCGCCAGGCCATCGACCGCCGTTTCCGCCGCGCAGTGGAAGAGCAGGGCGTGCTGCCGGACGTGCTGCTGATCGACGGTGGCGCCGGCCAGTTGGCACAGGCGCAAGCTGCACTGGCCGATCTGGGCGTGGAAGGCGTGCTGCTGGTGGGCGTGGCCAAGGGCGTGGAGCGCCGTGCCGGCCACGAAGCGCTGGTGATGCCCGATGGCCGCGAGCTGCGCCCGGGCGCGGCCAGCCCGGCGCTGCAGTTCATCCAGCAGGTGCGCGACGAGGCGCATCGCTTCGCCATCACCGGCCACAGGGGGCGCCGCCAGAAGGCGCGGATGACCAGCAAGCTGGAGGATATCCCCGGCATCGGGCCGCGCCGCCGCGCCAGCCTGCTCAAGCATTTCGGCGGCCTGGTGGGCCTGAAAGCCGCTGGCGAAGCGGAAATCGCCAAGGTGGAAGGCATCAATGACGCCCTCGCGGCACGTATCTACGCTAACCTGCACGGGTTGGCCACGCCTGATGCGGCCGAGTAGAGAGAGAAGCACGCAAGCATGAAGTTGACCCTGCCCACCTGGCTGACGTTGTTGCGGATCGTGATGATCCCGGTGCTGGTGCTGGTGTTCTACCTGCCCTACACCTGGACCAACTTCGCTTCGGCGGCGATCTTCGGCCTGGCCGCGATCACCGACTGGCTCGATGGCTGGATCGCACGCCGTTACCAGCTGGAGTCGGCCTTCGGCGCCTTCCTCGACCCGGTCGCGGACAAGCTGATGGTGGCAGTGGCGCTGTTCCTGATCGTGCAGGGCCACCCGACGCCGTGGATGGCGTTCTGGGCGGCGGTCATCGTCGGCCGTGAGATCGCGGTATCGGCGCTGCGCGAATGGATGGCCGAGCTGGGCCAGCGCGCGAAGGTGCGCGTGGCGATGATCGGCAAGGTCAAGACCACCGCGCAGATGGTCGCGCTGTTGTGCCTGCTGTACTCGGTGGCCCCGAACGTGCCGGTGGAAGACATCTGGATGGGCTGGCCGGTGTTCCATATCGGCGACTGGACTCTGGCCATTGCCGCCGTGCTGACCCTGTGGTCGGGCTTGCAGTACCTGCACGCCGCGTGGCCGAGCCTGCGCGACGATGAGCGCGCGGCGCGCGAGCGTGCGCGGCAGAAGAAGCTGGGCAACTGAGCCCGGGGTCTGAGCCCCGGGGTCGGATCCCTTTCCGAAGGAAAGGGCTCTGACCCCATCGATGCGCCTATCCCCGCATGGCGTGGACCTACTGGAAATGCTGCGTCCACGGATGGTGCGGATCCATCAGTTTGCGGAGACGCTGTAGTAGATCCACGCCATGCATGGATACGCGGTGCAAGGCGCCTCGCAGGCCCCGAAAAAACCGCTTGACGCCATCCTTGGAACAGGTAGAATTTCGCCTCCCAAGCGGGAATAGCTCAGTTGGTAGAGCGCAACCTTGCCAAGGTTGAGGTCGCGAGTTCGAGTCTCGTTTCCCGCTCCAGATTCAAGAAGAACGCTCCCCGAAGGGAGCGTTTTTCGTTTGTGTGCAGGGCACTTCATCCCTGCTTCACCGCCACCCCATCGCCTCACCACGCGTGTTCGCGAAGCTGTATCTCCGTTCCAGCCCGGCGATGCCGCGATGCCTCATCAATCCTCTGCTTACGACCACGATGTCGTCATCGTCGGCGCCGGTTTCGCCGGCGCCGCCTGCGCATTGGCCGCTGTCCAGTACGGGCTGCGCGTCTGCGTGCTGGAACGCAAGGCCGACCCCGGTGAGCGCCTGCACACCACCGGCATCGTGGTGAAGGAAGCGATGGAGCAGACCTGGCTGGGGCGCATGCCCGAGCATCTGGTGCAGCGCGGCGCAAACGTGCGCCTGTATGCGCCGAACCTTCGCAGCGTGTTGCTGGCCGCACCGGGCTATTACTTCCTCACCACCGATACGCCGAACCTGATGCGCTGGCTGGCCAGCGAGCTGCATGCGAACGGCGTCGACCTGCGCCTGCAGCAGTCCTTTACCGACGCCCATCGCAGTGGTGACGGCTGGCAGGTGGATGGGGCAGGGCGATGCGCCTATCTGGTTGGCGCTGACGGCGCACGCTCACGCGTGGCACAACGCACCGGGCTTGGCCAGGTGCGTGACAACCTCTACGGCGTCGAGCGTGAGTTCGCCGGCCTGCAGGTGCCGCAGGGCGATGCACTGCATTGCTTCGTCAGCAAGCGCTACGCACCGGGCTACATCTGCTGGGTCGCGCAGAATCCGACCGGGCTGCAGGTGGGATTGGCGCTGCGTCATGACCCGCAACAGGTACGGCCGCCGGATATCGATGGCTTCCTCGACCACGTGCGCAATGTGGTCGGCATTCCGCCTTCGGCGCGTCCCTCGGCCACCCGCGCCGGCTTGGTCCCGTGCGGCCGGCCGGATGGGCCCTTCACCGGCCAACGCGTGATCCTGACCGGCGACGCGGCAGGCATCGTCTCGCCGCTGTCCGCCGGCGGCATCCACTCCTCGTGGCGGCACGGCTGGGCGGTCGGCGAGGCGATTGCCCGCCATCTGCGTGGGCAAGGGCCGGAAGCGGAACGGGTGGCGCGGCAGGTGGCGCCGGCATTCCATGGCAAGCGCCTGCTGCGCTGGGCGATGGACCATCTGCAGGCCGACTGGCCGCTCAACGCACTGCTGCACACGGGGGCCACGCGGCGCATCGCCGAGCAGGTCTACTTCCACCGCCGTGGCCTGCGAACCTGAGGTGTCGGTCCTGAGGGCCTGAACGCCTTCCGCAATGCCGGCGAAAATTCCTGTTGACGCCGTGCAGCAATATCGACACAATAGCGCTCCTTCGACGCAGGTCGAACGGAATCTGCGGGAATAGCTCAGTTGGTAGAGCGCAACCTTGCCAAGGTTGAGGTCGCGAGTTCGAGTCTCGTTTCCCGCTCCAGATTCAAGAAAAACGCTCCCGCAAGGGGGCGTTTTTCGTTTGTCATGACGTTGGCCAGGCGGGTCGCTACAGGCGGGCCACGACATTTTCATGGTGGGCGTGGTAAGTCTGCAGCTGGGGGCGATTCCGACATTGGTGTCGCAATCGGCATGACGGGGGGCGCAGCGATCGTGGGAACGATCGGAAGCACCTGGCACGAGGGGCTGCAACAGACGCAATGACCTGGAATCCGCACCAGTGTTCCGCCTGCTGCAGGCGCTGAAAGGCTGGCGAAAGGCCTGCGCCGGCGTTGCCTGAACCGCACGCGTGCTGTGACCTTTTTCGGACCATTTCTCCATGTTCGCTCCACAATCGCACGGTAGCCTTCATGCTCCTTCTACACGTTGGCGGGCTGGTGGTCAGGCGTATCACTTCAGTGGCAGTGCCCAGGACGGGGCGCGGACTCTCCCTGCAGGCAGTGCTGCGACCCGGCGCGCTGCTCGCAAGTCTCGCATTGGCGGGCTGCATGTCGGTGCCGGTTCCGGATCTGCCTGATCGCACGCCCAGCACCTGGACCCAGGTGCCGCAGGGCCAAGGCGTGGCGGTGGACGCCAAACAGTGGTGGAAAGTGTTGTCCGATCCAGCGCTGGATGGACTGGTCGATCAGGCCATCGCCGGCAACCTCGACCTGCAGCAGGCCACGCTGCGCCTGCAGGCCGTGCGGATTGTCGCCGGCACGTCCGACTCGCGTTTCCTGCCGGAAATCTCCGCCAGCGCCAAGCAGGTGCAGGACGCCGCCGCTGTCGATACCTACTTCCATGCCGGCATTGAAGCGATCTGGGACCTGGGCCTGTTCGGCGCCGCCGAGAGTGCGCAGCTGAGCGCGCAGGCCTCGGCTGGCAATGCCGAGGCGCTGCGCAATGCCGCGCAGGTCGCGGTGATCGCCGACGTGGTGCGCAGCTATCTGGATCTGACCGTGGCGCAGGCCCAGCAGGACCTGCTGGGCCGGCAGCAGACCGTGGATGACCGCGGCGAACAGTTGGCCCTGGTGCGCCAGCGCCTGCGCCTGGATGAGCCCGGCGAACTTGATCGCCTGCGTGCACGCCAGGCCGCCACCCGCGCCGCCATCGCACAGGCGCGGGAGAACGGGGACAACGCGGCCCGCGCGCTGGCATTGTTGCTGGGTCGCGATGGCCCGGACCCGGCCTGGCGCGCGTACCGAACGCCGCCGAAGCTGGGCACGTTCTCGCTGCAGCAGGTACCCGCCGATCTGCTGCGCCACCGTCCGCAGATCCTGCTGGCCGAATCGGAGGTGATGCAGGCCGCCGCCAGCAAGGGCGCGGCGCGCGCTGCGATGTATCCGCGGATCAGCCTGGGTGGTTCGATCCTGTACGCCTACAACCTCACCCAGAACGCCCGCTCCAACTCCGATTCCAGTCCCTCGATCGGCCCGTACGTCGATATTCCGCTGTGGGACTGGGGCCAACGCCGTGCGCGTTTCCATGCCGATGAGAAGCAACTGGACGCCGCGCTGCTCGGGTATCGCAAGGCCGTGCTGGAAGGCGTGAGCGAAGTGGAAGGCGCGCTGGGCAGCCTTGCACGCCAAGACAGCAGCATCCAGTCCCTGCGTGCGGCCAACGATGCCGCCAACCAGCAGGTCAAGCGCCAGGCGAGGCAGGTGCAGCTGGGCCTGTCCAGCGAGTTCGATGGGCTGGATACGCAGCGTGCCGCATTGGCCTCGCAGGCCGACCTGATCGGTGCGCAGGGCGCGCGCGTGCTGGCGTTTGCTTCGCTGTACCGCGCCCTTGGCGGCGCACCGCTGCCGGTCGAGGCTGAGGGCGAACCGCAATGATCGCGCTGGCCCGCAAGACCCTGGCCTATGAGTGGCGCCGGTTCCTGCCGGTGGTGCTGGCGATGTGCTTCGCCGGTGTGCTGTTGATCGTGCAGGCGGCACTGGTGCTGGGCATCTTCGGTACCGCTGCGATCTACGTGAAAGCGTCCTCGGCCGACATCTGGGCCGGTTTCCCCGGCACCCAGAGCGTCAATTACGGCCATGCGATCAGCGCGGACGTCGAAAGCCACCTGCGCATGGACCCGGATGTCACCCGCGTCGAGCCCTACGAGTGGGTCGATGGCGAATGGCGCTCGGGTGCGCAGGGTACCGGCAACGTGTCGGTGTACCTGTCCGGAATCTCCACCGGCGATGACGCAATGATGTTCGCGCGCATCCTGCCTGCCGACCTGCGCGCGCAGCTGCGCGAGCCGGGGGCGGTGATCGTCGACAGCGCCGACCTGGATACGCTCGGCGTGGACCTGCAGAGCAACCGTGCATGGATCAATGGCAAGGCGGTGCGTGTGGTCGCCGCGCAACCGGGCCTGCGTGGCCTCGGTGGCGTCAACGTGCTGGCCTCGCTGGATACCGCGCGTGCCATCGCCGGTACCGATCCGCACGAGGGCAGCACCTATTTCGTGGCGGGCCTGCGCTCGCCGGACCTGGCCGACCGCGTGCGCGACCGCCTCGCTGCGTCGATGGGCCAGGCCACGCCGGTCGAGTTCTGGACCGCGCCGGCGTTCGCCAGCCGTTCGCAGCAGTACTGGTTGTTCGACACCGGCGCCGGCATCGCGGTGCTGTTCATGGCGGTCATCGTCTGCTTCGTCGGCGCGGTGATCACCAACCAGTCGTTCGCCTCGGTGGTGGCTGGTTCGGTGCGCGAGTACGCCACGCTCAACGCGCTCGGCGCAGGTCGTTACGCGCTGGCACGGGTGGTATTCGAGCAGGCATTGCTGATCGGTGGCGTGGGCATGTTGCTGGCAGCGGCGTTCAGTACCGTCGTGCTGTTGATCGCACAGTCCCAGCGCGTGCCGGTGCAGCTGACGCCGATGGTCATCATCGGCTGCGTGGCGCTGGTCGCGGTGATGGCCATGCTGTCGAGCATCATGGCGGTACGCAGTGTCGTCCGCTCCGATCCATCGTTGCTGCTGCGTTGAGGACCGGCCGATGACCTCCAAACATGCCGTCGCCCCCACGTTGCAGGCCGACGCACTGGAAAAAGGCTTCATGTCCGGCGATGTACAGGTGCCGGTGCTGCGCGGCCTGTCGCTGGACATCTATCCGGGCGAGTTGACTCTGGTCTCGGGCCCTTCGGGGTGCGGCAAGAGCACGCTGCTGTCGCTGCTGTCCGGCCTCTCCGCGCCGGATGGCGGTCGCGTGCACGCACTCGGCCAGGACGTGGGCCACCTGACCCGCGGCGAGGTGGAGCGCTTCCGCCTGCACCATGTCGGCTTCGTGTTCCAGGGCTTCAACCTGTTCCCGGCACTGACTGCGCTGGAGCAGGTGCAGCTGCCGCTGGGCTACCGCGGCATGCGCAATCGCGAAAGCGAGCCGCTGGCGCGCAAGGCGCTGGAAGAAGTGGGCCTCAGCCACCGCAGCCACATGCGCCCGGCGCAGTTGTCCGGCGGTGAGAAGCAGCGTGTGGCCGTCGCCCGTGCCTTCGCCAAGTCGCCGACGCTGATCTTCGCCGACGAACCCACCAGCGCGCTGGACGCCGAGAACGGCCAGCGCGTGATCGACATCCTGCACCGCTACGCACGTGCGCATGGCGCCACCGTGCTGTGCGTGAGCCACGATCCGCGCCTGATCCGGCATGCCGATCGGGTGATCGCCATGGAAGACGGCATGGTCCGTGATGACCGCCGCCAGAACGAAACCGTAGAGTCCGCCCCATGACCAAGACGTCGCACCTGCTTCCCCTCAGCCTGGTACTGTCCGTGGCACTGCTGCTTTGCGCCTGTTCCAGGGACGCGCCCGCCCAGGCACCTGCAGGTAAAGCCAGCACTGCCACCGCCGGCAAGGTTGCGGTGGCGCGCGGCATCATCGATGTCGAGGGTGGCCTGATCGCGCTGGCGCCGCCGGTGGATGGTTCGATCACCGCCGCGCTGGTGAAGGAGGGCGCCACGGTGAAGAAGGGGCAGCTTCTGCTGTCGCTGGACGGTGCGCTGCTGCAGCAGGAAGTGGCGATGGCCACCGCTGATCTCGCACTGGCCAATGACCGCCTGAAGGGCAGCCAGGCGCAGCTGCGCGAACTGGAGCGCAATGCCACCCGCCTGTCCACGGGTGCGAGCGAAGGCGTGTCGTCCAACCAGCAGGCCGATGCGGCCAAGCAGCAGCTGGCTGGCGTACGCGCCGATGTCGACGTGGCCGGTGCGCAGGTCGACATGGCCCAGCACAAGCTGGAACACGCCAGGCTGAAACTGCAGCAGATGTCGCTGAGCGCGCCGGAAGCCGGCACCGTGGTCGGCCAGGTGCCGGGCCTCGGCGCCTTCGTGCAGGCCGGCAAGCCGGCGATATCACTGCTGCCGGCGCGCCCGCTGCAGGTACGTGCCGAACTCAGCGCGGCCTACGCCGATGCCGTGCAGGTGGGCATGAGGGCCACCGTGGTGCCAGACAGCGATGGTGCCGAGAACGCCAGCACGCTGCCGCCCGCACGCGTGGTACGCATCAGCCCGGTGTTCGCGCAGGCTCGCCTGCCTGAAGACGCGGGGCGTGGCGTGGCCAAGGTGGTGGAGTGCGTGCTGGAGTTCGATGGCGAGGCCAAGGCGCGCTTCGGCCAGCATGTGCGGGTGGAGTTCCGGAAGTAGGCCTAGTGCTGCAACGGGGGCGCATCCGCGCGCCCTCGACGCCTGAACGCCCGCCACGCGCTCACCGCCGACACCATGCACAGCGCCAGCAGCAGGCCCACGTCCAACAGCAGCAGCCACAGCAGATGCATGCCTTGTACCGGCGGCTGATGCATCGCCGACAGCATCCACGGCACCGACCACAGCAGCAGAAGGGCGAAGGCGATCAGCAGGCGCAGCCACAGGCGTTTCAGTCTCCACGGCCGCACGATCAAGGCGGCTACCACCAGTTCGACGGTGCCCAGCAACGCGAAGACGATGACGGTGCTGGTCGGGTAGGGCAGTTCGGCGCCTTCCAGGTGGTGCAGCAGCCAGTAGTCCGGAGTGAAGCCGGCATTGACCAGTGCGGCGATCAGCGCCAGCCAGGTCAGCGCGACCAGCAGCCAGAACAGGCGGATGTAACGTCTAGGCATCGGTGGTGTCCGTGGTGTAGCGGGAGGTTGCCCGCGACGAATAGCGCAGGCTTGCGGCGATTGCGGCCAGTGCCAGCAGGCCAGGTCCAACGGTGAAGTACACCAGGCGCAGCGGATGGTCGTGCATCAGCGTCCAGCTGGCGAACGCCAGCGGCGCCGCCAGCACCAGCAGCTTGGCGAACAATGGCCGCAACACTGCGATCAGCAGTTGGGCGCCAATGAACATCCAGAACAGATGGAACTGGGCGATGCCCAGGCCGATGTCGCGATGGGCGGTGAAGCCGAAATGGTCGCGATACCAGTTCATTCCCAGCGGAATCAGTGCCCAGTACAGCAGCGCCACCAGCAGATGCAGCAGCAGGGCGATCAACAAGGGTTTGCCGCGAAGGAACATGGGCGCATGGGGCTGGGCGGGGCAGCGTACCCCAGTGCGGACGCCTGTGACCGCATGATGTGAAGACTGTTGACGGCGTGAAGGAATTTGGACACAATAGCGCTCCTTCGACGCAGGTCGAACGGAATCTGCGGGAATAGCTCAGTTGGTAGAGCGCAACCTTGCCAAGGTTGAGGTCGCGAGTTCGAGTCTCGTTTCCCGCTCCAGATTCTACAGGGCCCCGGTAGGGGCCTTGTTTTTCTCCCGCCACGGCAAGGCGGGGCACGTTGAGCCGCAAGGCTTTGCGCGCAGTCAGAAAGGTGAAATCGCTGGTGTGTTTTCCGGATTTCCGGTAGCATGTCGGCTTACGCGGGAATAGCTCAGTTGGTAGAGCGCAACCTTGCCAAGGTTGAGGTCGCGAGTTCGAGTCTCGTTTCCCGCTCCATGTTCCGACAGGCCCCATCATGGGGTTTTGTCTTGTCAGGGTTCCATTCCTGGCGCGCAGTACGTTGGCCTCATGGCAGAGTGGCTATGCACCGGATTGCAAATCCGTTTACAGCGGTTCGATTCCGCTTGAGGCCTCCAATTGAAAAGCCCTGACTCCGGTCAGGGCTTTTTTGTTGGCTACGATTGCGTTCCCGCTTGCGCGATCGTTGCGCGGCCTGGCGGCCAGTCATGGCGGATCCGGTGGCGCTACACTGGTCTGATGAACCAGATTGATCACTTCCGCGGCGCCTTGCTCGGCCTCGCATGCGGCGATGCCGTCGGTACCACGCTGGAGTTCAAGCCTCGTGGCAGCTTCACCCCGATCACCGACATGGTGGGTGGTGGGCCGTTCCAGCTGCAGCCGGGGCAATGGACCGACGATACCTCCATGGCGATGTGCCTGGCCGAGAGCCTGGTGCGTTGTGACACCTTCGATGTGCACGATCAGATGAACCGCTACGCCAACTGGTACCGGCATGGGTACTGGAGTGCGACCGGCGAGTGCTTCGATATCGGTATGGCAACGCGGGCTGCGATCGACCGGTTCCTGCAGGATGGCCATCCGCTGGCGGGTAGTGACGACCCACGCAGCGCTGGCAATGGCTCGATCATGCGTTTGGCGCCGGTGGCATTGCGCTACGCCGGGACCCCCGACCTGCAGGCAATGGCCGAGCTGAGTTCGCGAACGACGCACGCTGCGCAGGAGTGCTTGGAGGCGTGCCGCTTGCTGGCGGTCGCGCTGGAGCGGGCGTTGGCAGGTGGCCCCCGTGACGCGGTGCTGGATCTCAGCAATGTCCCCGTCGAGAGCGCGCGGCTGCAGCAGATCGCGGCGGGCGGCTACCGCGGTGCCGCGCGTGAGCAGATCCGTGGCAATGGCTATGTTGTCGACAGTGTCGAAGCTGCACTCTGGTGCTTTGATCGCCACGACACCTTTGAAGCCGTCGTACTCGAGGCGGCCAATCTTGGCGAGGACGCCGACACCACGGCCGCCATCGCGGGGCAGCTGGCGGGCGCATTCCATGGTGCGCGCGGAATCCCCGGGCGGTGGTTGCAGCGGCTGGCCCTGCGTGCCGAAATCCAGGCGCTGGCCGATGCGCTGCACGCCTTGAACCAGGGCAGCGACCGCGCTGCGTGAGTCGGGTTCCCTGCCTGTGAACTGCGCCGGCAGGACGCTCCCTGCCGTCGCCATTTCCGACGCCGCGAGGGAAACCGTGCGGCAGCTCGCATGCCGCGGCCGCCAGTCTCAGCCGGCCACGACATGGAAAGGCGCTATGGTCAGGTTCCACGTCTCAGGGAGCCGCAATGGCGAGCAAGGACATCACGCGTCGCTTCAGCCACGGAGCGAAACGGAAATGAGCAAAGTCATGGCAGATGTGCGTTGGCTGACCTTTCGCTTGAAGAACGGACAATCCATCGGGCCGGAGCGGCTGAAGGACGGATGGGTGATTGCCTCGGAAACCGCCCGCTGCGAGGTCCGCCGCGAGCATATCGAGGGATCGGGCCTGGTGTATGCGCTGTATGCGCCGGCCAGCCTGGCCTCACCGCGGCGCGCGGAAATGCGCATGCGCGAATTCCTGATGAGCTCGGGCTACACCTTCACGATGGGCACGCTGGGCGGCTGACTGGGCCCGTCATGGTTGGGCTCGCACGGTCAGCGCCTGGCCCTGCATGCCGATCGGGCGGCGTGCATCGCGCAGCACCATGCTGGTCAGGCCGAGGCCTTGGCGGCTGAACAACACACGCCACCCGAGCAACCCCTTCCGGCACGGTGGTGATGCGTTGCGGCACACGATGGACTCAGCGTTGCACTGCTTTCAAGGCGTCGACCACCTGTGCCCCAGAAAAACCACAATGTCCTTCGCCCACTGGCGGCAACACGCGTGGCAGCGGGCGTGCGCCAGCCCGTGCGGCCAATTGCGGATACGCCGTCTGCATGTGCGGCACGATGGTCGGGTCGTTGTGGTTGAACTGGATCACCAGCGGTCGCTTCAGTGCGCCGGTGATTGCCAGCGAGTTGCGGACATGCGCCTGTGCCGCAGGCACGGGATCGATGCGCTGAACACCGGCATTGAATGCGGCGTCGTCACCGAATCCGCTGTACACCACCCCCAGGTTGCCGACCGGCATGCCGCCGCTGCGCGTGGCCAGTTCGTGCAGCACCAGCGCGTGCAGGCTGATGGTGCCGGCCACTGCATCAGGGGACACCTGCAGCCGCCGCGCCAGCACTGCGGCGTGCGACGGATCACGTTGCAGGGCATTGGCGATGCCCTGGTACAACTCGCCCTGTGGCTGCGCGGCGGCTTCGCGCGCTACCAGGCCGGCGGCCGGCAGCCCATCGGCCTTGGGGAAGAAGTAATCGAATGCGACCAGCGTGGTCAGCAGATCGGTCGCGATCTGTTCGCCGCCGAGATTGGCGCCGCACAGCGACACGCCACCTGCGTAGTGCTGCGGGAAGCGCTCGAGGCTGCCGATGGTCACGGCGCCGCCCATCGAGAATCCCAGCATCCAGGTGTGGCGGACATGCTTGAGTTCACCCACTGCCTGCTGGCGCAGGCGTTCTGTATCGGTGATCGCATCGGCCACCGCCCAGCCCTGGCTGGCATAGGCGCTCTGCGCGACGGCGTAACCTGCTGCCAGCAGTGGCGCGGTGCTGTCATTGGCCGCCATGGGTGCGGTGCGTGGCATGCCGACCGGTTCATAGCCATGGGCCAGCATCACCAGGTCGCCGTTCCAGCGGGCCGGTACATCCAGCCGCCACGGTGCGCCCTGCAGCTCGCCGCTGAGCGTGCGCGGTGCCGGCGGTGGTGCAGCCAGCGATGTCATCCAAGGCAGCAGGCAGAGGGCAAGCGCACATCGAAACAAGGTTCGCATCGGGGGCATTCCATGCGGGAATGGCGCCGAGCATAGATCCCTGCACAACCTTGCGCGCGCTGCAGTGCCGCAGGGCATTGCCGGTCGGCGGTGCTGCGCTCTACGCTGGCGGCATGGCCCTGCACAGCATCGCGTCGATTATCCGCATTCCCCACGGGAAGGCGGGGTAGCGCGCGGTCATCACGGCCAAGCAACCTGCCCGGGAAGGCGGGTTGCATGCAGCGCTCTCCCGGGTAATGAATCCACCAAGGAGAATGCAGATGCACGACCTTTCATCGAACGACGCTGCGCCGACCCTGCACCTGGTGTGCGGCAAGATCGGTGCCGGCAAATCCACCCTGTCGCAGCAGCTGGCGTTGAAGCCGCGCCACGTATTGATCAGCGAAGACACGTGGCTGGCGGCGCTGTATCCGGGCGAAATCCATTCCATTGCCGACTATCTGCAGCGTGCAGCCACGTTGCGCAATGTGCTGGCCGATCATCTGCGCGCATTGCTGCGCATGGGCGTCTCGGTGGTGCTCGATTTCCCTTTCAACACGCCGGCCGCGCGGGCATGGGCGCGCGAGCTGTTCGAACCGGAGGGAGCCGCGCACCAGCTGCATTTCCTGGATGTTGCCGACGAGGTCTGCAAGGCGCGGCTGCGTGCGCGCAATGCGCGCGGTGAGCATCCGTTCCAGGCCAGCGATGAGGAGTTCGCACAGATCACCCGCCACTTCGTTGCACCGGCCGCGGAAGAGGGCTTTGTGGTGATGCGCTACACCGAGGCAGGCCCGGCATAGCGCGGTCAGTTCAGTCGACGAAGGCCGGCTTGCCCTCGGTTGCGGTCTGCACCAGCGTCCTGCGGAAGGTCTCGACCAGCGGGCGCAGGTTGATGCGGTGCCAGGCCGCCCACAGCGGTGTGCGGTAGCTGAACCACGGCAGCTCGCGCAGTACCACGCCCTGCGGTGCCTGGTGGTCCAGGCTGCGCTGCAGGGTGGTCAGGCCCAGCCCAGCAGCGACCAGACCGAGTGCGGCCAGCGGCTCGGTCGCCTCCATGGCGATGGTCGGGGTGAAGCCGGCCTTCGCGCAGGCGGCGATGAAGGTGTCATGGCGCAGCGCGCTTTCCTTGTGCATCACGCCGATCCATTGCTGGCTGGCCAGATCCTCTGGCGTGATGGTCTCTGCGCTGGCCAATGGGTGGCCGGCCGGCAGCGCCAGCAGCATTGGATCGTTCAGCACCTGCGTGGCCTCCAGGTCCGGATCGTCGAACGCGGGGGGTTCGCAGACCAGGGCGATGTCCAGGCTGCGTTGCCGCAGGCCTTCCAGCTGCGTGTCCGACTGCTGGTTGTACAGCGCGATGTGTACGGCAGGACGGTCGCCACGCAGTTCGCGCAGGGCGGCGGGCAATACGCCGGAGTGCATCGCGTACTCCAGGTAGCCGATGCACAGGCCGCCCTCGTCGCCGCGGCCGAGCCGGCGTGCCAGCGATTCCAGCCGGTTGGCGTGGGTCAACAGGGCGCGTGCCTCGGCCAGGAAGGTGCGGCCATCGGCGGTCAGCCGGATGCGCTGCTGCGAGCGTTCGAACAGCTGCAGTTCCAGCCGTTCCTCCAGCTGCGCGATCTGCCGGCTGAGCGGGGATTGGGAGATGTGAAGGCGCTCGGCAGCGCGGCCGACGTGTTCATCCTCGGCGACGGCCACGAAATAGCGCAGTTGGCGGAGATCGAGCATAAGACCGTCCGGGACTCAAGATGGACAAATTATGTCTTGGACAGTCTTATTGGGCAAGCCTAGCCTATGCCTCAACCTCAACAACGTCCCCAAGGGGAACCCCATGAGCATCAACACTCTGCTGGCTGGCAAGGCCCTCGGCTTCGGTACCGCGCCGCTGGGCAACATGTTCCGTGACATCCCGGAAGCCGAGGCCCAGGCCACCGTGGACGCGGCCTGGGAACAGGGCACCCGCTACTTCGATACCGCCCCGTTCTACGGCGCCGGCCTGGCCGAGATCCGGCTCGGCGACGTGCTGGCCAAGCGCAACCGCGACGACTTCGTGCTCAGCACCAAGGTCGGCCGCCTGATCCTGGACGAAGTGGAAGACACCAGCGCCCGCGATCTTGGCGAGAAGGGCGGCCTGTTCGTCGCCGGCCGCCCCAACAAGCTGGTCAATGACTACTCGGCCGATGCCACCCTGCGTTCGATCGATGACAGCCTCACGCGCCTGAAGACCGACCGTCTCGATATCGTCTGGGTGCACGACATCGCCCAGGATTTCTACGGCGATGAGTGGCTGTCGTACTTCGAGACCGCACGCCGCGGCGCCTTCAAGGTGCTGACCCGCCTGCGCGAGGAGGGCGTGATCAAGGCCTGGGGCCTGGGCGTCAACCGTGTCGAGCCGATCGAGCTGACCCTGGATCTGGACGAAGCCCGTCCGGACGGCTTCCTGCTGGCCGGCCGCTACTCGCTGCTCGACCACGAGCGTGCGCTGCAGCGGGTGATGCCGAAGGCGGCCGAACGCAACACCGGCATCGTGGTCGGCGGTCCGTACAGCTCCGGCGTGCTGGCCGGTGGCAGCCACTTCGAGTACCAGAAGGCGTCGCCTGAGATCCTTGCCAGGGTCGAGCGCATCAAGGCCGTCGCCGCCGGGTACGGCATCAGCATCAAGGCGGCCGCCCTGCAGTTCTCGCTGGCCAACCCGGCAGTGGCTGCGGTGATCCCGGGCGCCAGCCGTCCCGAGCGCATCGCCGAAGACGACGCCGCACTGAAGGAAATCATCCCGGCCGGGTTCTGGCAGGAACTGCGCGCCCAGGGCCTGGTTGCGGCCAACGCCCCGCTGCCGATCGACAACATCTGAGTCCCAAGGAGACCTTCCCATGGCAACTGCATCTGCATCCATCACCGTGCCGACCCCGGCCGACCAGGTCTGGGACCTCATCGGCGGCTTCGATTCGCTGCCCGACTGGCTTCCGTACATTCCCCGGAGCACGCTCAGCGAAGGTGGCCGCGTGCGCCATCTGGCCAATCCCGACGGCGATGCCATCGTCGAGCGCCTGGAAGCCTTCGACCAGGCCGGTCGCAGCTACACCTACCCGATCCTGCAGGCACCGTTCCCGGTTACCGGCTATCGCTCCACGCTGCGTGTGGTCGAGCAGGGCGGCGGTTCGCGGATCGACTGGTCCGGTGAGTTCACTCCGATGGGCGTCAGCAACGAAGAAGCGTCCGCGCTGTTCGAGGGTATCTACCGCGATGGCCTGAAGGCGCTGGAAACCACGCTGGCCGGGTGAATGTCCGTGTGGTGTTGACCGTATGCAGGCGCCCCGGCCAGTCCGGGGCGCTTGTATTTCAGTGGGTGGGTGATGGTCCACCGCAGGCAACGCGATGCATCGGGAAGTCCAGGGCCTGTTTCGGGTTCTCCTGCGCGACCTCGATGCGCGCATGCGCGCGCTGTTCATCGAGGCGTCGATAGCGGATGCGCTGCGGGAAGTCGTTGGCCGGGTTCTCGAATACTGCCTCGTTGGCATCGACGCGGGTGGCGTTGAAGTCCGTGGCGTTCTGGCCGGAGGGCAGGGCGGTCAGCACCAGGCGGCCGTCGTCATGCTGGCGCAGCTGCATGAACTCGAAACCCACGGTGCGGCCGTCACGCAGGCTGCGGCTGCTGCCCAACAGGGTGTTTCCAGCCAGGGTGGACCACTGCTCGCCAGCGCCGGCCGGCTGGCCATCAAGCTGCCAGCAACCGGCCAGCCACGCCAGGTGGTCGATCTTCGAGGACGGAGCGGCCAGGGCGTGCGGGGCCACGAGCAGCAGTGGCAACAGGGCCAGGGCGATGCGGATCGACATCAGTGCCTCCATGCGCGGGGATGTGCGGCCTGTATAGCGTTCGACGGATCACTCAGCCAGTGCCGCCCCCTCAACCGCCGAATCCGATACGATCTGTCGCATTGAGTTCGTCTCGCTTGATCCGGAGTCCCGTCATGGTCGACCGTCTCGCCATTCTGCTGGAACGTTTTTCGGTCACCGCCTCGGTGTTCCATGCCGGCGCGCTGTGCGGCATCAACACGCTGGACGGCGAGGATGAAGCCGGGCAGTTGCACCTGGTGCGACGTGGCCCGCTGCAGGTCAGCCACGGCCAGCAGACCGTGCAGGTCGAGGTGCCGAGCCTGCTGCTGTACCCGCGGCCGATGCCGCATCGCTTCAGTACCGACCCGCAGCAGGGCGCCGACATGGCCTGCGCCAACCTGCATTTCGAGGGTGGACGGCTCAACCCGATCAGCGCCGCATTGCCCGATTTCATCTGCCTGCCGCTGGCCAATCTGTACGGCGGCAACGCAGTGCTGGAACTGCTGTTCGAGGAAGCCTTCGAGCAGCGCTGCGGGCGTGCGGCGATGGTCAACCGGCTGTTCGAGGTGGTGATGATCCAGGTGCTGCGGCAGCTGATGGAAGGGGGCGAGATGCGTGGCGGCCTGTTTGCCGGGCTGGGGCATCCGCGGCTGCGGCTGGCGCTGGTGGCGATGCATGAGGCGCCCGCACAGTCCTGGACCCTGGAAGACCTGGCCGAGGTCGCCGGCATGTCACGCAGCGTGTTTGCTGCCAGTTTCCGTGAGGCGATGGGCACCACGCCCGGTCAATACCTGCAGGGCTGGCGGGTGGGCCTGGCGCAGCAGGCACTGCGCCAGGGCAGACCGCTCAAGCGGATTGCCGACGATGTGGGGTACGGCAGCGAAGCCGCGCTGTCGCGCGCATTCAAGGCGCACACCGGGCAGTCGCCGCGCGAGTGGCGTGGGCAGGCCCGCGCCGGCGCGGCCTGAGCCTCAGCCCAGCACCAGCCGGGCCAGTTTCATGCCACCGAACAGGCCGACCAGGCCCAGTGCCACCGAACCGCCGGCGTACAACGCTGCCAGGCCGTGCTGGCCGCGCTGCAGCAGCACGCCGATTTCCAGCGCATAGGTGGAGAACGTGGTGTAGCCGCCGAGAACGCCGGTGGCCAGCAGCAGGCGCAGCTGCGGCGAGGCGCCATTGCGCAGGGCGAAGGCTTCGACCAGCACGCCCATCAGCAGCGCGCCGCTGATGTTGATCAGGAAGGTCGACCATGGCCACGGGCTGCCGACTGCCACCCGCGCACCGATCAGGTTGCAGGCATGGCGAAGGCAGGCGCCGAGCCCGCCGCCGATGAAGACCAGCAAGTAGTTGTTCAATGCGTGCATCACGTGCCTCGGGTACGGGTTCGCTGATTCGATGGCGAACGCCGAGGGCAGGCACGGCCTGCCATCGACGAACGCCGGTTCGTCTTGGCAGGAGCCATCAGCCCTTTCAGGCGGTTATCGGGGGAGCCCCATCCCCATCGGCGACCATGCTACCAGCGGTAGTGCATTCACGTCATCGAGGTCGTCAGCACCCGGATGACCTTGCTGCGGCTGAAGCCGTCCATCAGCAGTTCGAAGGCCAGCAGGTCCAGGGCCGCGTGGCGGCGGTGGTCGATCTCCAGGCCCTTCTCTTCCACCAGATGGCTGACCAGTTCGTAGGCGTCCTGCCAGACATCCAGGTGGGCCTGGCTGGGGATATAGGTATTGCCCCGCTCACCGACGCCAAGCCCGCTCACGCCATACAGCAGTTCACGCGCGTCCAGCTTGGCCGCATCGGCGATGCGGAACAGCTGTTCGGCCTTCACATGGGCGGGGCTGACGTGGTCGTTGAGCCAGTTGCTGATGGTTGCCGTCGTCGAATCGGCGGCGCGGGCCAGATCGGCCGGGCGAGGGTGCCCGGCTTTCTTCATGGCAATGGCGAGTCGTTGGCCGAGAGTATTCATCTATGCAAGCCAGCTTAACGCGTGGATCGCAAAGATCCCTTGTTCCAAGAATAAGTCTGGTTAACAGAAGGACCGACCGTGACCGAATTCTGGAGCAAGGGGCAGGTGCGCACCCGGCTGGGTTTCCGCACCGATGCCGAACTGGCGCGCTTCTTTGGCATAAGCCGATCTGCAGTGTCGCAATGGCCCAAGGATTTCCCGATTCCTGCGTTACGCCAATACATCCTGCATCAGCGCTATCCCAACCTGTTCCCGGCAACTGAAGCCACGCAGGGCGAATAAGCCTCAACTGCGCCGCCTTTTGGCGCATATAGCACTCTAAGTGCCATTTGCTAAGTATGCTTAGCAACATAGGAAACTTCGATGGAACGGGGTCGGGCTATCGATGAGGCCTACCAGGGCAGAGGCTGGAGGAATCGGGTAGGTTGTCGGCTCCGGCCCATCCGGGAAGCCTGTCATCCCGTATGTGGTTTCGTGAACGATTAATAATTTCGATCACGAAAGTCGCTGCATGTAATTGACCTGTCGTGAAATCTATGACTAATTGGCATCAACCGGGCGTGAAGCCCGGGAGTCTTTCAGTAGCTCGCAAGTGAGTCGGTAGACCGTCAACGATGCAGAACAAGTCCAACGGAGGTCGTATGGAATACGGCATGCATGGCTTGGCTGAACGGGTACGCCGCGAACTGGAAGCCAGTTATCACAAACACGGATGCGGTCCGGCGTTCTGGGATACCTACCAGCAGGTGCTGGACCGCCTGGTCCCGCAGGGGACCGAGCGTACCGAAGTCACCAATGAAATGGCGCTGATCATCGAACAGCTCGGCATCGTCCGACGTGCGCAGCTGGTGCCGCCGCACGCCAACGGGCCGCGTTGACCCGTTGATTCAAAGCAGGCGCCAGGCGCCACAGGCCAACAGCGCCAGCAGCATTGACAGCAGTGCCAGGGTCCGCGGTCGCCACCATTGCCGCGGTTGCCCGGCCATGGCCTGCGGACTGCAGTAGCGCACCAGCCCCGGGCCGAAACCGGCCTGGTGCTGCTGCCGCGAGCAGGCGTCCAGGCAGGCGCCGCAGGCCAGGCAATCGGCCTGCGGTCCCTGGCGGATGTCCAGCTGCATCGGGCAGGCGCTGACACACGCGGCGCAGTCGGTGCAGTCGCCCAGGCGATCGGCGCTGAAGGTGGGCATCGGTCCGGCCAGCAGCGGATGTGCGGCGCGGAACACGTAGTCCTGTGCGGTGGTCGGGTCGAGCAGGCCGCGTCCGCGTCCGAGCACGCCCCCCATGCCCGGAGGGCGCATGCCGCGCGGTTCGCCGCGGCGCGCGTCGTACAGCATGCGTGGTGTATGTGGATCGATCAGCAGTGGTTGCATGCGCGCGAACGGGCACAGCGAACGGCACACCTGCTCGCGCAGGAAGCCGGCATTGCCCCAGGTGGCGGCGGCATAGAACAGCACCCAGAATGTTTCCCAGCCGCTCCAGCCGGCATGCGGCGCGGCGGCCAGCAGTCCGGCGATCGGGCTGAACAGGCCGACGAAGGTGATGCCAGTCCACAGCGACAGCAGCCCCCACGCGACCTGGGTGGCCGGGCGCACGGCTGGCACTGGCAAGACCTTGGCCATGCCGTGCGCGATCCAGTCGAAGGCACGACGCCACAGCGTCTGCGGGCAGGCATGACCGCACCAGATGCGGCCGGCGAGGTGGGTGAGCAGCGCAAGGCCCACCGCCAGCACCGCCAGCAACCCGATCAGCACGCCGACATCGCCGGGCCACAACGTCCAGCCGAACAGGTCGAAGCGCCGTGCGTTGATGTCCAGCAGCAGAGCCTGGTGTCCATTCCAGCGCAGCCATGGCAGGGCATAGAACAGGACCAGCAAGAGCGCGCTGAGCGCGCCGCGCCAACGCCAGGGGCGTGGGGTTCCGGTTCCGGTACAGGGCGTACTCATCCCAGCGGCAGCTCGTCGTCGTCATCGCTCGGCAGGGGCCGCTGCAGGTACCAGGTGACCGCGCTGGAAAGTGCGGTCACCGACCAGAACATGAAGAATCCTGCCGTATAGCCCAGTTCACGGCTGATCGCCGTGCCCGGGAAGCTGATCGCCTGCAACCGCAGCGGGTCGACGAAGGCGAAGAACACCACGCTGGCCAGGCCGGCAGCGATGAAGCTGGGCCAGAGGATGGCGCCCCAGTGCTGGATCAGCTGCTGGCGGCGGCTGGGAGAGGGTCTGTTCATGCTGTCCCGGATCGGAATGAGGGCGGCGCGTATACTCCGCCGAGGCCGGCGCAGCATCCGCAGGGCATGCTTCCTGCAATCGTGGCAGCCTAGGTGCAGCGGACTGCGCCGACATTGATCTGGATCAACGGCGGTGCCGGCCGGCTGCGGCACACTGCCGGCACGCTTTGGGTACCCCCGATGAACGCAATACCGCCACCTGTCCTGCCCGTCGCCTCGCCCGGGCTGTGCACCGAGCAGGAAGTGACCCGCCTGGTCCACGACTTCTATGCGCGCGTGCGCGAGGAAGAGCGGTTGGGGCCGGTGTTCCAGGCGCATGTCCACGACTGGCCGGAACATCTGGCGCAGCTGGTCGATTTCTGGTCGGCGATGCTGCGCGGCACGCGCCGCTTCAAGGGCTCGCCGATGTCCAAGCACATGGCCATCGAGCTGGACAAGGACTTGTTCGATCGCTGGCTGGTGCTGTTCCGGATCACCACCGCCGAGTGCGGCAACCCGCTGATGCAGGAGCTGGCCAACGACGTCGCCGCGCGCATCGGTGACACCTTCTGGAAGCGCTACCAGATGCTGCGCTGGCCGCAGGTGGGCCTGCCGGTGCTGGGAATCCCCACCCGCGATTGATCTGGGTCAAGGCGGTCATGGCCGTCCGGCGCGATGCTGGCGTCATGGACACGTTCTCTCCCGCCGCCGGTGGCCTGGCCTGGACCTTCGACCCCGACCTGCTGCGCCGGCATGACCGGCCGGGGCCGCGCTACACCTCGTATCCGACCGCGCCGCACTTCCACGATGGCTTCGACGCGCCGGCGCTGCGCCAGGCGATCGCCGACAGCAACCAGCTGGCGCGCGCGCTGTCGCTGTACGTGCATGTGCCGTTCTGCTCCAGCCCCTGCTTCTACTGCGGCTGCAACCGGGTGATCACCCGCGACCGCGGTCGGGGCCACAGCTACGTCGCGCGCGTGCTGGCCGAGGCCGACCTGCTGGCGCCGCAGTTCGAGGACGGCCGTGAGGTCATCCAGCTGCATCTGGGCGGTGGTACGCCGAACTTCCTCGAGGCCGAGGCGATGACCACGCTGGTGGAGGGGCTGCGCCGGCGCTTCGATTTCAGCGATTCGCCGCAGCGCGATTTCTCGATCGAACTCGATCCGCGCTTCATCGATACCCGCGATGTCGCCATGCTGGCGCGGCTGGGCTTCAACCGGGCCAGCCTGGGCGTGCAGGATTTCGATCCGCATGTGCAGGAATCGATCAACCGCATACAGGGCGTGCAGCAGACGCTGGACATCCTGCATGCCTGCCGCGACAGCGGCATGCGCTCTGTCAACGTCGACCTGATCTATGGGCTGCCTGGACAGAGCCTGCAGGGATTCGGCCGCACCCTGGAACGAGTGCTGGCATTGCGACCGGATCGCCTGGCGGTGTATGGCTACGCACACCTGCCACACCTGTTCCGCGCGCAGAAGCAGATCGACGAGCGCCGGTTGCCTTCACCGGAAGACAAGCTGGCGCTGCTGGGCCTGGCGGTGGAGAAGCTTTCTGCTGCGGGTTACCAGTACATCGGCATGGATCACTTCGCGCTGCCGGAAGAGGACCTGTCGCGCGCGCAGCGTGCCGGCCAGCTGCATCGCAACTTCATGGGCTATACCACCCACGCCGATACCGACCTGCTCGGCCTGGGCGTGAGTGCGATCAGTCATATCGGTGCCACCTACAGCCAGAATCCGCGTGACCTGCCGTCGTGGGAGGACGCGGTGGACCAGGGCCAGCTGCCGGTCTGGCGCGGCGTGGCACTGAGCGCCGACGACCAGCTGCGCGCTGAACTCATCCAGCAGCTGATGTGCCAGGGCGAGGTGGACGGCGCCGTGCTGGGCCAGCGCCATGGCGTCGATTTCGAGCAGTACTTCGCCGAGGACCTGCGTTCGGTGCAGCGGTTGCAGGAAGACGGCCTGGCCGAATACCGCGACGGTGTAGTGCGCGCCAGCGAGCCGGGTCGGCCGCTGCTGCGGCTGCTGGCGATGTGTTTCGACCCCTACCTGCGCGCGGCGCATGAACAGCCGCGTTACTCGCGTGCAATCTAAGGTGTACTCGCGCAGCGCGGTTGGTGCCCGGAGCCGGAATCGAACCGGCATGGGGTTGCCCCCGGCGGATTTTAAGTCCGCACAGAATTCATTGTGCCACAAGGGTTTCGGGGTGATTTCCGCTCCGCAATGCACGAAATCCTGATGGCTTGAAAGCCTTGGCGCACAAGCGCCCCAGTTCCGTTGCGGAGCGGAATTTCAGCGCGTCGGCGTGGACTTGTGACCGCGGCGCTTGCGGGTGTAATGCTCGGTCATCGACACCGTGGTGTGGCCCAGCTGCTGCTGCGCCTTGCGAATGTCGCCCGACGATTCGGCCTTGTCGGTGGCCGCCTTTGCACGCAGATCGCGGAACTGCACACCCTCGATTCCGGCAGCCGCGCAGGCCTTCGCCCAGCGCCTGGACATGCCGTCCACGCTCACGGCATCGCCGCGCTCGCTGACGATCAGCAGGGTGTTGCGCACGGCATGGCCAGCCTTGCGCGCGCGCAGCCGCTCCAGCAGCACCGCCAGCTCGCCCTCGACCGCGATGCGCAGCTTGGCCTTGGTCTTCCCCTGGCGGATGTTGATCACCCCGTCTCGCACGTCCATTTCTGTCAGCGACAGCACGTCTGCCGGCCGCTGGCCGATCAGGTAGGCCAGGTCCATGGCGTCCTGCACCACCACGTCGGCAGCTGCGCGGATCGCTTGGTACTGGTCGTCCTCGATGTAGACGTCCCGACCGGTCTCCTTGAACCCCTTGATGCCGGCGCATGGGTTGGGCAGGGCGGTGTAGCCCTTGTCGCGCGCGAAGTTCCAGATGTGCGACAGCAGCGCCTTTTCGCGATTGGCGCGCACCATGCCCTTGCCGCTGGCGGTGCGCCAGGTGAGATACTGGCGAACCGTGATGGGCTTGATCGAGTCGAGCGGTGCCGGCGGGTCGTCGAAGTACTCCAGCAGCTTGGCCAGTTCGTGCCCGTTGTCCAGCTGCGTGCGCGGCGCCTTGTGGATGATGACCTCCTTTCGGTAGGCATCGCTCACCTGCCGGAAGGTGATGACGGCCACGGCCTGCGCCTCGCGCGTGCCTTCCAGCTCGGCCCACTTCTTCACCGCCAGCGCGTAGTTGCTGCCCAGCGGGATCTCGACACGCGGCTTGCCGCCCTTGTCGTAGTAGTAGAACACCACGCCCGACTTCTGCTTGCGCTGGCGCAGCCGGGGAATCGCCCCTGGCTTCTTCGGCTTCCTACCCATCGTCATGCCACCTTGTTCGATCGCCACTCGGCAACGGCGACGGCCTTCTCAGTTGCCGCATCCGCGCCCCCTTCCAGGGTGGCCCACAGCACACGCGGCCAACCATCCAGCCCCTTGTAGTGGGGAATCCCGTTCAGCACCAGAAACTCCTGCTGGCGTTCCCTATAGGGTGTGCCGCACAGCTCCCGCATCGACTCCCGGGACAGGCATAGTGCGCCTGCGCTGGGGTTGGCCTGCTTCTTCGTGGCCATGTTGTCCTCCTTCAGTCAGTGGCCAGCGCAGCGCGCAGCTGCTCGGTGGCCTGCAGCTCCGGTTCTTCACAGAACAGGCCGCAATCAAAATTGAGTGTCTTCATGGCGCCGCCACGGTCCGTGGGCTTCAGTTCGTCCAGGTAGCGACGTTCACCGCGAACCTTGACCAGCTTTGCGCCGATCCTGCGGGACTGCTCCGCACGCCGCTGGAACACTTCGGGGTCTTGGCGGCGCACATGGTTCCAGTACGTCGCCGATTGCGATTTCACGCATCCGACGCAGTTGGCGTTTGGGTAGCCCCGCAGGTAGATGGCCGGCAGCGCAATTCCCTCGGCCAGAATCCGCCGTGCACAGTCGTCCTTTGTCATCCCGGCCTCAATCAGCACCGGCAGGACGTTGGGCCGCTCGGTCAGCACGAAACGGGCGTGCCGGGCCTTTTCCTCAGCTGTGAAGCCAAGGACATGGAAGTCTGGCCGGTTCTGCTGCTCCCAGTGCTGCCTCGCCTGCTTCTTCAGCGCCCGAGTGCAGGGTGCGCCAGCAACACCCGCCATAAACCGCTCCTTCTCCCACACGTCTTCGCACGAACAGGTGGGCCACTTGGGGTTTATGGCTCGCTCGATCTGCACTCCCAGCCACGCCGCCACGTCTGCAGCAAAGCGCTGGTTGTCCGGATCTTCCTCAGCCACGGGGTTGTTCACCACGCGGATATCGTGTGTAGCGCCATAGCGCTCGATGGTCAGCTTCGCGGCAACCGCGCTGGCGGCGCCGCAGGAGAACCACACCGCGATCATCGGTCGCTCAGCCATGAGCGCACCTCCGCAAGCACCAGCGCAGCCCATTGCGCGCGGCGCGGCATGCGCGACTGATCGCCCACAGGGTGGCGATGCCGGCCGCAAACCCGCCCAGGGCGAGCAGATGGACCATTGCAGCGGTGAGCAGCTGGTCAGCCATGGCGGGGATCCCGGCTGCCGATCAGGTCCAGCAGTTCACGCGCCAGTGCTTCCCGCTTCTCCCAGCAGTTGTGGAGCTTCGCGTTTCGCAACGCGAACTCGGCCAAGTCCCGGAACTGCCCCAGGTCCACGGCCTGCGCGGTCGGGGCGGCGTAGACCGGACGAATGTTGATTCCGCCCTTGCTGCTACGAGCCACTTCGATGTCCGTCGTGAAAGAGGTGAACTCTTCATCGCCTCGACCGAGTGCGCTGCTGTGGGTCCAGTCGTAGAGGTAGCCCACCGGCTCCCCCACCGGCTGACGGGCGGCGATCTTCTTGCCTTCCTCCAACCCTTCCATGTACGCGGCACGCTCGCCCTCGGTCCGCGCACGCAGCTCATCGCAGCCTTGCACATACGCCGGCTGGCGGGCGGAGAGGGCGGCGCGCAGTCGGCGTATCTCAGCTAGGCAATCAGCTAGAACCAAGTCAGGATCAGTTTCGTCCGCAGGAACTCTCATGGGAGCGTTGCCCGATGTGATACGCTCGATGGCTGCGGTGATTCTTTGTTCGATGTCGATCACAACTTCTTCCTCCATCGCATGCAATGGTTGCAGAAGACCTTCCCGCCACCGCAGTGGCGACAGGCTGGCTCCTCGAAATAGAACTCAGTGCAGTCACCGCAGAAGCGCGTCCAACACCAAATCAGCCAGTACCAAGTGCCCTCCACGCATCGGGGAAGCCACAGGAACCGCCGTGTGTAATCCGGTCGCGATCTATCCCATTTCATGCCATGCGCCTCCGTTCGAGGTCGGCTTCATAGGCGGCAGCGGCAGCCTTTTCGATCTGATCTGCGAACAACAGCGAGTCGTCAAGCGCTCCGCACCACGCCGCCTTGTGTGGCGAATCAGCGAACGCTTGGAGGTTCTTCACGATGGCTGCGGCCAGCCCACGGATTTCCAGCCATTGCCTGCGAGCATCCCCCTGACCACCCGGGGATGGCTGGGCGGAGAGGGCGCGCGTATTCCAGTGTTCTGCCATCGAGGTCCGCAGCCAATCGATTCCGTAGCGGAGGGTGCGCTGGTTCCGCTGGATGCATCCCATGCTCTTGCACTTCAGGGTCAGCCCGTTGTCCTTGTACGGCACGAACTCGGCAACGTTTCCGCAGAGCGGACAGGGGAGCAGCTCGCGTGTCCACGCCTGAAATTCATGCCGATCCAGCTCGGCCTGATCCCCCAGCCTCACCCTCCCACCGGGCTGCACGTCCGCCAGGGTCTTGTTGTCGGTGGTCATGCGGATGCTCCCATTGCGGCGTCGATCATGTTCGCAGCGGTGCGAAGGCCTGCCACGTACTGCTTTCCGTGTTGCTGAGCCGTGCCCTCGCTGGCGGCGCGTGCGCGAATCTTGCGGGCCACTTCCTGTAGCGCATCGTCGCTGCCACTCCCGGCCTGTAGCGCCCTGGCAACGACTGCCTCGCCAGCCTCGGTCAGCTGGAACTCGTCGTTTTCAGCGCCTTCCACAACCCAGCCACGGGCCTGCAGATCCATCATCTGCGGCAACGTGAGATTGGTGACGCCAGCCCACGTGAACTGTGTGTCGCACACGATCAGGTGGCGCACGGCGTCGGCTTCGCTGATGGAGTACTCGATGGTCTTCATGCGCGCGCTCCCTTCTTCGTGCGGCTGTCGTGGCCACCCTCGACCACCTGGCGGCGGCTGATGGTGGATCGGTCGATGGGGCTGTTGCCGAGCTTCTGGACCTTGCCGCCCGAGCGCAGGAACTGCGCCACGTCGCCGGCGATCTCGGCCCGCTGGCGGTCCTTCTCGGCCTGCGTGGCCAGGTCGAAGGTCGGCTGTACGTGGATGCTGGTCATGCGGTCTTCTCCAAGGTTTCTAGTAGCGAGTCCGCGACGCGGACAGACTCCTCACCGATCCAACCCATCGGTCCATTCCATGCCTTGCCGCTTGCGAGAAGCCCCTGCATCGCCATCGCGGCGAACAGCTCGCGCTTGGTCAGTCCACTCGGTGCATTCATCCGGCCTTCGGAGGGGTAGGCCGGCTTGGTTCGATTCGTCATGCGTGGCTCCTGAGCGGCACGCGGCGCACTGGCCCGTGCCACAGGTTGGTGAGGTTGTTGAGGCGCACCTGCAGCGGATCGCGGCGCAGGGGGCGCAGCGGGTCATGCAGGCGGCGCTCGGTGTTCCGGCAGGGCGCGCACGCGGCGGTGGCCTTGCCGTTGATCAGAGGGAAGAACCGCAGCGGCAGCCGGGCCGCGCACTTCGTGCAGGTCTTCATGGCAGGCGAGCCTTCATCAGGTTGGCCCAGGTGAGCGGGTAGGGGCCGCGCTTGATCCGGTCGTAGGCCGTGCTGCGCGAGACGTCCAGAATCTCGGCCACCTGCCTGGTGGTGTAGCGCTTGCCCTCGATCACCTGCGCGAACAGCTGGGCGCGGGCGAGGCCGGCACGGCGCAGGCATTTGGCGTGGCTGGGGTAGATCGTCACGTCCATCAGGCGGCCTCCTGGTGATCGCCAGCACGCAGACTGTGCTCAAACCCGGCCACCATCTGCCGGAACGGTTCCAGGTCCGCGCGCAGCTTGGCGATGAACGCCTCGTCGCGGTCGAAGCGGCGCCACCACAGCTGCTTGCCCACGGCGGCCAGCGCCGGGCAGTACAGGCCGATGTGCCACCACTGCCGGCCGGTCAGCCACATGCAGCCCTGGGCCTGCTCGAACACCTCGCTCGCATCGTTGTCGATGTGGAACGCGCGCAGCTTCTCGGGGTTGATGAAGCACTTGTATTCGCTGCCGCCGTCCTCGCCGATGAAGCCGTCAGCCGAGCAGCCGTAGTCGCCGCAGTCGCTCAACACGAACCCAGCGCGTTTCACCAGCAGGCCGGACTGCACCTCATGCTCGGCGCGAGCTTCCGGTTCCAGCTCATGGCCGCGGCGCATGGCGAACGTCTCGAAGCCTTCGCCCAGCGGCTCGCCGCTGATTCGCTCGATAGCCAGCCGGAAGGCGTAGTTCTTCGACGCCTCGCTGAAATCGCCGATGGGCTCGCCGGCGATGGCCTTCTCGATGATTGCCGAGCGCGGCACGGCCTTGTATCCGGCGCGCTCCATTGCGGTCTTCTCGGCCAGGCCGGACAGCACCGCGTCCACGTAGGTGCGCTGCTGGCCGGTCAGCTCGCCCACGCGCGAGCGCGCGGTGGCGAACATGCTGGCCGTGATGATGCCGGCGCGGGCGCGGTGCCACGCCTCGCTGCCCTGGTCGCACCCGATGACGATCACAGCGGCACCTCTTCATCGGCTGCAGGCTGCTGGTCGCCTTCTTCGACTACGGTGGCGCTTGCGCGTTCGGCGATGCCCTTCAGCGTTTCATGGCCCGCGCTGCCGATCAGCTGTCGCTGCTCCTTGGTCAGGCGGCCCCAGGCGCCCTCGTATTCCTCCATTCCGCAGTCGGCGAAATCCTTCAGGCTGGCGTACAGCGCTTGGCGCTCCGGGGTGTCTTGCGGCTCGGCCTGCTGCTGGCGGGTGATGGCGCCAGCGGTGGAGGGGCGGCGATCAGCGCGCACCGTCTCGCCGTCAATGATTTCCTTGCCTTCCATTTCCTCGGCGGTGGGCTGGGAGCCGACCGCTTCCGGGAACGCCTTGCGCAACGCCTGGGCCTCTGCACACTTCGCCAGCTGGCCGAAGGCGCGCTTTTCCCACATGGCGTTCGGGCTGCCATCGCTCTTGGAAGCGTAGTTCTCCAGCCAGTATTCCTTGGCGGAGAACTCCACCACCTGGTTGCCGAGCAGCTTGCGGACCGTTACGCGACACCATTCTGGGTAGAGCAGCTGAATAGCTTTCTGCGTCTTCTGCCTGCGCCCATTGGGACCATCCGACCACACGTCGCGCACCGACTCCATGGTGCAGGTTGGTCCGAACTCGGGTTCACTGCAGCCGGCGTACTGACCCGTGCGGGAGGCGTTGATGCGGTACAGGCCGATGCCGGGCATAACCACGTCGCGCATGCCGTTGACGGGGGTGCCGTCGGGGTTCTCGCCGATCTTCACCTTCATGGGCACGATGTGCACCGGCTTGGTCATCGGGTCGAGCCCGGCCGCCTGGCAGTAGCTCAGCACCATGTCGATGGACGCATCACTGGCGCCCGGGTACAGGCTCGACTTCAACGCGCCGCGGATAGCTTCGGCCTGCTCGCTGGTCATCAGGGCGCCGACAGCGGCGCGGGTGGTCATCTGGTTCATGGGTGCCTCAGTAGCGGATGGCCACGGCCGGGACCTTGCCCTGCACGATGGCGGTGAT
The DNA here is from genome assembly GCF_049384825.1 of Stenotrophomonas sp. CASM106. NCBI lineage: Bacteria > Pseudomonadati > Pseudomonadota > Gammaproteobacteria > Lysobacterales > Lysobacteraceae > Stenotrophomonas > Stenotrophomonas sp. CASM106. The sequence continues at coordinate 630,551 of NZ_JBMRFS010000002.1, forward strand.
AACGGTGGCGGCATCGTCTTCGCTGATGCCCTGGGCGATCAGCGCGGCCATGGCGGCGCGGTTGATCGAACGGCGGTGTTCGACGTCGGCGGCGCGTGCTTCGTCCGCCTTGCGCTGGGCATCGGCCTGGGCCTGCCGCTCACGCTCGGCGCGCTCAGCTTCTTCCTGCGCGCGGCGCTCAGCGGCGGCGACGGCTTCAGCCTTTTCGCGCTCGGCCTTCTCGGCGGCATCCTTGGCACGCTGTTCGGCTTCGGCTGCCTCACGGGCTGCGCGCTCGGTGGCTTCGCGCGCCTCACGTTCGGCACGCTCCACGGCAGCAGCTGCCTCGCGCTTCGCGTTCTCTGCGGCCTCAGCCTGCAGGCGGGCCTCGCGCTCGACGCGCTCACGCTCGGCCTGCTCAGCTGCAACGCGCTGGCGCTCTGCCTCTTCAGCGGCGCGCACGGCTTCCTCGCGGGCGCGGATCTCTTCTTCCTTCCGGGCGATCTCGGCCAGGCGGGCCGCTTCGGCCTCAGAACGGGCGCGTTCCTCGGCCTCGGCGCGCTCGCGCTCAATGCGGGCCTGCTCTTCTTCCCAGTCGGTGAGCGGCTTGCGCACTTCGTCGCGCAGCGCGTCAAGGGTGTCGCGGGCCTTCTTGCGGGCCGAGTCGATGTCGCCGGTCTGCTTCTTCAGGTCGGCCACCAGCGCCTTGCCGGCGTCATCGATGGCGATCTTCGAGCGCGACACCTTGTAGGCGATCGAGGCGATTTCCTTGCGGCCGGCAACCGTCTTGACGTTCGGTACCAGGGTGACGGCCTCAGCGCGAATGCGGGCCAGGAGGTCGTCCAGTCCGCCGCCGGTGAAGGCCTCGACGGCATTGACGGATTCGAGTGGAATCAGGGCTTCGGACATGGCAGTTCCTTTGTCGGGTGGGAATAGATGCCGGCGTCGTGGAATCCCGGCCGGCGCGGGGCCCGTGAGGGCGGGGGAATTCAGCCGCGCACGCTGCTGGTTGCAGCCCATCGGGCTTTCGCAGCGTCACGGTCGGTGTGGGCCTGGTGGATCTCGGCGATGCGCAGCGGCACGACGACGGCGGCGAACAGCGCGACGGCGGCCCAGGCGATGCGTAGGCGGCTACTCATGGTCGTTTTCCTCCACGCACAGGCCGTCCACGGCCTCGCGGTTCCGTTGTTCTCGGGCTTCCGCCAGCGACATCGGCGGGGCGATTGGCGGCAGGCAGAACTGGTCGGCGAAGGCCGCGTCCAGCCGGTCAAACGGGTTCATGTCGCGTCTCCGGTTCGCACGCGGCCAGAGCGGCGTGCAGGCGGTCGTCGGCGGCCATTTGTTCTGCCAGGTCGCGGGCCGCGAGGGATGCGCGGGCGGCGGCCAGAACCTCAGCGAACAGCGACCGCGCGTAGTCGATTCCGGCCAGGAAGTGGTCCGTGCTGGTGGTGATGCCAGACGTCGACGCCAGGAAGTCGCTGTGTGCGACGCGCTCCGCATCCGTGAGGCGCCGACTCACGACAGCACCGCCTGGACCATGACGGCGAACGCGACGCCCATGCAGAAGGCCAGCAGGTAGCCCGAAGCCAGCTTCAGCGCCTGGAAGTGCAGGGCTCGGTCAGCGGCGGTCATGCGGCCACCTGCTGCAATGCGCGGGCTGCGTCGTTGGCGCACATCTGCGCCCGGGCCCGCATGTCGACCGCAGCCAGACCGCTGCAGGGGCGCATCGCGCGCATCCGGTACAGGTTGTAGGAATGCCGGCGGTCAGCCGCCCGGCGCTCGCTCATGGCCCAGCCGAAGCGGCCCTTGCGGTACTTCGCCACCAGCAGTAGCGGGTCGATCAGACCGTCGGCAATCTCGCCTTCGCCGCCGCAGCGGCCGCAGGCCACGCCGTACTCGCACTGCGGATCGCCGCTGGCGCTGTCGTTGCGGACGTGTTCGCCGGTGCCGTCACAGTCCGAGCAGGTGATGAAGGCATTGGCCGGGTGCAGCGGCAGGCCGCGCTCTTCCCGGGTCAGCTCGATGGAACGCTTGTGGTCGCGGACCGACGCATAGCCGGTCCGGGTGGTCGAGCGGGGCAGTCCAAATGCGATGGCGGCCATCTTCGTCTCCAGGCCCCGGCCCGGGATGGGCTGTGGTGGGGCGTTGGCGACTAAGATATGCACAACGGGATACTGACGCAATCCCGAACGGGATATTTTTATGCATCAGCCGACGAACGGTAGGTAGAACTCCTACCTAGTCAGCGGCAGGTGGCGTTCCACAGGGCTTCGTAGATCGTATCCGGCACCACAGTGCGCCCCTCGACTTTGTCGTTCGCCTGCGGAGGTAGAGGACGTCCAGCGCCATCGCGGCGCACCACCTCATGGACGGAGTAGGTCATCTTGGAGCAGGAGAATGAAACGCGGGCCATCGCTTCGGCGGCGAGTGGCGAGCCTAGGACACGTTCACCACCGCCGACGAACTTGACCCAAACCGTGGTGCCGTCCTCAGATTTCAGAACGGTTGACTTGTCCACATACACGCTACCGCCCACCACAGTTGCGCCAACCTCTACCCATCGATCGGTAGTCGCCGTGGTGCCTAACGCTAGTGCAAGAATTGCTGCGATCACAGTCTTTGCTCCCTGACCAGGCCTGCTTCATCGAACCCGATGCCTTCCACACGGCATTCCCTGGCTCGCTCCATTTTGTCCTTCAAATCCATCAGCTCATCGTCGGTCAAGCACTCAATGACGCCGCGCACATGTGCAGTCTCTTGCCGGACAAGCCAAGCGAGCCAGTACATTCTGGCGAGGTCTTTGATCCTGGCGCAGACAACGTCACGCAAAGCGCTATCCATCCCTGATCGCTGGAAGGCGATCACTTGGCCTCGCCGGACAAGAGTCGGTGAGGGCTTTGCCCGTGGCTGGACGCCCATCGCCACAGCCATTTCCATTGCCAGTTCCTTCAGCCGCTCGTCGCTGATTGCCATGTCATCGTCCTCACCCTGTTTTGCGGAGTTCGGCAGCAAAGCGGCGTAGCGCGACGATGACGTTGCTATCGTCCAAGACGCCTTCGGCACCCTCATCCCGGACCACCTTCATGGCCACGTAGAGACGTTCCGCATAGGTGTCGGGGGAGGGGGCATCGGGGGATATGGCCTCCAGCTCGCGCACCAGCTTCACTGCGGCCTCGACTATGGCGCGCTCGGATCCCACCGGCTGAGACTGTGACGGCGCACCTGAACTCGACAGGTCTTTCCACATCAGGTCGCTGATCGGAACTCCGAAGTGCGCTGCAAGCTGGGCCAGCTTCTCGGGGTTGGGCTTGCTGATCTTCCCGGTCATATAGCGGCTCACCCAGGACTGGCCCGCCCCCGAGGCGACTGCGGCGTCAGCAGCGGTCGTTCGGTTGATGGCAATCAGGTGTCGCAGATTTCGGCGGGGCAGGTCATCGGCATGCATATGGGGATGATCCCGCATACCGTTCGTCGGACAAAATGCATTTGGGGATTCCAATGGTATCCCGAATGGGATATTTTCCGACGCTATGAACCCATCACTCGCCATTGAACGTCTCCGCGCTGCTGGGCTGACCGAACAGAGCATTGGCTCTGCTGTGGGCGCCCGGCAGTCCACCATCAACCGGATCCGACGCGGCCTGATGCAGCCGACCTACGAGGTGGGGAAGGCGCTGGTTGACCTTGCCACCGCTACCGAGCGCAAAGCCGCTCGCCGCAAGAAGGGGGCCAGCCGTGCAGCGTGATGACAACAAGACCATCCACCTCGGATGGATTGCGTTGAGAGTGGTCGCAGATGCCGACGGCAACGCGATCTCCGCCCATGTCGTGCTGCACGCCGAGAAGGACTTAAGTCCGCACGGTGCGCTGACCCTGGCCCAGGTGGCTGAGGTTGCGGAAATCGACCTATTGAACCGCGTCCTCGGCCACGGCGAGTCGGACAGCACGGCCACCGGCACAGCCCCTTGCAAGGGGCACGCCGCCACCTGCCTCGGTAGCGGCGACCCGGGTGCATGCGGGTGCTGGCGAACTACTTCCGTTTCGGATCCTGGAGCGCGTCGATGACCTGCGCCACGATTTCTGTGCGAACTGCAATGGGGTCGATTTCGACGCCCAAGGAAACCCCGCATCCGATGTGCGGGCAGTTGTACGACAGCGCTTTGAACGTCCTTCGCCCGAACGGAACGCTCGCGCTTACTTCGCCAATGGTCACGGTGCTGAAGCTCTTCTTGCAGTGCGGGCAAATGCTCATGGGATCCCTCTCGTTGGCAGGTTGCGGACTGGCATTCGCATCCTACCGCGAGAGGGCGCCCGCCTTGGCCTTGAGCGCATGACATGACCACCTCACCGACCCCGGGCAGGGAAGGGCACCACGGTGCCGCTGCCGGGAGCGGGCGGGTTCTTTCGCTCCACCTGGGTGATTCGCACCCGATCCCCGTAGCGCCTCAGCACGAACAGCCGGCCGGCAACCGGCACCAGTTCAACGACACCGCTCGACCGCGTCACCTCTGAATTCACTTGGCTCAATCCGTTGTGGGTTGGGCCTTTATTCCGCCCGAGAGGGCTTGGCAACGATAGGCAACGCATGGCAACCCCTGGCAACCAAAAAGAACTGAGGCTCGCGTTCGGCGTGCACCACGCCCCGAAAGACGCGTCCTCGCAGATCGTCCGGCAGATCGAATCGGCGGCGCACGCGCTGGCCGTGATGATCCGCGCTGGCCACCACAAGCTGGAATACGTGGCGGCCTGCATCGGCAAGTCGAAGTCCTACATCTCGCGGATGCAGAACGGCGTCCGCCCGATCCCCGAGAAGCTGGTCGGCCCGCTGTGCGCCGCGACCGGCTCCAACCTCCTGCGCCAGTTCCTCAACCTGCAGGCCGCTCTGGACGGCATCTGCGAGGTCGAGCGCCTGGCCGACCTGATGAGGTCCGCCAATGAAGAACCGCGAGCTGCTGCAGCATCTGGACGAGTGCATCCGGGTCATCGAGTCCAGCCCGCCTATGACGCGCGAGGAGATCGTCGCGCACCTGTCCCGATGCGCGGCCGAGCAGGCCAGGGTGGAAGCCCGGCGCACGGCTACGCCGCAGCCTGACCTGTTGGGAGCGGCGTAATGCGCGACTACGGAAAGATCCACACCGGGTTCTGGGCCAGCGAGACGATGCTGGGGCTGGAATCCGATGCTCGCCTGCTGGCGATCTACCTGATGACGAGCCAGCACACGACGATGCTGGGTGCATTCCGGCTGCCCGATGCCTATGCCTGTGAGGATCTTGGCTGGGATTCGGAACGGTTCCAGAACGGTTTGGAAACCCTTTCGGAAGCCGGGTTCGTGAAGTACGACCGCGCGACCAAGGTCGTCTGGATCGTCAAGTTCGTGAAGTGGAACCGCCCGGACAATCCGAACCAGCAGAAGTCGATCGCCAAGCTTGCCCAGGCTCTGCCTGACTCGCTGGCTTTCAAGGATGAAATCCTCGCATCGATCGGAGTTTCCGAAACGGTTTCCAAACCGTTAGGAAACTCTCCTGTTCCTGCTCCTGTTCCTGTTTCTACTCCGGAGGGGATGCAAGGGGAGGTTCTGACCATCCCGCTGGCCGACGGTTCCGAGTACGCCGTGACCGATGCCGAGCTGGCCGAGTTCCGCGCCGCTTATCCCCGGATCGACGTGGTGGGCGAGATCCGCAAGGCCAGGGCGTGGGCGGTGGCCAACCCGCAGAACCGCAAGACGCGGCGCGGCACGCCGAAGTTCATCAACGGCTGGCTGAGCCGGGCGACTGAGCGAGTGCCGGCGCAGGTGCTGCAGCTGACCCAGCCGCAGCAGGCTGGCGGCGGAAGGAGGGCGCTGTGAGCAACGTTGCCCCAGCCTTCGCCGAGGAGGCCGTGATCGGCGGCCTGCTGCTGCAGAACGAGCGGTTCCACGACGTGGCACCGCTGATCGGCGCAGACCACTTCACCAGCCCGCAGCGCGCTCGGATTTTCGGACTGATCCGCGATCGCGTGCTGGCCGGCGAAGACGCCGACACCGTGACCATCGGTGAGGCTTCCCCGGAAGACTTCGACTACGCCGTCCACCTCGCGTCTACGGTTCCGAGCGCCTCGGCCGCGCTGGCCTATGCCGAGATCGTCCGCGAGAACTGGCGCCGCCGCGAGGCCGTGGCTGTTGGCCTGCAGCTGGTGTCTGCTGCCCGCGCCGGCGAGGAGGACGCGGTCGACGTGGCCGCCGGCCGGCTGCTAGCGCTCAACGCCGTGGTGACTGCGTGCGAGTACACCGGTAAGCAGGCGCTGCAGCAGGCATGGCGCGAGGTCGAGCGCAACCACGCATCCGGCGGTCGTCTGCCGGGCATCCCGACGGGCTTGGCCGCGCTGGACGAGATCCTGGGTGGTTGGCACGACAGCGACCTGACGATCATCGGTGGCCGGCCCGCCATGGGCAAGACAGCGTTCCTCGGTGGCCTGATCGAGGCGGCGGCGGATGCCGGCAAGCGCCCTGGCGTCATCAGCGCCGAGCAGCCGGCCGTGCAGCTGGCCCTGCGCCGCCTGTCGCTGGTGTCGTCCGTCGCCGCCTCTCGCCTTCGCAGCGGGCAGCTGGAGGACGAGGATTGGGGCCGGCTGCAGTCGAGCATGGGCCAAGCCATAGCGCGCGACATGTGGATCTACGACCGCTCGGCCGTGACGCTGGACGAGCTCGTCGGTATCGCCCGGAAGTGGAAGCACACCCACGGCATCGGCTGCCTGTTCATCGACTATGCACAACGCATCACTGTGCCCCGCGCGGACCGCATCACCGAGGTTTCGCAGGTGGCGCGCGGCATGAAGAATCTCGCCCGTGACCTGCAGATCCCGGTCGTCGCGCTGGCACAGGTGGTGAAGGGCGTCGACCAGCGGGTAGGGGACAAGCGTCCGACCGCCGGCGACCTGGCCAACAGCGACGAGCTGACCCGCGAGGCCGACCAGATCCTGATGCTGTACCGGGACGAGGTCTACAACCGCGAAACGCAGGACCGCGGCATCGCCGAGATCCTGATCGAGAAGAACCGGCACGGGCCGACCGGGTTCAAGAAGGTGGCCTTCCTCAGCGAAACCATGCGCTTCGCCGACCTGGGGAGGGAGTTCTGATGGTCCCGGCTTACGAACTGGAACGCGCCCGCCAGACCGGCCGGTGGATGCGCGACGCGCACAAGGACCGCAATTCGGTCCCGCTCTACGCCATGGGCGAGGACGGGCTGGCGCTGCGCCAAGCATGGCTAGCCGGCTACGACGAACGAGACGAGCAGATCAGGAGGAAGCGGGGATGAGGTTTCTGCGGAAGTACCCGAAGACGGGGATCAGCGTTGCAATGGTGTTGATCAATTCCCCGTTCGCCTTATCAGGCTTTGGGGTTAACACCTTTCTGTGTGGAGCGTTCTCCGTGTTCGCGCTGTGGGACTACTGCGAGGAGAGGAAATGAAGCGCACCTTCCTGATCGACCCGCAGACCAACCGCAACTGGCCGCAGGTGCTGTCCAACGTCGTGAGCGGTATCAATGACTGGATCAGAGGCGGCCCGGTGCAGATCACCCTGGACGAGCCGAAGCGGACGCTGGACCAGAACGCGGCGATGTGGCCGGCGCTGAGCGACATCGCTAGGCAGGTGCCGCTCGTGATCACCCGCCGCGACGGCAGCACCAGGCAGGCCACGCCCTACGACTGGAAGGACGTGCTGACCGCAGCGTTCGAGGAAGAGACCGAGTGGGCACCCGGCCTGCGCGGTGGCGTGGTGATGCTCGGCGCCCGGACCAGCAAGTACAGCCGCCGGAAGATGGGCGACTTCCTCACCTTCATCCACGCCGAGTTCTCGGACCGGGTGCGCTGGTCGGACAGCGCGGTGGAACGACTGGCGCAGTTCGCGCCGACCAACAGGAGGGCAGCGTGATGGACGCCATCGAGAAGCGGGCGCGGGAGCTGCTGGATGCCGAGCTGCGAAAGCTTGGGCTGCACGAGGACGCCTATCACGTTGGATGCGGTGCTGGCCTCGACAGGAACGATCAGGCCGCGATCAGCGCCATCGCCGCCGCCCTCTCGCCGCCCGAGGGCTACGTGCTGGTGCCGGTGGAGCCAACAGAGGCCATGCAGATTGCAGTCGAGAAAGCCAACCCATGGCTGATCCGCTATGAAGCTCCAGAAATTTGGGCCGCCATGCTCGCCGCTCGCCCGGAGGTGAAGCTGTGATGCCGTTCCCTCTACAGGCTTTGCGAACGGATATTGCCATGCAGTTGGCGATCCGCAGTCGCGGGATGGCGAACTCCCTAAATCCGCTGGATCACCCGTGGAACTTTGATTCCGCCACGGTGGCGAAGCACCGGCTTCGCGCGGTTGTTCGTTCCGACAGGGAGGTTTGTCAGACGGCCCGGTGGCGTCTGCGCCCGAGCTATTTCGGAAGTAAATCTGACTTGGCCAAAGCGCAGCTGGAGATGCTCGCCGGCCGAGAGGCCTTATTCCGCGGGAAGCGCGTAACGCGTGAGGAGCTTTCGAGGATGAGGAAGCCTCGCTACCGGTGGGAGGTGCGCCGATGAACTACCGCGACCGCGCACTGCTGGACCTCGCCTACCAGCTCAACTGCACCCTCCAGATCGAAGGGGTGTGCGAGGGCGGCCCGGGCGAGCCATGCCATAGCAACCAGTCCCGACACGGCAAGGGCGGCAGCATCAAGGCGCACGACTGCTTCTTCGCGAGCGGCTGCCGGAGCTGCCACCGCGAGCTCGACCAGGGGAAGCGCTTCACCCGCGAGGAGAAGGCCGAGATCTGGCAGCGGGCCCACGACCTGACCATGTTGCAGCTGTGGCAGCAGGGCTACCTGCGGGTGCGCGCATGAGGATCCTGGCCATAGACCCCGGCACCGAGGAAAGCGGGTGGTGCTTGCTGCAGAACGGCAGTGTTCTCGAATCTGGCGTGATGCCTAACCAGGAGCTGCTGGGTGTAGTGGCTGGCTATCGCCGCTACGGCGAGGATCAACTGGCCATCGAGATGATCGCCAGCTACGGCATGGCAGTAGGCCGGGAGGTATTCGAGACTTGCGTGTGGGTCGGGCGCTTCCAGCAGGTGTGGCGGCACCCGGACGCCGTCCGCCTCGTCTACCGACGCGACGTGAAGCTGCACCTGTGCGGCAACGCCAAGGCCAAGGACGCCAACATCCGGAAGGCGCTGCTGGATCTGATCGGGCCGCAGGGGACCAAGAAGGCGCCCGGGCCGACCTACGGCGTCAAGTCACACGCGTGGGCTGCGCTGGGTGTCGCCGTCACCGTGGCCGGCATCACGCCCGAGTCGAGGAGGGCGGCGTGACCCCGACCTTCAGCCAGTACACCACGCCGGAGCTAGAGATCGTCGCCAGGATCGATCACGAGCTGGCCAACGAGATCTTCAGCCTGCACCGGAAGGGTTACGACGTGCGCGAGGTGCTGCACGAGGCCCGCGCGTTCAAGACCGAGGCGCAGCTGATGCGCCGCGAGATCAACCGCAGGAAGGCACGCCCATGAGCCAGGTATCCCAACCCCGCACCGGAGGTCGAAACATGGCCGCATCCGTTGAAGCTCCGCGCCGCACCGGTACAACTGAGGGTGTTCCGTTCCGGCAGGTCTGGAAGCCGCGCGTGGTCTGCGTGGTCGACCCGACCAACCCGGCAGATGCCCTGAACGCCATCCTTCCACGAATCGCAGAGAACCAGCGCGGATGCACGGTAGCCAGCTTCCTACTGATCAACCCGGAGACCTCGCAGGCTTTCGTCCTGGCCGAGGACAAGCCGGTGGCCGTGGAGATGGCCCGCAAGGGCGAGAAGTCTCCGTACTGGCCGTGGTTGGTGGGCAAGTACAGCTTCCCCCGTGTGACCGCCGAGGCCTTCGCGAACGTGCTGGAGGACATGCTGGAGCATCTGGGCATCGCCACGCCGGCGCCACGGAAGCGGCCGTTGCCCGTGCAGCTCGACCTGTTCGACCTGTCTGGGCACGCCGCGTGACCGCGTACATGCGGCCCTCTACCGAGGCAGGTATCGGTAGCCCCAGCTGGCAGGTGGGTAACAGCCAGCACCGAGGGAGCAGGGTGCCGCGTTGCGGCGGCGGAACCGGACGCCACGCCGGGGCCGTGACCACTTTCCCCTGTGGGACCGAGGAGGCCCTGTCGTGAGCCTGGACCCGATCACGCAGGGCCTGCAGCACCTGGCCGGCCAGTTCAGCCTGACCCGCCAGGAGTGGCGAGACCACCACTGCGGCGGTGACTCGCTGCTGGACGCGCTGGTGAGCCACGGCTACGCGCAGGAGCAGAACGATCGCTTCGGCATCACCCGGCAGGGGCAGGTGCGGCTGCAGGCGGAGGTGGCCGGTGAATAGCTGTGGGCCTTGGGTCAGTCTCGCGTTCGCCGCAGGCATGGCTTGCGGCATGGTGGTGCTCGGACTGGCCGTGTGGGTTGGCACCATGGTCGGACGAGGAGGGCGCCATGAGTGAGCTGCACAGCGTCTTCCTCCACAAGGGGTTCCTGAAGCGCGTGGTTGTGGATCTCGGGATCGATTACGAGAGCTTGCCGACCGAAAACGGTCAGAAGTACTACGACTGGGTTGGAGGCGGCATTCGGTATTGGGATGGCTGGCGGGAGATGCCCCTTGGCCGGTAAGCAGCCCAAGGCCGGCACGGCCAAGAAGCGGGCGAAGGCCAAGCCGAAGTCTGCCGCCGCCAAGCCGGGGCGCCCCAGCAAGTACAGCCAGGCCGTGGTCGAATCCATCTGCGAGCAGCTTGCCACCGGTGTGCCGATGGCCCAGATCTGCCGACAGGACGGCATGCCTGCCTACCGGACCGTGAAGGACTGGATGGACGAGGACAGCGAGAGGGGCCGCCTCGTATCCGCAGCCATCGCGCGCGCGCGCGAGGAAGGCTTCGATGCGATCGCCGCCGACTGCCTGGAGATCGCTGATGATGGCAGCCGCGACTACACGCAGACCACGGACGGGCGCATCGTCCCCGACCACGACCATATCCAACGCTCCAAGCTGCGCATCGAGACGCGATTGAAGCTGCTGGCCAAGTGGGACCCGAAGCGCTACGGGGAGAAAATGCAGCTGGCCGATGCTGATGGCGAGAAGCTGCCGGCCCCGCCGCCGTTCTACGTGATGGGCGTTACCCCGGCCAAGCAGGGCGAGTGACCGTGTCGGCCCAGCCGAACCCGCTGGCACGGCACACTCCGGTGCACATCCCGGCCAAGCTGCTGCCGGTGCTGAAGCCGAAGCAGTTCAAGGTGCTGTACGGCGGCCGTGGCTCGGCTAAGTCGCACACCGTGGCGCAGATCCTGGTGATGCTGTCGATGCAGGCTAAGCACCGCATCCTGTGCGTGCGCGAGATCCAGAAGTCGATCGCCCAGTCCTCCAAGCGGGTCATCGAGGACTACATCAACCGGATGGGCCTGTCGGCCTACTTCAAGATCAACAAGCAGGGCGAGGACCAGATCACCTGCATCCTGACCGGTTCCACGTTCAGCTTCACGGGCCTGCAGGACCACACCGCCGACAGCATCAAGTCGTTCGAGGGCGCGACGATCGTGTGGGTGGAGGAGGCGTCCAACGTCTCGGCCAACAGCTGGAACAAGCTGATCCCGACCATCGTCCGCACGACCGGCGCCGAGATCTGGGTGACCTTCAACCCTGACCAGCAGGACGACTACGCCTACAAGCGCTGGGTGCTGGGCAACGACCCGGACGCGATCGTCATCCAGATCAACTGGCTGGATAACCCGTGGTGGAACCCGGCGATGGAGACGGAGCGGCTGAAGACGCTGGCCGTGTCGCAGGACCTTCACGACCACATCTTCGGTGGCCAACCCCGGGCTAAGGCCGGCATCCTGTTCAAGCGTCACTGGTTCAAGCGCTTCAACCTGGGCGACGAGCCGAAGGGACTGCGCAAGTACCTGGCCAGCGACTACGCCGGCGCGCCGGACCCGGACGACCCCGAGGCTGACCCCGACTGGACCGAGCATGGTTGTGCCGGCCTCGACCACGTGGGCGACATGTGGTTCGTGGACTGGTGGAGCGGCCAGGAAGACCCGTCGGTGTGGATCGCCGCCCTGATGCAGATGGGCAGGCGCAACAAGCCGGTGATGGCGTTCGAGGAGATGGGCGTCATCCTGCGCACCACTGATGGCGCCATCCGCCGCGCGGCCAAGGCCACGCAGACGTTCGTTCACCGGGTGCCGCTGGCGAGCGCCGGCAGCAAGGCCGACCGCGCTCTGGGCTTCGCTGCCCGCGCTGCCACCGGGTCGGTGCACATCCCGAACACCGAATGGGGCGACCGGCTGATCGACCAGCTGTGCGCCTTCACCGGTGAGGACGGGCGCCGCGACGACATGGTGGACGTGTGCAGCCTGTTCGGCCGTGGAATCGATCTGATGGCCGATGGCAGCCTCCCGCCCGAGGCCAAGCCGGCTCCGCCTGCACCGTTCACAGACCCGTGGTTCAAGCAGCGCGACGCCGCCGACCGCGACGAGGACGAGAAGACGGCGCGCTACTACCGTTGATGCCTCTGGCAGCTCGGGCACCTTGGGGCCAGTTCGCACACCGGCCCGACCATGGCAGACCAACCCATCGCAGCACTCGAAACCGGGATCGCGGCCGCCGCTGATCCCGATCCGGCGCGCGCCAAGCAGATCAGCCGCATGCAGGCCGACGTGAAGCGCTGGATGGCCCGCTTCGAGGAGGCCCGCGAGTTCGACAAAGACGCCCGCCAGCAGTACGTGAAGGACCGGCGCCAGGCGCGCGGCGATTCCGGCTTCCTGGTCGACGCCAACCTGATCGGCACCTACATCGACATCCAGGAGGCGTTCCTTTACGCCCGCAACCCGGACTTCGACGTTTCTCCCGGCCCGGCGCACCGCATGCCGACGCCTGAGCAGCTGCGGGACATCATCGAGTCCGACGAGCAGGTGATGGCCGGTATCCAGCAGCAGGCCGAGCAGGACGCGATGGAGGTCGGCCGGCAGATTGCCGTGCAGCAAACGGCCATGGGTGTGCCACCGGAACAGGCCTTCGAGCAGGGCCAGCAGGCGCAGGAGAGCTACCTGGCCACCGGCGTAGTGGAGAAGCTGGTGGCCGACGAGGTCCTGAAGCTGCGCAAGCAGTACGCCAAGCGCTCGCGGGAGATGAAGCAGTTCGCCGAGACGCTGGAGGCCGTCGGCACCCAGATGTGGAAGGACGCGCAGCTGAAGCGCCGCGGCCGTCCGTGGGTCCGCTCGTCGCTCACCATCGGCCCCGGGGTGCTGAAGGCGACGTGGCAGGAGCGCACCGAGATCTCGCCCGAGACGCAGACCGCGATCAACGACCTGCAGCAGAACATCGCCCGGGCCAAGGCGCTGCAGAAGGAGCTGGAAGACGGCACCGCCGGCTATGGCGCCCGTGCGTGGGACACGGTCAAGGGCGTGTTCGGGAACAACGAGGAGGCCAAGATCGCCGACCTGGAGCGACAGCTGGCCGCCATCCAGAACGGGGCCGAGCGCGTGGTCGCCCGCGGCTACGCGATCGACAACGTGGCCGGCGAGAACTTCCAGGTGGCACCGGGCTTCACCATCGCCAACCACGTCGATGCGCCCTGGAACGCCGAGATCTCCTATCCGTCCTACGAGGACGCGCTGGCCGAGCATGGTCCGTACCTGGCGCAGTTCGACAAGGACGGCAACGCCGAGAACATCCTGCGCAAGGCCGTGCGCTACGCACCGCGCAAGCCGTGCATGGGCAAGAACGAGAGCGTCGGCTTGACCGGAAACGCGGCCACGGCTGAGGAGGCCGATGCCTACACCACGAACACCGACGGCGGCGCCAATGGGTGCTACGTGCGCCGCATCGAGATCTGGGACGCGGAGAGCAACACCGTCCTGACCGCGATCACCGGCGTTCCGTTCTGGGTCAAGCCCGCCTTCAACCCGCCAGCCACGACCCGGTTTTACCCGTATTTCGTGATCTGCACGTCCGAAGTGGACGGCCAGCGCCACCCGCAGAGCCTGGTCAGCCGTTCGACCAAGCTCATGGACGAGTACAACCGCATCGGCTCGGCCGAGACTGAACACCGCCGCCGCATCAAGCCCAAGACGGCGTTCCACGCAGGCGCGATGGAGGCGGAAGAGGCGACGAAGCTCGCCAAGGCTGACACCGGCGAGATGGTCCCCCTCAACGTGACCCAGCCGAGCGCAGACCTGCGCACGCTGTTGGTCCCGATCACCTACCCGCCGATGGACCCGGCGGTTTACGACCGCACGCGCATCCTGGCCGAGCTGGAGCGCATCTGGGGCGTGCAGGAGGCGCTGACGGGCTCCATCAACACGGCCAAGACCGCCACCGAGGCGGACATCCAGCAGCAGGGTTTCCAAGCGCGCAGCAGCAGCCGCCGCGACAACATGGAATCGGTCCTGAGCGAGCTGGCCGAATACACCTGCCAGATCGCCCGCGTCTACCTGACCGACGAGGACGTGCGCTTTATCGCTGGTCCGACCGCATTCTGGCCGCCCTACATGGGGCCGGATGACCTGGCCGAGTTCGTGCGCATCGAGATTCGCGCCGGTTCGTCGGGTAAGCCGAACACCGCGATGGAGCGCCAGTCGTGGGCCAACCTGCTACCGCTGCTGCAGACCGGCATTACCCAGATCGGCCAGCTGCGCGGCGCGTCGCCCGACGCGATCGCCGACGCGCTGGAGCAGCTGATGCGCCTGACCGCCGAGCGCAGCGGTGAGCGCTTCGACATCGACCAGCTCATTCCCCAGAACGACGGCACGCAGCCGGCGCTGCCCGCACAGGCCGTGCCCGGCAGCGCGCCGCCTCCGCAGGGTGGAAACGCCGGCCAGCAGCCGCCGGTACCGCCCGCGCCTCCCGGTGGCTCACCGGCCGGCGTTCCCCTCGCAGCAGCCTGATAGGAGCAACAAATGAACGAGAGCATCAATTCCGCTTGTTCCCCGGCAGAAGAGTTCGAAGCCGAAGGATTGCGTGATCGCCTGCGCATTACCGAGAGCCAGATCGCGCAGCTGGAATACGCCATCGGTCAGCTCGCCAGCCGACTGTCACCAGTTCTGCGCCCGGAACTGGCCGATCCGAAGTCCGAGGCATGCAGTGCAACGCCCCAGCCGGTTCGCAGCCCCTTGGCGCAGGAAGCGCACCGACAGGGCCTGCGCATCTACCAGGCGCACCGCGACCTGCACTCCATCGAACAGCGGCTTGCCCTGTGATGGGTAGCACCCCGCGTCACCACCCACTGACGCTCGCCATCTGGCGGGTATTCGCAACCTGGAGCAAGTGATGAACGTCGACGCAGACACCCCGGCCGCTGCGCCGGACACCACCCCGACCGACCAGGCCGCCGACGTCATGGCAGCACTGGACGCCGGCATTGCCGCTGCCGATGCTGAGGCTGCGCCTGCCGCTGATGCAGTACCGTCGGATGCCGCCCCGGTCGCCGATGCGGATGCGCCCGCGGCAGACGACCCGAACGCTGCTCCGCCCGCTGACGGCCATCCTCCGGCACAGCCGCAGGAAGGCGCTCCCCCGGCGGATGACCAGCCGGCCGCTGCCGATGAGGATGAGCCGCAGCCCGACGCCGACACCGAGGCGGAGATCGCGTCGCTGGGCCTGAAGGAGAAGTCGGCCGAACGGTTCCGCGGCATGGCCGCCGAGATCAAGGAGCTGGCGCCGCTGCGCGAGGCCATGAAGGCTGCGGGCATCGAGGACGTGGCCCGCCTGCCGGAGCTGGTCCAGCGCTCGAAGGTCGGCGAAGACATGGTGCAGATGGTCGTGGAGACTGGCGCCAGCCCCGAGCAGTACGGCATGGCGCTCGACTACCTGGGCCTGATCGGCAAGGCGCAGCAGGGCGATCTGGTCGCAGCCGAGAAGGCCTACGAGGTCATGGGCAAGGAGTATGCCGCGCTCGCCAAGATGCTGGGCAAGGAGGCGCCCGGCATCCACGACCCGCTGGCCAACCACCAGGACCTTCGTGCCGAAGTCGAGGCCGGCGACCTGCCGCGCGCCCGTGCCGTCGAGATTGCCGGCCAGCGGGACCGTGCAGCCTACACGGGCAACGTCGAGCGACAGCGCACCGAGAGCCAGCAGGCGGCGGAGCAGGCCGAACAGCGGGGCATCCAGTGGCTGCAGCAGTTCGACGCCGAGATGGCGCAGGAAGACCCCAGCTATGCGGCAAAGCGCCCGCAGCTGAACGAGGCCGTTCGCCAGATCCGCGAGCAGTACCACCCCAGCGAATGGGCACAGCGAACGGCGCTGGCCTATGCGCGCATCCAGACGCCGGAGGCGGCAGCGCCGGCCGTTGCCGCGCCCGCCGCGCCGGTCCAGCCGCGCCCGGGTCCGGTGCGCCCGAGCGGCCCGCGTCCGGCGATGGACCCGACCACCTTCGCCAGCCCGATGGACGCGCTGGAGTACGGTATCCAGCAGGCCACCAACCGCTGAGCAGAGCCAAGCTCTGTCCTGACAAGACCCCGCTCCGGCGGGGTTTCTTGTGTCCGTTGACGCATCTCGCAACAAGGGCAATCTGGCCCTGCGGCTGACAACCGCGCCACGCAGCAGTACGCCGGAGTCGCGCCCGGTAGGGCAGTGAGAGGCCTCGCCCCCCTCGGACGTGGATGGAAGCAAGACACCCATTCCCCTTCGAGGACACCCTCATGCCGTTCACCACCGCGCAGATTGCGCAGGGCGCGAACTACTCGCTCGAGTCCTACGCGACCAACGATCCGATCGACCAGATCAACATCGCCCACACCACCCTGGACCTGCTGGTCAGCAATAAGGAGGTGTCGTACTTCGGTAACGGCATCTACAACGAGAAGCTGTTCATCTCGAACGACAGCAACTACCAGAACTACAGCGGCGCCGACCAGGTCACCTACAACGAGCGTGACCCGAACCGCTTCGCCAAGTTCCAGTACTACAGCAACCACGAGGGCTTCTGGTTCGATGAAGACCGCCTGATCGCGGCCGGCATCACCATCGATGACTCCGGCGCCGGCGTTCCCTCCTCGTCGGAGAAGGAGCAGCTGGTCAACCTGCTGCAGTCGAGCTGGACCGCCATGAAGAATGGCCTGCAGGAAGGCCTGGCGCTGGAAACCCTGCAGAACGGTTCGCAGTCGGCCAAGGCCGTTCCGGGCCTGGACCACATCGTCTCGACCACCCCGGGCACCGGCGACATCGTCGGCGGCATCAATGCCAGCACCAGCACCTACTGGCGCAACAACGCCAGCATGGCTATCGCCTCGGGCGGCATCGTCGCAGCGCTGGACGCCATGTGGGACGCGTGCATCCGCTACGGCGGCGCCATGCCGACCGACATCCGCTGCGGCCAGGCGTTCCTCAACGCCTACAAGGCTGAGACCACCACCAAGGTTGACCGGCAGATCATCGTCAACCAGCAGGGCGGCACCGGCATGGATCCGTCGATCACCCGCGTGTTCTACAAGGGCATCGAGCTGATCTGGGATCCGACCTTCGAACTGCTGGACGCTCGCCTGGGCGCGATCACCTACCCGTGGACCAAGCGCTGCTACCTGCTGAACCGCAACTTCATCAAGTTCCGCCCGCTGAAGGGCCACTGGATGAAGAAGCGCAAGCCGGAAAAGCTGCCGGACCGCTACGTGACCTACTACGCGCAGACCAACAAGTACGGCATGACGGCCAAGAAGCGCAACGTCCACGCCGTGCTGTCCATCGCCTGATCGGGCATGGCCTGATCCGAGTGTCCCGGCTCCGGCCGGGCGCTCATGGGAACCCCATCCGGCTACAGGAGCCATCCCCATGAAGTCCACCCCGATCACCAACACCGCGTTCAAGACCGGCAACAGCCCGTTCCTGCGCGGCGGCAGCGCCACCTTCTCCAACTTCGCCGACACCGCCGCAACGCTGCAGGGCTCGGACACCGAGACCGGCACGTACACCACGCTGGCAACCCTGGCTGCGAACGGGCAGACCGAGGTCCAGAACCTGCCGCAGTGGATCAAGTTGTCCGCTGCCGGCACCGTCTACATGGCGGCTGGCTGACCTTCCGCGGCCTCTACACGGGGCCGCTCACCCATTCCCGAGGAGGGAACATGAGCAAGGAAACCATCATCGTCCCGGTAGTGCAGGCGACGATCCAGCGCAGCGAGTACGTCACGATCTCCGACTCGTTCCCGAAGCATGAGCTGCCGATCCTGGAGCTGATCCACGGCGAGGACAACGTGGTCGTGACCGACCCGGACTACTTCGCATTCGAGCTTCCGAACAACGCCACGCAGGAATTGCAGCGCATCTACACCAAGTACACCGACAAGTACCGGCCGGTGGTGGACCAGGTGTTCCCGCGCGGCGCCCGCGACGTCGCTTCCGAGCTGGGTATGGATGTCGGCAAGGACACTTTCAGCAAGCAGTCCGAGGCTGTGATCGAAAGCCGGCTGCCGCCGCGCCCGACCGCTGCCGCCAGCCTGAGCCGTCTCGCGCCGGAAGACGATGGCGACGACCAGCCCGAGCTGACCCATGCCGAGCTGCGCGAAGAGCTGACCCGCCTGGGCATCGACCACAAGGGCAACGCGCCGAAGGCCGAGCTGCAGGCGCTGTACGACGCCGCGCAGGCCGGCGCCGGCACTCTGGGCGGCTGATCGCCAGCACCACGCGGTAACCCGACGGGCTGGGGAAACCCGGCCCGTCTCCACAAGAGGGCTCCCATGAGCATCACCGACGGCATCCAATGCGCCTGCTCCAGCACCGACGGGAACGCCACGCTGGCAGAACTGCGCAAGCGGCTGATGATCCGGCTGGGCTTTGCCGCGCAGGCGAACAACCCGCCGCCGGGCATGAAGGAGCTGCTCAACGACTTCCTGCAGAGCGCGCAGGTGGCGCTGTTCCGGCGCCCCACCGGTGAGTTCCGCAACGAGCGTTGGTTCTCCTGGCCGCTGGTGGCCGGCCAGCGGCTGTACGACTACCCGGACAACGACGAGAAGAATGCCCCGCAGTCCTGCCCGGCGACGCTGGACCCGCGCAAGGTGACCTGGGTCGGCCGTGAGCGTGATGGCGTCTGGTCCGAGATGCACCAGGGCATCAACCCGCGCAGCTACACGACCAGTGAGCTGACCGGCTTGCCGCAGCGCTACGAGTTCCGCAACTGCATCGAGATCTGGCCGGCGCCCGACGAGACGCTGGGCAATCTGGTCATCAAGGGCAAGTTCGACCTCAACCGGTTCACCGAGGACACGGATCGGACCACGATCGACAGCGAGATCGTGTTCCTGCTGGCGCTGGCCAACGGCAAGGCGCACTACCGGCAGGCGGACGCTCAGGCCTACATCCAGCAGCTGGAGGTGATGATCACCAATCTGGTTGCAGGCACCCACGCCACGGCGCGGTACATCCCCGGGCCGCCGGCGGGTGAGGGCGTCTATGTGCCGCCTCGCCCGGAGGTACCGTTCCCGTGACCGGCCGCATTGTCACCCTCAACGCCTCCAAGGGCGGCATCAACCGGCTCCGGACGAAGGGCGGGGCAGACCCGAACACCCTGTACGACCTGGTCAACGGCTACGTCGATCAGGACGGCGTGCCGCGGTCGCGGCCGGGCACCAAGAACAAGAACACGCTCCCCACCGGGGCGACGAAGGGCCTGTGCGCCTACGACGGTAAGCTGATCGTCTTCAGCCATGAGCCGCAGACCATCGCAGCCAGCACACCGGTGGTCGAGTGTGAGGTGCTGAAGCACCCGAACACCCCAGACCTGCCGATCAAGGAAATCCACTTCGCCGGCCCGTTCCTCGGCTACCTGTATGTGGTGCCCGAGTTCGTCAATGGCGACGTCTTCCACTACTGGCTGCAGCGCGGCACAACGTGGGAGCCGGCGAAAATCTACCTGCCAGGGTCGTTGGTGACGCCCGCATCGCCCAACGGCATCGCCTACCAGCTCGACAGCGGCACCGAGCAGTTCCAGGTGTGGGTGCGCAACGTCGCGCGCGCGCTGGGAGACAAGGTCGTTCCCACCGTCGACAACGGCTATTCCTACACGGTCACCGACGCGTTCGGGCCGGCACCCCGTTCTGGCGCCACCGAGCCGTCCTGGCCGGCATCGCCGGGCGCAACCGTGTTCGAAGACAGCGATGTGGCCAACCCGACGCCGATCCCCGGTGAACAGTCCGGCAACCAGCTCCCGCCGGATGTGACGGACCGCTATGGCAGCAGCGGCGGTAACAGCCCTTGGCGCTACGCCAATCAGGAGGCGCAGTAATGGCCGCTCCCTTCTGGCAGCCCGGCACCCTGTATCTGCCCGGGGATCTGGTCCAGCCCATCACCCAGCCGGCACCGAACAACCCGCAGGTCATCAACGGTTACTTCGAGCAAGGGACCACAGGCTGGACGTTCTCCGGCGACGCTTCGCTCTCGACGTCGCACGGTTACGGCAGCCCGAATTGCGTCCAGCTGCCTGGCAACAAGCCAGACGGTGTCGCCCTGAACAACGCGCAGCTCGTCGTGCCAGTCGGCGGGCAGCTGACTGCAAACTCGATGATCCAGCAGGGGGCGTCGGTCGCCGGCGCCACGGCAGGCTGGACCGAGATTCGCTGGTATGACTCGCTAAACACGTTGCTGCAGACGGACAAGGGCAACGTGGTCGACAGTGGTTCTGGCGGCGCATGGCACCAGTCCACGGTCACCGCGACGGCACCGGCCTCGGCGGCCTATGCCCGTGCCGCAATCCACCTGACCTCGGTGGCCGACCACAACCACGAGATCTTCGGCGACAACCTCGTTGTGAGCGGCGCAACCGCAGGCCTGCCCGAAGGGCTGGTCTACAAAGCAGTCCAGACCGAGTCGGGCACATCGGGCAGCAGCGAGCCGGCCTGGCCGGGCATCCTCGGCCAGCAGGTCATCGACAACGAGGTGATCTGGGAGGCGGTGACCACCAGCCGTGTGGTGTGGACGGCCTCACCGCGTTACGTGAGCGGTGCCACCGAGCCAGTGTGGCCAGTCGATATTGGCGCGATGGTCCGTGACGGAACGATCAACTGGCGAGCAATCTCACGCAGGGTTGAAGACGAAAAATGCCCCCAATCGAAGGTGGTGGCTATCGTCGCCAGCAAGGTGTTCGCGGCAGACAAGGACATCGTGCGCTACAGCGCTACGGCCAATCCGCTGGACTGGTCCACGGCTGACGACGCCGGCTACCTGCCGACCGGCCTGCAGCAGGCCAACGCGAACAACATGGCGGTGCTGCAGCAGTACCGCGCCAATCTGGTTGCGCTCAACGCCAGCAGCTTCCAGAACTGGCAGGTGGACCCGGATCCGGCCTCCATGGACATCCTGGACCAGATGGACGGCGTCGGCTCTGTGTGGCCGAAAGCTGCCGTTCCTGTGGCGAATGACCTGTTCTACCTTGCAACGCTTGGCGTGCGGACGGTTGGTATCGCGAACGCGGCCGAGAACCTGTCGGCTGGAGACGTCGGCGCGCCGATTGACGTGCTGGTCCAAGAGGCGATGCAGGAGAGTGACGCCAACAATGGGAAGATGCTCGGGACGTACTACCCGAGCGCCGGGCAATACTGGCTGTCGGCCTCGGAAGTCCCGGCTCCGGAGCAGACAGGCGTGATCCCGGCCGTGATCGGGGCCGAGGTCAGCCACACGATCACCATCCCCGACGCGTATCAGTCGGCGTACATCTTCCCACTCGCGGATGGAGGCATAGGTGCCGCCTCCGCGCCAGATGGACTCGACAGCGGTGGAATTTTTGGCCACCGGAAGTACAACAGCGTTCTTTCGCCCAAGGAAGACTTTCAACAGTCGATCTGGGGAGGAACGTCGACGGGCGACTCTCGTTTGTTCCTTCGCGGCATGCGTGAAGATCTCGCGGCGATCAGCGCCGATGACAATTTTGGATATTGCAAGCAGCTGGCCGGTGGAACCTACAAGGGCTACTTCCAGCCAACCGGGCTTGTTCCGACATGGTGGTACAACGAGCAGGGCTATGCGCCGGAATTCGGCGGATTGGTTTGGTTCTCCGATGATTCGGTATACATCGGCGTTCGGCGCACCTCCCAGGCATTCAACGCTATCTACCGTTTCCCGATCGGGGCGGGTGGGGCTGGCATAGCGAATAGCGCTTCCTATACGCCAGTGGGTTCTGCCACCACGCCTTACTTCTGGATGACGCGCGCTCGCTCTGGCGAGATCCACGTCGTCACGCAAGACAGTCGCTTTAAGACGTTCAACGAAGCGTTGGAGCTGCTGGATGATCGGCCTTTTGGCCTGTCTCTGGATGGGTTCAGGGGCTTCGGCGTCGACAGGGGAATCATCTGCGCCGTATACGGTGGGTCCTCCACAAGCTCGGCAGGATGCCAGTTCGCACGGGTAGAAGATTGGTCGCTGCAGGGCTCCAAGATCCTAAATGCAGCCATGAGCGGCAATGAGTCGACGCGCGTGCTGTTCGATGACCAGTCCTGCTACATCCAGTGCCGAAACTGGGTAGGCCGGGTGCAGTACTCGCCCGAGATCAAGGTGTATAGGCACACCAGTACGGTCTTCGTTTACACGATGAGGGGAACCGGAAAGCAGGGAGCCTGGAGCCGCTATTTGTTCCCGTTCGCCGTTGATGCCTTCAGCCAGCTCGGCAACGATCTCTACATTCGACACGGGGATGAAATCAGCGCGGTCAGCGACTTTGCCTTGGGCGACGACGTTGGCGGCCAGACGATCCCGTTCGGTGGCACGGTCTGGTGGCCGTGGCTGGACTTCGGGACGCCGAGCGTCACCAAGATGATGGAGGGTTTCGACATCGTGAGCCAGGGCACGCCCAGCATCAGCATCGGCTACGACCAGCGGAACCTTGCCGCGTTCACCGACCCGTACACGGTCGACCCCGACACGCTGCCGGGCGGGGTGATCCCGTTCCCGATGTCGGCGCCGACCTTCAGCCTGCGCGTCGACTTCGCGCCGGGCAAGAAGTGGGCGCTGACGCAGGCGTCGCTGAGCTTCTTCGACCTGGGCAACGGGCCATGACTGTCACCGCCTCCAGCGACGTCCTGATTGAGGATCTGGCCTACCTGGCGCGCAACATGCGCCCGGACGAGATCGCGCAGGACCTGGCGATGACCGGCGCGGCCGAGTACGACCCTCAGCAGGCGATCCTGAAGATGGCGGCCGTGCCCGGCCCGAAGTTCGTCCTGCTGGCCGACGGCGTGCCTGTGGTTGCCGGCGGGTTCTGGCAGGTCCGCCCGGGGGTGTGGGAGGGCTGGCAGCTGGGCACGATGGCCGGCTGGGAGAAACACTGGCGCGCCATCACCAAGATCACGCGCAGGCTCAACGACAGGATGCTCGCCGAGCCGAACGTGCACCGCCTGCAGCTCTACGGCCAGGCCGGCCGCGACAAGACGTTCGAGTGGTACGAGCGTTCGCTGGGCTACCACCGTGAAGCCACCCTGAGCCGCTACTGCGCCAATGGCGACGACGCGGTCCTGTTCGCACGTGTCAAGGAGGCAGGCTGATGGCCGGCGGCGGCAATATCGGCAAGGGCAATTGGGCAGACCCGACGGGCCTGATCCAGAAGTCGGGCGCCAGCAAGATTCTGGACCCGCTGGGCCTGACCAAGACGGCCAAGCAGGGCGAGTCCGCTGCCGACGTGGCCGCGCGCATGGAGATGGAGCGCCAGGAGCGGATCCGCGAGGCTCAGGGCCGCATCAACCAGGTGTTCGACAACCCGCGTCGGGCCAAGGACATCGCCGATTTTGTATCGGCAACCCGTTCGAAGCTGATGGAAGACCTCAACCGGCAGAACACCGACGCGGCGCGCGAACTGAAGTTCTCGCTGGCGCGCGGTGGTCTGTCCGGCGGCAGTGTCAACGTCGACCAGAACCGCAGGCTCACCGACGAATACAACCGGGGCCTGATCAACGTGGAGGGCAGGGCGCAGGGCGCCGGCGCGCAGCTCGAAGCTGCCGATCAGGATTCCCGTGCGCGCCTCATCCAGCTGGCGACGTCTGGCTTGGACGCAACCACAGCTGCGTCGCAGGCTGCGGCCGGTCTGCGCTCCAACTTCGAGAACGCGAGGTCTCAGGCCTTCGGCGAGCAGCTGGGCGACCAGTTCGCGACCATCGGCGGGTTCGTGAAGAACCGCCGGGAGGAAGCGGCGCGGCGCCAGGCGAATCGGGACGCGAATTTCAACCTCTACGGCGGCGGTGCCGCATACGGCGGGTAACTCATGGGCCAGTTCATTCCCATCGCGATCGCTCTGGCCGGCACGGCGGCGCAGCAAGCAGAAACGCAGCGCGTCGAGCGCAAGCAGGACGAGGCGACCGCACAGGGCCTGCTGAACCAGTCGCGCCGCCAGCAGGAGGCCGATCGCCGCGTGAACGACGAGATCGCCCAGCTGGAGACCAGCACGGCAGCCGATGACCGAGCCCAGCGGCTGGGGCAGTACATGCAGCAGCTGCAGCGCGGCCAGCGGCAGGCTCTGTCGGGCTTGAACAGCCCGATCGGCGGTGCGACCTTCCAGTCTGATGCCGGCGCCGCGCGCGCCGGCGCAGACAACGCCGCGGCGACCACTGCCGGCCTGATGTCGCGCATCGACGCGCCGCAGCTGCAGCGGCAGCAGGAGGCATTCGGGTACGGCAAGCTGGCCACGGATTTGGACATGGAAGCGCGCGCGAGCCGCGGGCAGCAGTTCATCGACCAGCTGCGCCTGCGGCAGATCCGCCGGCGGCCCGAAGTCGATCTGCTGGCCGGCCTCGCCACTTCCGCCGGCGGCGCGATGGCTGGAGGCGGCGGCGGGTTCGCCGCGGCAGCCCCACGAGCAGGCGCCAACTTCTACGGGTCCTACGATCCACTCACCACGGGGTACGCCTGATGGCCAATCCATACCAGGCCGGGCAGGCTCTCGGCGCCGCGCTGTTCGGCAACACGCGCGATACCTACACGGATCAGCTGGGCCGGAACTACCAGGTCGAACGGGCGCTGCAGGAGGCCCGTCAGGCGCGTTCGAAGGCCGTGCTGGCCAACCAGATCAACGAGCAGCGGGCGCTGGTGAATCCGGAGCTGGTCAGCGGCGTGCTGGGCGGCGACGACACCGCCCGCGCAACGCTTGGCAGCATCGCGCTGCTGGCCAACGATCGATTCGACGCGGGGCAGCTGAACGACGTACTCGGTGCCGCTGCGCGCAGCTCCGCCCGTGATGCCGCGTTGGGCGGGAACTGGGAGGCTGCGAATGCAAACCTCATGGCCGTGGCCAACGGACCGCAGGAGCTGGGGGCCGTGCAGGGTCAGAACCTGCTGCAGAACCGCTTCAAGGAGGGCGGCGGCGGGATCTCGACCACCGAGCAGGGCCGGGCCGGTATCGCTGCCGACGCTGCCCGCGCGGCCGCCTCCTATGCCAGCGCCAACAGCTCCAATGCCAGCGCGGCACGCACCCGTCAGGCGGCCGGCATCGACGCGGCGAAGTTCGGGCTGGAGCGCAGCGGCCAGTGGAACCCTGGCGGCAAGTCTGCCGGCACGCTTGGGGACAGCAAGCCGTTGCCGGTCGGAGCGCTGAAGGACCTGCTGGCCGTGGAAGATGCCTTGGGCGGCACGGCCGTCCTCAATGACATCATCCAGAAGAATGCTGCGCGCTTGGCGGATGGCACCCTGAAGATCAGCCCACAGAACGCCGCGCTCTCTTGGGGCCGCACCGGTCTGGGCATCGCTACCGAGGGCGACGTCGCTCTCAATGAGTGGAAGTCGGACCTGACCAAGATCGTCAATGAGTCGTTGCGGCTCAACAAGGGCGTGCAGACTGAGGGCGACGCCCAGCGTGCAGCAAACGAGCTGATGTCTGCCAACGACCCCCGCACGGCTGCTGCTGCGCTCGCGAGGCTTGCCAAGTTCAACCGGCAGGCTGTGGAGCTCCATACCCGCAAGCAGGACATCATCAACGCAAACTACGGGCGCTCCAGCACGCCTGGTGTTGAGCCGAGGAGCTTCGGTGGGACACTCGGCGATCCGCCGGCCGCCCGTGGCCCTGGCCAGCCGGCCCAAGGCGGCCCGACGCCAGGAACCGTGCGCAATGGCTACCGTTTCCGGGGCGGCAACCCCGCCGATCGTAACGCGTGGGAGAAGATCTGATGGCCGGTCCGCTGCCGTGGGAGGAGTACCAGCAGCTGCAGGCCAAGCCTGCGCCGCGCGCGCCGCAGCCGGCCGAGGACGCTGGCCCCTGGACGGAGTACCAGGACATCCCGACCCTCGGGGCCGTAAAGGCGCTGCCGCCGGATTTCTCCGAGGTCACCGGCAGCGTTTCCAGCACCGCAGACGGCCGACAGGCTGACGGCTGGAAAGCCGGCGTTCCGCGCGACCTGGCGTTCGGCGCTCGTTCGGTGCTGCAGGGCATCGGCAGCCTGCTGGGTGCGGTCGGCGGCGACGCCCTCGGCGCGCTGGAGACCAAGATCACAGGCCGCCCCGTGGCCAGCTTCCGCGACAACGCCGCGACGCTGGGGGACACCCTGGGCCTGCCCAAGGCACAGACCGCCGGCGATCGCGTCCTCGGTGACATTGGCGAAGCGCTGACCGGTACCGCTTTGACCCTTGGCGGTGGTGGAGCGCTCACTGCTGGCCGTGCGGTAGCACCGACGCTTGCGCAGGCAGCGCCGGCTCCACGAGCGATTGCTACCCTCGGTGAGCGTGCCGGAGAGCTGCTGGCTGCTCAGCCTGCTCTGCAGGTTGCGAGCACCTTGGGTGGGTCTACTGCCGCCGGCGTCACCCGGGAGTCGGGCGGCGGCGCCGGTGCTCAGGCAGTCGCGGGCCTGCTCGGCGGCTTGGCCCCCTCTGCGGCCCTGACCGGAGCGCAGTCCGGCGTTCGTGGCCTGATGCGTGGCGGTGAGGCTGGTCGCCAGCAGCTGGAACAGGCCATCGATGACTTTGCTGTCCTGGGCGCGACCCCATCAGTGGGACAGGGGACTGGCAGGTGGTCGATGCAGGGGGCGGAAAGCCTGCTGAGCGGCGGTCCGACCAGCGGCGGCGTGATGCGCCGCTTTGCTGAGGCGCAGAACGAGCAGATCGGCAGCGGGCTGGCTGACGTCAGCAATCAGCTGGCCAGGAACATCAGCGGCGAGCGTGCTGGCCGCGCGATCGAGCGCGGCGTCCAGACGTTCTCCAAGAACACGAACGCCATGCGCAAGGCGCTCTACTGGCAGGCTGACCAGCACATCCCCAGCGACACGCCGATCGGTGTGTCGAACACCCAGCGGGCGCTTGCCGACCTCACTACGCCTATTGCAGGTGCTGAGGCCACCACCGGTGCCCAGATCAGCCCGAAGATCCAGCAGATGGCCGAGAACCTGGCTCAGGACGTCGCAGCAGCGCAGCAGGCCGGTCTCGCCGGCATCCCCTATGAGGCCGTGAAGCGGATTCGCACCCAGATCGGTGAGGAGTTGTCTGATTTCTCGCTTTCCACTGACCGGCCGACGGCACAGCTGAAGCGCCTCTACGGATCCTTGTCTCAGGACCTGGAGGCTGCCGCTCAGGCACAGGGCCCGAGCGCGGTGGCCGCAGTCCGCCGCGCCAACAACTACTTCAAGGCGTCGGCCGACCGTCTGGAAACGCTGGAGCGCGTGGTCGATAAGAACGGCGGCCCCGAAAAGGTGTTCCAGGCGGCAATGTCTGGCACGAAGGACGGTGCGACGACGCTGCGCGCGGTGATGCGCTCGCTGCCTGAAGACGGCCAGAAGGCGGTCAGCGCTGCAGTAATCAAGCGCATGGGCCTGGCCAGTCCGGGGGCGCAGAACGCGGCCGGCGATGCCTTCAGCCCGAACACCTTCCTGACGAACTGGGGCAGCCTGAGCCCCGAAGCGCGCCGGACCCTGTTCGGGCGATACGGCGCCGGCTTCAGCGAGGACATGGACAAGATCGCTCGCGTGGCGGAGAGGATCAAGGAGGGGTCCGAGGTGTTCCGGAATCCCAGCGGCACCGCCAACCGAGGCGCGGCGTTTGCGTACCCAGCCACCATCGGCGGCCTTCTCATCACGGGGCAGGTTGGGCCTGCGGCGGTTGCCGTCGGCGGCGGCGCAGGAGCTAACGTGTTGGCACGCGCTATGACGAATCCCCGTTTCGTGAAGTGGCTTGCACGGTCGACGGAGCTTCCGATTGGAGCTATCCCCGCACAGATCAACGTGCTGAAGCGCATGAGCGCAGAGAACGATGATGATTCGATCGGCGAGGTTGCCGCAGCGTTGGAAGCGTCAGGCGAACGGAGCGCTGAAGGCCCACAGCAGTAGGTAGATGACGCAACCGGCCAGGCCGAGGAGCAACAGGGCCACGCCCCACGGGAAGGCAAGGGAATGCCACCACTTCGGAGGATGCTTGGCGTCGAATGCTCGGTCCTTGGCCTCACGATCAAGCTTCGCCCAGGTCTTGTCCGGGTGGAACTGCCCTGCGTCTTTGAATCGGTCGTCGGTCATTTCAGCTGCCCCATGGCCTTCTGGATGGTGATGACGCGCTCGGCGAGCTTTTCCAGTTCGCCGTCGGTCAGCAGGGTAGTGAGCGGGAACGTCTCTAGCGCCCTGGACATGTGCGACCGCTTCTCGGCGTCCGTGCCAGTGATGCGTGGGCCAGTGACACGCCGCTTGATCTCGGCATCGTCCAGCTGCAACACAGCGTCCTTGCCGCCAAGCTCCGCCACGCGTTGACGCAGAACCGTACGCTCTGGGAACAGTAGCACCTTCAGAACTGCAGCCCGGTCGAGCGGATCGGTCAGCCCATAGCTAACGCCAATGCTTCTCTCCAGTTCGATGCCGCGTTCGCGCTCTTCGGACTCTTCCAGCTCCTGCTCCATGTACCCCTGAAGCATGTGGACCAGTTGGGCGTTAAAGGTGCGCCCAGCCTTGCGGGCCTCTTCGTGGACCTGGGCGTGAAGCTCAGGGGGAACCCGGAGGGCCGTGCGGACGTAGTCCTCTTGGGTGTTCTTTTTCATGGGGAGAGTCTATCGGCTTCAAATTGGTGTTGACAGCCGGGAGGAGCGGCTTCATAGTGAAGCTGCGGGCTTCATGGTGAAGCCATTGGAGGCAATATGAAGCAGAAGCGACTGGTTACCCCCTTCGGTTTGCGGCTCTCCCCGGAGCTGAAGCAGTGGCTGAAGGACAAGGCGGCTGACAACCGGCGTTCCCTGAATAGCGAAATCGAGCATCGCCTTGCAGGTACGCGCGCGCAAGAAGAGCGGAGGGCAGTCGCATGAACGGACTGATCCTGAATGGGACTGCCTCGATCACCAGCCGAGAAATCGCCGATCTGGTCGACTCCCGGCACGACGACGTGAAGCGGTCCATTGAAAGGCTGGTCGCAAAAGGGGTCATTGGTTCTCCGCCAATGGCGGAAAAGCCCACAGCAGGCCGCCCTGTCTCCGAATACGTCTTCTCCGGCGAGCAGGGCAAGCGCGACAGCATCGTTGTGGTTGCCCAGCTCTCCCCCGAGTTCACGGCACGGCTGGTCGACCGCTGGCAGGAGCTGGAGTCGAATGTGGTCGCCCCGGACCCAATGAGGGTGCTGGCTGACCCGGCCGCGATGCGCGGCCTGCTGCTGACCTACACGGAAAAGGTCATTGCTCTGGAAGACAAAGTGGCCGAGCAGGCCCCCAAGGTCGAATTCCACGACAGGGTGGTTGAAGGCGACGACGTGCTGATGATGGACGAGGCTGCCAAGCTGCTTGGAACAGGGCGCAACACGTTGATGAAGTGGATGCGCCGATCTGGCTGGCTGCGCCGCGACAATCAGCCATACCAGGACAAGATCAACGCCGGCCTGCTTGATTTCAAGGTCAGCAAGGAATGGACGCATCCCAAGCGTGGGGTTCAGCGCTCGATGACGCCGCTTGTCACTGGAAAGGGGCTTGCCAGGCTGCACAAGCTCCTGACCGACGAGCATTTCCCGCTCTCGGGTACTGCTCATAGCGCAGCCCTGGTAACCAAGGCTGACGAGAGGGCGAGCCGCGATGTCCACTGACAAGAGCAAGGTCATCGACTTTCCCAGTCGCTCCCGAGCCAAGCCCCGGGATGAAAGGTTGTGTACCCGCGACTACACAGGGCATGTAGGCAAGATCTACACGCAGATCTGGTGGTCAGGGGACGTTTTGTGGGGTGTGAGCGAAAGCGAAAATCTCACTCTCGGCGGCCTGAAAGAACGGGTTCTGGAAGAGGCTGACGCCGTCAAGTTCGTCATGCAGGAATCCATCAGCGGCATGGAAGCACTGTATGAGCGGAGCAAGAAAGAGCCCTACGTTGCCGATCCTCGAAGCATCTCGTTCACCGTTGCAGTTGAACGGGCGGTGCATTTCGTGGATTGGCTGCAAGAGATGGTTGCAGGCTGGGAGAAGAACTTCGAAGGCATTGAGGCCGCAGTTTATGAGGTCCGCGAGGTCAGCTTCGAAATGTCCGGCGACGACCCTGCCTGGGCAGTAATCCTGAAGATCCACGCTGATTCGCAGAAGAAACCGGCGTGATACATCCCAAAAGAGAAGCCCCAGGGAGGCAACCCCGGGGCTTCAGTGCCAAAACCCATCCAGTGGAGATTGATCATGGCGAGAACCAGTGTAGCCGCTAACAGCGAGCGTGAGGTTCAGTTGGTCGAGATGCTGCATGAATCAAAGGGGTCATTGCAGCACGCAAGCGACCTGTTCCGCCAGCTGTCGGCCTTGTTTCAAGCCATTCAGAAGTGCGGCGGCGAGACGCAGGAACTTGCTGCGCTTGGCCGATACGTGGCCAATGAGTGGGAGGAAATTACCGACTCTGCTCAGTTGGATGTTGAACGACTTCTCAGCTCGCCGGTCAACGATGTCCTGAGAAAGGCGGCATAGCTCCCTAGCGCTTGATTGGCAGGCTGACAGGCGAGTTAACTTTCCCGGAGCCCCCGGTTATGTAAGCCTGTCCAGCAGCGCGAGCAGCCTTAGTGGCCTCAGAGAGGTCGACGCTCTGGCCAATAACCGAAAGCCCCTCGCTGACAATTCGGATGTAAATTTGCTCAGCGATCTTCTCGGCAGCCAACTGTTCTACGTGATTCATCACAATCTCCTTGTGGGCCACGGCCAATCCGGGGCCTATGTGCAGGGTATCACCCTCCGTTGAAGCCGCCCGGTGCGGGGGTAGGGTGACCTCTCCTGGCTAGAGGAGAGGTCACGTGTACAACAACACGCCGCACATCCCGACTTGGCGCCTGTGGCTGATCCACATCGTGGCGAAGGCGGTTGGGGTCTTGGTGCATGTCCAGGGGTTCCCGCTGGGTAGCAGGAGCAAGAAGTACGCGCTGCCAAGTGAGCCGAGCTGGAGCGAGGAGCTTTCGGAGCTGCAGCGCATCACCGCCGACCGGGCGAATGACGATGCTTGGCGGGGAGCCTCGCTCCGTTGAAGCATCTGCGCGGAGCGCGAGCATTGCCCTGACTTCCACAGGGGCGTGCAATGAAAGATCCGGTTTCCCAAGAGGTGGCTGCGGCCGCCTACAAGCTCGTGCCACCGGTGGTGGGGACGATCACCACCACGGCGCAGGGACTGTCGTGGGCTGACCTGGTGGCGATCTCGACGCTGGTTTACACGTGCGTCCTGACTGCCACGACGGTGATGCGGAACTGGGGCGATTGGTCGCAGTGGCTGGGCGCCCGTTTCGCGGCCTTGCGCCGGTTCTGGGAGTGGATCCGTGGCCACTAAGCGCGGCGTGGTGATTGGCGGGACGGTGGCCAGTGTGATTGCCCTGGCCAGCACCGCCCTGGTCCGTCCGTGGGAGGGCTACTCGCCGACTCCCTACATCGACATGGTTGGCGTGGCGACCTACTGCTACGGCGACACCGGTCGGCCGGAAAAGGCCCGATATACCGAGCAGGAGTGTGCCCAGCGGCTGAACAGCAGGCTAGGGCAGTACATGGCCGGCATCAGCAGCTGCATCGTCCTGCCACTCCACGAGAACGAGTGGGCGGCGGTGCTGAGCTGGACCTACAACGTCGGCGTGGATGCCGCATGCAAGTCGACCTTGGTCCGCAAGATCAACACTGGCCAGCCGGCGTCGGCCTGGTGTCCTGAGCTGGACAAGTGGGTGTACGCAGGCGGGAAGCGTGTGCAGGGCCTGGCCAACCGTCGCGCGGCGGAGCGCCGCCTGTGTGAGGGCAAGTCGTGAACCGCGCGGTGATCGCCATCTGTGCCTTCGCCCTCTGGTCAGCGGCGATGTTCGGCGCGGGCTGGGCGTGGCGCGGCGATCGCGCAGAGGGCGCGGAAGCCAGGCAGCAGGCCGGCGCCAGTGCCGCCCAGGTTGAGCAGGTCAATCAGACGCGGACGACTGAACACCAACAGGCCGACGCTCTGGCCGCCATCGGAGAGAAGCATGAAGAAGATCGTGCCGCGGCCCCGGCCGTCGCTGATGTTGTTGTGGCTGGTGTGCGTGCTGGCGATCTCCGGCTGCGCGACGGGTGGGCGAGCTGCGAGACCCAGCGTCTGTCCGATGCCGTCGCCGCCGCCAGCGAACGTGATGCGGCCGCCGAGCGCCGAGCAAAGTTTGCGGGCGCTGTTGTTCGAGTCGGGCGAGACGCCGACGACCAACTCGCGGCCTGCCAAGCCGTAGTCCGCGCGCTGGGGCGGTAATGGCCAAGAAGCGCGTACCGCTGCACCAGAATCCCCGCGGCTTCGTTGACGTCGACCCCGACGCAACCAACGGCGCACAGGTGGGCGTGAACCTTCGGGGGCCAGACGGCCAGATCCTGACGGCGGCGCAGGTGATCAACCCCACCGGCGGCAGCAGCGGCGGCCCGAGCAGCATCGCGTCGACCATCTGGAAGCTGATCAGGGAGGTCCCGTCCAACATCCAGAAGCTGGCCGCGCTGATCGGCGCCGGCTTCGCCGCGAGGCAGAGCAACGGTGATTGGGCGTTGCGGTCGCTCCAGGAAGGTACCGGTATAGACATCGCCAACCCCGACGGCGATGCAGGGAATCCGACGATCGGGCTGAAGGACGTCGCGAACTCGGGTACTGGCACGCTTCTGGCGGTCACGCGCGACGGAAAGGGCAGGGTGACCGGAACACGGCCGGCCACGATCACCGGCACCGCTCAGCAGATCGACGTGGCCAATGGGAACGCGGCGGCCGGTATGCCCACGCTGGAGCTGGCTTCCGAAGTACTTGACTCGCTGGGGAAGGCCGACAGCGCCGTGCAGGAGGTCCGCCCAGGGGCGAACGTGACCGTGGACAACACCGACCCGCGTCGGCCGATTGTCTCAGCAATGGGTACTCCCGATGGCTATATCGATGGCTTCAAACTTTCATATTCCGGGGCTGGGCAAGTATCAGTTTCCAGCGGGAATGCGTATGTACCCAGTGTCGGGGGGATCGTTTCCGCCCTGCCATCCGCGCCTTCGGTGTCTGTAGGCACGAACGCTTTTGGCCATGTCTATCTCCGTGCCGATGGAAGTACGGAGGTAGATTCGACATCTCCATCTGCTGCATATAGCGGCACGGCTAGGACGAAAACCGGGGACAGCAGCTGTCGTTATCTAGGAACTGTTCTAACTGATTCACTTGGCGATGTTTACATGTTCATGCATGTAGGTGCGCAAATCACATACATGGTTACGCTGGAGAATGCACCTTTCCGTGTCCTTGCAAATGGCCAGCAAACAACGGCTGCAACTGTTTCCGTAGCTTCTATTGTGCCGACAACCAGTAGTATCGCTAATTTCGGCATAACCAATATCGACGCCGCAGTGGCAGCGCTGATAAATAGCGATGCATTCGCATACACCTCGAACCCCAATAGCTTCGCTGCTATCCCAGTTCCACTCGATGCATCAAACTCCTTCAATTACAACTACATTGTGACACCTACTGGCGGCCTATACGTGGACTGCCTTGGATACTACTTTGAGAGATAGCTATGTACGCCATAAAAGGAGGTAGTTACAGGACGATCTCTTCCTTTGACGAGCTGGAGGCCGGCGAAGAATTCGCAATGGCTATCCCGCCACCTTTGGAAGAGGCGCTGGAGACGGGAAAGATACGCCGCCGCCGTGACATGGCATTGCGCGGCACCGACTGGACCCAGATGCCCGACGCGCCACTGACCGCGCTGGAGAAGGCCGCCTATCAGACCTACCGACAGGCGCTGCGAGATTTGCCCAGCGTTCCAGGGTTCCCCGACGTGCCCTGGCCGACGTTACCGACCATCAGGGACGGCACGGCCAGCTCTGGAGAGGGCGCTGTGTATTCCTGATCGCTAGGCGATCTTTTGCAGCAGATCCTCGCGGTTGTTGCGAGGCGTGTTCACCGCGCGGCTGACGCGGTACGCCTCCATCGCCGGCGGCTCGCTGGCCAGCAGCATTGCCATGGCGTCGTCGGGACTCGCGGCCATCCAGTCATCGATCTGGTTGGCCTGCAGCCACACCGGCATGCGGTCGTGAATGTCGGCCGAGACGCCGCTGCTGTCGCCGGTGATGATGGTGAAGGTGCCCAGGTTGCCCTCGGGCAGCAGAGGGCTGGTGTCCTCCCACAGGCCAGCCGCCAGCAGCGGCCCGGTGGCGTGGATGAACCAGGGATCTTTCTTCTCGTCGATCGGGCTCACCGACCACTCGTAGTAGCCGGCCATTGGGATGACGCAGCGGCGCTTCTTGAATGCCGACCGGAAGGCCGGTTTGGTGGCCACCGTCTCGATCCGCGCGTTGATGGTCGAGCCCTGCAGGCCCTTGGCCTTGGCCCAGAAAGGCAGCAGGCCCCACGCCAATCGGGTCACCTGCCGGCCTTCGCCCCTGTCCAGAATCACCGAGGCGCGCTGTGTCGGCGCGAGGTTGTAGCTCGGCTGGATCTCGGCCAGGCCGGGGGCAAGGTCAGCCAGCCCCGGCTGGCCGAAGTCGATCACGGGGAGCTGGACGAATCGGCCGCACATGGCCGGAGGGTAGCCCTGCCGGCCGTGGCCGGGGCGTGTAGAGCGTGCCGTCGCATGACCGGATCACTGTCAAGACTGGCCCTGTGGCGCCCGTCCGCGTTAGCATCCCGTCCCCCTCTGGCGGTGCCGGGGCAATTGGATACACTACCCCGCATGACGAGCATCACCATCCCCGGTGGCCTGCTGGTTGCCATCGAGGGAATCGATGGGGCCGGCAAGTCGACCTTGGCCAAGGGCCTGACCGAGCGGCTTCGCGCCCATGGCGTGGCCGTTTCGACTAGTAAAGAGCCGACCAATGGGCCGTGGGGCACCAAACTTCGTCAGTCCGCTGAATCGGGCCGCCTGAGCCCGGAGCAGGAGGTCGAATACCTGCTGGCTGACCGCCGCGATCACGTGGAGCAGTTCATCGAACCGGCTCTGCAGCGCGGAGAGGTGGTGATCCTCGACCGCTATTTCCCGTCGATGGTCGCCTACCAGGGGGCTGCCGGGCTGCCGGTGGAGGACCTGTCGAAGGCCAACGACTTCGCGCCCCGGCCACACCTGATGCTCCTGCTCGACGTTGAGCCGGCCACTGGCCTGGAACGTATCCGCGCACGTGGCGACAGGCCGAACCACTTCGAGAACGAAGAGAATCTGGCCCTGTGCCGGCAGATCTTCTTGGGCATGGCCGAGCGCACGAAGTGTGTGATCGATGCCTCGAAGTCGGAGGCGGATGTATTGGAAGACTCGTATGCCCAGCTCATCCGCCAGTTCGCGCAGAACATCGGCGGCTTGTCGCTGGAGAACATCGAGAAGGTCGGCACCCTCATGGAAGGGCGGCTGGCTTAATCCGGTCAGGATTCAATCGCAGCATCTGCGACCGCCGGCCGTATCCTTCCGGCCATGCGCTCTTCCTACGGCTTCCGCACCGCCCCGATCCCCTCTGGCTGGGTCCAGACCGGCGAGCGCTGGGCGCTTTGGTACAACGGCCGGGAGACGGCCAGCGTGACTCCCGACGGCGGTCCCGGGGTCCGGCTATGGATGGAAGGCCAGAAAATGTGGCAGGTGAAGGAAGTGCGCGCGGCCAACGTCCGGCAGGCGAAGCGGTACGCCGAGCGCTGGTGTGCGGCCAGGCTCTATCCCGATCTGCCCCTGCGCCAGGCAGTCGCCCGGCTGACCGACAGCACGCCGATCCAGCCGCCGCCGCCGCTGCCCGGCCTGCCGCCGACCCGTGAGCAGCAGCAACAGGCCCGGCGCCTGGCCGAGGCAGGGGCGAAGGAGGTCGAGCGGATCAAGGCGGCGCTTGAACCGCGCAAGCCGCCGGCAGAGACGAAACCCCGAGCGAGGGACGCCCGCAGCAAGGCGTGGGTGAGGGCAGGGCTGCAGCAGATGCGGCGCGGCGTTTGAGGCATCCGCGACATTGCGTCGCAGACATCATCTGCTGCTCGCTTGGCATCATGCGTCTGAGCAGATTGCGGAGCGTCGACAAAATTGCGGAGCGAAAACGCGATCGATGATCGTCGTAAAAGCCTTGGTGCCCGGAGCCGGAATCGAACCGGCATGGGGTTGCCCCCGGCGGATTTTAAGTCCGATGCGTCTACCAGTTTCGCCATCCGGGCCTGCAGCGCGGCGCCGATTGTAGCCCAGCTGCAGAATCGCAGCCGGATTGCCGTGGGGCGGCAGCGTGTTTAACTGTCGCTCCCATTCATGTCATAGTCCCAACCATCGTTCCCAGGGGGGGAGCCGCACGATGTCGCTGCACGCGATTGCCTATGCCAGTGAGGCCCGCGCCGATCTGCAGACAACCGATCTTGACCGCCTGCTGGCCGATGCCACGGCATTCAACCGTGTAGCCGGTGTCACCGGTGTGCTGATGTTCGATGGCAGCCGTTTCCTGCAGTACCTGGAAGGCCCGGAGGACGGTATCGATTCGGTGTACCAGCGCATCGTCAATGCGCGCAGCCATGGCCAGCTGAAGGTGCTGTGCCGCGCGCCGGTGGCGCAGCGGGCGTTTCCGCGCTGGTCGATGGGAACCCGGCGCATTGATGCGGAGCTGCTGGCACAGATCGTTGAATCGGCGTGGCCGGGCTTCCTGCTTGGCAGCGGTGGCTTCGAGCGCCTGCGGCAGGCCTGGACCGGCGCCGATGGCGAACTGGAACCGGCCGCGGTCGCACTGGGCTCCTGATCCCATCTTGGCGGGCAGGCGCCCGGGCCGTTACGCTGTTGCCTTTCTGGCGTGGAATTACACGGAGTGGTGCAGCGAATGAGCAGGTCGGCCGAATCCATGGCGGCATGCATGCCGTTGCGCGGGACATGCCAGTGAGCGCGTCCCTTGCGGCAGCGGAGACCCCGCGTTTTGCGGTGATCGGCCTGGGCTACGTCGGCCTGCCGTTGGCGGTGGCCTTCGGTCGGCACTGGCCGACGCTGGGCTTCGACATCGATGCCGATCGCATCGCCGAGCTGCGCGATGGCCAGGACCATACGCTGGAGGTGGAGGCCGACGAGCTGGCCAGTGCTCGGCAGCTGCAGTACGGCAGCGATCCGGCCTTGCTTGATGCATGCAACGTCTACATCGTCACCGTGCCGACGCCGATCGATGCCTATGAGCAGCCCGATCTGGAGCCGTTGCGTTCGGCGACGCGGCTGATCGCCAGCCATCTGCGCGCGGGTGACCTGGTGATCTACGAATCCACGGTGTACCCCGGCACCACTGAAGAAGTCTGCGTGCCGCTGCTGGAAGAAGGCTCGGGCCTGCGCTTCAACGAAGACTTCTACTGCGGCTACAGCCCGGAGCGGGTCAGTCCCGGTGACCGCCAGCGGCGCCTGGCCGACATCCGCAAGATCACCTCGGGGTCGACAGCGGAAGTGGCTGCGGTGATCGATGGCCTGTACCAGCGCATCATTGCCGCCGGCACGTTCCCCGCGCCATCGATGCGCGTGGCCGAGGCGGCCAAGGTGGTCGAGAACATCCAGCGCGATGTGAACATCGCGCTGGTCAATGAGTTGGCGCTGATCTTCGACAGGCTGGGCATCGATACCCAGGATGTGCTCGATGCCGCCGGCAGCAAGTGGAACTTCCTGCCATTCCGGCCGGGCCTGGTCGGCGGCCATTGCATCGGCGTGGACCCGTATTACCTGCTGCACAAGTCCGAGAGCGTGGGCTACCACCCGGACCTGATCCACACGGCGCGGCAGGTCAACAACCGCGTCGGTGAGCATGTGGCGTCGCGGGTGCTGGCGATGCTGGCCGAACGCGGCCGTGAACCAGTGCAGTCGCGCATCCTGGTGCTCGGTGTGACCTTCAAGGAGGATTGCCCGGACCTGCGCAACAGCCGCGCGCTGGAGCTGGCGCAGCGCCTGCGTGATGCCGGCGCTCAGGTCGAGGTCAGTGATCCCTGGGTCGGCCCGGCGGCATTGGCCGATGAGGGCGTGCAGTGGCTGGCCGAACCCGTGGCAGGGGCCTATGACGCGGTGGTGCTGGCGGTTGCCCATGCCCGCTTCAAGGCGATGGATGAGGCGGGTATCCGGTCGCTGCTGGCGCCGGGCGGCCTGGTCTACGACGTCAAATCGGCCTGGCCACGCAACGTGGTTGACGATCGCCTGTAAACCCGGGCGGCGGGCAGCACGGTAGACTCGCAGGCAGTTGCAACCAAGGAACGCCATGCACCGGTATATCGTCTACCTGCTCGCCATCCTGATGTTCCCCATCTGCCTGTGGTTGGCCACGATCTGGCCGGCCTGGTACTGGGGCGTCGGCCTGACCGCCGCGATGGTGGCACTGGGGACCTGGGACCTGCTGCAGAAGCGCAGCACGCTGCGCCGCAACTATCCGGTGATGGCGCACTTCCGCTACGGCCTGGAATCGATCGGTCCGGAAATCCGCCAGTACTTCGTGCAGAGCGACCTGGAGGACGTGCCGTTCTCGCGCCAGCAGCGTGCACTGATCTACCAGCGGGCCAAGAACGAGATGGACACGGTGCCGTTCGGCACCCTGCGCAGCACCTACGCGGTGGATTACGAGTGGATCAACCACTCGCTGGCGCCGACCGCCATCGCCAAGCACGATTTCCGCGTGCTGATCGGCGCCAATTGTGCAAAGCCGTATTCGGCGAGCGTGTTCAATATTTCGGCGATGAGCTTTGGCTCGCTGTCGGCCAACGCGATCCGCGCACTGAACGAAGGCGCGCGGCGTGGTGGCTTCTACCACGACACCGGTGAAGGTTCGATTTCGCCATACCACCGCGAGATGGGCGGCGATCTGGTGTGGGAGATCGGCTCGGGCTACTTCGGTTGCCGTGACGAAAAGGGCGGTTTCAGTGAAGAGCGCTTCGTCGCCAACGCCACCCATGATCAGGTCAAGATGATCGAGATCAAGCTGTCGCAGGGCGCCAAGCCCGGTCATGGCGGCGTGCTGCCGGCGCCAAAGGTGACCGCCGAGATCTCGGTCACCCGTGGCGTGCCGATGGGCGTGGACTGCGTATCGCCGTCGCGTCACTCGGCGTTCTCGACGCCGGTCGAACTGCTGCAGTTCGTCGCCCGTCTGCGCGAACTGTCCGGCGGCAAGCCGGTCGGTTTCAAGCTGGCCATCGGCCACCCGTGGGAGTGGTTCGGCATTGCCAAGGCGATGCAGGAAACCGGCCTGCTGCCGGACTTCATCGTGGTCGACGGTGCCGAAGGCGGTACTGGCGCAGCACCGGCGGAGTTCGTCGACCATGTCGGCGTGCCGATGCACGAAGCACTGCTGCTGGTGCACAACACGCTGGTCGGCCTGGACCTTCGCGAGCGGATCCGCATCGGCGCGGCGGGCAAGATCACCAGCGCCTTCGACATCGCGCGCACCATCGCGCTGGGTGCCGACTGGTGCAATGCCGGCCGTGGCTTCATGTTCGCGCTGGGCTGCATCCAGTCGCTGAGCTGCCATACCGACAAGTGCCCGACCGGCATCGCCACCCAGGACCCGGCGCGCTGGAAGCACCTGGATGCGCCGGACAAGGCCACCCGCGTGTACAGCTACCACGAGCACACGCTGCACGCCCTGAAGGAGCTGTTGTGTGCGGCCGGCCTGAACGATCCGGCCGAACTGGGGCCGGAGCACATCCTGCGTCGTGTTTCGCCTGTCGAGATCCGCTCGCTGGCGTCGCTGTACCGCTACCTGGAACCGGGCGAGCTGCTGCACAAGGTGCCGGATCATGCGGTGTTCCATGCATTCTGGGCCGATGCACGCAGCGATTCGTTCCAGCCGCCGCCGAAGATCCAGGCGCTGCGCGCCAGCAAGTCGCGATAATGTGTTGCTGTAGAGCCGAGCCCATGCTCGGCTGCTTCTCTCATCGCAATATTGGAACGAAGAACAGCCGAGCCGAGCATGGGCTCGGCCCTACAGGGGGATGTCATGCGGTTCAGGACCGGCACCATCGACGATGTCGCCATGCTGTGGGCACTGCGCACGCGTTGCGTTCGCGAGACGTGCAGCAGCCATTATCCGGCGGAGGTGATCGATCCGTGGTCTGCTTCGCCGCCGCCGTCGCAGTACGCACGGCTGCTGGGGCAGGGAGGCTGCGTGGTGGCCGAGGACGGGCAGGGTGTCCTGCTCGGGTTCGGCGTGTTTGATACCGACGCCAATGAAGTCGATGCGCTGTTCGTCGATCCGGATCGTGGCGGCACGGGCATCGGCCAGGCGCTGATGCAGCGTCTGCTGGCGATGGCCGATCGTGAGCGCGAGGTGGTGCTGTCAGCCTCGCTAAACGCCGTGCCGTTCTACCAACGGCAGGGATT
Source organism: Stenotrophomonas sp. CASM106 (assembly GCF_049384825.1). Lineage (NCBI taxonomy): Bacteria > Pseudomonadati > Pseudomonadota > Gammaproteobacteria > Lysobacterales > Lysobacteraceae > Stenotrophomonas > Stenotrophomonas sp. CASM106. The sequence goes on from NZ_JBMRFS010000002.1 coordinate 671,139, forward strand.
CATTGCCGTGCGGGAGGAAGCCTACCCGCATCCCAGCGGCGTGGCGCTGGCTTCGGTGAGCATGCGCAGGCCGTGGTGAGCGCCCGGGGATTGGAGAGTCGAGCCATGCTCGACTGCTTCATCGTCTGAATCAAAGGCAGTCGAGGATGGCTAGACTCCACAATGCGGGCGTCACCGCCCAGCCAGCCACCCGATCACGCCCTCGGCGGCGCGCAGGCCACTGGCATAGCACGCCGTCAGCAGGTAGCCCCCCGTGGGGGCCTCCCAGTCCAGCATCTCGCCGGCACAGAACGCGCCGGGTACTGCCCGCAGCATCAGGCCATCATCCAGCGCATCCAGGCGCACGCCGCCGGCAGTGCTGATCACCTCGGCCATCGGCCGTGGACGCAGAAGGCGCAACGGCAGGCGCTTGAGCGTGGTAGCCACGGCAGGCAGGTCGTGGCCCGCATCCTTGCCAAGGATCTCGAACACCAGGGTGGCCTTCACCGCATCCAGTCCGGCCTGGCGGCGCAGATGCTCACCAAAACTGCGACCCTTGCGCGGCCGCGAAAGATCGGCCAGCAGGCGTGCTTCATCGCGTCCCGGCACCAGGTCCAGCCACAGCATGGCATGGCCATCACGGTTGATGGTCTCGCGCAGGTCTGCGGCCAGCGCGTAGATCAGGCTGCCTTCGATGCCGTACTCGCTGGCTACGCATTCGCCCTGCAGCGACTGCGGTTGTCCGGCCAGGTCGAGCCAGTGCGCGACCACCGGCTTCAACGGTGCGCCTGCATTGCGCTGGGCGAAGAACGGCGTCCAGTCGATGTCGAAGCCGCAGTTGGCCGATTGCAGCGGCGCAATGTCCACGCCTCGTGCCTGCAAGGGGGCGACCCAGGCGCCATCACTGCCCAGCTGCGGCCAGCTGCCGCCACCCATCGCCAACACGCTGGCATCGGCGTGGACATCGATCTCGCCGGCTTCGGTGGCGAAGCGCAGCGCGCCGTCGTTGCCCCAGCCGATCCAGCGGTGGTTGGCATGCAGGCGCACGCCCTGTTCCTTCAGTCGGCGCACCCAGCCGCGCAGCAGCGGCGCAGCCTTGCGGTCGACCGGGAACACGCGGCCGGAGCTGCCGACATAGGTCTCCACGCCAAAGCCGGCAGCCCAGTCGCGCAGCGCCTGCGCGTCGAAGCCATCCAGCCAGCGACCCACGGCCGTGGATTGCTCGCGGTAGCGGCTGTCGAACAGCGGCCGCGGATCGGAATGGGTGAGGTTGAGACCGCCCTTGCCGGCGATCAGGAACTTGCGGCCGGGTGAGCCCTTGGCCTCGTACAGGTCCACGTCCAGCCCCGCGGCGCGCAGGCGCTCGGCGGCGAACAGGCCGGCCGGGCCACCGCCGATGACGGCGACCCGATGGGGCAATGCGGTATTACGGCTTGACATCGAGCAGCTCGACATCGAACACCAGCGACGAACCGGCCGGAATCGGCCCGACCCGGCGGTCGCCGTAGCCGTAATCCGGCGGGATCATCAGCGTGCGCTTGCCGCCGACCTTCATGCCGGCCACGCCCTCATCCCAGCCGCGGATGACCTGGCCGGCGCCGAGCGCGAAGGTGAACGGCTGGCCGTGCTTGAAGGAGCTGTCGAAGGTCTTGCCGTGCTTGGTTTCGGTGCGGTTGTCGTAGATCCAGCCGGTGTAGTGCACGGTGACCTTGCTGCCGGGAACGGCTTCGGTGCCGGTGCCAGCGACGGTATCGATGCGCTCGAAGGTGGTCAGGGTGCCGCCCGGCGGCGGACCGGAGGGCTCGCTCGAGCAGCCAGCGGCGGCGAGGGACAGCAGCAGGGGAAGCAGCAGGCGGCGCATCGGGCGTCTCCAGAAGGGCGCAGGGCGAGGGCGGCAAGGGTAGCGCATCGGCGCCGGGTATCATGGCGGCATGGCAAAACTCCTGCTCAATCTGCGCAATGTCGGCGACGACGAATATGCCGATGTCTGCACGCTGCTCGACCAGCACGGCATCGCCTGGTACCGCACCGAACCCAGCCCCTGGGGCATTTCCAACGGTGGCCTGTGGCTGCGCGAGGACGCCGATCATCCGCGCGCGAAGGCGCTGATGGCCGGATATCAGGCGGCGCGCGGTGTGCGCGTGCGGGCCGAGCGTGAGCAGGCGTTGCGGGATGGCACGGCGGAGACCTTTGGCAGCCTGTTCCGGCGGCGGCCGGTGTTCGTGGTGCTGGTGCTGCTGGGCATGGCCGCTGCGGCGGCGCTGGTGCTGCTGCCGTTCATGCTGTTGCGGGGGTAAGGGGCTTCTGGCCGGGTTGCACCCGGCACCCGCCGATGCAACGGCAACGGCAACGTCAAAAGCCGGGTTTCAGTGGGAGGGTGGGGCGGTGTGGGCAGGCGGGGGACGGCAAAAGCTGCTCCTGCGTGCCTCGTAGAGCGCCATCCATGGCGCTCTGCGCCCCCGCCTGCCCACACCGCCCCACCCCTGACAGGTTCCGGGTGGCTGCCGGGGTCGGATCCCTCTGCTGCGCAGAGGGCTCTGACCCCTGAATCTGTCTGTGCGGGCGGGAGGCGCTAAAATGGCAGGATGATCGCCAACACCGCTGCCTACCATTTCGCCGTCATCGACGCCCCCCAGGCCCTGTGCGACCAGCTGTTGGCGCGTGCCCAGGCGGCCGGGTTGCGGGGCACGATCCTGGTGGCGGGCGAGGGACTGAACCTGTTCCTGGCCGGTGAGCCGGAGGCGGTCGAGGATTTCTACGCCGCGCTGCATGCCGATGCGCGTTTTGCCGGGATGCGGGTCAAGACCAGCCTGAGCGAGCACCAGCCGTTCGCGCGGCTGAAGGCCAAGGTGAAGGACGAGATCATCAGCTTCCGCCGCGATGACGGCCAGCCGCTGGACTATCCGCGTGCACCGGCGGTCGATCCGGCCACCGTGCAGCGCTGGCTGCGGCAGGGCCACGATGACGCCGGCAAGCCGGTGGTGATGCTCGATACCCGCAACCTGCAGGAAGTGGAGTACGGCACCTTCAAGGATGCGCTGGTGCTGCCCATCCACAAGTTCACCGACCTGCCCGAGGCGTTGGCGCCGCATCGCGAGGCACTGAAGGACAGCACCGTGGTCAGTTTCTGCACCGGCGGCATCCGCTGCGAGAAGGCCGCACTGTGGATGGCCAACGATGGCATGGACAACGTGCTGCAGCTCGATGGCGGCATCCTCGGCTACTTCGAGGAGGTCGGCGGCGAAGGTTATGAAGGCCGCTGTTTCGTGTTCGACGAGCGCGTGGCGCTGGATGCCGAACTGAAGCCGATGGTCGACCAGCCGCTGCCGGAGCCGCGCCCCAGCGCGTTCTGACACGCTTCGGTAGAACCGGCCGCTGGCCGGCTGCGAAGCCATCTACCTGTATGCCGGCCAGCGGCCGGCACTACCAATCGCGCTTGGCGCGGATCAGGGCACCCCGGATCGGCCTGGTCAGCGCTGAACCGGCTCCGCAGGAATCAGCATCCCGCCACCGTCACTGGCCGCTGCGCGTGGCCGACCCCATGCAGGGGGGATCCTGAGACGGAAAACCGCTGATGATCCCGTTGTCGATCCTTGACCTGGCCCCGGTCTGCGAGGGCAGTGACACCACCGCCGCCTTCGCCAACATGCTGGAACTGGCCCAGCACGCCGATGCGCTGGGCTACCGCCGTTACTGGCTGGCCGAACACCACAACATGCCCGGCATCGCCAGCGCGGCCACGGCCGTGCTGATCGGCCACGTCGCGGGCGGCACCCGGCGCATCCGCGTCGGTGCCGGCGGCATCATGCTGCCCAACCATGCGCCGCTGCAGGTGGCCGAGCAGTTCGGCACGCTGGCTTCGCTGTATCCGGACCGCATCGATCTCGGCCTCGGCCGTGCGCCGGGCACCGATCAGCCCACCGCGCGTGCACTGCGCCGCTACTTCGACAGCGCCGACCAGTTCCCGCAGGACGTGCGCGAACTGCTGCACTACTTCGAGCCGGTACAGCCCGGGCAGGCGGTGCAGGCGGTTCCGGGCGGTGGCCTGCGGGTGCCGACCTGGATCCTGGGGTCCAGCCTGTTCGGCGCGCGCATGGCCGCCGCGATGGGCCTGCCCTATGCGTTTGCCTCGCACTTCGCGCCCGATGCCATGGACGAGGCGCTGGCTGTGTACCGCCGAGAGTTCCGCCCCTCGGCCACGTTGAACCAGCCGCACGCGATGCTGGCCCTGAATGTCGTCGCCAGTGACAGCGAGGCCGAATCGCGCCGCCTGTTCACCAGCCAGCAGCAGAGTTTCGTCAACCTGCGCCGCGGCCGGCCGGGCAAGATTCCGGCGCCGATCGACGACATCGAAGCCTTCTGGGAGCCGCACGAAAAGCTCGGCGTGGAGCGGGCCCTGGCCTGCACCGTGCTCGGCGATCCGCAGCAGGTGGCCGATGGCATCGCCGCGTTCGTTGAGCGCCACTCGCCGGACGAGCTGATGCTCACCGCCAACCTGCATGACCACCGTGCGCGCCTGCGTTCGTTCGAACTGGCGATGCAGGCCTGGCATGCCCGCCACGCGGGCTGAACAATGGCGTCACGGCCCGTTGCAGCCGCGACGGGTCTGATGGGGGCTCTACCCATTGGAGCCTCCCATGGCGGATACCCGCGCCGAACACATCGCCCAGCTGGCCGAACTGATCAAGGACGTGGAGGTGGCGATGTTCACCACCACCGGCGTCGACGGACGACTCTACAGCCGGCCGCTGGCCACCCAGCAGGTCACCTTCGACGGTGACCTGTGGTTCGTCATCACCGCCGACAGCCCGAAGGTTGCCGAGATCGCGCTTGATCCGCACGTCAACGTGGCCTATGCCTCGCCGTCGAAGAACACCTATGTGTCTGTGGCGGGGCGCGCGCGCATCGTTGACGACCGCGCGAAGATCGAGGAACTGTGGTCGCCGGCGATGAAGCTGTTTTTCCCGGGCGGCAAGGACGACCCGAACCTGCGCCTGATCCACGTGCGGGCCGACTCGGCCGAGTATTGGGATGGTCCGGGCACGCTGCTGGGCAAGGCGTTGAATTTCGTGCTGTCGGCGGTGCAGGACGAGCCGGCGCAGTTGGCCGACAATGGCTTCATCGACCTTCGGTGAGGATCGATGTCCGGTATTGGTAGTGCCGGGCGCTGGCCGGCAGACCTGGAAACGTGGCAGCCGGCCAGCGGCCGGCTCTACCGGATTCCGGCTCAGAACCAGCGCTGGAACAGGTCCACCGTGTAGCCCACCAGCTGTCCCGAACTGAAACCGAAGAACGCGATCGCCGCCAACGCGGCGATCCAGTTGAACAGCATCAGCGCGCCATCGCGTTCCAGCAGCGCCAGCGAGAACAGCAGCAGCTGGAAGCCGAACAGGAAATTGGTGAAGGGAATCGGCAACGACAGCAGCAGGCCCAGCAGCACCAGCAGCAGGCCGCTGAAGGCGTGGGCGGGGAGGGGTGTCAACAGCTGCGGCAGGCGTGGCCTCAGCATCCTGTCCAGGCGCCGCAGTGGGCGGTCGATGCGGTCCAGGAAACGGTGCATGGTGCCGCGCTTGGGTCCGCGGCGGGCAATGAAGCCGGGCAGCCACGGCCGGCGCAGGCAGAACAGCATCTGCAGGCCGATCAGGATCACCAGCGGGCCGCTGACCGCGCCACCCATGCCCGGGATCGGGATGAACGAGGGCAGGATCGCCACGAACAGGAACACGCCGAACGCGCTCTGCTGCAGGTTGCTCAGGATCTGGCCGAGCGGCATGTGCTCGGCGGGGTCGCCGGAAGCGAACATCTCCAGCAGGGTGCGGATGCCCTCGTTGCGGTAGGCCGGGCGCTCGGCGCCTGGACCCTGGCCGGCCTCAGGCGGTGAGCTCATCGGCCTGCTCGTCGGACAGCGTGCGCAGCAGCAGCTTGTCCACCCGCGCACCGTCCAGGTCGACCACTTCGAAGCGCCAGCCGGCCCAGTCGAAGTACTCGCCTGCGTGCGGGATGCGGCCGAAGTAGTGGATGCACATGCCGGCCAGGGTGTAGTAATCGCCGTCCTCGGCATCGGGCAGCTCGTTGCTGCCGATCAGTTCGCGCAGGTCTTCGATCGGCAGCGAGCCATCCACCAGCAGCGAACCGTCCTCGCGGGTCACCACCAGCGCATCTTCATCGGCATTCTCCACCGCCTGCAGGCGGCCGACCACGGCGCCCATCAGGTCGCTGATGGTCACCAGGCCCTGGATCTCGCCGTACTCGTCCACCACCAGCGCCATCGACTGCTGTTCCTCGCGGAAGATCTCCAGCAGCTTCATCGCGTGGGTCGATTCGGACACGTAAAGCGGTTCGCGCAGGGTCTGGAACAGCGCGTTGTCGCCGCGCGCCATGCGCGTGGCCAGCGATTTCAGTTCAAGTACGCCGACCACGTCCATGTCGTTGTCGCGGTACACCGGGTACCGCGAGAACTCGTGCTCGGCCATGATTTCCAGGTTGCGCTCCAGCCCGGCCTGGGTGTCCAGCCAGGCAATGCGGTTGCGCGGGGTCATCAGGCTGTCGGCGGTGCGGTCGCCCAGACGCATGACGCGGTTCATCATGTCACGCTCGTGGGCGTCGATCACACCGGCTTCGTGGCTCTCGGCCACCAGCATGCGGATCTCTTCTTCAGTCACCGAGGCGACTTCGTCCTTGCCCAGGCCGAACAGGCGCAGTACCAGCTGGGTGGTCTTGGACAGCAGCCAGACGAAGGGCAGGGCCAGCTTGGCCAGCCAGCTCATCGGCATCGCGACCAAGCCGGCAATGGCCTCCGAGCGGGTCAGCGCCAGGCGCTTGGGCACCAGTTCGCCGAAGATCAGCGTGATGAAGGTGATCAGGCTGACGGCCAGCGCGGTACCGATGTTGCCCGCGTACGCAAACCCCGGCATCAGCCCCTGGATCCAGCCGGCGAAGGCCTCGCCCAGCGCCTCACCGCCGAGGTAGCCGGTCAGCACGCCGATGACGGTGATGCCGATCTGCACGGTGGACAGGAAGCTCTCCGGCTTCTCGGACAGCTCCAGCGCCTTGGCCGCGCGCTTGGAGGTGGCAGCCATCTGCTTCAGGCGGCTCTTGCGCGAGGTCATGACCGACATCTCGGACATGGCGAAGAAGCCGTTCAGCAGAACAAGCGCGAAGACAATCAGGATCATTTCAAACACGGGCGTCGTCCCCGGTTGGTGGCAGGGAGGGCGGGTGCTGGCGATGGCGGCAGGCGCTCAGGAACGGGATCCGGCGCGGCGCAGGGGGATAAGGGTCGTCGTCCATAAGGTGCGCCCGAAGGCGCGCTGGCATCTTAGCAAAGGGGCATGGCAGGGTGGCAACCGCCTGTTCAGGTTGGGGGTTCCAAGGCCTCGAAAGGGGGCGGGGATACCCGTGATGGTCATCTAGCCGTCATAATTCCATCTGGTGCCGTCCTTCCCGCGACGGCTGACAGGTTTCTCAATGTTCTCTCTGCAGACCATTTTCGGTTCCGGCAAACAGTTCTACACCCTGCTCGATGAGGCTGCCGTCGCGGCTTCCGACGCCGCCAAGGCGCTGCATTCCATGCTGCGCGAGGCCGACCGCCAGCCCGCGCTGGACGCCTTCAAGCTGGCCCGCCTGCGCGAACGCGCGGCCTCGGACAAGATCAGCCAGGCGCTGGTGGACAGCTTCATGACCCCGATCGAGCGCGAAGACATCGAAGCGCTGGGCTCGGCGCTGTACAAGATTCCCAAGCAGATCGAGAAGTTCGCCGACCGCTATTCGCTGGCCACGACGCACCTGGAGCACATCGACTTCGCGCCGCGCGCGGCGATGCTCGAACAGGCCGCCGGCGTGGTGGTGGAGATGGTGGCCGACCTGCGCCACATGAACCTGGACCGGATGACCGCGCTCAACGAGAAGCTGCGCTCGCTGGAGAACGAGGCCGACCGCCTGATGCTCGAGCTGTACCGCGACATCTATTCGGGCCGCCTGGACAACCTGCAGATGTTCCTGCTGAAGGAATTCTTCGAGATCCTGGAAAAGGCCATCGACCGCTGCCGCGAGGCTGGCGTGGTGGCGTACCAGATCGTGTTGAAGAACAGCTGACGGACGCCGCCGCATGTTGACCCTTGTCCTGGTGGTGATCCTGGCCGCGCTCGTCTTCGAGTTCATCAACGGCTTCCACGACACTGCCAACTCCATTGCCACCGTGGTGGCGACCAAGGTGCTCTCGCCCGGCTGGGCGGTGATGCTGGCTGCCTTCATGAACCTCATCGGTGCACTGACCGGTACCGCGGTGGCGCTGACCATCGCCTCGGGCCTGCTCAACACCAACGTGGTCGAGGTCACCCCGCAGGTGATCCTGTGCGCCCTGCTGGGCGGCATCATCTGGAACCTGATCACCTGGTGGAAGGGCCTGCCGTCCTCGTCCTCGCACGCCCTGATCGGTGGCCTCTGCGGCGCCGGCCTGGCCGCCGCCCACAACAACTGGGACGCGCTGATCTGGTCCGAGCGCCTGGGCAGCTGGGCGCAGAACAAGGGCCTGCTGTGGAAGGTGTTCGTGCCGATGATCACCTCGCCGATTGCCGGTTTCCTGCTCGGCATCGTGGTGATGGTGCTGCTGTGGGCGCTGATCGCCGGCCTGGCCAAGATCGGTGGTGCCATCGGCCGCCTGGCCCGTCCGCGCATCGTCAACGCCTTCTTCGGCAAGGCGCAGATCGCCTCGGCGGCCTACATGGGCTTCGCCCACGGCCACAACGACGCGCAGAAGACCATGGGCATCATCGCCATGACCCTGATCGGTGCCGAAGCCACCGGCGCATTGAACGACCTGCCGTCCTGGCTGGCCTTCATGCACCCGGACGCGCATGCCGGCGACGGCATCGCGATGTGGATCGTGCTGACCTGCGCGGTGGTGATGGCGGCCGGTACCGCTTCGGGCGGCTGGAAGATCATCAAGACCCTGGGGCACAAGATGGTCAAGCTGCACCCGATCCACGGCTTCGCCGCGGAGACCAGCTCGGCCACCATCCTGACCCTGGCGGCCCACTTCGGTATGCCGGTCTCGACCACGCACAGCATCTCCACCGCGATCATGGGCGTCGGCTTCGCCAAGAACCCGCGCTCGCTGAAGTTCGGCGTGATCGAGCGCATCGTCTGGGCCTGGATCCTGACCATCCCGGCGGCCGGTGGCTGTGCGTACCTGATCCTGAAGCTGTTCGAGCTGTTCGGCTGGACCTGATCGCCACGCCAAGGTTGTAAACGAAAAGCCCGCCATATCAGGCGGGCTTTTTCATGGGCAAGAATTTTTCCGCACCCACCGTGTCGACCAAGGTCGACACCTACCAGAGCAGAATCAGGGTCAGGGCCCGTTGCCAAGCAACGGGATCCGCCCCGTGCCGACCAACGGTCGGCACCCACCAACAGCCCTCAGGAAGCCAGCTTTTGTAGTTGCCGTTGCCGTGGCTGTCAGCGGGTGCCGGGCCGCAGGCCCGGCCAAACCCCTTCAATTACGCTGGAACAACGCCTGTACATCCTTGCGGAACGCCGCCTGGCTGTCGGCCCGGCTGTAGAACATGTGCCCGCCCGGATAACTGCGCACCTGCACCCGGTCCGGATTGCTGCCCATCGTCGGCATCTGGTCCACGGTCAGGATCGAGCCCATGAACGGGCACGACAGGTCATTCCAGCCATGCACGATCAGCACCTGCAGATGCGGGTCGATCGCCACCGCCTGGCGCAGCTGGGTCACCGCACCCTGGCGCAGTTCGCCATTGCGGTCCCACAGCCGGTTCACGTCGTAGTTCAGCGCCTGGTAGCGCGCATCTACTTTCCAGCCGACCACGCGCGTCACGAAGTCGACCATCGCCGTGGTGGTCGGCGCGATGATGCTGTCCAGCAGTGGATCGTTGGCGCGCTGCTCCGGATCATTCGGGAACGGATCGAACGCGGTCACGTTGGAGTCGTAGCGGCTGCCCAGCGTGCCCTTGTCGCGGAACACTTCACGCAGGTAGGCCTGGGTCTCCAGGCGCCCGCCAGCGCGGCGCACGAACTGCGGGTCCAGTCCGGTCAGCGCGGTGACCCGGCGCAGCATGGCTTCCGTAGCCTGCGGATCGCTGCGGCCCTTCATCAACGCGGTGGCGTAATCGCCACGGGTGTACTCCACCACCTCGCGCATCGCCGCATCGGTCAGCTTGCCCTGGCGCTCCAGGTGCGCCGCGGCGATCGACGGCAGCGTCTGCATCCACGCCATCGGCGAGACATCGGCGTTGTCTTCCAGGGTCGGGCTCAGGTAGGGCGAGACCAGCACCAGCCCGTTCATCGCCACGCCCAGCCGGGTCTGCAGGAAGTGGGTGATGCGCGGGCCGCGGTAGCCACCGTAGCTCTCGCCGGTCAGGTACTTGCGCGAGGCCATGCGCTGGTTGCGCAGCAGCCAGTCGTAGATCGAGCGCGACAGGTATTCGACGTCGGCACTGGGGTTGTAGAGCGCTTTCTTGGCTTCATCGTCGCCGATCCGCGCGCGGCTGAAGCCGGTACCGACCGGATCGATGAACACCAGATCGGTGAAGTCCAGCCAGGTGCCCGGGTTGTCGTGCAGGGTGGCCGGCGCCGATGCGCTGTCACCCTCGGAGCCGAAGGTCACCACCTTGGGCCCGATCGCGCCCATGTTGAGGTACACCGACGACGCACCGGGGCCGCCATTGAGCGCGAAGGTCACCGGCCGGTCCTTGCCCGGCATCGTGTAGGCGGTGAACACCACATCGGCGATCACCTTGCCCTTGGCATCGCGTACCGGCAGGGTGCCGACGGTGGCGGTGTAGTCCAGGGTGCGGCCGGCCAGGCGCATGCTCTGGCCGGCCGAGGCGTCGGCGGGCAGCGCAGGCGCTTCGGTCTTGTCGTCTTTCGGGTCGGGCTTGCCCTCGGCGTCGGGCGCGGCCAGCACGCTGGCAGGGGCGATGAGCAGGCCGACGCAGAGCGCGGCAGTGTGCAGCAGGGACTTCATGGCACCGGTTCGGCAGCGGAAGGGGGTTCCGATGCTAGGCCGGTGGCGGGCCATGCCGTATGTGTCCAAAGGCATGGCCGTGCGTTGAGCCCGCTACTGGCCAGATTGGGTCAAGCGGGGAGGGTGGCTGCGGCGTCGTCATCGGCCAGCAGGCCGTAGACGGCCGAGTCGGCCAGCTGCCCCTGGATGCGCCAGCGCTGGCGCAGCACCCCCTCGCGGTGGAAGCCCAGGCGTTCCAACACGTGCGCGGACGGCGCATTGCGCGGGTCGATCTCGGCTTCCACCCGATGCAGGTGCAGGGTGCGGAACAGGTAGGCCAGTACCTGTTGCAGGGCCTCGTGCATATAGCCCTGGCCCTGGCGATCGGGTGCCAGCAGGTAGCCGATCTCGGCGCGCGCCGCATCGCGGTCCACCGCGAATACCACGCAGATGCCCAGCAGCGGACCTTCCAGCGACTCGCGCACGGCCAGCTTCAGCTGGGTGCCGATGGCATGGGCGGCGAGGTCATCGTCGATCTGCTCGCGCGCTTCGGCCAGTCGCGTCCAGGCTGGATGGTTCCACCATCGCATGACATCCGGGTTGGACTGCAGCGTGAACAGCGCGGCGGCGTCGTCACGACGGATCGGGCTCAGGACCAGCCGTGCACTGTGCAGCGGCAGGCCGGGGAACAGCAGCGAGTGGCTGGCCAATACGATGGTCCACACGGGTGGACGCGCATTATGGCGCTGCCGGGTTTGCCGATGGGGGCGGATGGGGTCGGAGCGCATGGGGTCGGATCCGTTTCCTGACAGGAAACGGCTCTGACCCCACTGCCGCCAACCGGGTCAGAGCCCTTTCCTGCGGAAAGGGATCCGACCCCGCTCCGGATCAGACTTCCAGCGAAGCCAGATCGCCCTTCGACTCCAGCCAGCCCTTGCGGTCGGACGCGCGCTTCTTGGCCAGCAGCATGTCCATCAGCGAACGGGTCTGCTCGCCATCGTCCACGGTCAGTTGCACCAGGCGGCGCGTATCCGGATGGATGGTCGACTCGCGCAGCTGGTTCGGGTTCATCTCGCCCAGGCCCTTGAAGCGGGTGACGTTGACTGCGCCCTTGATCTTCTCGCGCTCGATCTTGTCCAGCATCGAACGCTTCTCTTCCTCATCCAGGGCGTAGAACACCTGCTTGCCCACGTCGATGCGGAACAGCGGCGGCATTGCCACGAACACGTGGCCGGCATCGACCAGCGCCGGGAAATGCCTGAGGAACAGCGCGGTCAGCAGGGTGGCGATATGCAGGCCGTCGGAGTCCGCGTCGGCCAGGATCACCACCTTGCCGTAGCGCAGGCCGGTGATGTCGTCCTTGCCGGGGTCGCAGCCGATGGCCACGGCCAGGTTGTGCACTTCTTCGGAGGCCAGCACGCTGTTGGACGACACTTCCCAGGTGTTGAGGATCTTGCCGCGCAGCGGCAGGATCGCCTGGAAATCCTTGTCGCGCGCCTGCTTGGCGCTGCCGCCTGCCGAGTCACCTTCCACCAGGAACAGCTCGGTGCGCGACAGGTCCTGGCTGATGCAGTCGGCCAGCTTGCCGGGCAGGGCCGGGCCCTGCGTGACCTTCTTGCGGACGACCAGCTTCTCGGTCTTCAGGCGCGCACTGGCGCGCTCGATGGCGATCTGCGCGATCTTCTCGCCCAGCTCCACGTTCTGGTTCAGCAACAGGCTGAACGCATCGTGCGCGGCGCCCTCTACAAAGCCGGCGGCCTGGCGCGAGGACAGGCGTTCCTTGGTCTGGCCGCTGAACTGCGGGTCGGTCATCTTCAGCGACAGCACGAACGACACCCGGTCCCACACGTCTTCCGGGGCCAGCTTGACGCCGCGTGGCAGCAGGTTGCGGAAGTCGCAGAACTCGCGCAGCGCCTCGGTCAGGCCGGTACGCAGGCCGTTGACATGGGTGCCATGCTGGGCGGTCGGAATCAGGTTGACATAGCTTTCCTGGACCAGCTCACCTTCCGGCAGCCAGGCCACGGCCCAGTCCACCACCTCGGTGTCCTTCTTGAGGCTGCCGACGAACAGGTCGGCCGGCAGCGATTCGCGCTCGCCCAGTTCCAGCTTCAGGTAGTCGCGCAGGCCGTCTTCGTAGTACCAGGTATCGACTTCACCGGTGGCTTCGTCGGTCAGCTTGACGGTCAGGCCCGGGCACAGCACGGCCTTGGCGCGCAGCAGGTGCTTCAACGCGCGCACTGCGAACTTGGGCGTGTCGAAGTACTTCGGGTCCGGCCAGAAGCGCACGCGGGTACCGGTGTTCTTCTTGCCGACGGTGCCGACCACCTCCAGCGGCGTGGCGCGGTCGCCATTGCGGAAGGTGATGCGGTGTTCGGCACCTTCGCGCTTGATGTGCACCTCCACCAGGGTCGACAGCGCGTTGACCACGCTGACGCCGACGCCATGCAGGCCGCCGGAGAAGGTGTAGTTGTTGTTGCTGAACTTGCCGCCTGCATGCAGGCGGGTGAGGATCAGTTCGACGCCCGGGATCTTCTCTTCCGGATGGATGTCCACCGGCATGCCGCGGCCGTCATCGCTGACCTCCACGCTGCCGTCCTTGTACAGGGTGATCTCGATCGAGCGGGCATGGCCGGCGAGGGCCTCGTCCACCGAGTTGTCGATCACTTCCTGCGCCAGGTGGTTCGGGCGTGCGGTGTCGGTATACATGCCGGGACGGCGCTTGACCGGGTCAAGGCCGGACAGGACTTCAATATCGGCGGCGTTATAGCGGGCGTTCATCTATCTTCTAAAGCGCGGAGCGACGCGCAAGTGTGCGGTCTGGACGGCGATTTTGCACGCCTGCGGTTCAGCCTCGGCGCCGGGGAGGGGGTAAAATGGCAGCCGCTGGAATCTGAACGCCGGCGGCCCCATCGGGTCGAAACATCCAAGCCATACCGCGAGGAGGACCTCATGAAGAAGTTGCTGACCGTTGCAATCCTGGCCGCTGCCGCCGTTGCAGTGCCGCTGGTGGTGGCGCAGAACGCGGGCCAGCCGGCCCCGCAGCAGGGTGACCAGGCCGACAAGGCGCAGGCCGAGGCCGATGCCAAGGCCAAGCGTCGTGCCCAGGCCAATGCCGAAATGAAGGCGCAGGGCCAGCCGGCCCCGCAGAAGGAAGAAGAGGAAGAAGCGCGCAAGAAGCGCTGATCCCGCAACCTGCCAAGCGCCCTTGCGACAAGGGGTGCGCAACGGAACGCCCCGCTCAGCGGGGCGTTTCTTTTTAGGAACGTGGCGTCTGCCCCTTGGGTTGGCGGCCATCAATCTGTAAACTATGGCTTTCCGGGAGTAAGTGCGTGTCCACCCTTTGCGAATGGGCTGGAGCGGCCAAGCGTGGCTTCCAGCATGGCGGGTCGCAGGTGACGGTCGATTTGACCGGCACGGCCGCCCCGACCTCGCACGATGGTCCCCGTCCGGCGCCTGCCGCCGCACGGATCCGCACCTCCCTCGCTGTCCCAGCGAACCGGAAAACCCCCTCCGAGCACCATGCCCGCCCTCCGGGTGCGCGTGGTGTTGCCGTTTTCCATTTCCAGACAGGATGCTTGCAGCCATGACTCCCTTGATTTTCGTAACCGGCGGCGTGGTGTCCTCGCTCGGCAAAGGCATTGCCGCCGCGTCGCTGGCCGCCATTCTCGAAGCCCGTGGCCTGAAGGTCACGATGATGAAGCTCGACCCGTACATCAACGTCGACCCGGGCACCATGAGCCCGTTCCAGCACGGTGAGGTGTATGTCACCGACGACGGCGCCGAGACCGACCTCGACCTGGGCCACTACGAGCGCTTCGTGCGCACCCGCCTGAGCCGCAAGAACTCGGTCACCACCGGCCGCATCTACGAGAACGTGATCCGCAAGGAGCGCCGCGGCGACTACCTGGGCGCGACCGTGCAGGTCATTCCGCACATCACCGACGAGATCCGCCGCTGCATCGACGAAGCCACCGAAGGCTACGACGTGGCGCTGGTCGAGATCGGTGGCACCGTCGGCGACATCGAGTCGCTGCCGTTCCTGGAAGCGATCCGCCAGGTGCGCACCGAGCGTGGCCCGGAGAAGGCGCTGTTCATGCACCTCACCCTGGTGCCGTACATCGGCGCCGCCGGTGAGCTGAAGACCAAGCCGACCCAGCATTCGGTGAAGGAACTGCGTTCGATCGGCATCCAGCCGGACGTGCTGCTGTGCCGTTCCGAGCAGGCCGTGCCGGATTCGGAGCGCCGCAAGATCGCCCAGTTCACCAACGTCTCCGAGCGCGCAGTGATCAGCGTGCCGGACGTGGACGTGCTGTATCGCATTCCGTCGGGCCTGCACGCGCAGGGCCTGGACGAGATCGTGGTCAACCAGCTGAAGCTGGCCGACAAGGCCGGTCCGGTCGATCTGTCGATGTGGGAGGACGCAGTCGATGCGACCCTGCATCCGCTGGATGAAGTGACCATCGCCGTGGTCGGCAAGTACGTGGATCACCAGGATGCCTACAAGTCGGTCGGCGAAGCACTGAAGCACGGCGGCCTGCGCCAGCGCACCAAGGTCAACCTGAAGTGGCTGGAAGCACAGGATCTGGAAGGCACCGACATGGCCGCGCTGGCCGATGTCGACGGCATCCTGGTGCCGGGTGGCTTCGGTGACCGTGGTTTCGAAGGCAAGGTGCTGACCTCGAAGTTCGCCCGCGAGCAGCACGTGCCGTACTTCGGCATCTGCTACGGCATGCAGGCGGCCGTCGTCGATTACGCGCGCAACGTGGTCGGCCTGGAAGGCGCCAACAGCACCGAGAACGACCGCCAGTCGCCGAACCCGGTGATCGGCCTGATCACCGAATGGCGCACCGCCACCGGCGATGTCGAGAAGCGTGACGACAAGAGCGACCTCGGCGGCACCATGCGCCTGGGCCTGCAGGAACAGCGCCTGAAGCCGGGCACGCTGGCCCGTGAGCTGTACGGCAAGGACGTCGTCGCCGAGCGCCACCGCCACCGCTACGAGTTCAACAACCGTTACCGCACCCAGCTGGAAGATGCCGGCCTGGTGATCGCCGGCAAGTCGATGGACGACACCCTGGTGGAAGTGGTCGAACTGCCGCGCGACGCGCATCCGTGGTTCCTGGCCTGCCAGGCGCACCCGGAATTCCTGTCCACGCCGCGTGACGGCCACCCGCTGTTCATCGGTTTCATCCGTGCCGCGCGCGAGCGCAAGGCCGGCGGCAAGCTGCTTTCCGAAGCGCGCGCCTGACTTGTGAATGGGGGCTTCGGCCCCCATCCTGCATGCTTCAACCCCCAGCGCACCGGCCCGGCCGGTGCTGCGGACAACAAGGAAACGCCATGAAACTGTGTGGATTCGAGGTCGGGCTGGACCAGCCCCTGTTCCTGATCGCCGGCCCCTGCGTGATCGAGTCGATGCAGCTGCAGCTCGATACCGCCGGCAAGCTGAAGGAAGTCACCGACAAGCTCGGCGTCAACTTCATCTTCAAGTCCAGCTTCGACAAGGCCAACCGCACCTCGGGCACCGCGTTCCGCGGCCCGGGCATGGAAGAGGGCCTGAAGGTCCTGGCCGAGGTCAAGAAGCAGATCGGCGTGCCGGTGCTGACCGACGTCCATGAGTACACCCCGATGGACGAAGTGGCCTCGGTGGTGGATGTGCTGCAGACCCCGGCGTTCCTGGTCCGCCAGACCGACTTCATCCGCAAGGTGTGCTCGGCCGGCAAGCCGGTCAACATCAAGAAGGGCCAGTTCCTGGCGCCCTGGGACATGAAGCCGGTCGTGGAGAAGGCCAAGGCCACCGGCAACGAGCAGATCATGGTCTGCGAGCGCGGTGCCAGCTTCGGCTACAACAACCTGGTCAGCGACATGCGCTCGCTGGCGGTGATGCGCGATACCGGTTGCCCGGTGGTGTTCGATGCCACCCACTCGGTGCAGTTGCCGGGCGGGCAGGGCACCAGTTCCGGTGGCCAGCGTGAGCACGTGCCGGTGCTGGCCCGTGCTGCCGTCGCGGTGGGCATCTCCGGCCTGTTCGCCGAGACCCATCCGGATCCGTCCAAGGCCCTGTCCGATGGCCCCAACGCGTGGCCGCTGGACCAGATGGAAGCGCTGCTCGAGACCCTGATGGAGCTTGACGCGGTGACCAAGAAGCACGGCTTCTCGCGCTTCGCGTGAGTCGTGACCCGCGGGTGGCGCTGGAAGCCCAGCGTCATCGCCGGCACTGGAAACAGTTGCCCTGGGGCCTGATCGCACTGGGCCTGGCCGTGCTGTTCACCGTGGGCATGTTTGGCCTGGTGCTGATCGGTGCGGCGTCGGTGCGCCCCCCGGGTGATGGCAGCAGCGCGCTTGATCTGCGCGCGTATTTCATTGCGCTGCTGGTCGCGGAGCTGCTCGGTGCCGCGGGGTGCCTCGCGGCCGCGGTGCTGGCCTGGCGGCTGAATCGCGGCAAGGTGGCGGCCGGCTTTGCGATCATCCTGCTTTCGCTGTGGCTTGGCGCCCTGTTCTACGGATTGCTTTGATGAATACGAGCACGTCAGCGTGCGGCTGGCCCTGGGGCCTGGTCGCGCTGGGGCTGTCCGTGCTCGCCTGGGCGTCCCTGCTGCTGGGAGTAATGGCCTTTGCGGCCAGCTTCGGCTCGCCGGGTGACGGAAACCATGGCATCCAGGCCATGCAGTACTGGATCGTGGCCGCGCTGGTCACGCTGGGTGTGTCTTTCGTCGGCAGCCTGGTGGCGATGGTGCTCGCTTGGCGACGCCGTCGTGGACCCGTCGCGGCGGCGGTGGCCGGTGCGTTGCTGGTGATGCTGGTGTCGCTGGCCCTGATCGTGATCGGGTCCAGCTGGGGCTGATGCCGCCCAGGCCATTTGGCAAGTGGCGGGCAGCCGGGGATAATCACGCGGCATTCGTTTTGTCGCCCCCTCTCCAGACAGGTAACCGGCCCGACCATGAGTACGATCCGCAGCATCCACGCCCGTGAAATCCTTGACAGCCGTGGCAACCCCACGCTGGAAGCCGAAGTCATTCTGGAGGACGGTTCGTTCGGTCGTGCCGCGGTTCCCTCCGGCGCCTCGACCGGCACCAAGGAAGCGGTCGAGCTGCGTGACGGTGACAAGACCCGTTATCTGGGCAAGGGCGTGCGCAAGGCCGTCGACAACGTCAACACCACGATTGCCGCCGCGCTGAAGGGTTTTGAGGCCACCGACCAGGCCGGCCTCGACCGTCGCCTGATCGATCTGGACGGCACCGAGAACAAGGGCCGCCTGGGTGCCAACGCGCTGCTGGGTGTTTCAATGGCCGCCGCGCATGCCGCCGCTGCATCGAACAAGCAGGCACTGTGGCAGTACCTGGCTGCCAGGACCGGCGTGACCCCGGCGCTGCCGGTGCCGATGATGAACATCATCAATGGCGGCGCGCATGCCGACAACAACGTTGACTTCCAGGAGTTCATGGTGCTGCCGGTCGGCTTCACCTCGTTCTCCGAAGCGCTGCGTGCCGGTACCGAAATCTTCCATTCGCTGAAGTCGGTGCTGAAGGGCCACGGCCTGAGCACCGCGGTCGGCGACGAAGGTGGCTTCGCGCCGGACTTCCGCAGCAACGTCGAAGCGCTGGACACCATTCTCGAAGCGATCGGCAAGGCGGGCTACACCGCCGGTGAAGACGTGCTGCTGGGCCTGGACGTGGCCTCCAGCGAGTTCTTCGAGAACGGCAAGTACAACCTGGTCGGCGAGAACAAGCGCCTGACCTCCGAGCAGTTCGTCGACTTCCTCGCCGACTGGGCCGCGCAGTACCCGATCATCACGATTGAAGATGGCCTGGCCGAGAACGACTGGGCCGGCTGGAAGCTGCTGACCGACCGCATCGGCAAGAAGGTGCAGCTGGTTGGCGACGACCTGTTCGTGACCAACCCGAAGATCTTCCAGGAAGGCATCGACTCGGGCACTGCCAATGCGATCCTGATCAAGGTCAACCAGATCGGCACTCTCAGCGAAACCCTGGAAGCGATCGCCATGGCCGATCGTGCCGGCTACGCCGCCGTGGTCTCGCACCGTTCGGGCGAAACCGAAGACACCACCATCGCCGACATCGCAGTGGCCACAACCGCCACCCAGATCAAGACCGGTTCGCTGTGCCGCAGCGATCGCGTGGCCAAGTACAACCAGCTGCTGCGCATCGAGGAAGCCCTCGGCGCCGGCGCGCGTTACGCCGGTCGTGACGCGTTCGTTTCGCTGAAGCGCTGAGCCGATGCGCGACTGGCGCTGGATGCTGCTGGTGCTGGCCCTGTTGCTGGGCTGGCTGCAGTACCGCTTCTGGTTTGGTCCGGGCAATTCGGGTGAAGTGATGATGCTCGAAGCCCAGGTCGCCAACCAGGAGCGGGACAATGAGGGCCTGCAGCAGCGCAATGATGCGCTCGCTGCGGAAGTGAAGGACCTCAAGGAAGGCCAGTCCGCCATCGAGGAACGCGCGCGCAGCGAGCTGGGCATGATCAAGCCCGGCGAGAAGTTCTATCGCGTGGTCGAGGATGCGCCGGTGCACCCGGCGCAGCCTGCGGCAGGTGTCAGTGCGCAGGTTGGCGACCACCCGGCGGACGTGCCATGAGTGCGGCGATCTGGGTCGTGGTTCCGGCTGCTGGCCGTGGCACCCGCTTTGGCGCGCCGTTGCCCAAGCAGTACCTGCAGGCGGGCGGGCAGATCCTGCTCGCCCATACCCTGGACGCCCTGCTGGCGCATCCGGCCGTAGCCGGGGCAATGGTAGTGATCGGCCCGGACGACGCCGACTGGCCCGGCTGGAACGAGTGGGCGGGCAAGCCGGTGCTCACCTGCATCGGTGGCGCGACCCGTGCCGCTTCGGTGCTGGCTGGCCTGCAGGCGCTGCCGGAGACGGTGCGCGCTGATGAATTCGTGCTGGTCCACGATGCCGCGCGGCCGAACCTGTCCCTGGTCGATCTCGGCCGCCTGCTTGAAGTCGGTCGTGCCGATCCGGTCGGGGCGATCCTGGCCGCACCGGTACGCGACACCCTCAAGCGTGCGGGCGACGACGGTGGCATCGATGGCACCGAGCCGCGCGAGCGGCTGTGGCGCGCACTGACACCACAACTGTTCCGCCGCCACCAGCTCAGCCGCGCGCTGTCCGAAGCCGCCGCCGCCGGTGTTGAAGTCACCGATGAGGCCATGGCCATGGAGCGCCAGGGCCAGCGCCCGCTGCTGGTGGAAGGCAGCGAGGACAACTTCAAGGTCACCACCCCGGCCGATCTGGACCGGTTTGAATTCGTACTTTCCCGCCGCGCCGGCTGACCGTCCGCGCGGCCCTGCAGCAAGGGTTGCATCCATGAGCACCGCACCGTTCCCGCCCGTCCGCATCGGCCAGGGCTACGACGTCCATGCCTTCGGTGAAGGCGACCACATCATGCTTGGCGGAGTGAACGTGCCGCACAGCTGCGGCGTGCTTGCACACAGCGACGGCGACGTGATCCTGCACGCCCTCTGCGATGCCATGCTCGGCGCACTGGCGCTGGGCGATATCGGCCAGCATTTCCCGCCCAGTGACGACCGCTGGAAGGGGGCCGACAGCAGCGAGTTCGTGCGCCACTGCGACAGCCTGCTGCGTGAGCGCGGCTGGCGCGTCGGCAACACCGACATCACCGTGATCTGCGAGCGGCCGAAGGTCGGCCCGCATGCGCTTGCGATGCGTGAGCGCATCGGTGGGTTGCTGCAGCTGCCGCTGGACGCGGTCAGCGTCAAGGCCACCACCTCGGAGAAGCTGGGCTTCACCGGCCGTGGTGAAGGCATCGCCGCGCAGGCGGTCGTGTTGCTGGTGGCGGCATGATCCCGCTGCCGTTGGCGTTTGGTGCGCCGTTGTTGACGGCGCGCATCCGCACCACGCCGGACGATTTCCAGGTGGATGAACTGCCGGCGTTCGAGGCGAGCGGTGAAGGCGAGCATCTGCTGCTGCACATCCGCAAGCGCGGCGCCAACACCGTGCATGTGGCCAAGGTACTGGCAAAATGGGCGGGCCTGCCGGAAATGGCGGTGAGTTACGCCGGCATGAAAGACCGCCACGCGGTCACCACCCAGCGTTTCAGCGTGCACCTGCCCAAGCGCATTGCGCCGGACCTGGCCGAGTTGGCCAGTGACGAAATCGAAGTCATCGAGGCAACCTGGCACAACCGCAAGCTGCAGCGCGGCGCACTGGCCGGCAACCGCTTCAAGCTGGTGCTGCGCGAGGTGCAGGGCGATGCCGCCGCGATCAGCGAGCGCCTGCAGCAGATTGCCGCGCGCGGCCTGCCGAACTGGTTTGGTGAACAGCGTTTCGGCCGCGACGGTGGCAACGTGCCGGCTGCACTGGCGATGTTCGGTGGCCGCCGCATGCGCAAGGACCAGCGTTCGCTGCTGCTCTCTGCAGCCCGTTCGGCGCTGTTCAACCGCGTGCTGGCCGCGCGCGTGGAGCAGGGCAGCTGGGACCAGCCGCTCGATGGCGAAGTCTGGATGCTCGATGGCAGTCGCAGCGTGTTCGGCCCCGAGCCGTACACGGATGTGCTGGCCGAGCGGCTGGCGCGTTTCGACATCCATCCCAGCGCGCCGTTGTGGGGCGAAGGCGAGCTGCGCAGCACCGACGCTGCGCGTGAGCTGGAGCTGGCCGCGCTGGACGACGACGAGTCGAAGGCACTGCGGGCCGGCCTGGAAGATGCGCGCCTGAAGCAGGAGCGCCGCGCGTTGCGCCTGCGTCCGGCGCTGCTGCAGCACCAGTGGCTGGCCGACGACGTGCTGGAACTGTCGTTCGCGTTGCCGCCAGGCTGCTACGCCACCGCCGTACTGCACGAGCTCGGCCCCGTCGAAGACGCCTCGCAGGCCTGACAGAAAAAAAGGGGACGGAAAAAAAGGGGACGGAGGGAATTAAGTCGTTTGTGGCACAAACGACTTAATTCCCTCCGTCCCCTTTTCAACGCCGCGCCAGCAGCACCAGTACCGCGCCGGTGCCGCCTTGTCCGGTCGGTGCCGAATGGAATGCCAGCACGTCGTTGCGCAGCCGCAGCAGGCGATCGACCAGGTTCTTCAGCACCGGTGCGCCGCCATCGGACTGCAGTCCCTTGCCGTGGATGATGCGCACGCAGCCGTACTCGTGTGCATGCGCTTCCAGCAGGAACTGGCGTAGCAGGGCTTCGGCCTGTGCGGCGGTGGCGCCGTGCAGATCCAGTTCGTCCTGCACCGAGTACTGGCCGCGCTTGAGGCGCTGGAACAGGCGTGGTGGCAGGTTGTCGCGGCGATAGCTGGCCACGTCGCCGGCTTCCAGTGGCGCACTGTCGCGCAGCAGCCGGGCGAACTCGCCGGCGGCTTCGGCCTCGTCACGCTCGGCCATGCGCGCACGCGGTTTCGGCCGGGGCGCGGCAGGTGCCGGCTCGGCATCCTTGCGCAGCGGCTTCACTTCGCCGATGGCCGCACGGAACAAGGCGGCCGGATCTTCGTCATCAGGGTGCGACATGCGCACAGGGTAAACCGCCGGCGCAGGTCTGCCTATGACGGTTCGATGTCGGCCGTGACCGCTGACAGGGTAGGACCGGCGGCCCGCATGCGGCACAATAGACGATGCCCTTGCAGGGTCGACCGCTTCCGCAGGGGAGCGCGACGGTCCCGCCCACACTGCACGGTGATGGAATCGAATTCTTGGAAAATCAAGCGGTTAAATCGAAGATGCGAATCCTGGTCAGCAATGACGATGGTGTCGACGCCGCAGGCATCCGGATGCTTGCCGCGGTCCTGCGCGAGGCCGGTCACGAAGTCACGGTGGTTGCGCCCGACCGCGATCGTTCCGGCGCCAGCAACTCGCTGACCCTGGACCTGCCGATCCGGCTCAAGCGCATCGACCATTACACCGTTTCGGTGGCCGGTACACCCACCGACTGCGTGCACCTGGCGCTGACCGGCCTGCTTGAATTCGAGCCTGACATTGTCGTGTCCGGCATCAACAACGCCGCCAATCTCGGCGACGACGTGATCTATTCCGGCACCGTCTCGGCGGCGATGGAAGGTCGCTTCCTCGGCCTGCCGGCGGTGGCGGTCTCGCTGGTCAGCCGCAACCACGATCCGAAGCACTTCGAGACCGCCGCGCGTGCTGCGGTGGAGATTGTCGCCCGGCTCAAGGCCGATCCGCTGCCGGCCGACACCATCCTCAACGTCAACGTGCCGGACCTGCCGTGGAGCGAGGTCAAGGGCTTCGAGGTCACCCGCCTCGGCAACCGCCATCGTGCCGAAGGCTGCATCGCGCAGAAGGATCCGCGCGGCAACGAGGTGTACTGGATCGGCCCTGCCGGCCGTGAGCAGGATTCCGGTCCAGGTACCGATTTCCACGCGGTGCGCACCGGCCACATCTCGATCACCCCGATCCAGGTCGACCTCACCCGCTACCAGGCGCTGGAGAAGGTCGCCAGCTGGGTCGGCGGCCTCAGCGCCGCGCTGGACCAGCCGGCATGAGCCCACGCCTGCGATTGCAGCCGGAAGCCGTCGGTATCGGCATGACCTCGCAGCGCGTGCGTGACCGCCTGGTCGACCGCCTGCGCGAAGCCGGCATCGTCGACGAGCCGACCTTGAACGCGATCCGGGTGGTGCCGCGCCATCTGTTCATCGATGAAGCCCTGGCCTCGCGTGCCTATGAAGACACCGCGCTGCCGATCGGCCATGGCCAGACCATCTCGCAGCCCTGGGTGGTTGCGCGTATGACCGAGGCAGTGCTCCAGGTCGCGCCGAAGCGGGTGCTGGAAGTCGGTACCGGTTCCGGCTACCAGGCCGCCATCCTTGGCGCGTTGGGCCTGGAGGTCTACACCGTGGAGCGCATTGGTGATCTGCTGCGCCAGGCCCGCAAGCGCTTCCGTGCGCTGGGCATGAACATCCGCACCAAGCACGACGACGGCCGCGTCGGCTGGCCCGAGCACGGCCCGTTCGATGCCATCGTGGTCACTGCGGCGGCGCCGGCACTGGTCGACGCCCTGATCGAGCAGCTGGCCGAAGGCGGCCGCCTGGTGGCGCCGGTCGGTGGCCCTGGGGCGCAGTCGCTGGTACAGCTGGACCGCAAGGCCGACGGCAGCATCGAACAACACGTGCTGGCGCCGGTCACGTTCGTGCCGCTGCTGTCTGGCATGCTCGACTAATCCACGGAGCAGGGTTGCATGAAGATTTTCGGGCCGCTGTACGAGCGGGCGATGAAGTGGGCGGCGCACGAACGCGCGCCGACCTACCTGACGGTGTTGAGCTTCTTCGAGGCGATCATCTTCCCGGTGATGCCGGAGGTGATGCTGGCGCCGATGTGCGTGGCCCAGCCCAAGCGCGGCTGGTGGTTTGCCACCCTCAGCCTGGCCGGCTCGATGGTCGGTGCGCTGGTCGGCTACGCGCTGGGTCACTACGCTTTCGAGGCGATCAAGCCGCTGTTTGAAGTGCTGGGCATGCTGCCGGCGATCGAGCAGGGCATCACCACCGTGCAGGCGAAGATGGCCGAATCGCCGTGGGCGGTGTTCACCTTCCTGGTGCTGGGCGGCTTCATGCCCATCCCGATGAAGGTCTTCACGTGGGCATCGGGTATCGTCGGCGTACCGATGCCGCAGTACCTGTTGAGCATGCTGATCGGTCGCGGCAAGCGCGTGTTCGTGCTGGCTGCGGTCATCCGTATCGGTGGTGCGCGTGCTGAAGCGGCACTGCGTCGCTGGATTGAACCGCTGGGCTGGATCGCCACCGCGTTGGTGGTGGTGCTGATCGCCTGGCTTGTATGGAGGTCGAAGTTCGCATGAGTCCTGATCGTCTGAGCAAGGGAGTGCGCATCGGCGCGCTGGCGTTGCTGGTTTCCACCCTGGCCGCCTGCGGCACCGCCACTGTGGTTCGTCCTGGTGGTGGCAGCACCGGTGGTGGTGTGACCACGCCGAAGACCTCGGTGCCCAAGCCCGGGCAGACCGTGGTGGTGCGCAAGGGCGACACCATCTATGCGCTGGCCCGCATCCATGACATCACCCCGGCCGACCTGATTGCCTGGAACAGCCTGGACAACCCCTCGACCATCCATCCGGGGCAGGTGATCCGGCTGTATCCGGCCGGTGCCAGCGGCGGCCGCGCGCCGACCACGGTGGTCACCGCGCCGCGCTCGGGTGGCAGCAGCGCCGGCAGCACGGCGCCAACTCCGGCGCCGGCCGGTCCGGTGAAGAGCAACATCGCCTGGCGCTGGCCGGCCGATGGCGCGATCGTCGGCCGCTACGTTGCCGGCGATGCGACCAAGCAGGGCGTGGACATCGCCGGTACCAGCGGCCAGCCGGTCAAGGCCACCGCCAACGGTGTGGTGGTGTACTCCGGCGCCGGCCTGGTCGGCTACGGCGAGCTGATCATCATCAAGCACAGCGACCAGTGGCTGTCGGCCTATGGCCACAACCGCAAGCGCCTGGTGAATGAGGGGCAGAGCGTGAAGGCCGGTGAGCAGATCGCCGAGATGGGCCGCACCGGTGCGAACCGCGACATGGTCCACTTCGAGATCCGCTACAACGGCAAGCCGGTCGACCCGCAGCAGTACCTGCTGGCACGCTGATCGTCGATTCGCCATCTGGGCGGATCCCCGGCCCGGCGCAGCGCGCCGGGCGTTTGCCGACGGTGCGGCCCATGGGCCGCAAACACCGCCGGCTCACCCGCTACAACGGCAAGCCGGTCGACCCGCAGCAGTACCTGCCGGCGCGTTGAGGCAGTGGGACGGGCGGCGCCGGGCAATGCGCGGCGTTGCCGACCTGTAGCGTCGAGCCATGCTCCACTCGCTGTACGCTGGCCGCCCTGGGTGGCCGTTTGCGACTTTGAGTGGCACATCTCAAGCTTCCCGACGAGCCAGGGAAGCGGCATGCTTCAACGGAACCAGCCTCCCGATCCGGTGCCGCATGTCTCGCCCAACAGCCCTTTTCGCGCTGCTCATCGCCGCGCCGTTGGCGACCGCCGCCAGCGATCCACGTGACGTGGTCACTCGCCTCTACGACGCCATCCAGGCGCCGCAGTTGAACGAAACGGCGATTGCTCCGCTGCTGGGTGATGCCCTCCGCTCAGCCATCGATGCGCAGCGTGCATATGAACAGGCCTGCACCGCACTGGCCGCGCCCGATGAGAAGCCGCACATGCTCGACCAGAGCCCGTATCTGTTGGCGCCGGACCGGCCGGAGACGATAACGGTGGGAGCGCCCGGATCGAGCGGTGACGCCACCTGGGTCCATGTCGACATGGCCGTGGGCGACTATCGCTGGACCGACCGGGTCCTGCTGCAGCGGCAGGGCCCGGACTGGAAGGTCATGGATATCCGCTGGGGGCAGGGTGGCAACCTGATCGGTCGGCTGCAGGCGTTCTCCGCGTTCCGCTGCACACCTTCGGGCAGCTAGCGCCCGGGCGCACCCGGCGGCTCGACCTCAGCCTTCCAGGATGAAGGCGGCCGCGACCTTGCGGCCTTCGCCGGCCAGAATGTTGAAGGTGCGCGCGGCGGCCGGATTGTTCATCACCTCCAGGCCGATGCCACGCGACAGACAGGCGGCCATCACCACCGCGGGCGGGAATACCTGACGGTCTCCCGTGCCGAGCACGATCAGCGCCGGATTCAGCACCAGGATCGGCTCCAGGTCCGCCAACTGCAGCGCGGCGGCACTTGCCACCGGCCAGTGCGTGACCAGTTGGTCCGGGGTGAGGAAGAAACTGCCGCCCAGCACCTGGTCATTCACCTTGGCCGAGCGGCCATCTGCGGCACGCAGGCTGTAGGCGTAATCCGGCGGTTCGTGGTTCAGCTGCATGACGGTAGGACGATCAGCCGCGCGGCAGCACGATCTGGCGCTGTTCCTTGCTCGGGCGGTACAGCACCGCGACGTGGCCGATGCGTTGCACCAGCGCGCTTTCGGTGGCTTCGACGATCTCGCCGATCATCGCGTCACGGGCGTCGCGATCCTCTGCGGCGACCTTCACCTTGACCAGTTCGTGGCGCTCCAGCACTTCGTTCAGCTCAGCGATGAAGGCTGGGGTCACACCCTTGCCGCCGGTCTGCAGCAGGGCCTTCAGGTCGTGGGCTTGGCCGCGCAGGAAACGGGTCTGGGAGGCGGTCAGGGCGATGGACATGCAGGAAAACACGGTTGAATGGGACGATCAGGGTATCATGAGGACCCCATCAGCCCCTATTTTCAATGGCTACCCGCAGCAAAAGCAGCCAGCGCTGGCTCAAGGAACACTTCTCCGACCCCTTCGTGAAGAAGGCGCAGGCTGAGGGCATGCGCTCGCGCGCCGCCTACAAGCTCGAGGAGCTGCTCGAACGTGACCGCCTGCTGAAGCCGCACATGGTGGTGGTCGACCTTGGCGCGGCCCCCGGCGGCTGGTCTCAGCAGGTTCGGAGACAGATCGGGGACACCGGTCGTGTGCTGGCGCTGGACATCCTGGACATGCCGCCGCTGGCCGGCGTGGAGTTCCTTCATGGTGACTTCAGGGAAGAAGCCGTCCTATCGCAGTTTGAAGCCATGCTCGGGGATCAGCCGGTAGACCTTGTGCTGTCGGACATGGCCCCCAATAAGAGTGGTGTAGGCGCGGTCGACCAGCCGCGGATGATGCACCTGGCGGAGCTGGCCCTGGATTTTGCCGACAACCACCTGAAGACCGGTGGGGCGTTCCTGATCAAGCTGTTCCAGGGTGAGGGCTTTGACGACTACGTGCGCGACATGCGCCGCCGTTACGACAAGGTCTCCATCCGCAAGCCGGAGGCGTCGCGCAAGCGCTCTCCCGAGGTGTATGCCTTGGGTCAGGGAAAACGCGCCCACATGAAGTAAGCTCGCAACGTACGCAAGTTCGACCCCCACGCAACGCCAGCACTGAGAGGAACACCGGAGCCAATGAGGATGAACGACTTGACCAAGAACCTCCTGCTATGGGTGGTCGTCGCCGTCGTGCTGATGGTGGTCTTCCAGAGCTTCTCGCCGAAGTCCTCCGGGGCCGGCGCGCAGGGCGCGTCGTACTCGCAGTTCCTGGACCAGGTGGACAGCGGCAACGTGCAGAAGGTCGCCTTCGGCGGCGACATGCGCGGCGGCACCAGCCAGCTGACCTACACCACCCGCGGTGGGCAGTCGTCCACCATCACCGCGCCGTTCGATCGTGACCTGATCAACGTGCTGCGCACCAAGAACGTGGAGATCGTGCAGGAGGAGCCGTCCAGCGGCATTTCCCTGGGCGCGATCCTGATGAATTTCCTGCCGGTCATCCTGATCATCGGCTTCTGGTTGTTCATCATGCGCCAGATGCAGGGCGGCGGCGGCGGTGCCAAGGGCGCGATGTCCTTCGGCAAGTCGCGCGCCAAGCTGCAGGGCGAGGACCAGATCAAGGTCACCTTCGCCGACGTCGCCGGCTGCGACGAGGCCAAGGAAGAAGTGGGTGAGCTGGTCGACTTCCTGCGCGACCCGTCCAAGTTCACCAAGCTGGGCGGCAAGATTCCGCGCGGCGTGCTGATGGTGGGCCCGCCGGGCACCGGCAAGACGCTGCTGGCCAAGGCCATTGCCGGCGAAGCCAAGGTGCCGTTCTTCTCGATCTCCGGTTCGGACTTCGTGGAAATGTTCGTCGGCGTGGGTGCCAGCCGCGTGCGTGACATGTTCGAGCAGGCCAAGAAGCACGCCCCGTGCATCATCTTCATCGACGAAATCGACGCCGTCGGTCGCCACCGTGGCGCAGGCCTGGGCGGTGGTCATGACGAGCGCGAGCAGACCCTGAACCAGCTGCTGGTCGAGATGGATGGTTTTGAAGGCGGCGAAGGCGTGATCGTGATCGCGGCGACCAACCGTCCGGACGTGCTGGATCCGGCGCTGCTGCGTCCGGGCCGTTTCGATCGCCAGGTGGTGGTCGGCCTGCCGGACGTGAAGGGCCGCGAGCACATCCTGAAGGTCCACATGCGCAAGCTGCCGCTGGCCGACGACGTCGAGCCGATGGTGATCGCACGTGGTACCCCGGGCTTCTCCGGCGCCGACCTGGCCAACCTCTGCAACGAGGCGGCCCTGTTCGCCGCGCGCGGCAACGAGAAGGAAGTCCGCATGGACCACTTCGACCGTGCCCGCGACAAGATCCTGATGGGTGCCGAGCGCCGCTCGATGGCCATGAGCGAGGACGAGAAGACCCTGACCGCGTACCACGAAGCGGGTCACGCCATCGTCGGCCGCCTGGTGCCCGAGCACGATCCGGTCTACAAGGTCACCATCATTCCGCGCGGCCGTGCGCTGGGCGTGACGATGTACCTGCCGGAAGGCGACAAGTACTCGATGAACCGCGTGGCGATCCAGTCGCAGCTGTGCTCCCTGTACGGCGGCCGTGTCGCCGAAGAGCTCATCTTCGGCGAGGACAAGGTCACCACCGGCGCCTCCAACGACATCGAGCGCGCAACCAAGATGGCCCGCAACATGGTCACCAAGTGGGGCCTGTCGGAGCAGCTCGGCCCGATCGCCTATGGCGAAGAGGACGACGAGGTGTTCCTGGGGCGTTCGGTCACCCAGCACAAGAGCGTGTCCAACGACACGGCGCGCCGGATCGACGAGGAAGTGCGCAACATCCTCGACAAGGCCTATGCCCGCACCACCCAGCTGTTGACCGAGAACATCGACAAGCTGCATGCGATGTCGCAGCTGCTGCTGCAGTACGAGACCATCGACGCACCGCAGATCGACGCCATCATGGAAGGCCGCGATCCGCCGCCGCCGGCGGGCTGGAGCAAGTCGAACAAGGACGGTGGCAACGACAAGGGCGGCGACGCCCGCCCGCTGCCGCCGATCGCAGGCCCGGCCGAATCGCATTGACGGCCCGCTGCACGTAACACCAGACGAGGCCGGGGAAACCCGGCCTTGTCGTTTCCGGGCCTTCGGCCCCTTCCGAACCGAACTGATGCTGGAGCCTGCATGTCCGCCCCGAAGCCTGAACCGATTTCCCACACCGCCGAAATGATCATCGCCACCGTGGTCGGCGTGGGCGTAGGGCTGGGCGCCGACAACCTGCTGCTGGGCTGCGTGGTGGGGATCGGTGTCGGCATCGTGCTGAGCATCGCCAGAACCCTGTACGTGGACCGCAAGCGTCGGCGGCGTTGACGGCGCCGCGGCAGGGCTGCGCCCTGCACCCGCGGTAGTGCCGGCCGCTGGCCGGCAACCTCAGCAGCAACAGCAACAGCAACATTCCGTGGGTTGGCGGGGCGGTGTCGGAGTGCGGGGACGCCGTGAACCCATCCATGGGGGCTTGGCAGCCGCATCCATACGGCTGACACCCCGCCCTCCGACACCGCCCCACCTCTGACAGATTCCGGCCGCTGTTGGCAGGTGTCGACCTTGGTCGACACGGTAGATCCACGCCATGCGTGGATGAATCTCTGCCAGATATCGAATCAATTCGGGGTCAGATCCGTTTTCCGTAGGAAAACGGATCTGACCCCACGCCATCCCTCAGTACACCTGCTGTTGCTCCGGCTGTTGCTGTAGCCCGGGCCTCTGCGGGTGCAGGGCGCCGCCCTGCCGAACTAAACTACCCGCCGTCGTCCCTGCAGGATTGCCCATGTTCGATACCTCGCCCCAGCTCGATTGCGCCGGCCGCATCCTGCGCCTCGACCGTGCCCGGGTCATGGGCATCGTCAACGTCACCCCGGACTCCTTCTCCGATGGCGGCGCGCATGACACCACCGAGGCTGCGGTCGCCCATGGCCTGAAGCTGGTCGAGGAGGGCGCCGACCTGCTCGATATCGGCGGCGAATCGACCCGTCCGGGCGCTGCGCCGGTCTCGGTCGAGGAGGAGCTGCGCCGGGTGATTCCGGTAATCGAGCAGCTGGCCGCCCGCACCCGGGTGCCGATCAGCATCGATACCTTCAAGCCGGAGGTGATGCGCGCGGCGGTGGCCGCTGGCGCTGGCATGATCAACGACATCTTCGCCCTGCGCCAGGGCGGTGCGCTTGAAGCTGCCGCCGAAACCGGCGTGCCGGTGGTGCTGATGCACATGCAGGGCGAGCCGGGCCACATGCAGGCCGATCCGCACTACGACGACGTGGTCGCCGAGGTGCACGGGTTCCTGGTGCAGCGCCTGTTCGCTGCCGAGATGGCGGGCATTGCGAAGAAGAACCTGCTGATCGACCTTGGTTTTGGCTTCGGCAAGAGCACCGCCCACAACATGACCCTGCTGGCGCGTTCGGAGCGCTTCCTGGAACTGGGGGTGCCGGTGCTGGCCGGCCTGTCACGCAAGCGCAGCCTGGGAGAACTCACTGGCCGCGACACGCCCTCCGAACGCGTGGCGGCTTCGGTGGCCGCGCACCTGATCGCGGTCCAACGTGGCGCGCGCATCGTGCGCGTGCATGACGTGGCGGCCACCGTCGATGCGCTGAAGATCTGGCAGGCAGTGGAGGCCGTGCCGACGCCCCGTGCCGACGCTGCGCCGACGATCCGCTGGCCGGACGAAGACTGATGGGCGTCGATCGGCGGCCGCTGGCGATCGCCGTGATGGGGCCGACCGCCAGTGGCAAGACCGCCACCGCAATCGCTTTGGCACAGCAACTGGACGGCGAAATCGTCAGCGTCGATTCGGCGCTGGTATACCGCCACCTGGACATCGGCTCGGCCAAGCCTGATGCGGCCGAGCGTGCGCAGGCGCCGCACCATCTGCTGGACCTGCGCGATCCGTGGCAGACCTACTCGGCGGCCGAGTTCGCCGCCGATGCCGGCCGGGTCGTGGCCGACATCGTGGCACGCGGCAAAACGCCGATCCTGGCAGGTGGCACGGGGCTGTACTTCCGGGCCCTGCTGCAGGGCCTGTCGCCGATGCCGGAGGCCGACCCGGTGATGCGCGAAGCACTCAGCACCGAGGCGGCCGAGCGGGGCTGGGCGGCATTGCACGCAGAGCTGGCCGAGGTCGATCCGGCCGCCGCGGCACGCATCCATGCCACCGACCCGCAACGCATCCAGCGGGCACTGGAGGTCTATCGCCTGACCGGTACGCCCATCACTGAATGGCAGCGCCGTCCGGGCGTAGCGCGGCTGCCGGTGCGCACCCTCAAGCTGATCCTGGCCCCGCGTGACCGCGTGGTACTGCACCAGCGCATCGAGGCGCGCTTCGACACCATGCTGGCGCAGGGCTTCCTGGACGAAGTGCGGGCACTGCGCGCGATGCCGGAAATGGCCGCCGTGGAGGCCCCGTTGGACCTGCCGGCGGTGCGTGCGGTCGGCTATCGCCAGGCCTGGGAGTACCTGGACGGGGAGGGGGATGCCGCCCGTTTCCGTGACAAGGCGATCTTCGCCACCCGCCAGCTGGCCAAGCGCCAGCTGACGTGGCTGCGCGGCGAGCTTGATGCGCGCTGGTTCGACCCCCATATCGACCAGGAGCGCCTTGCCGGCGCGGTGTCGGCCTTCGTCGCACGCTGAACCCCCGCCAGCCGTGTAACATCATCGGTCGGCGGGCGGCTCGGGGGCCGTGGCAACCGTCGGCAACCCAATAAGAACAATAATCAGGAGTGTGCAATGTCCAAGGGGCAATCGCTGCAGGATCCTTTCTTGAACGCACTGCGGCGCGAGCGCGTGCCGGTTTCGGTGTACCTGGTGAACGGCATCAAGCTGCAGGGCACGATCGAGTCGTTCGACCAGTTCGTGGTCCTGCTGCGCAACACGGTCAGTCAGATGGTCTACAAGCACGCCATTTCCACGGTGGTTCCGGCACGCAACGTGAAGGTCGGTCCGGGCGGTGGTTACGTGCAGTCGGGTGAAGGTGGTCAGGCAGGTGATGAAGCAGACGAGTAATACCGGAGCGGTGAATGTTTGACCGCTCGAAAAAGGGCGAACACGCCCTGTTGATCCAGCCCCATTTCGGCAAGCTGGAAGACGATGTGCTGGAAGAGTTCGGTGATCTGGCCCGCTCGGCTGGGGCCAGCATCGCCGCGACGATCACCGCGCGCCTGGACCGTCCGAATCCGTCAACCCTGATCGGCAGCGGCAAGCTGGACGAGATCAAGGCCGCGGCCGATGCCAGTGGCGCCGACCTGATCCTGGTCAACCATGCGCTGAGCCCGGGTCAGGAGCGCAACCTGGAACGCTTCCTCGAGCGCCGGGTGATCGACCGCACCGGTCTGATCCTGGACATCTTTGCCCAGCGTGCACACAGCCACGAGGGCAAGCTGCAGGTCGAGCTGGCGCAGCTGCGTCACTTGGCTACGCGATTGGTTCGCGGCTGGACCCACCTGGAGCGCCAGCGCGGCGGTTCGATCGGCCTGCGTGGCCCGGGTGAAACCCAGCTGGAAACCGACCGCCGCCTGTTGCAGAAGCGGGTCGAGCAGCTGCAGAAGCGCCTGGAGAAGGTTGAAGTGCAGCGCACCCAGATGCGCCGTGCGCGTGTGCGCAGCGAGCTGCCGCGCGTGGCCCTGGTGGGCTACACCAACGCCGGCAAATCGACCCTGTTCAACGCCATGACCGGCGCCGAGGCCTATGCCGCCGACCAGCTGTTCGCCACGCTGGATCCGACCGTGCGCCGCATCGCGGTCCCGGGCGGCAGCGTGGTGCTGGCCGACACCGTCGGTTTCGTCCGCGACCTGCCGCATGATCTGGTCGCCGCGTTCCGCTCGACGCTGTCCGAGGCACGCGAGGCCGATTTCCTGCTGCATGTGGTCGACGCCGCCGATCCGCACCGCGAGGAGCGCATCGCCCAGGTGGACGAGGTGCTGACCGCGGTCGGTGCCGGTGACCTGCCGCAGCTGCTGGTGTTCAACAAGATCGACCGCATCGACGGCGCCGACGTCCGCCACGATGGCCAGGATGGCGTGCCCGACGAGTCGCGTCGTGAACGTGTCTGGATTTCCGCGCGTGACGGGCAGGGCCTTGAGCTGCTGCAGGCAGTGCTGGGCAAGCGCCTTGGCCTGCAGCACGTGACCGGTGAATTGCGCCTGCCGCCGGATGCCGGCCGCCTGCGTGCGCGCCTGCACCAGCTGGAAGTGATCCGCAGCGAACAGGCCGATGAAGAGGGCTGGCTGCTGCAGGTGGACCTGCCGATTGCCGAAGCCGAGAAGCTGGCCGCCAGTGCCGATGGCGCGCCGATCCGGGCGCTGCTGCCGGAGAAACTGCCGGAGTGGTGAGCTAGCGGCCCATGGCTGGTGGTGCCGGCCGCTGGCCGGCAACGCAATCGTGCCGGAGGGGCGCGACATCCGGCTGTCATCTGCGGTACAACGGGGTTCTTCACCCCACCGTCATGCCGATGTCCATCCCCACCGACGCCGATCTCAATGCCCAGTCCGCCGCGCTCGGGCAGCGCCTGCAACAGGCCTCGCTGCAGCTGGTCACGGCCGAAAGCTGCAGTGGCGGCTGGATCGCCAAGTGCATGACCGACATCGCCGGTTCTTCGGCGTTCTTCGACTGCGGCATGGTGGTCTACAGCTATGAAGCCAAGCAGCGCCTGCTGGGCGTGCGTGCGCAGACGCTGGAACAGTTCGGCGCGGTCAGTCGCGAAACCGTTCTGGAGATGGTGTCCGGTGCGCTGGTCAATTCCGGTGCCGGCATCGCCGTGGCGGTGACCGGTATCGCCGGCCCCGGCGGTGGCAGTCCGGACAAGCCAGTCGGCAGTGTCTGGATCGGCTGGAAGCGCCGCGGTGGCTACGCCCGCGCCGAGCTGTTCCAGTTCGATGGCGACCGCGAAGCCATCCGCCGGCAAACCGTGGCGGCGGCATTGCGCGGTATCGACGCCCAGCTGTGACATGCTGCTCCGGTAACCGTCCGGAGCACGCATGATGTGGGAAACGCTGGGCACGGTCCGTGACCTGGGCCGACTGCAGGAAATCGCCGTTGTCCTGATCCGCTACGGCTTCGGCGACGTGGTTCGGCGCATCGGCCTGGCCAGCACGCTGGAGCGGGCAGGGCGCCTGTTGCACTGGAACGAGGACCGGCAGGAACTGCTGCGGATGACCGCACCGGTGCGCGTGCGCAGTGCGATGCAGGATCTTGGCCCGACCTTCGTCAAGCTTGGCCAGGTGCTGGCAACGCGCGTCGACCTGTTGCCGCCGGAGTGGATTGCCGAGCTGTCCGAACTGCAGAACGCGGTGCCGGCCCTGCCGTACGCCGAGATCCGCGGGCAGCTCGAAGCCGACCTGGGCGCGTCGCCGGCGGAGGTATTCGCCTTCCTTGACGAAACCCCGATGGCCGCCGCCTCGCTGGCGCAGGCCCATCGCGCCCGGCTGCACGATGGTCGTGAGGTGGTGCTGAAGGTGCGGCGTCCCGGCATCCGCGACGTGGTCGAGGCCGACCTGCGGCTGCTGGCGCGGCTGGCCGAGATCGTCGAGGCCCGGTTGCCGGACCTGCGTCGCTATCGCCCGGCCGAGGTCGTGCAGCAGTTCACCGTATCGCTGCGCCGTGAGCTGGATTTTGCCGCCGAATGCCGCAATGCCGAACGCATCGCGCGCCACTTCAGCGGCCGTGACGACATACTGATTCCGAAGGTGCACTGGCAGTGGACCTGCGAGAGCCTGAACGTGCAGGACTTCGTCGACGGCATTCCCGGCCGCGATCTGGCCGGCGTCGATGCGGCGGGCCTGGACCGGCGCGAGCTGGCGCGGCGTGGTGCCGGCATCGTGCTGAAGATGGTGCTGGAGGACGGCAGCTTCCACGCCGATCCACACCCCGGCAACATCATCTACCTGCGTGACGGCCGCATCGGCGTGATCGATTTCGGCATGGTCGGCGCGCTGTCCGAAGTGCGCCGCTTCCAGGTCGCGCAACTGCTGCACGGCCTGGTCGAGCAGGACCCGCAGGGCGTGGCCGACGTGCTGCTGGACTGGGCCGGCGGCGTGGAAGTGGACGAGAACCGGCTGCAGCACGACATCAGCCAGTTCGTCGACCAGTACCGTGGCGTGCCGCTGAAGGACCTGCGCATCGGCCTGATGCTGGGCGACATCACCCAGCTGCTGCGCAGCTACAGCCTGACCCTGCCGGCCGACCTGGCACTGATGATCAAGGCCTTCCTGACCCTGGAAGGCATGGGCCGGCAGCTGGATCCGGATTTCGACATGGCCAGCGCCGCCCGCCCGTTCCTGGAGCGTGTGGTGCTGCAGCGTTATGCGCCCAGGGCGCTGCTCAAGCGCGGCCGGCGCAGCCTGTTGGGCCTGGTCGACTTCGCTGGCGAGTTGCCGCGCGACCTGCGCAAGCTGGTCCAGGCGGCGCGCCGTGGGCGCCTCCAGCTGAAGGTGGAGACCACCGCGCTGCAGGGCTTTGGCGAGCAGGTGAACCGGGCCGCGAACCGACTGGTGGTGGGCGTGATCACGGCCGCGCTGATCATCGGCTCGTCGATCGTGATGCACAGCGTCGGCGGGGTTTCCAGCCGCTGGTTGCTGGCGCTGGGCGTGTGCGGATTCATCGGCGCCGGCTTCTGCGGCGTATGGATCCTGGTTTCGATATGGAGAAGCGGCAAGCACACCTAGTGTGCTTGCCGCAGCGGTTCCCGCTGGGAACCGCGGAATCGCACAGCGATTCCTGTAGAGCCGACTGCCAGTCGGCTGCATTTGCTTTTGCCCGCCGGCCGGGCGTTCGCGCGCTTGCCAAGCGTGCCTCGGCCCAACAGGCACGCACCATCCCGTATCGCCCCGGCACTTGCAGTCGCGCATATTAGTAGTAATACTACTAACCATGGACCTGACCGACACCCAGCACGCGATCCTGCAGTTGATCGCCGAGCGTATCGAGAGCGAAGGCGCACCGCCGTCGCAGGCTGAAATCGCACGCGCATTCGGCTTCAAGGGCGTGCGCGCGGCCCAGTACCACCTGGAAGCCCTGGAGCAGGCCGGTGCGATCCGTCGCATCCCGGGTCAGGCCCGCGGCATCCGCCTGGTGCAGGCACCGCCGGTCGAGAAGCTGGCCGAGCCGGGCCTGGCCGACAGCGTGCTGCGGCTGCCGGTGCTGGGCCGGGTTGCGGCCGGCCTGCCGATCGGTGCCGACATCGGCTCGGACGATTTCGTGGTGCTGGACCGGGTGTTCTTCTCGCCGGCGCCGGACTACCTGCTGAAGGTGCAGGGCGACTCGATGATCGATGAGGGCATCTTCGACGGTGACCTGATCGGCGTGCACCGCACCCGCGACGCCCATTCCGGGCAGATCGTGGTGGCCCGCATCGATGACGAGATCACGGTCAAGCTGCTGAAGATCGCCAAGGATCGCATCCGCCTGCTGCCGCGCAATCCCGACTACAAGCCGATCGAGGTGCTGCCGGATCAGGACTTCGCGATCGAGGGCCTCTATTGCGGCCTGTTGCGGCCCAACCGTTGACCCGTTCCGTAGCGCATTACCCCGCGGTCTTTTGTGGCGATTCTCTGGTTCCACTGAGGTTGGTACGGATGTCCGATAATTCTTTTCAGAGCGCCGGGCAGAATCTCAGCCTGTGCGATACGTCCGACTTAAAGTGAGCCCATGGCAAAGAAGACCCCCAAAGACAGCACCTCCAACGACACGACCTCTGCAAGGACCAATCCGATGGACGAGAACAAGAAGCGCGCCCTCGCTGCAGCTCTGGGCCAGATCGAAAAGCAGTTCGGCAAGGGCTCGGTGATGCGCATGGGCGACCGCGTGGTCGAGCCCGTCGAAGCCATCCCGACCGGTTCGCTGATGCTCGACATCGCGCTGGGCATTGGTGGTCTGCCAAAGGGCCGTGTCGTTGAGATCTACGGGCCGGAATCCTCGGGCAAGACCACCTTGACCCTGCAGGCCATCGCCGAATGCCAGAAGATGGGCGGCACCGCGGCCTTCATCGACGCCGAGCACGCGCTGGACCCGATCTACGCCGCCAAGCTGGGCGTGAACGTGGACGACCTGCTGCTGTCGCAGCCGGACACCGGTGAGCAGGCGCTGGAAATCGCCGACATGCTGGTCCGTTCGGGTTCGGTGGACATCCTGGTGATCGACTCGGTTGCCGCGCTGACCCCGAAGGCCGAAATCGAAGGCGAGATGGGCGACCAGCTGCCAGGCCTGCAGGCCCGCCTGATGAGCCAGGCGCTGCGCAAGCTGACCGGCAACATCAAGCGCTCCAACACCCTGGTGATCTTCATCAACCAGCTGCGCATGAAGATCGGCGTGATGATGCCGGGCCAGAGCCCGGAAACCACCACCGGTGGCAACGCGCTCAAGTTCTACGCCTCGGTCCGCCTGGACATCCGCCGTATCGGCGCGATCAAGAAGGGTGACGAGATCATCGGTAACCAGACCAAGATCAAGGTCGTCAAGAACAAGCTGGCGCCTCCGTTCAAGCAGGTCATCACCGAAATCCTGTATGGCGAAGGCATCAGCCGTGAA
The DNA here is from genome assembly GCF_049384825.1 of Stenotrophomonas sp. CASM106. Lineage (NCBI taxonomy): Bacteria > Pseudomonadati > Pseudomonadota > Gammaproteobacteria > Lysobacterales > Lysobacteraceae > Stenotrophomonas > Stenotrophomonas sp. CASM106. The sequence goes on from NZ_JBMRFS010000002.1 coordinate 709,363, forward strand.
GGCGAGCTGATCGACATGGGTGTGGATGCCAAGCTGGTGGAGAAGGCTGGCGCCTGGTACAGCTACGGTGAAGAACGCATTGGCCAGGGCAAGGACAACGCCCGCGGCTACCTGCGCGACAACCCGACTGTCGCCGCCAAGCTCGAGGCCGAGCTGCGCGAGAAATTCCAGCCGGCCGAAGCGGCCCGCGAGGAAGGCGACGACGAAGGCGAAGACGAATAAGGCTTGCTGTGGGGCAGGGTGGCGCCGTCAGTGACGTCGCCCTGTCCCGCAGGTTCGAATCGCCCAGGGATGGGCTGGGCGCCACGGATGGCGCCACCCTTGGAGTACCCATGTCCGACGCCGAAGACATTCCGACCGGCCGCAAGCGCCGGCCTCGTGAGCAGACCCCCGTGCAACGGGCGTTGGGCCTGCTGGTCCGCCGCGAGCACTCGCGCAAGGAACTCACCCGCAAGCTGACGGCCCGTGGCATCGAAGACGAAGCCGCGCAGGCCGCTGTCGCCAAGTTGACCGAGGCCGGCTGGCAGGACGACACCCGTTTTGCCGAGAACCTGGTGAGGATGCGCGCCAACACCGGTTATGGGCCGATCCATGTCCGCGCCGAGCTGGGGACCCATGGCCTGGACAGTGCCGCGATTGCCGCAGCGATGGACAGCTACGAAGGCGACTGGCAGGAAAACGCCCGTGATCTGGTCCGCCGACGCTTTGGCGAGGCCGGCCCGCAGGACCTGACGCAGCGGCGCAAGGCTGCCGATCTGCTGGCCCGGCGGGGCTTCGACGGCGACAGCATCCGCCGCGCGACCCGCTACGACCCGGATGACTGAGACTGGCGGCGCCGGGCCTGATACCCTTTAGGTTTTCGGCGGTCCCTCGCGACCCTGGCCAACGCGGCCGGTGGTCCGGGTCCGCCGGCCCGCAGACTGCCAGCCCCCAATGAACGCATCCGCCAAATTCACGACATCCCAGATCCGCAGCGACTTCCTTGAATTCTTCAAGGGTAAAGGCCACACCATCGTGCCGTCGGCGCCGCTGGTGCCGGGCAATGATCCTACCCTGCTGTTCACCAACTCCGGCATGGTGCAGTTCAAGGACGTGTTCCTTGGCGCGGAAAAGCGCAGCTACGTGCGCGCGGCCGACGTGCAGCGCTGCCTGCGCGCGGGCGGCAAGCACAACGACCTCGACCAGGTCGGCTACACCGCGCGCCACCACACCTTCTTCGAAATGCTGGGCAACTGGTCGTTCGGCGACTACTTCAAGAAGGACGCGATCGCCTGGGCCTGGGAGCTGCTGACCCAGGTCTGGAAGCTGCCGGCCGAACGCCTGCTGGTCACCGTGTACCAGACCGACGACGAAGCCTACGAACTGTGGCGCGACATGGTCGGCGTTCCGGAAGAGCGCATCGTACGCATCGGCGACAACAAGGGCGCGCCGTTCGCTTCGGACAACTTCTGGCAGATGGCCGACACCGGCCCGTGCGGCCCGTGCACCGAGATCTTCTACGACCACGGTGATCATATTGCCGGTGGTCCCCCGGGTTCCCCGGACGAAGACGGCGACCGTTTCATCGAGATCTGGAACCTGGTGTTCATGCAGTTCGACCGCCAGCCCGACGGCACCCTGGTGCCGCTGCCGGCGCCGTGCGTGGATACCGGCATGGGCCTGGAGCGCCTGGCGGCGATCCTGCAGCACGTGCACACCAACTATGAGATCGACCTGTTCCAGGCGCTGATCCGCAAGGCTTCCGAGCTGACCGGCACCGCCGACCTGGAGAACAAGTCGCTGCGCGTGATTGCCGACCACATCCGTGCCTGTTCGTTCCTGATCGTCGATGGCGTGCTGCCGTCCAACGAAGGCCGCGGTTACGTGCTGCGCCGTATCATCCGCCGCGCCCTGCGCCATGGCTGGATGCTGGGTGTGCGCCAGCCGTTCTTCAGCAAGCTGGTGCCGACCCTGGTCGAGCAGATGGGCGAGGCCTATCCAGAGCTGCCGGCGGCGGTGGACACCGTCACCCGTGCGCTGCAGGCCGAAGAAGAGCGTTTCGCCGAAACCCTCGACGCCGGCATGAAGATCTTCGAGGACGTGGCCGGCAAGGCCAGCAATGGCGTGATCCCGGGCGTTGACGCGTTCCGCCTGTACGACACTTATGGCTTCCCGCTCGACCTGACCCAGGACATCGCGCGCGAGCGCGACCTGACCGTCGACATCGCCGGCTTCGATGCCGCGATGGAACAGCAGCGCGAAACCGCACGGGCGGCCGGCAAGTTCGGCGGCGGCGTGACCCTGCCGGCCGAGCTGGTGGCAACGCTGAGCCCGACCCTGTTCCTGGGCTATGACCGCCTGCAGGCCGACGGCCTGAGCGTGCTGGCCCTGCTCAAGGACGGTCGTCCGGTGCAGTCGGCCGATGCCGGTGATTCGGTCATCGTCATCACCAACCAGACCCCGTTCTATGCCGAATCCGGCGGCCAGGTCGGTGACACCGGCGTGCTGGCCGGCAACGGCGTGCGCCTGGCGGTGGAGGACACCCAGAAGTTCGCCGGCCAGTTCCATGGCCACGTCGGCACCTTGTCCGAAGGCGGCCTGAAGGTCGGCGATGTACTGTCCGGCCAGGTCGATGGCGAGCGCCGTGGCGCCACCATCCTCAACCACTCGGCCACCCACCTGCTGCACGCCGCGCTGCGCGAAGTGCTGGGCACCCACGTGCAGCAGAAGGGCTCGCTGGTCGCGCCGGACCGCCTGCGTTTCGACTTCTCGCACTTCCAGCCGATCAGCGCGGAAGAGCTGGCGGTGATCGAGCGCAAGGTCAACCAGCAGGTGCGTGCCAACAACGCCGCTGAAGTGCACACCATGGCCATGCAGGAAGCGCTGGACTTCGGCGCGATGGCCCTGTTCGGCGAGAAGTACGGTGAGCACGTGCGCGTGCTGAAGATGGGTGACTACTCCACCGAGCTGTGCGGTGGCACCCACGTCAACCGTACCGGCGACATCGGTCTGTTCAAGATCACCTCCGAGGGCGGTGTTTCCGCCGGCGTGCGCCGCATCGAGGCGGTTACCGGCCAGGGCGCCCTGGACTACGTGGACGCCGAAGAGGCCCGCCTGGCCGAGGCCGCTGAACTGCTCGGTGGCAGCGCTGCCGACGTGGTCGAGAAGATCCGTGCCCTCGGCCAGCGCCAGAAGCAGCTGGAACGCGAACTGGAGGCCGTGAAGGCCAAGGTCGCGGCCGGTGCCACGGCCGACCTGTCCGGTCAGGCTGTCGAGGTCGCCGGCGTGAAGGTGCTGGCTGCCCGCCTGGAGGGCTTCGACGCCAAGGCCCTGCGTGACGCCATGGACCGCCTGAAGCAGCAGCTGGGCGACGCGGTGATCGTGCTGGCCGGTGCCCAGGACGGCAAGGCCGCCCTGGTCGCGGGTGTGAACGGCAGCGCAATGGGCAAAGTCAAGGCCGGGGAACTGTTGTCCCATATCGCCGGTCAGATCGGGGGCAAGGGCGGCGGACGCCCGGACCTCGCCCAGGGTGGTGGCGAGGACGGGCCCGCCCTTGCCACTGCGCTGGCTGCAGTCGTCGAATGGGTCAGCCCCCGCCTGTGATGAACCTGGCCGTCCCCCTCCTTGTAGGAGCGGGACGGCTGACGGTACCATTGCGAATCTTTTCCCTTTGTCGTGGTAGCGCTTCTTGACGGAGCGTCAAGCCGGTGGGGGATACCCTTCCACACGGTTCCATGGAGACTTACAAAAATGTTGATCCTGACTCGCCGCGTCGGCGAAACCCTGATGATCGGTGACTCGGTGAGCGTCACCGTGCTTGGCGTCAAGGGTAACCAGGTGCGTATCGGCATCACTGCGCCGAAGGACGTCGCTGTGCATCGCGAAGAGATCTACCAGCGCATCCAGCGTGGTGATGAAGCCGGTGGCACCGGTAGCGAAAATTCTGCCGAATAACGCTTTACCTTCGCACTCGATTAACGTTATGATTCACGCCCCGCTGAGGTGCAACGCACCAGACGCGGAGAATACCCCGGAGTGATGCCCGAGTGGCCGAAGGGGCTCCCCTGCTAAGGGAGTATAGGGTCAAAAGCTCTATCGAGGGTTCGAATCCCTCTCACTCCGCCAGATACAAAGAAGCGCCTGCAGATCCTCGATCTGCAGGCGTTTTTCTTTATGGCCGGCCTTCAGAGCCGTATCGTCACGCCGACCTGGAAGCCCCGCCCCGGCAGGGGCGCGATGTACTTCAGCGGCGAGTTGTGCGGCCGCGCTTCTTCATTGAGCAGGTTGCTGCCATTGACGAACACTTCCACGCCTGCGATGTAGCTGTTGCGCACTGGAAGTTCGCGGCTGACCTGCAGGTCGACCAGGTTGAATGCGTCGAGCGGAATTTCCTCACTGACATTGCGACCCAGGTACTTCTGCGCGTCGTAGTAGGTGCTGGACAGTTGTGCCTTCCAGCCTTCGCGCTGCCACTGCAGGTTGGCGCCGTAGCGGTTGGTCGGCATGTTCGGCAGATACTCGCCGTCGTTGTGGGCGCGCAGCGAATCCGGGTGGTCGGCCTTGTTCTTCACCAGGTCGGCGAAGGCGGAGACGTTCAACGTGCCATAGCGGCCCAGGTCCAATGCCTGCGACGCGTCGATCTCGAAGCCCTTCACCGTGGTGTCGGTCTGCTTCCAGTACTTCAGCGGCAGGCGGTTGGCGGTCTGCAGGCCGGAATAGCCGAGATAGAGGTAGTTCTCGTACCGCATCCGGTACGCGGTGGCGGACAGCTCGAAACCGCCGAGGTGGAACAGGCCGGTCAGTTCCAGGTTCTTCGCACGCTCCGGTTCCAGGTTCTGGTTGCCTTCTTCCTGTGTCATCACCGAATAGTGCGCGTTGCTGGCATACAGCTCGTTGATCTCCGGGGCGCGCTGTGAGGATGAGTAACGGACCTTGGCCGCGAACAAGGGGCCGAGCTCGACGTACGAGCCGAGGCTGTAGCTGTTGAGCCGGTAGTCGCGGTCCTGCAGTTTCGTGTTGGCGGCATTGCGCGCGGTCTTGAAGCGGCTGGGCTGTAGTGCGTGGTCGACCCGTTCGTGGCGTACGCCAGCATCGAAGGTAACCCAGCCGACGTCCACCGTTTCCTTCAGGAATACCGCATTGCTGCGGGTGTCCACGTCCGGCAGGTAGCGCTGCGAGCCGCTGCCGGTGACATCACGCGACTGGTGGCTGAAACCGACCAGGCCGCTGAGCGGGCCGACGCGTTGATGGCTGAGCAGCAACTCGGCCTGGGTGCTCTCGAAATCGTAGTCGTTTGCCCTGGTGGTACCCAGCCGCTCGCCTGAAGTGTTGTCCAGTCTGGACACGCGGAGTTCCGCGCGCTCGAACCACGGCAGCGGATCACGCAGCAGGGCTTCCAGCGCGTAGCGCTGCTGCTTGATCACCACGCCCACCGGCAGGCTATCGGCATGGTTGGAACCGAACGACAGGTTCTGCATCGAGAAGCCCGGCACGCCGTACTCGCTGTCCTTGGCATCGATGCTGACACCGACGTAGCCGCGGTCAAAGAACAGGGTCGAGCCGAAGGCCACCTGCGAGTTGCGCGCATGGCTGTTGCCCAGCCGATGATGGTAGTCGGGCGTCACATCATTGTTGATCTGCTTCTGCACGTATGACGGCGTGCCGGCGACATAGGCAGGATTGACCGGGTTGATATAAGTGCGGCGCTGCCAGACCGAGGTCGGGTTATTGGTGTAGAACGAGAATTCACCATCGGCCCAGTCAGGATTCTCGGTCATGAACTGATCGATGTAAGGCTGCGAGGCCTTGTTGTAGATCTGCTGTACGCGTGCTTCCTTCTGGCAGCTGTCGGCCAGCGCCGAGTTGACGCCGCCGGTCGGCGGGAACAGTCGGGTGTTGCAGACACGGGCCTTGCTGTTGCCGGGGATGTCGTAGTGCGAGATGCGCTGGCGCGAGACCTGCAGGTTGGTCGAGAGGTTGCGCTGGTTGTTGAAGTTCATGCGGAAGCCCTGCGCATCGGCGGCATTGAAGCCCTTGCGCAGGACCAGTTCCATCGACTGGTCCTTGTCTTCCATGCTGCGCGAGATCAGGCCCGAATCGATCTCGACGCTGCCGCCGATCGCATTGCCGCCATAGCGCACCGTGTCCGAGGACTTGTTGACGGTGACGCTGCGCACGAACAGTGGATCGAACGGAATGTTGATGTCGCCGCTGATCGCGTTCATGCCGAGGATGGACTGGCCGTCCTGCAGGATCTGCACGCGGTTGCCGCTGAGGCTGCGGATGACCGGGGCGCCCGCGTTCGGCCCGAAAGCACTGTTCTGCACGCCGGAGACGTGTTCGAGCAGGCCGCCGAGGGTGCGGTTCTGCGCCTGCGGATTGTCGACGGTGACCCGGCTGTCGATGCGCGAGGGCTGGGAGGCCTGGACCTGGAGGGTGGGGAGGGTGGGTTCGTCCGCGGCCTGGGCGGTGTGGACGGCGAACAGAATGGCAGCAGCAAGCAGGTGGCGACGCATGGCAGGACTCGTGAAGGCGAAGTGAAATGTTATAACGTAACTCCTTGTATCGGCAAGGACGGATGAGACCTTGCCGCCAGACCGAAATCGCGGGGGCGCGAATGAGGTTGCCGCGTGTTCAGCGCCCCGCCTTGCGCCGGGCGCCGATGCTGTGCACGATCCGAGGCGCTGCGCCCCACAACGCGTCACGCAGAATCTTCTTCACTGGAACGGAGCAACGTATGAAGCTGTTGTCCGCTGTGTTGTTGTCTGCGCTTTCACTCCCCGCCGTTCCGGCGCTGGCAGTGGAGACTTCGCCTTCCCCCCTGCTGGGGCGCTGGTCGCTGGATATCGCCACGTCTGCGCTACCCGAAGCGCAGCGCCCGAAGCACGTGGTGCTCGAGTTCAAGGACGCCGGTGGTGGCCGCTGGAGCTCGCACGTGGACATCGTCCTGCACGACGGCAAGACCATGAAATCCGACGGCACGCTGGCCCTGGATGGCACGCCCGGCGCCCTGTCCGGCACCTATGGCGCGGACAAGGCCAACCTGAAACTGCCTGCACCGAACACGCTGGTGATGCAGCTGGTGGACCATGGCACGCCGGCCTCCACCCGCATCTACACCGTGGCGGATGACCAGGCGACGATGACCGAGACCAAGGCGTTCTACGGTCATGACGGTACGCCGATCCTGCAGACCAACTTGTTCAAGCGCATGCCGTAGCGATGCTGCATTCACCACGCCCGCAGGGCAGGCGTGGTGAATGCAACGGCCCTACACGGCGGCGGCAGGATCGCGCTTGCCGGTGTCGATGCCGTACTTGTCGATCGCGTCCTGCATCCGCGAGCGTTCGATGCGGCCTTCGTCGGCCAGCGACTTCAGGGCCGCCAGTACGATGAAGTGGCGATCCACTTCGAAGAATGTGCGCAGCGATTCACGCGTGTCGGAGCGGCCGAAGCCATCGGTGCCCAATGCGGTGAAGCGGCGGTCGTTGATGAAGGGACGGATCTGGTCGCCGACGATCTTCATGTAGTCGGTGGCCACCACCACCGGGCCTTCATGACCCTGCAGGCATTGCTGCACGTAGGGCACGCGCGGTTCTTCGGCCGGATGCAGCAGGTTCCAGCGCTCGGCGGACAGCCCGTCGCGGCGCAGTTCGGTCAGGCTGGTCGCGCTCCACACATCGCTGGCGATGCCGAAGTCCTGCTGCAGCAGGTCTGCCGCGGCTTCCACTTCGCGCAGGATCGAGCCGCTGCCCATCAGCTGCACGCGTGGCTGCAAGGCGTTGTCGGCGGCTGCCGGATGCAGCAGGTACAGGCCCTTCAGGATGCCGGCTTCGGTGCCTTCGGGCAGTGCCGGCTGCGGGTAGTTCTCGTTGAGTACGGTGATGTAGTAGTAGATGTCTTCCTGGTCGACATACATGCGGCGCAGGCCGTCGTGGATGATCACCGCCAGTTCGTAGTTGTAGGTCGGGTCGTAGGACACGCAGCTCGGAATCACCGACGACAGCACGTGGCTGTGGCCGTCATCGTGCTGCAGGCCTTCGCCCATCAGCGTGGTGCGGCCCGACGTGGCACCGAGCAGGAAGCCGCGGGTACGCGCGTCGGCAGCGGCCCAGGCCAGGTCACCGACGCGCTGCAGGCCGAACATCGAATAGAAGATGTAGAACGGAATCGTGGCCAGGCCGTGGTTGCTGTAGGCAGTGCCGGCGGCGATCCATGAACAGATCGCACCGGATTCGTTGATGCCTTCCTGCAGGATCTGACCGTCCTTGGCTTCCTTGTAATAGCTCAGCTGGCCGGCATCCTGCGGGGTGTACAGCTGGCCCAGGTAGGAGTGGATGCCGATCTGGCGGAACAGGCCTTCCATGCCGAAGGTGCGCGATTCATCGGGCACGATCGGAATCACCAGCTTGCCCAGATCCGGGTCCTTCAGCAGGCTGGTGAGGATGCGCACGAAGCCCATGGTGGTGGACTGGCCGCGATCGCCACTGCCCTGCAGCTGGGTGTTGAAGATCGACAGCGGCGGCAGCGGCAGCGGATCCACCTTGGCCAGGCGCGCCGGCAGCTGCCCACCCTGGATGCGGCGGCGTTCGGCGAAGTAGGCGGCCTCGGCGCTGCCGGGTTCCGGGCGCAGATAGGGCATTTCCTCCAGCTGGTCGTCGCTGACCGGCAGGTTGAAGCGGTCACGGAAGGCGCGTACTGCATCGGCGCTCATCTTCTTCAGCTGGTGGTTGATGTTCTGGCCTTCGCCGGCTTCGCCCATGCCGAAACCCTTGACCGTCTTGGCCAGGATCACCGTCGGCCGGCTGCGGGTGTTCACCGCCTGCTGGTAGGCGGCGTACACCTTCTGCGGATCGTGGCCACCACGTGCCAGCGCCCAGATGTCGTCGTCGCTCATGTGCGCGACCAGCTCCAGCAGCTCGGGGTAACGGCCGAAGAAATGCTCGCGCACGTAGGCGCCGCTCTGCGACTTGAAGGTCTGGTAGTCGCCATCCACGCATTCCATCATGCGCTGGCGCAGCAGGCCGCTGTGGTCGCGGGCCAGCAGGTCGTCCCAGCCACTGCCCCAGATCAGCTTGATCACGTTCCAGCCGGCCGCGCGGAACGTGCCTTCCAGTTCCTGGATGACCTTGGCGTTGCCGCGTACCGGACCGTCCAGGCGCTGCAGGTTGCAGTTGACCACGAACACGATGTTGTCCAGCCGCTCGCGGCCGGCCAGGGAAATCGCCGCCAGCGATTCGGGCTGGTCCATCTCGCCGTCGCCGAGGAAGGCCCAGACCTTGCGGTCCTGGTGCTGCTTCAGGCCGCGGTACTCGAGGTAGCGCATGTAGCGCGCCTGGTAGGCGGCGGTCAGCGGGCCCAGCCCCATCGACACGGTGGGGAACTGCCAGAACTCCGGCATCAATCGCGGGTGCGGATACGAGGACAGGCCTTCGCGACCGGCTTCGCGGCGGAAGTTGTCCATGCGCGCTGGATCGATGCGGCCTTCCACGTACGCGCGGCCGTAGATCCCCGGCGCGGAGTGGCCCTGGATGTAGATCATGTCGCCGTCGAAGGTGCCGGTACGGCCACGGAAGAAATGATCGAAGCCCACGTCGTACAGGACAGCCGCCGACTGGTAGGTGGCGATGTGGCCGCCGACGTTGGAGTGCTTGCCGGCGCGCAGCACCATCACCATCGCATTCCAGCGGATCATCGCGTTCAGGCGGCGCTCGATGGCCAGGTCGCCCGGGTAGGCCGGCTGGCGCTCCGGCGGGATGGTGTTGACGTAGGCGGTCCACGCGCGCGCATGCAGGTCGCCGTGCCGCTGCGCATCCAGCTCGCTGAGCTGGTCGATCAGGTAATGCGCGCGTGGCCGGCCACCGGCCTGCATCACCGCCTCCAGTGATTCCCGCCACTCCCGCGTTTCCAGCGGGTCGGTATCGAAGGGGGTCAGGGCTTGGTTCATGAGTGTCTCCAGAGGGCGCCGGCTCTGCCTGGGCGACAACACCGGCAGGGCGCACGGCACTGGAGCGGGGTCGCAACGGCGGGCGCCGTGACGCGAAGGGCGACCGTGGCGGCCACCGGGGAGGCAAGCGTAGGCCTGCCTCCCGCGCTTCGGTAGGCGGGCGGGGCTTGGGTCTCTGGCAAGCAAGGGTTGGTGCCGCGCGCCGTATCATGGGCCGATGCGCTGGGCGCGGCCGCTGATCAGGCCGGGGACAGCCCCGGCAGGAACACCGGGATGATCGCCACGCCGACGCCCAGCAGGCACCAGGCGACGATGGGCAACCAGCGCGCCAGGCGTTGGGCGGGTTCCGGTGCACGACGACCGCCGATCCACAACAGCAGCGTGAGCGCACCCAGCGCATAGGCGAGGACGACGATCACCGGATGCACATGGATGACCCGGCTGGGCGGCCACATCTGCTGCTGGTAGGCGGTGGTGTGGGCGACCAGCAGCAGGAACAGCAGGCTGCTGAGGGTGTTGATGGCGGTGCGTGCGTTGATGGGAGCACTCCTTGTGCGGGCTGCCGGGACATTGCAGGGGCCGCATTCTAGCGGCTGCCTGCCGGTCGTTGAAACGCCACTGTCATCGATGGCGGTCACCCTGCGTGGCTTTCCAGCCTCGGGGTGGTTGGCCGGCCGTGAACAGCGTGAGGATCTGGGAGAAGAGCTACGCGCTGCGGCGCCGGCTGCTGCGTGGCTTCTTCCTGCGTCGCGGTTCGGCCAGCGAGGATGCCGAAGACCTGGCGCAGGAGGTCTACCTGCGCCTGCTGCGCAGCACCGGCGAGGATGCCGATGCGGTCGAGAACCCGGAAGCCTACCTGTTCACCGTGGCGGCCAACCTGGCGCGCGAGCATGCGCGCGCGCGGTCGTCGCTGCCGCCGCTGGAAGACGTCGACCTGCTGGCCGAAGTGCTGAAAAGCGAAGAAGACATCGAAGGCGAATTCGAGCGTGCGCAGCGCTGGAACGACATCCGCAGCACCATCGCACGACTGCCGGCGACCACGCGGCGGGTGATGGAGCTGCATTACCGCGACGGGCTGGACTGCCCGCGAATCAGCCAGCAGCTGCAGGTGTCGGTGCACATGGTGCGCAAGCACATCGGCAAGGGGCTGGAGGCATGCAGGAAGGCGCTGGGCGCCAGGGAGCTCACATGAACCGGACCTCATCGCCCGTGGCCGACGACACGATCGCCTGCGAGGCCATGACCTGGTTCCTGCGCAATCGCGAGGGGCCATTGGATGAGGCCGGGCGCCTCGCGTTCCTGGACTGGATGAAGCGCTCGCCGGAGCACGTGCGCGCCTACATGCACGCCCTTGCGTTGCACCGGCAGGTGGGCGAGGCGCTGCAATCGCCGTTGCCTGACGACGCGGCGGTTCCACCGCGGCAGGTCGCCGCCAAGGTGGTACCGCTGTTCGGTAGCGTGCACGCGCCGCCGCGCGCTGTGCCGCGTCGCGGTCGTGCGCGCTGGTGGGTGGCGGCTGCCGCAGCCTGCATCGCCCTGCTCGGCGTGGGCCTGGTTCCGCAGCTGATGCCCACCGAACAGCTGTACAGCGCCGACCACGGTGAACTGCGTGACCTGGTGCTGCCTGACCGGACACAGGTGCGGCTCAACGCGGACAGCCGCCTGCGGGTACGCATGGGCTGGTTCAGTCGCAAGGCGGAACTGCTGCAGGGCGAGGCGACGTTCGACATCGCACGCGACCGCCGCCCCTTCGAGGTGCAGGTGAACGGCCTGGAGATCAGGGACATCGGCACAGTCTTCGACGTGTCGCGACGGCTGCAGAGCACGCGCATCGGTGTGGTTTCCGGCGAGGTCGAGGTCTGGAGCCAAGGCGCGGGTGCCCGCCGCCTGGCCCAGTTGGGGCAGGGCCGGGTAGTGCAGGTCGACGCGCGCAGCCATGCGGTGGAGTCCTTGGACATGCCACTGTCGATGCTGCTGGACTGGCAGCAGCGCAAAGTGTCCTTCCTTGACGAGCGCTTGGACGAAGTGGCTGCTGCCTTCAACCGGCACAACCAGGTGCAGGTGCGCGTGCTGGACGAGGGCGCGGCATCGGCACGGTTGTCCGGCAGCCTCGATGCGCATCGCATCGGTGCGCTGCAGGCCTTCCTCGAACGTGACCCGCGCTTCGTGGTGAGCCGCGAGGGCGACACAGTGCGGGTTGGCAGCCGCTGAGGCCGAGGTGGCCGTGGACTGTCAGAAAAAATTCATTGAATCCGCGTTCTCCACTTTGGTGGATGCGGGCTCTTACTTGGGAGAAGCCGCTGCCGATCCGCGCAGCGGCGCCTGCTGCCTTCTCTCTTCCAAGGACCCGTGATGCGCAACACGCTCTACCTGTCGATCATCCTCGCCCTGTCTCCCGGCAGCATGCCATTGGCCTTCGCCGCCGCCGCCGATGGCCTGGAGGCGCGTGTGTCCACGCCGATCGCGGCACAGCCGTTGGCGCGTGCACTGGAGCAGTTGTCACGCAGTTCCGGGGTGCAGTTCCTGTACTCGGCCGATGGCGATGCCCGCATGGCCGGTGCGGTGCCGCGCGGTGCCACCGTCAGGCAGGCGCTGGATGCACTGCTGGCCGGTACCGGCCTGGGCTACACCGTGGTGGATGGCAATGTCATCGCCATCGATCCGGCACCGGTACGCAACGCGCCAAAGCCCGGCGCACCGAAGCCGCGCGAGGCCGAGGCGGTGGTGGCGCCGACCCTGGACACGGTGAAGGTGATTGCCGCGCACGAGGTGATCGACCAGAAGAAGACCTCACCGGTGATCAAGGATTCGGTGGTCTACGACGAAATGGACAGCTACGGCGACGAGACCCTGGCCGAGAGCCTGATGGCCGCTCCAGGGCTGAGTGCGGTGGAGGATGCCGGCGAGCCACGTTATGTGACCGTGCGCGGCGTGCAGGCCAACCTCAACTACACCACCATCGATGGCATCGCGATTGCCAGCGTGGGTGGCAGTGGCTCCGGCGAACGCATGAACAACCTGCAGCTGATTCCCAGCGACATCGGCACCCGTACCGACATCTACAAGAGCTTCAGTGCGGAGCAGGCACCGGATGCGATCGGCGGCGTGATCGACATCATCAGCCGCAGTGCCTTCGACCGGTCCGGCAAGTACGTGTTTGCCGACGTGGCATGTATCTATTCCACGGCCGAGACCAACGTCGAGCGCAGCGCTGGCGGCAACCACGAAACCCTGGGCCACTTCGGCAAGAGCGCCAAGATGGTGTTCTCCAACCAGTTCGGCGCCGGGCAGGAGTTCGGCATCGTTGCGGTGGCACGCTATGAGCAGCGTTCGCGCAACAGCGTCAAGCGCTGGGTGGAGTCGAACTACTACTACAACGACGCCGGCAAGTACCTCACCGACGGCACCACCGGGCCGGATGAGGCCAAGGGTTGGAACGGGCTGCGTGCGCCCGGCAATTTCAGCACCGGCACCTACACCAACTTCATCACCAACTTCGGCGGCTCGGCCAAGCTGGAATGGAAGCCGTCGGACGATCCGTTCTACGCATCGCTGCTGCTGTACTCGTACCGGTTCTACGAGAACTCGACGATGAACAAGACCGACCTGTACGGCAACGCCAAGTTTCCGATCCGCAATCAGACCGAGGACAGCGGCACCACCCAGATCAACAGCATCTACATCAAGAACCGACACGACCGATGGGACCGCAGCAACCGCGGCGCCATCGCCAGCTTCAACTGGGACATCGGCGACCGTTCGCGGCTGACCCTGCGCGGCGGCCATACCGAAGAGACTTTCCACAACAACCAGGTCTACTGGGGTGTGCGCGCCTACCCAAGCAGCCTGTTCGTCGACTACGAGAACGACAGCCACGGTTTCCCCAACGCGGTGGCGGTGTCCGATTCCAGCCTGTTGACCAGCTCGGCGTTCAAGCTCAATCCGGCGCAGGCTTATGTCTCCCCGCGCGATGCCAAGGAGAGCATCGACAACCTGCGCGCCGACTTCAGCTACAACATCGATGCCGACGCGCGCGGCTTCGGCCTGGCTGCCGGCGCCGAGTACCGCCACCTGAAGATCTGGCAGGACATCGACTTCGACTATTTCAAGAGCAGTGCCACGCTCAACGACTACCTGTATCCGGGTTCGACGCTGCTGGGCAGCGTGCCGGGCTTCCCGCTGATCGACAACCGCAAGTGGAACGAGCAACTGCTACCGAAACTGGGCAACAACAATGCGGCGTATCCGAATGCCAACTTCACCAGTGACTATAAGTACGTAGAGGACATCACCAATGCGTATGTGTCCACGCACTACGCCTGGGACCGGCTGCTGCTGATCGGCGGCCTGCGCTATGACCACACCCGCTTCGATGCGTACAGCCCGTTCAGCGATGATGGCGGCACCACCTATACCTCTGCCTTCCGCAACACGAGCGGTGGCTACAACAACCTGCTGCCCTCGTTGAATGCGACGTTCAAGCTGAGCGAGGACCAGCGCCTGCGCTTCTCCGCCAGCCGCACGCTGGGCCGGCCGACGCCGAGCAACATTGCCCAGGCCACCAGCACCAGCTGTGGCGATGACGAGGAGGGCAGGGGCTTCTGCACCATCAAGCAGGGCAATGCGAACCTGCAGCCGCGCCGTTCCACCAACATCGACCTTGCATGGGACCTGTACTTCAACGGCAACAACGGCCTGGTCTCGGTGGCGTTGTTCGACAAGGTAATCAAGGACGACATCTACACCCTGACCACCTTCGAGAACGTGGGCGATACCCGTTACCGGGTGACCCAGCCGATGAACACCGATGAGTCCAGGCTGCGCGGCGTCGAGTTCGCGGTGGCCAACCGCAACCTGCGATGGGGCCGCCAGCGCTTCGACATGTACTTCAACGCCACGCGGCTGGAAGGCAGGACCAACTACCGCATCACCGATGGCACCGAGCGACGCCTGGACCGCCTGCTGTACCAGCCGGACTGGTCGCTCAATGGTTCGGTGATCTGGCGCATGCCGTGGAAGAACTCGCAACTGCGCCTGTCCGGAACCTACCGCAGCCGGATGCTGGTCGACTTCGGCGATACCCAGTGGCTGGACTCGTACTACGACCCTTACATGACCTTCAACATGGCCTTCAGCCACAAGGTCAGCAGGCACGTGACGCTGAAGTACGAAGCCAAGAACCTGTTCAACACCCAGCCGACCTACAGCACCGGCCCGAACGGGCGCTTCCGTACCGAGATCGACGACTACGGCCGCTTCTTCTACTTCCACATCATCTACAACTGAGGGCACAGCCGTGGAGACGATCAATCGCAGGCGATTCCTGGCCCTGGCCGGCCTGTCCGCTGCCGGCGCCTGGATGGGCACGGCACGCGCGCTGGCCGCGCAGGCCGATGCCACCACGCTGAACCCGCGCAACCTGCTGGCCAAGCCGCGCTTTGCCAGCACGCCCTTCACCCTGGGCGTGGCCTCGGGTGATCCCACGGCCGATGGCATGGTGCTGTGGACGCGTCTGGCGACCGAGCCGCTGGTGTTCGGCGGTGGCATGCCAGCCCGGCCGATGGTGGTCGAATGGCAGCTGGCAGCGGACGAAGGCATGCGCAAGGTGGTACGCCAGGGTTCGGCGCTCGCGCATCCCGAACTCGGCCACGCGGTGCACGTGGAACTGGAAGGATTGGCGCCCGGACGGCCCTACTGGTACCGCTTTACCGTGGGTGGCCACGCCAGTGCAGTCGGTTGTACCCGCACGCTGCCGGCAGCCGCGGCAGCGGTGGATCGCGTGCGCTTTGTGGTGGCCGGCTGCCAGCACTACGAAGAAGGCCACTACACCGCGTGGCGGCGCATCGCCGAGGAACCGCTGGATTTCGTCTTCCACTACGGTGATTACATCTACGAAGGTGAAAGCCAGCCTGGCCTGCGGAAGATGAACGGCCAGCCGTTCACCAACCTGCGCAACCACGTCGGCCCGCAGACCTACACGCTGGATGATTACCGCCGCCGCTACGCCCAGTACAAGAGCGATGCCGACCTGCAGGCCGCGCATGCGTCGGCACCGTGGTTCGTCACTTTCGATGACCATGAAGTGGACAACAACTGGGCCGGCGCCGAAGACCAGGACGATACGCCCAGCGAAGTGTTCCTGCTGCGGCGCGCACAGGCGTTCCAGGCCTACTACGAGAACATGCCGCTGCGCCGTTCGGCATTCCCGCGCGATGGCCACATGCAGCTGTACCGGCGCGCACGCTACGGAACGCTGATGGACCTGCACCTGCTCGACACACGCCAGTACCGCAGCAAGCAGGTGAACATGGCGCTGCGTGAGGACGTGGAATCGGCGGAGCGCAGCATCGTCGGTGCGAAGCAGGAGCGCTGGCTGTTCGATGGCCTGGCCGATGCCGCACCGCGTTGGCACACCATCGCCCACCAGGTAGCGCTGGGCAACTACATGCGCGAGAAGGACGGCGTGGTGCAGTCGTCCGATGATCAATGGTCGGGTTACCTGGACAGCCGTCGGCGCCTGCTCGACCACATCCAGAAGGTCGGCTTCGGCAACGTGGTGACCGCCTGTGGCGACGCGCACCGGCATTACGCCAGCGACCTGGTGCAGGACCACCGTGACTCGGGCGTGGTCTCCAGCGAGTTCCTCGCCACCTCGATCACTTCCGGTGCTGACGGCCAGGGCGTGGACGCGTATGCCAGGAACCAGCTTGCGCACAGCCCCAATCTGAAGGCGACCACCGACAAGCGTGGCTATGTGCTGTGCGATGTCACCCCTGATGCGTGGATCGGCGACATGAAGACGCTGGATACCGTGATGCGGCCGAACGGTACCGTGCAGAGCTGGAAGCGCTACGCGGTGGAGCACGGCCGGCCGGGGCTGCAGGAGGCCTGAGTCTACCGGTCTGCGCTGTAGAGCCGAGCCCACGCTCGGCTGCTTCTTTCGGGGCAATGCGACCGGGGCGAAAGCAGCCGAGCATGGGCTCGGCTCTACAGGGATTCTTCAATCGTGCTCGAACCGCAGCGGTTCGGTGCCCATCGCCGGGTCACTGGTGCCGGGGCGACCATCCTCGGCGCGGCCGGCCAAACGCAGCACACTCCCACCCGCGCTGATGCGCAGGTCATACCAGCCGGCGGTAGGCGTTGCATCCCACGCCAATGAAGTCTGCGCATGTGCGGGCAGCGCCAATGTCTGTTCGGGCATGTGTCCTGCATAGGCGCCGCCATGCACGCGCACCTGCTGTGCACTGTCACCCAGATTGCGCAGGTGCAGCCGCAGCTGGCCATCCGCGCGATCAATTGAAGCCTGCACGGCAGGAGTCTTGGCCGCACCCTGGAAGTGGCGGTGGAAGCCGTTCGGACCGAGCAGCCACAGGTCATAGCGGCCCTGGGCGTCCAGCGGCCAACGCTCGCGCAGCGGCATGCCCGGCAGCAGCGTGTAACGGCGCGGCACCGCCTCCAGCCGCAGCCGATCGTAGACATGCAGCACTGCCGCTGCGCCCTCGCAAGACAACGCCAGGTCAACGCCCGCGACGTCGACCGCAGCAATCGACGCCTGCGGTCGATAGGGAAGGGCACGCGCCGGGCGTACACCGCTTTCCTGTTTCGCTGGCTTCAGCCCCTCTGGCAGCGCGGGCACGGTGCGCCCCGGCAAAGCAGCGGCGCGTGCGGCCACCGCGCTCACGTCGGGCAGGCCGCGGACGAACGGGCGGGTATCGCGCTGGGCAAAGTCGAACGCAGTGCTGAGGTCGCCGCAGACCGCGCGGCGCCACGGCGAGATGTCCGGCGCGGACACACCAAAGCGGCGTTCGATCAGTCGAATGACCGAGGTGTGGTCGTACACCTGCGAATCGACCCAGCCACCGCGGCTCCAGGGCGAGATCACGTACAGCGGCACGCGCGGGCCCAGTCCATACGGGCGGCCGCGCAGTTCGGCGAAGTCGTACTTCTCATCTCCCGGTGCCGGATGGCGGTGGTACTCGCCTTCAGTGCTGACCGAGGACGCACCCGCCCAGCCACCGTCCACCGGCGAAGGCGGTGCCGGTGGCGGCATGTGGTCGAAGAAACCGTCGTTCTCGTCGAACATCAGCAGCAGGGCGGTGCGGCTCCACACCTGCGGATCGGCGGTCAGTGCATCCAGCACGCGTGCGGTATAGGCCGCGCCCTGGGCCGGGCTGGAGGGGCCGGGATGCTCGCTGCCGGCCGCGTCGGCGATGATGAAGCTGACCTGCGGCAGGCGTCCGTCGATGACGTCCTGGCGCAGCTGCGCCAGGCCACGCGTGCTGACCCCGCGTGCGCGCAGCTGCGGGTCATGCCCCGGCGCAGCGCGGTAGGCCTGGCGGAACGCCTCGAAGCCGGCCAGCGGGTTGTCGGTGAAGTTGTCGGCCATGTCCTGGTAGATCTGCCAGGATACCCCCGCCCTCTGCAGGCGTTCGACATAGCTGGCCCAGCGGTACGACGCAGGATGCCCGCCGTGCTCGGGGAAGTTGTCGTGCGAGTTGGCGATCACCGGGCCGCCGGCGCGGGCGGCAGCATCGTTGTGGCCGGTCCACAGGAACACCCGGTTCGGGTTGGTTCCGGCCTGCATCGCGCAGTGGTAGGCGTCGCAGATGGTGAAGGCATCGGCCAGGGCGAACTGGAAGGGCAGGTCGCTGCGCTGGAAGTAGCCCATGGAGTGGTTCTGCTTGGCCTTCGGCCAGTGCCCCATGCGGCCGTGATCCCAGGCGCGCTGCGCATCCGGCCAGGTGTGCGGCGTGCCTTCCACCCGCATGTAGCCGAAGTGCGCGGCGGTATCCAGCGGGAACGGTGCGATCGCCCGCGTGCCAATGGCATCGGGCTGCAGCCACAGGCTGCGCGCGCGGCCACCGGCCTGCAGCGCGGCGGCCGGGGCCACGAAGCGGTCACCGAAACCACGTACGCCCGGCAGCGTGCCGAAGTAGTGGTCGAACGAACGGTTCTCCTGCATGAACACCACGATGTGCTGCAGGTCTTCGAGGCTGCGCGTCTGCGCGGCGGGGGCGATCGCTGCGGCCCGTGCGATGCTGGGCAGCAGCGAGGCAAGGCCGGCGGCAACGCCGGCCTGCAACAACCGGCGTCGGCCGATATCGGTCACGGGCTCACTCACAGGTCCACGCGGAAGGAGATGCCGACGGTGCGCGGGGCGCCGATGAAGGCGTTGTCGCGGCCGTCCACCCCCGCAAGATACCGCTTATCGGTGAGGTTGCTCACCACCAGGTTGGCACCCATGCCCTTCAGGCGCGGCGACAGGCCCTGCAGGTCGAAGCCGATGTTGGCATTGAACACGGTGGCCGAGGGCAGCTTGTTGACGTTGGCGGCGTCGAGGTAGCGGGTGCCTAGGTAACGGCCGGACAGGCCGAAGTTCCAGTTCTCGCCCTGCCAGTCCGCCGAGAGTACGAGGGTCTGTTCGGGCTGGCCGATCACCTTGGCGCCGTCGACGATGCCCAGCTGGGTATCGCGCGCGGCATCACCGCTGCCCAGGTACTTGGAGCGGTTGTAGGTGTAGGCGGCGTTGAGACGCCAGCCGTTGTCCCAACCGTAACCGAACGCCGCTTCCAGGCCGTTGCTTTCCACGCCGCCGAAGTTCTCGTAGACGCCGTCGGTCTCGCCCAGGTAGTCGATGCCGCTGACGAAGCCGGCCGGCAGGTAGACGATGCGGTTGTCGAATTTGATGTTGTACAGCGTGACCGAGGCGGTCAGGGGCCAGCGGCTGATGCGCATGCCCACTTCAATGTTGTCAGCGGTCTCCGGCTCGACGTTGCGGAAGCGCTGCGGGTCGGTCTCGCCGAGCACGCCGGAAGGAATCGCGGCGAAGTTCTGCGAGAAGCCGGCGAACAGCTCCATGCCTTCCACGCCCGGCGCCCAGGTCAAGCCGGTGGACAGAAGCGGGTCGGACCTGGAATCGGATGTGACGTGCTCGCTGGCACCGATCACGCGGCGGCGCGACTGGTCGACGAAGAACTGCTTCACGCCCAGACGTGCGCTGAACGGCCCGAACCGCGCCACGTCCTCGACGTAGTACATCTGTTCGTCGACCTTGTACTTGTCCTCGAACTGTACCCAGTACGGCTGGTGGTCGAAGGCGATGTCCTGGCCGACGTTGAGCAGGCGATGCCAGTCGCGGCGTGCCGAACGGTCCAGCTTCTCCACCCACAGGCCGCCGCGGATCGTGTTGTCGACTGCGCCGAAAGTCTGGCGCCATTCAACGTCGGCGGTCACGCCCATGCGGTCGTTGTCGTAGTGGGTGTGGCGATACGACTGCGCGCCCAGCACGTTGCCGGCGTAGCAGTTCGGATCGTACTCGGCGGTGAAGCCCAGGCGCGGGCTGCAGCTGGCCAGGCGCTGCGCGGCACTGCCATCGGGATTGACGAAGAAAATCTGGCCACGGTTGCTGCCGCCGTACACGGTCTTGCCACCGAGGTATTCCGATTCGGGGCGGCCCGCACCCTCATCGCTGACCTGCGCCAGGTACGGTGGCAGCCAGTCACCACGGCCTTGCATGCGGTGCCCGTAGGCGGCCACCGAGGTCTTGAAGCCGTTGCCACCGTCGAAGGCCGCGCGCAGGTAGCCGAAGGTGTTCTCGCGCAGCGCACGCGAGCCGGAACGGTAGTTCTGGTCCAGGTAGGGAATGCCGGTGAGGGTACCGACCAGGTTGTCGCGATCCGGATTGGTCGCGAAGCCCTTCGGTGAGACGCTGGTGTACTCCGGCTCGTCCGCATCGTTGTAGGACAGGTAGCCGGTCAGGGTCCAGCGATCCAGTTCGGTGATGAACTTGCCGGCGATGTGGTCATTGCTGGTCCTGCCGCTGCCATCGATCCAGTCATGCACGCGCGCCGACGAGGCACTGACCCAGGCGCGGGTGTGGCCGCCGAGCAGGCCGGTGTCGTAGCGCACGTAGTACTTGCGCGCCTCGTTGTCACCGGCGCCGACCACGAAGCGCAGGCGGCTGTCCTGCAGCGGATCGCTGGTGAGGAAGTTGAGCGTGCCGCCCAGGGCCTCGTTCGAGCGCGAGGAGATATCGGCAGTGCCCTGGCTGACTTCCACCGTTTCCAGGTCGAGGGTGTCGATGTAGCGGTTGGCCAGCGAGCCGCCGCCGTAACCCGAGCCACCATTGGGCAGGCCGTCGATGGTGGTGCCGATCTGCTGGGTATCACGGTTGGTGACGAAGCCACGCATGCTGATCTGCGTGCCCCACACCGACGAGCCGGTGGCATCGGCCTCGCTGACCACCACGCCGGGCACTTCGTTGAGCGCGTCGTTGACGCTGCTCATCACGGTCTGCCGGTTCAGCGTTTCCGCACGCACGGAAGTCTTGGCATAGCTGGTGGCCTGGCCGATCACCTGCACCTGGTCGAGGGTGCGGGCCTCACTGCTGCGCGCTTCAGCGGCATCGCCCTGCGGTGCTTCGGCCAGGGCGTCCAGTGCGGGAGCGATCAGCAGGGCAAGCAGCGAGACACGGGGAAAGCGCGCAGACGTTCGCATCGAGACCGGACCTTCAGAGGAGGGAAGCCCCGGAGTGTCGGCAGCGCCAATGACATCGGCATGACGTGGCGATGCAGGAATCGTGTTGTGCGACGGCCGGCACCCGCCGCCTGCTTCAGTACCGTGCGTCCTTGGGCTTCGGGTCACGCGGCCAGTCCTTGCCCTTGTTGGCGAAGTCCGGCCGCGGCTGGTTGATGAAATAGCCGGCGATGTCCACCGCATCCTGGTCCGGCATCACCTGCTGCCCCAGCGGCGGTGCGCGGGTCACTGCCGGTGGCATGTTGTGCTTGATGAAACCGGCCGCCTTGTACAGGCGCGCCATGCCGGCACCGATGTTGAAGCTGTGGTCGCCCCACAGCGGCGGGAACGCGATGTCACCGCTGGCATCGCGTCGGCCTTCGCCGTTGTCGCCATGGCAGGCGGCGCACTGCACGGCATACAGCGCCTGGCCGCGGACCGGGTCCGGAGTCAGCGTGCTGTCGATGGGGCCCTCACTGGGCGCGGCCACTTTTGCACCCTCTGGCACCGGGCTGCTCAGCCACGCCATGTAGTCGAGCATCGCGCGCATCTGCGGTGCGTCCTTCGGCAGCGGCTTGCCGTTCATCGAGCGCTGCAGGCAGCCATTGATGCGCTCGGTCAGCCCGATCACCTTGCCCGGGCGCGGCATGTAACGCGGATAGGCACCGCCGCCGGTATTGAAGTAGTGGTTGCCGAACGGTCGCTTGCCCTCGGCCATGTGGCACGAATTGCAGTTCAGATCGTTGCCGACGTTGTCCGGAAGCAGGCGCGCGGTCTCGTTGAGGATGCGCCGGCCGAGCATTACCGATTCGGCATTGCCCAGGCCGGCGATCTCCTCGGCACTGGGCGCGTGGTAGTGGGCGACCACCTTGCCCTGTGCATCGAGGATATCGATCGTACTGGCTACGGCTGCATCCAGGCCCGGGTGCAGGTGACGATAGGCGAGGGTGCCCGCACCGGCCAGCAGCACCACGGTGATCGCACTACCGAGCAGCAGGCGGGAACGTTTGCGCGAACGCTTCATCGTGCGGACTCCTGCGGAACGTAGTGCACCGGCTTGTCACGCACCACCCGGCGCATGCGTGCCACCTCGACCTCGCTCACCGCGCTGGCCTGGTTGCCCCAGCTGCTGCGGATGAAGGTCAGGATCTGTGCCAGCTGCGCGTTCGGCAGCTGCTCGAAGCCGGGCATGGTGAAGGCCATGCGGTCGTGCGGGGTATGCGGCGTGCGACCCCCGATCAGGGTCACCTGCACCAGCGAACTGGGGTCGTCGGCGAACACGATCGAGTTGCCGGCCAAGGCCGGATAGACGCGTGGCATGCCGCGCCCGTCGGCACGGTGGCAGGCCTGGCAGTGCTCGGCATAGGCCAGCGAACCGGCCACGCGATAGTCGCCACTACGCAGCGCGGCGGTGGTGGTGTCGGTACCAGGCGACCACTGCGCACTGCGTCCCTCACGCGCCGGCAGCTGCTTCAGGTAGCGCGCCATGGCCAGCAGGTCAGCGTCGGACAGGTACTGCGTGCTGTGCTCGACCACGTCGGCCATGCCACCGAAGGCTGCCGATCGATCGGTGCGCCCGGTGCGCAGGAAGTCGACGATCTCGCCCTCGCTCCAGCTGGCCAGGCCGGTCGATTCATTGCGCAGGTTCTTCGCATACCAGCCTTCCAGCACCGAGCCGGACAGGAACTGGCGGCTGCCATCGTCGGCCATCGCCTTCTCCTGGAACGCCAGCCCACGTGGTGTATGACAGGCGCCGCAGTGGGCCAGGCCCTCAACCAGCTCAGCGCCACGCTGCTGGCCCACATCCAGCGACGGATCCGGGTTGAAGCTGCGCGGGCGCGCGAACAGCAGCTGCCACCATGCCAAAGGCCAGCGCATGTTGGCCGGCCATGGAATCGTGCTGTCGGCGTTGCTTTGCTTCACCGGCTTCACCGAGCCCATGAAATAGGCATACAGCGCCTTGATCTCGGCATCGCTGGCGATCACGTACGAGGCATACGGCATCGCCGGATACAGCGGCTGGCCGTCGTGGCGGATGCCGCGGCGGACCGCGCGTTCGAAATCGGCGTAGTCGTAGGCACCAATGCCGGAGTCCGGATCGGGGGTGATGTTGGTCGAATAGATCGTGCCCATCGGCGTCTGCATGCCCAGGCCACCGGCGAACGGCTTGCCGCCCGGCGCGGTGTGGCAGGCCGCGCAGTCGGCGGCACGTGACAGGTAGCGCCCCTGCGCGATCAGCGCCGGATCGTGGATGTCGACCTGCGCGGTCTGTCGCGGTGCGAACCAGTAGGGCGTGCTGCGGGCGATGCCGTAGGCGGCGGCCACCGTGGCGGCCAGGGCAATGGCGAGCTTGAACGAGATGCGCATGGCGGCACTGTGGGCACTCCCGGGCGCGCGTTCATTGATCCGGATCAATGACTGAACGGATACAGCTTTTACACCAAACTGAATCGTTCCTGCGTTGTCATCAAGCCGTCATCCGTGCGCGATAGATGGCCGGTCTATTGGGCGTTACCGTCCCAATCTGTCTGATTCATCCCTATGACGTGATATGAAGCGCCTGCTGCTGTTGTTGCTGGCGTGCGCCGGCCTGTGGCTGGCTGCATGCTCATCCTCGATCAACGCCTCGTCCACCTCACTCGCCGATCAGCTGATCGCGCCGGGTGGCGTGTCGACCCTGCTCGATCGTCCGCGCATCGCCGCGGCCATCGCCGAACTGCCCAACCGCCATGGCTTCGCGGCGGGCCGCGATGGCGTGCCGATCTTCTGGCGCGTATTCGATCCGGGCGACTACGGCGCGCGTTACCGCTACCTGCCGCAGCGCCACGAGAACGGCCTGCCGCTGGATACCGGCCTGAGCCTGGCCGTGCCGCAGCCGTTCCGCGCGCAGGCGCCGCGCGGCACCGTGGTGCTGCTGCATGGGTGGATGATGAACGGTGATTCGATGCTGCCATGGTCGCTGCAGCTGGCCGAATCCGGCTACCGCGTGGTCACGCTCGACCTGCGCAACCATGGCCAGTCCGGCACCGGCCCGTCCGGCTATGGCACCTATGAGTCGGATGACGTGGTCGATGTGATCGGCGAGCTGCGCGTGCGCGGCGAAGTGACCGGGCCCCTGTACCTGTTCGGTGTGTCCTATGGTGCGGCCACGGCGGTGTTCACCGCCGACAAGCTGGGTGACCAGGTCGAAGGCGTGGTGGCGATGGAATCGTTCGCCAATGCCGGCGTGGCGATCCGCACCATGATCCCGCACCTGATGGGGCTCCAGCCGGAAGGCCTGAAGGCGCAGGCGGTGGCGTCGTACGCGCGCTGGCGCTACGGCGGCCAGGACATCAACCAGGTGATCGCCGCCGCCAGCCGCCGCATCGACGTCGATCTGGACCGCGTGGACGTCGCGCGTGCGTTGGCCGATACCCGCGCCTGCGTGCTGTTGCTGCACGGGCAGGGCGACCAGCACATTCCGGTCAGCCAGGGCCGCGAACTGGCCCAGGCCAACCCGCGTGCGCACTACATCGAAATGCGCGGCGAGGACCACATCACCCTGCCGCTGCGGCTGGACCTGCTGGCGGGCGTGGTCGATGACTGGATGGCGCGCGACGAGCACCATCCGCAGAGCGCGTGCCCGGCACCGCAGCTGCCGGCCCAGGCTGAGTGGCTGGCGCGCAGCTGAGAAAAAGGGGACGGAGGGGATTAAGTCGTTTCCAGGCCAGGTGTGCGGGAAACGACTTAATCCCCTCCGTCCCCTTTTTCTGTCAGGCCACGCGTCGTGCCAGTGCGCGGGCAGACGCCGCGACACCGAGCAGCAGCGCGGCCACGCACAGGAAGGCGAAACCGAGGCTGGTGGCATGCGCCAGTGCGCCGATCGCTGCCGGACCGGCGAGGATGCCGGCGTAACCCAGTGTGGTCACCGCGGTGATGGCGATGCTCTCCGGCATCACCCGCTGCTGGCCCGCCATCGAGAACAGCGCCGGCACGATGTTGGCGCAGCCCAGCCCGACCAGTACGTAGCCGGCCAACGCCACCGGGAACGAGGGCACCAGCGTGGCCAGGGTGAAGCCCGCCGCAGCGGTGATGCCGCCGATGACCAGCGTGCGGGTCCGGCCGAGGCGCTCGACGATGCCGTCGCCAAACAGGCGCATCGCGGTCATCGCCAGGGTGAACAACGCAAAGCCGGCCCCGGCCTGGTCGCGCGGTACCTGCCGCACTTCCGCCAGGAACACCGCACTCCAGTCCAGCATTGAGCCCTCGGCAAGGAACACCACGAAGGCCAGCACGCCGATGAACAGGACCACGCCGTGCGGCAGCGCCAATAGCGGGCCTTCGTGCAGGATCCGTTGCGGACGCCAGTGCGGTGCCGACAGCACGGCAACCAGCAGCAGCGCGGCCACCGAAAGCAGCGCGGCCAGCCACAGCGGCGTGCCGAGGATCAGCAGCCCGGTCATGCAGCCGGCGCCGACGAATCCACCGATGCTGTAGAAGGCGTGGAAGCCGGACATCATCGCGCGTCCGGCGTCGCGCTCGACCGCCACGGCCTGCATGTTCATCGCGCAATCCAATGCACCGACGCCGGCGCCGAACACGAACAGCGCTGCGCCCAGCGCCACGGGCGAGGGTGCCAGCACCAGCAAGGGCAGGGCGCCCAGCATCATCGCGCAGGTGATCACCATCACCCGACGGCATCCCAGCCGTCCGGTCAGCGCACCTGCCAGTGGCATCGCCAGCAGCGAGCCGAGCCCGAGGCACAGCAGCACGGCGCCGAGGCTGGCGTCGGACAGCCCGGCCTTGGCCTTGGCGTAGGGGACCATCGGTGCCCACGCGGCGGTGGCGAATCCGGGAATGAAGAAGGCGGCGCGGGTGGCGTGCTGCTGGGCACGTGGGGATGAAGGCGTCATGCTTGATGCGAAGCTCCGGGAGAGCTCCATGAAATCGTTATCAGGCCAGGTCGGCAAGTGCCATGCATGACATCAAACGACGCATACGATTGCAGTGACCCGATTGCGTCACCAGCGATTAACGCCACGCACGGACAGTGGCTGCACAGTCGGCATTCCGCCGGCCGCTGCCGGAGACCTGTACATGAGCACGACACCGACCATCCTCCTTGTCCATGGATTCTGGGGCGGGGCCGCACATTGGGCCAAGGTGATCCTGGAACTGCATCGCAACGGCCACGACCGTGTGCAGGCGGTGGAACTGCCGCTTACCTCGCTGGCCGACGACGCAGAACGCACCCGGAAAATGATCCGGCAGATCGACGGGCCGGTGCTGCTGGTCGGCCACTCCTACGGCGGCGCGGTGATCAGCCAGGCCGGTAGCGAGCCCAACGTGAAGGGCCTGGTCTACATCGCTGCCTTCGCGCCTGATGCCGGCGAGAGCCCCGGTGGGATCACCCAGCAGCACCTGCCGGAGGCAGCGCCGAACCTGGCACCGGACAGCGATGGCTACCTGTGGCTGCGTGCGGACAGGTTCCATGAGAGCTTCTGCCAGGACCTGAGCGCCGACCAGGGCCGGGTGATGGCGGTGACCCAGAAGGCGCCGTTGGCGAGCACCTTCGGTGATGCGGTCAGCGATCCGGCCTGGAAGCACAAGCCGAGCTGGTACCAGCTGTCCCGCCAGGACCGCATGATCGCGCCGGACAACCAGAAGGCCATGGCCACGCGCATCCAGCCCAAGCGATTGCTGGAGCTGGATGCCAGCCATGCCTCGCTGGCCTCGCAGCCGAAGGAAGTGACCGCGCTGATCCTGGAGGCCTGTGCCGCCATCGGCGGCTGAGCCCGCGCGGCGCGTCGCGCCGCACGACAGGATTCCACCTTCGGCGAGATCACCAACCCGGCCACGCAGGCCAAGGTGGTACATCGCACCCAACCGTATTGGTTGCTGGATGCGATGGCGCGTTATGAATTCAGTGATCGCCTGTCGGCCACGCTCAACGTCAACAACCTGCTGGACAAGCGCTACTACACGATCTTCAGCTGGTACAGCACCTACACCTGGGGTGAGCCACGCAATGTGCGGCTGGCGATGACGTACAGGTTCTGACGCGGGTCCTGTAGAGCCGAGCCCGCGCTCGGCTGGCTGTCACACCGCAGCCGAGCGTGGGCTCGGCTCTACGGAAATGCGCCCGCGATGCTTTGCGGCATCGCGGGCGTTGTGGTTACAGCGGCAGGTCGAACACCAGCACTTCGGCGTCGTTGCCGTTTTCCAGGGTCAGCTGCGCTTCGTCGCTGACCTGCAGTGCATCACCGGCTTCCAGGGTGATGCCATTGACCTGCAGCTGGCCTCGGGCAACCTGCACATAGGCACCACGGCCATTGCCGAGCGCGTGGTGCAGCTTCTGGCCGCCATCGAGGATGGTGGCGAAGATGCGGGCATCCTGGTGGATGCGCAGCGAACCGTCGGCGCCGTCCGGCGAAGCGATCAGGCGCAGCTGGCCGCGCTTGGTCTCCGGGGCGAAGTGGGTCTCCTCGTAGGACGGCGTGATGTTCTCGCGGTCCGGGAAGATCCAGATCTGCAGGAAGTGCACGGTCTCGTCGGCCGAGTGGTTGAATTCGCTGTGACTGACACCACTGCCGGCACTCATGCGCTGCACGTCGCCGTAGCGCAGCACCGAGCCGGTGCCCATCGAGTCCTTGTGCTCCAGCGCGCCGCCCAGCACATAGGAAACGATCTCCATGTTGCTGTGGCTATGGGTGCCGAAGCCCTGGCCGCCGATCACCTTGTCTTCGTTGATCACCCGCAGCGGGCCGAAGCTGACGTAGCGGGGGTCGTAGTAGTTGGCGAAGGAGAAGGTATGGCGCGAGGACAGCCAGCCATGCTCGGCCAGGCCACGGGTAGCGCTCTTGCGGATCTGCAGCATGATGGAATCTCCTTGTTCGATGGTTTCGATGGGGCGGGGTGAGGCGGTAGTTGTCGTGTTTCCCCGTTGGAGAGAAGTATCCGCTTGCGCCAGGGGTTTGAAAAACGGATAGTTTTGACGGCCATCATCGAAAAATTCGAATGCTCAAGCTCAGCCTCGATGCCCTGCAGATCCTGGATGCCATCGACCGCCGCGGCTCCTTTGCCGGCGCCGGCAAGGCCCTGCACAAGGTGCCCTCGACCATTTCCTACACCGTGGCCAAGCTGGAGGAGGACCTCGGCGTTCAGCTGTTCGACCGGGTCGGCCCGCGTGCCGAACCGACCGAGGCCGGACGCGCCCTGCTGGACGAGGGTCGGCATCTCCTGCGTGCGGCCCGCGAGCTGGAGCTGCGGGTGCGCCGGGTGGCGTCGGGCTGGGAGACCGAACTGACCCTGGCGGTGGACTCGGTGTTCCCGACCTGGCTGCTGGGCCCGGACATCGCCGCGTTTCGTGAGGCCGAGGCGCCGACCCGGCTGCGATTGATCGGCGAGGCCCTGTCCGGCACCTGGGAGGCCCTGCTGGACCGCCGTGCCGACCTGCTGGTTGGCGCGCCGGGTGAGGGCCCCAGTGGCGGTGGTTACGTGGTCGAGCCGCTGGGCACGGTGGAGTTCGTGTTCGCGGTCGCGCCGGATCATCCGTTGGCCAAGGTGCCGGGCGTGCTCGGTCGCGAGCAGCTGGTCGAGCACTGCGCGATCGCCGTTTCTGATTCGGCGCGGCGGTTGCTGCCGCGCACGGTGGGCCTGTTGATGGGGCAGGAGATGCTGACCGTGCCTGACATGGCCAGCAAACTGAAGCTGCAATGCGAAGGTGTGGGCTTCGGCTTCCTGCCCGAGCCGTGCGCGCGCGCTGCAGTGGCGCGTGGCCAGCTGGTGATCCGCGAGGTGGAGGAACACAAGCCGGAGGAAACGTTCTGGCTGGCCTGGCGCACCGGCGAGGACGGCGCGGCACTGCGGTGGTGGCGCGAGCGCCTGCGCAGGCCGGAGCTGCTGTCGCAGTGGTGGCAGGCAATGGCCAAGGGGTAGGGTTTGGCAGGGCTGCGCCCTGCACCCGCTACGATCCAGGGCAACAGCAACAGCAACAGCAACAGCGTGCATTCCGTGAGATGGCGGGGTGGGTCCGGTTGCGGGGGGCGCTGCAAGTACGTCCATGTAAGCTCGGTCGCCGCATCCATGCGGCTCACGCCCCCGCAACCGGACCCACCCCGCCTTCGACAGTTTTCCGCGATCTGTCGGAACGGCGTACTGCTCCGGTAGGTGTCGACCTTGGTCGACACGATAGATCCACGTCATGCGTGGATGAATTCACTCAATATCTGACAGATGTGTCGACCAAGGTCGACACCTACCAACAGCCGCGTGAACCTGTCGAAGGTGGGGCGGTGTCGGAGTGCGGGGTGTCAGCCGCATGGGCCCGAGGCATGCCTCGGGCGGGTTGGGCAGGACGCCCAACCCCGGTCTTGCCGTGTGCGCAGGAAAGCGCACACGAGCAAGCGGCT